>NZ_JAECZA010000149.1 GCF_016056275.1 Dendronalium phyllosphericum CENA369 | reverse complement strand
AGGTAACAGTAATCGGGGCAGTAAGCATGAAACAAGTTTTGGCTGTGATGACGTTGAATAGTTCAATGGATGGAAATGCATTTAAAGTCTTTATTGAAAAGTGTTTACTTCCCCAACTCTGGACGGGTGCTGTAGTTGTTATGGATAATGTCCCTGCACATAAAGTGGAAGGAATCGAGTCTTTAATTCAATCAAAGGGTGCAAATGTTCTTTATCAGTCACCTTATTCTCCTGACTTTAATCCCATCGAACATTGGTGGTCACAATTAAAAGCTTTTTTACGCTCCTTTTCTCCAACCTCTTCAAAAATGGTTGATGTTCTCATCGCAACTGCACTTAATTTGATTAATCCAGAGCATTTAAAAAACTGGTTTACAAACTGTTGTTACTGTACCTCATAAACCTGCAATACGCTGTAATTTTGCTGACGGCATTAAATTTAGTGCTAAAGATTCGTCGAGAAATACAACCCTGCTAACTATTAGTCAGCCTATTGGTTTAGTAATTGAAGCAAATTCAGGCGCAATCCATATTAAAGGTGAAGGACATGACTTGGCTGCTCCACCGTTTTTACCAACAAGAATGAGTAGTAATCAAATAGGTTTACAAGTAAAATCAGGAAATACATTAGGATTTATTGGAAATAATATATTTTTAGAAGGTGGTACGTTAACAGCAAGAGAAGGGCGTGTTGAATTAAATAGCATTAATGATGGTTTAGTCAACATTTTTCCAGATTCTTCAGGGTGGAATTTTTCTTTTGGAAGTGTATCTTCATTCAGTAATATTGATTTATCAAACCGTGCTTTTATTAATGCTAATGGTAATGGTAATAGTTCGATACATATACAAGGAAAGGGAGTTATACTTACTGATGGATCGGTAATTTTAATTCAAAACCAAGGCATAACACCAGCAGGTGCATTAAGTGTAACTGCCTCTGAATTTTTGAAGATAAACGGTAGCGATCCAGTTGCTAGAATTGCGGGCAGTTTACGAAATGAAAGTTTGAGCTTAGGTGCTGGAGGAGATATTAAAATTTTAGTTCCCAAGGTGATACTTGAAAATGGAGGACAAATTAATACATTAACTTTTGGTAAAGCTCCTGGTGGAAATATATTTGTAAATGCCTCTGATTCTGTCCAATTACTAGGAGTTTCACCTTTAACTCCCCGACTTTTCAGTTTAATTGCTGCTGGAGCTTTTGGCTCAGGAAATGCAGGTAATATTACTTTATCAACACCAAAATTAGTTGTTAAAAATGGAAGTGCTGTAACGTCTTCCAATTTTGGCAGTGGTCAAGGTGGTAATGTAATTTTAAATGCTGCTAATTCTATAGAAGTAACTGGGTATGCACCAGTAGTTTTTCAACCATCTACTATTGCTAGTACTACTTTTAATACTGGTAATGCTGGTAGTTTAACAATCAATACATCAACTTTAATAGTTCAGGATGGAGGAACAATTGATGCTTCTACCTTATCTAGTGGCAATAGTGGAAGTGTTACTATAAATGCCTCTGATTCTGTAACTTTAAGCGGAAAGATGGCTACTATTAACAATCCTAGTTCAGTGATTTCATCTGCTAGTACTGTGCCTCAAGTTTTACAACAATTATATAGAATTCCTCCAATACCTTCTGGAGAATCTGGAGATGTGACAATTAACACGCCAAGTTTAAGCATTAGCAACGGTGGATTAGTGAGTGTTCGTAACGAAGGTATTGGAAACGCTGGAAACGTTAATATCACTACGAATAGAATCAATATCTTTAATAATGGCGGAGGCATTAGCGCGACCACTGCCGTTGGTGAAGGTGGCGACATCAAAATAACCTCCAACATCATTCAACTAAGCTCTGGCAATATTTCTGCAACAGCTGGGCAGCAAGGCACTTCCGGAAACGGTGGTAACATCATCATTAACACGCACATTCTAACCGCCTCTAATAACAGCGCCATTACAGCCAACGCTTTTGAGGGACGAGGTGGGAACATCCGAATCAACACACAAGGGCTATTTATTTCGCCTAAAACACAAATTACTACGACTTCGCAACGAGGAATTGACGGTATAGTACAAATCAACTTCCAAGATAGAAATCCTGAGCAACTGAAAGCACAACCAGAAGCGATCGCACAAACCCCAAAAATTGCATCAGTTTGCCCAGGAAGATCGGGGGCAGTAGCAGGTAAGTTTGTTATTAGAGGTAGAGAAAGTGCGCCGGCTGAGTTGGACGACCCACTATATAATCAGGCTTTTCTAGAAAGTAGTTCTATACCTGTTGTAGAAAATCAACCTTTAACTAAAACACAGTCTTCAACAGTTGAAGATACTACGCAAATTGTAGAAGCTCAGGGTTGGGTATTTGATTCCAATGGACAAGTCACGTTAGTAGCAACCAAACCGAACGAAGTAACTCCTAATAGTCCCTTAAATTCTAGTTCATGTTCTTCTGTAACTCCAGTATCACAATTGTTCCCATTGGTGGAAACAAGTTACAGCGATGATTAAGAAAAGATGGCTGAAGTATTTATTTTTAGGGGTTCTGACTATTGCAATAGTTTGGAATTCGCCTCTTGTATTATTAGCTGGAACTAATAAGGATGAGTCAAAACAGCAACAAGCTCAACTGCTGCTCAAGGCAGGTAGAGGACAATTAAATCGAGATCGACCAGCAGAAGCCTTGAATAATTGGCAAGAAGCAACTAAGATTTATCGTCAACTAAATAATCAAGAGGGTATTACAGAAAGTCTGGTCTATCAAAACTTCGCTCTGCAAAAATTAGGTCTGCATTTCCAGGCTTGTAAAAAACTAGTGACTGCATTGAAACTGGATGAATGGCTCTGTGAGCCAAGGATGTTGCCAGTATCTATAAAAGAAAAAGAAAAACTAGCAACAATAATTCAACAGATTCATTTAACACCAGCAAACTTACTGGCATTGCAAAGTTTAGGGGAAGTGCTGCGTTTAAATTACAAATTAAGCGAATCTGAAATGGTTTTGGAACAAATATTATTAGGAACAAATATTTCTCCAGAGCAAGTTAACAAGATTGTCTTGTCATTAGGAAACACAAAGCAAGATATCTATAAACAAGCAATCCAGCAATATAAGTGGATAGAGGAACCACTCTTAACAGATGCGATTGTCAACTTTATTCCGCAAAAAGCACAGGAAGCACTTGACAAATATCAATTTGTAGCCATTCATTCAAACACGTCAATAAATATTAAACTTCAAGCTCAATTAAATAGTTTAGATTTACTATTAAATTTTCAAGAATGGCTGAAAACTCAACCGAATTTGCCAGATATTAATACAAAAATTAGTCAACGGATTCGACCATTAATAAATCTGATATTGCAAGAGTCTTCAGCTTTTGAAAGTTTATCGCGTGAGCAATCTATTCAAGCTAGGCTAAAATTCGCTAATAGTTTAAGTAAGTTGCCAGACCAACAGATACGCTTAAAGGCTATTGAATATGCTCAAGATGCTTGGCAAATAGCAAAAACTATTAAGAGCCAAAAGCTAGAAGCTAAAAGTTTAGAAGAATTAGGTAAATTCCAGCCAGAGAAAGCACTCTCTTATTTGGAAACAGCTTTAATTTTGGCTCAATCAATTCGCGCGGAAGATATTGTATACTCTTTACAAGAGCAGTTAGGCAAGTTGTATCAAAAACAAGGAAAAGTTGATGCCGCCCGTCAAGCCTATGGTGCAGCTGTTAACAGTATTACAAATCTTCGAGCTAATCTCTTGTCGAGTAATTCTGATTCACAATTTTTCTTTTATGAAAAGGTAAACCCCGTTTATCGCAGTTACATGGAATTGCTCGCTAAGAGTTCTACACCCGATTATGATTTGATAAGCCAAATTCACGAGCAACTCCACATGGCAGAATTAGAAGATTATCTCAAATGTGGTAGACTCGATCTCATTGCTTTAGATGAAATCCAAAACTTAAATGCCGCTTCAGCCATCATTCATATTATTAATTTGACCGACAGTATAGAAGTAATTGTTAAAATCCCAGGAAAACCACCCGCTCATCACTCTATAGATTCTAAATTAGTGATGAGTCATGTTGATGCACTGTTAAAATTGTTACAAGATAAAAGACTTTTTGCTACTAAAGAGCGCGTGCTTATTTCCCATTCTCAAGTAATTTATCAAAAATTATTTGCACCTTTAGAGCAATATTTACCAGATGCTGGTACATTAGTTTTTGTTTTGGATAAATCTTTTCAAAGCTTGCCCATGCAAGTGTTGCATGATGGAAAAGATTATTTATTAAATCGGTATAGCTTTTCAGGAACTTTGGGTTCAAGAATTCCAGTTCCCAAATCCCTACTAAAAGATAAAATGCAAGCTCTAATTGCTGGTTTATCTATACCAAGCCCCAGCTTGAAAGACATTAATGCTCCACCCAATGCAGTAGCACTACCTCAAGTCAAAGAAGAAGTAGCAGATGTCAAAAAACTAACTAAATCTTCTCTTACTTTATTGGATGAAGAATTTACTAGTGATAATTTTAAAGAAAAAATCAGTAAGACTAATTTTCCCATTGTTCATATTAGTACGCACGGGCAATTCAGTTCTGAGCCAACACACACAGGATTTCTCGCATACGATCGACAAATTAATATTGCAGAGTTTGACAGTTTATTAAGAAATAAAGCTCAAGTTAGTCCCCAAATGATTGAACTATTGGTCTTGAGTGCCTGTCAAACCGCAAAGGGAAACAAAAGGTCAGCCTTGGGGATTGCGGGAGTTGCAGTACAAGCAGGTGCGCGTAGTACAGTTGCTAGCTTGTGGTTGGTAGAAGCACAGTCTACAGTGATTTTGATGCAAGAATTTTATCGGGGATTAAACAGTGGCTTAACTAAAGCTGAAGCACTAAGACTTGCACAACTGAGCTTAAAATCCAATCCTACTTATAGTCATCCGTATTATTGGGCACCATTCATTTTGCTGGGAAGCTGGTTATAGAATTTAATGGTCTGACAACCATAAGTCGATCATCTTTTACTTGTTGTACCATTCAATTGCTCTAAGAGGCTATTTATAAAGTAAATCTAAAAGTGAGGAAAAAGAGGTTACGGCAAGTATAAGATACCTTGTAGACAGTGTATTTACATAGTTACTCATGGCGCGAAAGTTTTACCCCACAGACTTAACTAATATGGAGTGGGAAATCCTGTCTCCCTTAATTCCACCAGCTAAAGAGGGAGGCCATCCACGTACAACAGATATGCGTGAAATATGCAA
>NZ_JAECZA010000148.1 GCF_016056275.1 Dendronalium phyllosphericum CENA369 | reverse complement strand
TATCAGTTTTAACTTGCTTGCGAATTTTTACAAAGTCACTATCACTAATGACAGCTGCTTTTCCTTTTCTGTTATTTTTAGCCATATAAGAAATTGAACTTTAGATGTTCCGTTTTTACCTCTTAATTAGGTAAAAACGGAATTTTGTAGATATTCACTAATAGTAAATATTTGCTCAATCCTATTGTTGGCAATGGTTACACGCCATCAGAGGATATACCACTTCTACATAAAAGTAGAACATTTACTGATTTTTGATTACCGCATAAAACGGATTTATTAACTTCAACAAATCCGAATTATTTTTTTATGGCGGAACCGACACTAACCGATGTTTTTGGTACTGGCACAACTCAGGATGGAACTAGCTTGACAATTCTCAAAGCAAATTTACCAGGATTAACCGCTAGTAGTAGTAATACTCCTGAGAGTTTGCTGACTGGAATATTGCTAAAAGCACAAACAGCTTTGACCTCAGACAACAGGGATGCAAACATCGACCAGAGTTTAAGTATTGAAACTACCACAACTCCCAGCTTTACCTCTAGGAATGACACAGTTTACATCAGGGACACCATAACTATTGAACTCGATAGACCAGCAGGCAACCTAGCAATTGACCCGGACAATTATTAATGCCTTTATTACCCCTAACTCTTACCCAAATTTTTGGAGCAGGGGCAACCCAGGATAGTCAGTATTTAGTAATTCCGAAATCAGATTTACCTGGGTTGACACCATCCTCAAACAATACTGCTGAATCTCTCGTTGTAGCTCTACTCCTCAAAGCTTTAGAAAACTTTGAGGGAGTGTTAACCGACGAAAACGGCAACACGATAACTGACGAGAATAACAACCCAATCACCTACTACCAAGGTGATTGGGTTGAATTGATGCGAGTCTTTCAATGGAATTCTTCATACATCAAAGAAAGATTAGGTAACTATTACCTGACTAACACCTTAGTAGCAGAAAATTTTGCAGTTTATGAACTTGAATAATTTTCCGGAATTATCTACTCTCACCGATGATTGCTTACTACTAGTATGGGATGCTGTTACCCAAACAACTAGAAAAGTCAAATTATCTACCCTAAAATCTTACTTAGGTGCAAATGCTTCTAGTAACAATAACACTTTCACCTTTCAATCCTTTGGAGATAACAAAGGCATTTTTTACTATTTGGGGTTAAATGGTGGCACTACTTGGAGTAACCCTGTAGACATAAATAAGTTAGTTATCTCAGCTATTGGAGTAAATAACCCAGCTATTCCATTAACGACAATAGTTGATAGAGAGCAAGGTAACTTCCACACCACGTATAACAATAATTCGTGGGTGCAATTTGATTTAATCGATAAAAAAGTCAAATTGAATTACTGGACTTACAGAGCGCGCTACGACAGTAGCTATTATATTCCTCCAAGGTTAATCATTTCTGGTAGTGATGACGGTGCAAGCTTCACTCAATTGGATGATAAAAGCTTCTCAGCAAATGTGAATCAATGGGTAGGTAATGCTATTGCTGACCAGTCGGTAGCTTACAGGTACATCAGATTTACTTGCCCTGGTGAGATTTACTTTACTATTGGTGAAATCGAATTATATGGAGTATTGCAGTAATGTCTTATTGCAATCCTTCAGATAAACCAAAGGTTTTATTTAAGTTTGGCACTGGGCAAGAACAGAAATACGAGTCAAATGTCTCACCGATTGATGTTGTAACAGAGCAAGCATCTACGAGCGGATTTACCTATACATATACTGACCCAAATTTACCAGGAACCCGCACAGCAACAGGAACATCATACAGCACTAGTTTTTTGGATTACTGCGAACAAGGACAAACAGCAATCAAGATATTTAATGGGACAGAGCAAGTATTTTACTCTTGCTTTCTCCCTGGAAGTTTACAAGCTGTACCTCTTGCAAGTAAATGTAAGTTAAATGTTACTCATAACGAGAAAGTAATTTTTACCATTGAGGGTGATTGCCCAATTAGATACAAAGTGGCTTGTGGTGATTGTCCGGAAGGCTATTGCAAGTGTAAACAGAATAAATATCCTGGTTACTGTTGTCTTCCTTGCGGTGAGACAAAAGAGAAAATCAATAACTTAACTAGTAAGGTTAAACAACATGGCTGATACTTGTAGTGATTTAGCATCAGCTATTAAAAGATTGGAAGTAGCAATTAATAAACAAAATCAATGCTGTGAAGAGAACAAGAAAGAGATTAATAAATTAAAGGATAGAATAGCGAAACTTGAGAAGGGTGGAAGTATAGAACTGGGCAAGGATGGCAAGGTAGATTTGACCTCTATCACCCAAAGAATAGCAAGGCTTGAAAGTTATTGTACTTCTCTTGAGGATGTGTTTAGCAAACTAAAAATCACCTTCAAAGAAGTTTTTGAATCACTCGATTTTGTTACTAGCTTAGTTACTGGGATATTTAAACAATGAGTTTACCAGCACCTGGAGTCCCTATTACTACCAAGGCAGGGATGGATTTTTATTTGGAAACTGCAAAGTTTAGCCGTGGTTTTACAGCCAGACTTAGGGAAATCAGACGAATCCCAGGTATAGCTAATGGGCTGACAAGCGTACTCAAAAGAAACGCTTACCTTAAAGGTACTTTTACTAAAACCGACCAAGTTATTCTGAAAAACAAGAAAGCTGTTGATGAAGCACGGCAGACTTTAGAGAATTTGCTTAAAAAATCACCAGGTAAAGACTTACCTAGCAAGGGAATTAAAGGAGGGGCACAACTTGCACAAGTAGCCATACTTGTTGGTTTAGTAGCAGTTATAGCGGAGAAAGTTATTTATGATATTCAAGTTCAGGATATGGGATTTGAAAATGATAATTACACCCGTTCTGAAATTCAGAAAGCTTTTGATAGATACCAGAGAAATGTACTTGATATTCGTAGTCTTCAAAAAAGGGTAGATGATTTCAATCTCCAAGACCAGCGAACGAGAGATAGATTATATGGTTTAGAGAATCAATTAGTCCCAATTCGTGAAAACGCGAACAACGCTCTTTATGAAGTGCGTCAAGGCAGGGTGAAGCTAGACAAGAGAATTGATGATACTAACACTAACTTTCTCAAGCTTAATACTCAAGTAACGACAGTACTCAAGGGAATTAACACTAATTTTCAAAGTGAAGTAACTAAGACAATTGGAGATATTCAAAAATCACTGACAGAAGCGCAAAAGGTAGCGAAAGAGGCAACATCTCAAACAAAAAGTGCAAATGATAGATTAAAGAAAGCTGAGGATACCTTATCAGCGCAAGCGAAAGTTTTAGATACAGCTTCTAAAGTCACTAAAGCTTTACCAGCTAGTATTACCAGTGCAATTAAAACGGTGCAAGATACTACTAAAAAGATAGTAGACGTTAGCACTACACCTATTAATCAATCGCTCAAGAAATGGGGTATTACGGTTACACCTGCAACTATTACTCCAGCTAGTATTACTGTCAGTGACACAGGAGGGGTTACTATTACACCTGCTGTTATTGGTACAGCACAGGTTACTTACGCCAGTTTCTCTACCAGCGATATAGGGAAAGAAATAATTGTTGATAATCGACAATTAAATACTCAAATATCAACACTAGGGCAAGCAATAAGTAATGTAGGCACTACAGCAGCAAACGCACAGACTACTGCGAATTACGCATTACAAGAAGCGAAAAATAAAGGAAGTGTTTCTGTCCCAGATTTAACTCCTATAAAAAGTGATTTATCTAAGTTGAAATCGGATGTAGATACACAAAAAGCAGACTTAAAGAAGATAGAAGCTGGACTAAAAGAACAAGACAGAATGAACCAGGAAGGCAACCGAAAACTAGACCAAATTATCCCTATGCTTGCTGGAATTCCTTTGATTCCCGGACGAACAGCAGGGTTAATTAATCCTAATATCCCTACGCCAGATGGTATAGCGAATGCAGCTGCTACTGGGTTTTGTCGCACAACCCAAACGGGAGGGTGTAGTAGACGAATGATGGATGATGTTGTTGGTAATATCAACAACAATACAAATAACAGTGTGGGGAACGCTGCGAACACCATTCTTGGAGGAGTTAATGCTGGTGCAAATGCTGCATTGCTACAAGGACAAGCAACGATACTTGAGAGGTTAGGCGATCAAGTTCCCGGCGGCATAAGTGGTAAGCTAGAGCGTTTTAGCAAGTGGTTGCATCTTGACCGACTGTTAAACATGATGATTTTTGCAGCCACTATACATAATGCACTGATGCTATCAAATGATATTGGTCAAACATTGCTAGGTGCAATTAATAACGTGTTGCAATTGTTTGGATTGAAAGATTCTGAAGGCAATAATTTTGATTTAGGCGGCTTGATCAGCAGCAGTATAGAAAACCTCATTAAAGCCATTGTTGGGGCAGATAATTATATTGAATTGAAACAAGCATGGCAAATGGCTAATAGAATCTATCAAGCTACAACCAATGTCTTGAATCAGTTAATGAATGTAAATTCTGTAATTACCAATGCTCTAGAAGTTATTGGTAGCTACACAGGCAGGATAGGAAATGCCCTGAGAATATGGGGTGTTGTTGGTGAGAAAGCTTACTCTTGGATGAATCCCCAACCAAGTTTTGATAATAAATGGGTGACTAAATTACAGCAACTACAGGAAGGAGCGAATACTGTTGCGATGGTTGCTCAAATTCCGGTTGATACCGTTAATGCTGTAACTGAGTTAAATAATTCAACCACAGAATTAGTGAAAGCAGTTAAGCAAGAACCCGACACTAAAAACGGAATAGACGTAGGCGAAGCAGCCAAAGTTAAAACAGACCAAGAAGCAGCTTAACTGGCAAAGTATATTTTCTACTAATATTGTTGCCGTTCAAGTTCCAATGCAGAATGGGAAGTATTTAATTAATCCTATTCCTGAGATAGTAGTACCTTTTGTACTGGATAAATTCATTCTTGCAGTTAGTGTAGAGACTGACGTTCCGGCTGATTCAGTGTGGAGATTTGCCGGATACATCAATCAAAAAATTAGTACTGGGCTTGTAATTGGTGGCGTTCATGATGCGACGACTGTTAGAGGTCGTCCGCTATTGTTAGACCAAATAAATCTGATTATTTTTCAGAAGATTTCTACATCTTATGCTGTCAGCATCAAAGTACCGAGATGGTTCCCTCGTGCATCAGTGAACGTTTGGGAGTACACGGGAGTAGATGACACTTCAGAGGAAATCTTGCTATCTCAGGAGTTTGCCAATATTAACTTTAAGTTAGACCAATTACTCAACAACTGAGAGTAAATGCTTTTTAAGTTGGGCTATTTGGAAATATTTTACTTTTTACTAACACTGGACGAGCGCTGCTTATGTCCCCTACATGAAATGCCGACTAATTTAAAAGATAGTTTAGATGTAATTTTGTCTGTATCTGCTCTTGTTGGAATTATCTTTCATATAGCTAAAACTAAAGCTGACATTGAAAAATCGATTGACGATGTCAAAGACCAGCTAACAGAAGAATTGAGAAATTTACGCACTGATATTAAAGTGTCTGACGCTAGGTATCAGGGCAAAAAAGAAATGATTGAGTATTTCATTAATGACCTCTACCGTTTAATACATCATCGTTCCTATCGGTTTTCTCATGAAATCAAAGATTTACAAAGTTATCTCACAAAAGATGGCTTTATAGCTCGTTCTCACTACGGAGAAGAACCTCCCCCACCTAAGAAAGTCAAGATTGAAGAAATTTAGTGAATTTCATCGGGAACACTACAAACATACAGGAGTAATTTAAATGTCTCAAAAAGCTTTAGATAGGCTACT
>NZ_JAECZA010000147.1 GCF_016056275.1 Dendronalium phyllosphericum CENA369 | reverse complement strand
GGTAGGGGGAGCAGGGGGAGATGGGGGAAATAATTCTTAACTTCTAACTTGCAACTCCTAACTCCTCTAAATAGAAGAGTCCCACTCCTCAAAATTGGGAGTGGGCTTTTACTACATTAACCGCAATTACAGTTATCTGTAGATACCGTTGTTAAAGCGATCGTCTCCCTCGTTGAAGGCAGGTTCTAAATCTGTCACGGTGAAGTGATCGAAGTTAGCTTGCAGAGTTTGTTTTTGGCGATCGCTCAATCCCGCAATATCTAGCACATCCTCTACGCTTTTGTAAGGAGCGTTCTTGATGATTTGTTTAGCAAGAGTGGGATATAGCCCTGGATACTGCTGAAAAGCTCGCACGTTGGTATTATTCAAATCAATTTTTTTTCCAAATTCCGTTGCTAGCTTGGCATCTGCCCGATTCTGCCGTTCAATAGCCAAAACAGGCACTTGAGGAAGAGAAAAACTATACAAACCAGCAGCCTGGGCTGTCTGATTTGTTCCTAGCCATCCCCAGCAGCCCAGCAACAAACTAAACACTGTTAATAAACGCACCAATCCTTTCACGATTTTTCCACCTCTTTCCATTAAACTTAAAAAACAGCTTTAAGCTAAAAGTGTCAACAGTCAATAGTTTTGACTGTTGACTGGCTGATAACTTAATCAACACACAGCAGTCATCAGAAACTAATATACAGCTTATTAATATCCACAATATTTGCTGCTACTTGGTTTGACTCTACTTTTACCAAAAATTATTTAAATTATTTTTACAGACGTTGTCAGTTGTCAGTGGTCAGTGGTCAGTGGTAATAAAGTGCTGAGTCAGGAGTAGAGACGCAATTAATCGCGTCTGTACAAGAATCAAAAGTTAGTGGTTATTTCTCTCACTCCCTCATCACCCTCATCACCCTCATCACCCTCAATCCCCAGTCCCCAATCCTTAAGCAGCGCTAGCAGCCAGTAAAAATAGACTATCTACCAAAATGGTACTTAATACTGCACCACCAAATGCGTGCCAATGAAGTTTTCCTTGATTTAAGGGTAAAATACCGACTGTCAATAATACTAAAGCTAAAATTACTGCCCAAACTTGTCCCCAGGGTGTTTGTACTTGTGTGACGGCATTTTGTAAAACTGATGCTACTTCAGCAGGTTCTACCTGCATAATTTGCCGCCAATAAGGCATTAAGTCTACTAAATAAAAATACACATCTGTCAAGACTGTACCTAGTAAAGAACCTAAATAAAACAAGTTACCAATCTTGCCCCAATTCCTTACTAAGCACCAACAAGCGAATGGTAAACCTATTGATTCTACTGGTAAATGCCATAAAGGTTCCCAACGTAACCAACCCCAGTAAATCGCTCCTGCCAACCAACTCCAGCTAAAGCCTAAGAGCAAATCCCCCCATAAATAAGTTGCAGGACGTGACATTAAAGAAAAACTCAAGCACACCCATAATCCTGTCATCGCCAAACTGACACTAGGCAGCGATCGCACTATTGGCGCTTCCACAAAAACTGGTATTGATACCAAAAACACCGCCGCCGCAAACACTAACCAAGTTTGTCGAAATGTTACGGTTATGGGAACGGAGGCAGACGCGGAGAGTGTATCCAATTCCCTAGTATCCATTTGTCCAGTGTTGCTTGAGCGTAAGTCAGTATCTATAGAAGTGGTAGAAGCTGTGTAGGAGAACAATGTATTATTAATCAAAGTTTTTAATATTTGTTACTAAACTTTATTTTAGTTAATATATCACACTCAATAATCCCCCCTGGGGGCATTTTTATTTTAACTGGATTTTGCGTAGATATATGCCCCCGGAAAAACTGGCTACAACAACGTAAAGTTGGATAATTCACAAAAGATCCATATTTAGGAGTCTATTCAATGGCGATAATCTTAGAAACAAGCGGTATGGATTTGCTGTTTGCTCAGTTATTACAGGTTGGCGGATCTCAATCTGCGGTAGCAGTAGGAGAAGTTAACTTGATACAGCAATTGTTTCAAGCATTTATTCTCGGTATTGTCCAAGGTATTACAGAATTTCTACCTATTAGCAGTACTGCCCATCTGGAAGTATTTACTAAAGCATTTCACTGGGAGCAATTGGGTTCAAAAGCTTTTCTAGCGACAATCCAATTTGGCAGTGTGATTGCCGTGATAATGTATTTTCGAGTAATTATCGCTCAAGTATTAAGCGGAGGCTGGGCGGCTTTCCAACAAAAAGACTGGCAACGAGAAGAATGGAAATTATTAGTAGGAATTGCATTAGGAACTTTGCCCGTACTGATTGGGGGATTTATCCTCAAAAAAGCACTAAATGAGGAAAATTCTGCGATTAACAGCATGACCACTATTGCGATCGCTTCAATAGTGATGGCACTTTTACTAGGTGCAGCCGAACAATTAGGTAGTCGCAAACGAGACTTTAATAGTGTCACAATTGTTGATGGACTGCTGATTGGGCTTGGTCAAATGCTGGCCTTAACTCCAGGTGTATCTCGTTCTGGCTCAACTTTGACAACTGCTTTATTTCTAGGGCTGGAGAGACAGACCGCAGCTAGATTTTCCTTTCTCTTAGGAATTCCCGCCCTCACAATTGCCACCTTGTATGAATTTTTTAAAGAAGCACTGGGTAAAATTGACTTGTTAGTGGTAGCAGTAGGCACATTATCAGCGTTTGTATTTTCTTATATATCTATAGCGTGGCTTTTGCGATACCTGCAAACTAAGAACACTTGGGTTTTTGTCTGGTATCGTTTAGCATTTGGTGCTGCAATCTTGAGTGCGATAGGATCGGGACTGTTGAAAAATAGTTAATAGTTAACAGTTAACTGTTAACTGTTGACTGTTAACTGTTAACTGTTAATTTATGTCTACCATTCGTCCTGCCAAAATTACCAAGGTTCTTCCAGACTCTATAGCCGCAGAGATTGGCTTTGAAGCGGGAGATGCGATAGTTGCTATCAATGGAACGCATCCCCGCGATTTAATTGATTATCAATTTTTATGTGCTGATGAAGTTCTAGAACTAGAAGTTTTAGATGCTAGTGGTAAAAGCCATCAGATTGAAATTGAAAAAGACTATGACGAAGATTTAGGGCTAGAGTTTGAAACAGCTTTGTTTGATGGGTTGATGCAGTGTAATAATCGCTGTCCGTTTTGCTTTATCGACCAACAACCACCCGGTAAGCGTTCTAGCTTGTATTTGAAAGACGATGATTATCGTTTGAGCTTTTTATATGGCTCTTATTTGACTCTCACCAATTTATCAGCAAGGGAATGGCAGCGAATCGAACAAATGCGCCTGTCTCCCTTGTTTGTCTCCGTTCATGCTACAGAACCCGAAGTCAGAATTAGACTGCTGAAAAATCCGCGTGCTGGACAAATATTAGAACAAATCAAGTGGTTTCAAGAAAGGCGGCTGCAAATTCACGCTCAGGTAGTCGTTTGCCCTGGTATAAATGACGGCAAACATCTGGAACAAACTCTGCGAGATTTAGCGTCCTTTTACACTGGAGAATTACCTGCGATCGCCTCAGTAGCTGTAGTACCTGTAGGTTTAACGCGATTTCGTCCAGAGAAGGACGAACTCATACCTGTAACCCCAGAAAAAGCTACAGAAGTTATTTATCAGGTGCGATCGCTCTCACAGCAATTTCGCCAACAATTCGGTTCAGGTTTTGCTTGGTTAGCTGATGAGTGGTTTTTGATTGCAGGTGAGGAATTACCAAGCGAAGCTGAATATGAAGAATATCCCCAAATAGATAACGGTGTTGGTTCCATTCGCTTGTTTATCAAGCAATTTGCCCAGGCAGCTACAGAATTACTACCACCAAAAATCTCTCCTAAACGGAAATTAACGTGGGTAGTAGGCAATGCAGTTGAAAAAGCATTTCAACCTATTTTGCAAAGCTTGAATGCAGTTGATGGTTTAGAAGTAAATATGCGTGCTTTATGTAGTGATTATTGGGGACAAAAAATTACCGTTACAGGATTATTAACAGGTCACGATTTACTTTTAAATTTACAAGGGCAAGATTTATGCGATGGAATTCTGCTGCCCAAAGTCATGCTCAAACACGGAGAATTGGTCTTTTTAGATGATATAAGTATTGAGGAATTAGCTTGCCAACTGAATACAAAAATTTTACCAATAGCAGGAGTTGAAGAATTAATTAACTCCTGTATTGATGACTTTTAAAGCAAATTGTTAAATCGGTTTCAGACAGAAAAATTAAAACTTAAGAACAGCGATCGAAAAAGCCCTGAATTATTTGATGAATAAAATATCAGTTGTTTTTCGGAGGTAATTTCTTGTTATGCTGAATGATAAATAATAAATAATGCCTAATCAACTGAAGGAGTAAATAGTGAAGAATCAGAATAATTACAATAAGAAAATCAGAAAAACTGGATTCTTCATTTTTACTTTTAAGCTTTTAATTTTTAATTTATTTAGTATTTTACCAGCAACAGCAGCCGAAGAACCTATATTGAGCGTAGTGCAAAGCCAAGACAATACGCAGCAATGGACGGGAATTACAAAACGCCTGCAAACCACAGGAGTAAATTATTGCGTGGTTGAGCTAGCTGATATCAGAAGCGCAGCCGATTGGGGCGATCGCCGAATTTTGTTTATGCCAAATGTCGAGACATTAACACCAACACAAGCGATCGCTTTAGAAGAATGGATGAGTAAAGGTGGAATTCTAATTGCCAGCGGGCCTGTAGGTAGTCTTTCAACACCAGGAGTACGCCAGTTAATGCGATCGCTCCTGGGTAGTTATTGGGGATTTAGTCTCAACGACACGCAACAGATAAAACCCTCAAAAGACAGAATGCAGGAATGGACAAACCAAAATGGCCTGTTTGGCAAAATACATGGCGGTGTTGTGATTCCTAACGATCTGACCGGTCAAACTGCTGCGGTCTGGAATTCCAAAGATAATCCTGCCGCAGTAGTCACCACAGACCGTTCCACATTCTTAGGCTGGCGCTGGGGAACAGATGTAGCTTCTACAGCAGAGTTAGATAGTGCTTGGTTAAAAGCTGCCATTACCCATCATCTGGCATCACGAGCAGAGCGCAAAAATAAAGTAGAAGGAGCTTCCTCAAACTGTTCTACCTCAGTAGCAACTACTTCCTCATCCCCTTCATCCCCCTCATCCCCCTCATCCCCCT
>NZ_JAECZA010000146.1 GCF_016056275.1 Dendronalium phyllosphericum CENA369 | reverse complement strand
GGATAATAACTATTTAGAGAGAGTTTTAGCTTTATTGTAAACTAGCTTGTCAATAATTTAGTTAAGATTGTTGCTTATTTTCAGGGGTAAGCTAACTTATTCATGGCTGAATAGTTAGGTAATTCATCCTTAAACAAGAGTTTTTTGATTAAAGATAAGTTAATTTATACGTCTGCAAAAGAATCGATTTATTCTGTTTATCTTTTTGTCAAGTTTCGCACTTATACAAATTACTTTGAAATTCTTATTAGTTTTTGTTAGAAAATAAGGTGCGTTTTCCCTGATTATTGCAAGCTGGTCTCATACTAGAAGTATTGCAGGAATACCCTTACTCCAATGGTTGCAAGCTATTTGAGCAAATGTGCGAAGCCCCAACAAAGCAGTGGTTTCCACCTGAAGATGTACCGAATCTACCGTTAATGTATGGTATTGTGGCTCGCAAGCCATAACGGATAAACAAAGGTAGGTTACTTTAGAAGTAGGATCAATAAGCTTTATTTGGCTATATTCATCCCTCATAGATTACCTTAAAAGCCAACTATGAATTAGGAGCGATCGCAACAAATTCGGCACTGTTTCCCGTAATCTTTTTGATAAATCAAGATTTTTAGATTGGGAAGAAATATGCAAATAGATATAAATCAAAAATCACTTGGAACTATGCTGAAGAAAGTTGCAATTATCGGTGCTGGACCTGGTGGTTTAGCTGCGGCAATTGCACTGCAAAATCTGGGTTTTGATGTGCAAGTGTATGAAAAAGCTCAAGAATTTTGTCCAGTGGGTACTGGTTTAGGGCTAACTCCCAACGGTTTGAATTGTTTAGAAGCGATCGCACCAGGAATAGTTACAACCTTAAAAAGTTCTGGCTGTTCGGTTGGGCAGACAGTTCTCAAAAGTATGAACGGAGAAACAATCAGAGCTAGTTCTAGCACCTTCTTAGAGCAATACGGACAGCCATTATTAACTGTTTGGTGGTGGCGATTGCAACAAATCCTAGCATCTAGATTACCATCTGACATTATTCACCTCAATCATAATTGTATTGGCTTTGAACAAGATGAAAGTGGCGTAAAAGTCTACTTTGAGAATGGCAATACCATTGATGCAAATTTGCTAATTGGTGCAGATGGAGTAAATTCCGCAGTTAGAGAAACCTTATTTGCTGAAGGTAAACCTCATTACATAGGGAGTATGTGTTGGCGTGCTGTTATTAAATATCATCACGAGCTATTTAATTCTTATGATTTAGCTTTCATCAAAGGCAAGCAACAATTTATGTATCTTCTCAATGTAGGTGAAGGTTACACTAGTTGGATTTATCGTAAATTCATGCCAGATTATTCTTTGTCGGCAAGTGTTGAACAAGTCAAGGTTCGGATTCTAGATGAACTAACAGATTGGGATCGATCCTTTCGGGCAATTGTAGAAGCAACACCAGCCAAACAGATTTGGGAAGGGCCTATTTGCGATCGCCCACCCTTAACTTCTTGGAGTCAAGGTAGAGTAACCCTTTTAGGCGATGCAGCCCACCCAATGGCTCCAGCAATGGCCCAAGGCGCTAACAGTACGTTTGAAGATGTATGCGAGTTGCAAGCCTGTTTATCTCAAGCATCGAGTTTGACAGAAGCTCTTACCAACTACGAACAGCGTCGTATCGAGCGTACAAGCATCATCCAAGCTCGGAGTGCAGTCGGCGAAATGCGGTACTATGACATTGAAACTGCTAAAGAAAAACAGGAACGAGCGGACTTAACTAACGAGCATTTTTCGGATTGGTTATATCGCTATAAAGTATTTGCTGATTCCTGATTGCTTGCAAATCTCCAATTTCTGCTTTATGCTTCAATACCATCGCCAGGAGTGGCATTATGCCTTATAGAATGGATCGCCGGGCTTATGCAGAAACCTATGGGCCAACAGTAGGCGATCGCGTCCGACTTGCCGATACAGAATTATTCATTGAAGTCGAACAAGACTTCACAACCTACGGCGATGAAGTAAAATTCGGCGGCGGTAAAGTTATCAGGGACGGGATGGGACAATCCCCAATTTCTAATGCTGATGGTGCTGTAGATTTAGTAATTACTAATGCTTTGATTCTCGATTGGTGGGGTATTGTCAAAGCAGATATTGGCATTAAAGATGGCAAGATTTTTAAAATTGGGAAAGCTGGAAATCCATATATTCAAAATAATGTAGATATCATTATTGGCCCTGGAACTGAAGCCTTAGCCGGGGAAGGAATGATTCTCACCGCTGGCGGCATTGATAGCCATATTCATTTTATTTGTCCCCAACAAATTGAAGTAGCGATCGCTTCTGGTATTACCACGATGATTGGTGGCGGAACTGGCCCTGCTACAGGCACAAACGCCACTACCTGCACCCCAGGCCCCTGGAACATTTACCGGATGTTGCAAGCCGCTGATGCTTTTCCTGTCAACTTAGGGTTTTTGGGCAAAGGCAATGCCAGTCAACCCCAAGCACTTGTAGAACAAGTAACAGCTGGTGCAATGGGGTTAAAGTTACACGAAGATTGGGGAACTACTCCCGCCGCAATCGATACCTGTCTTAGCGTTGCCGATGAATATGATGTGCAAGTAGCAATTCATACCGACACTCTCAACGAAGCCGGATTTGTCGAAGATACAATTGCCGCTTTTAAAAATCGTGTCATCCACACCTACCACACCGAAGGCGCAGGTGGCGGACACGCACCAGACATTATCAAAGTTTGCGGGGAAGCTAATGTTTTGCCATCTTCCACCAACCCCACACGCCCTTACACCCTCAACACCTTAGACGAACACCTAGATATGTTGATGGTATGTCATCACCTCGACCCAGGAATTGCCGAAGATGTTGCCTTTGCTGAATCTCGCATCCGCCGAGAAACCATTGCCGCCGAAGACATTTTGCACGACTTGGGCGCGTTTAGCATGATTTCTTCCGATTCTCAAGCGATGGGAAGAGTGGGAGAAGTAATAATTCGCACTTGGCAGACATCTCACAAAATGAAGGTGCAACGAGGAATCCTTAATCCGCAAGGAACAGAACAAAGAGCAGATAATTTCCGAGCCAAAAGATACGTTGCTAAATATACTATTAATCCAGCGATCGCACATGGTATTGCTCAGTATATCGGTTCAATAGAAGAAGGGAAACTAGCAGATTTGTGCTTGTGGCGGCCGGCGTTTTTTGGCGTGAAACCAGAGATAATAATTAAAGGTGGCGCGATCGCATGGTCGCAAATGGGCGATGCCAACGCTAGTATTCCCACACCGCAACCCGTGCATATGCGACCGATGTTTGGCAGTTTTGCAGGTGCGCGTCATGCCACTTCTTTAACCTTTGTTTCCCAAACAGCTTTAGATAAAGATATTCCTAGACAATTAGGTTTGCAAAAAACCGCAGTTGCAGTTTCCGGAACGCGCCAACTTAGTAAGCGGGATATGAAGCTGAATGATGCCTTACCTCAGATTGAAGTCGATCCCGAAACCTATGAAGTTAGGGCAGACGGTGAATTGCTGATTTGTGAACCTGCGACAGTCTTACCAATGGCGCAAAGGTACTTTTTGTTTTAATTCATAACTTGTTTTGCTCAAGTTAAATCTATTGGTGGTAAAACCTTGATAACAGCAGTATTTTCATTCCTTCAGGCGCGGATGGGTAGCTGTTTGAAATCAAATTTTGGCAAATGAGCTTGAAACCCTTGTAACATCAAGCTTGCGAACAAAATATCTCTTTTAGTCGCCGCGCGCCTTATCTAGAAAGGATTTTAGCCATTTGCTGATTACTGGGTAACAATTTTTTATGCTACTATTACCTCATTCGCGCAACAGAACCTTGAAAACTCAATATAGATTGTATTCCAGGCGACCGCTGTTGAAATTTCACTTAATCCCTATTAGGGATTGAAACAACTAAAATGCCATGAGTTTCAGGATGAATCAGAGCGCAGGTTGAAATTTCACTTAATCCCTATTAGGGATTGAAACTGATAACACCAAGTATAGCAAGCTGTGCAAAAAGTTGAAATTTCACTTAATCCCTATTAGGGATTGAAACATTTCATCATATTGGCGCTGCCCATCCCTAAGCGTTGAAATTTCACTTAATCCCTATTAGGGATTGAAACAGTAGCTTTATAATATGCTTCGCGGTTTTTCTTCAGGTTGAAATTTCACTTAATCCCTATTAGGGATTGAAACTGAAGACGCGATCGCTATCTGGAGAGAATTCCTTGTTGAAATTTCACTTAATCCCTATTAGGGATTGAAACAAATATATGTCTGATGTGTGATTCAACGGTTCGTTTTGAGGTTGAAATTTCACTTAATCCCTATTAGGGATTGAAACTTTTTATTTTTAAATTATCTAGCATTTTAGCTATAGAGTTGAAATTTCACTTAATCCCTATTAGGGATTGAAACACTATCGTCACTAATCGGACGCAAAAGTACGCCGTTGAAATTTCACTTAATCCCTATTAGGGATTGAAACCAAGCAAACTGTTGCAAAACAATACGCTGTGAAAGTTGAAATTTCACTTAATCCCTATTAGGGATTGAAACTGCAATCAATTAGAAGGGGGAAAATTGTAATTCTTCAGTTGAAATTTCACTTAATCCCTATTAGGGATTGAAACGTGCTAGATCGTGCCCCGACACGATCGCATTTGCGAAGTTGAAATTTCACTTAATCCCTATTAGGGATTGAAACAAGTCATGGCTACGACCGAAGTCTAGCCCCGCGTAGCGTTGAAATTTCACTTAATCCCTATTAGGGATTGAAACTTCTAACAAAGATTGGATTTCACTGATAGATTTCAGTTGAAATTTCACTTAATCCCTATTAGGGATTGAAACAAACCACTGCCAGTCCCAAAACTCAACTCCAAGTTGAAATTTCACTTAATCCCTATTAGGGATTGAAACATGGTGTGGATGTGGGACGCAACAATGTAGCGTGGTTGAAATTTCACTTAATCCCTATTAGGGATTGAAACGGCAATTTCACAGAATTTACTGGGAAGCATTATCGTTGAAATTTCACTTAATCCCTATTAGGGATTGAAACAAAGAATCCTCGCAAGTGGATCAAGAGGGGGAAAGTTGAAATTTCACTTAATCCCTATTAGGGATTGAAACAGGATAGAACTGAAACTGAAACTATCTGCCAGCCATCGTTGAAATTTCACTTAATCCCTATTAGGGATTGAAACTCTGTCACCCCCAAGGCTCTGGCTGCAATACCCAGTTGAAATTTCACTTAATCCCTATTAGGGATTGAAACTGATTTAGAAGCAGGAATCCTAACAACTTTGGTGTTGAAATTTCACTTAATCCCTATTAGGGATTGAAACCGACGCTTCTGAGGAGTTCGCGCAGTCACTCAAGCAGCAAGGTTGAAATTTCACTTAATCCCTATTAGGGATTGGTGCGACTATCGGTTGCACGACGAGAGTGAGTATCTCAGAAATACTCCTGGCGAGTGTCAATGCCAGTACCCGCCCAAAGGGGCATTACGGGTAACTGTAATGTCTCATAGCTAGAGGGTAAAATGCGCGACATCAGCAAGCCGCATAGTTAGGTGAAGTGCTAGGGTAAAACTAGACAGGGTTAACAGATGTGAATCCTTGCAGAGGCATCGTGAAGAGGAATTACCGAAAACGGCTGAGACGGTAAAAGGGATAAAGTGATTCTGCCCAATCCTCAGAATCAGGGACACCAGAAACCCCCGGTGTATAGAGGGAACCCAAGCTAGTTGTATCTTTCGCGTGTGATACGTAGGAACCCCAATGGGGTCTTTTGAACTAGGTCGATGTCAAAAGTAGAGATGGGAGTAATCCCGCTTTAATCCCCCAGTGGGTGTA
>NZ_JAECZA010000145.1 GCF_016056275.1 Dendronalium phyllosphericum CENA369 | reverse complement strand
GCTTCTGCAAGAAAAATTATTGGTGCAACCAATCCCCTGACAGCTCTCTTCCTTCTCCCCCTGCTCCCTTATCTCCCTCATCCTCCTTGTCCCCCCACTCTCTTATCCCCAGTCCCAAGCAGTCGGCGCGTTTCATTAGCAGCAGCTTTCATTGCTTGTTCCGAATCGAGCCGACCGGATAGTGCGGCGCTGAGATAACGTTGCAAAATATCCGATGTCTGGGCGTATTGGGCGATGGGCGATCGCAAAACTGCATTGTCCACGACTTGCAATAATTGTGGATAGTGAGGATATTTGGCAACAATTTCCGGATTTGTAAACAAATCCCGGCGGCTTGGCACATACCCTGCACTCAAAATAAATCGGCGCTGTGCCTTTTCGCTGGTAAAGTAATGAATTGCTTTCCAAGCTTGTTCGGGGTGTTTAGAAGATTTAGCAATTCCTATACCCCAGCCTCCTAGACAAGCCGCTCCTGTCTTACCAGGAGCATGAACCATGGGTTTAATTGCAATTTTTCCTTGAATTGGCGAACCTTTTTCTTGGGCTAAAGGCCATGCATAAGGCCAACTGCGTAAAAATGCCACTTTACCGCTTTGAAACAAGCGTCGAGTGTCTTCTTCTTGATAAGTTGTGACTCCAGGAGGAGATACGCCCTGGCTGATGGTACTACGCAAAAACTCAATAGCTCGTAATGTTTCTGGTCGATCTAGTCCTACTTCAAGCGTGTCGGGATTAACCCAGAAGCCACCAAAGCCATTAAGGACTTCCACAAACATCGCCACGAGTCCTTCATACTGGCGGCCTTGCCAAACATAGCCCCAATTTACTTTGTCTTTCTTCTGCAAGGCTTGGGAAATTCGCATTAAATCCTCAAAGGTTTCTGGTGGTTGCAATCCTGCTTCTTTGAGTAAATCTTCCCGGTAGTAAAGCATTCCCACATCGGAACGCATCGGAATTCTATACAGTTTGTTCTGGTAACGTCCCCCTTCTACATCCTTGGGCGAAAATGCTGCTAACTCTTCTTTGGAAATGCGATCGTCCAAGGGTAGCAACCATCCAGCAGCAGCAAATTTGGGTGTCCAAATGACATCCAGATTCACTAGGTCGTAAGGGGATTCACCTAAAATAAAAGATGATGTATACAGGTCTTCAAGCAAATTTGTCGCATTTGGCCCCTCAACTAAGTTAATGCGAATGCCTGGATTTTCGGTCTCAAAGTCTTTAATCAAACCCTGCTTCCAAGGTTGGGCATCAGGGGCAGTAATTAACATATTCAGGGTAACTGGTTGCTGCGGGAATGCTACCCAACTGAACAACATGATACCTAAGAGAATTGTCAAAAAAATCCCTATATGCAAAAAACTTGGTTTTTGGAGAAATTTTTGCAGCTTGTTTATTGGCTTTCGGTACAACATTATCAATGTAGCGATCGCTAGTGATAATTATTATATAGTTATCGTGCAAAGGTAACTGTATTTACGAAACTCAGTGCTGAGTGCTGAGTAACAAGAAGATGACGAGCGCACTTTCGCACTAAGGTAAAAGCCCCACCCGCAAGTGGCGCGGTATTTTAACTCAGCACTCTTCATGGCCTGTCTGCATAAAATTTCTCTATTCTCGATTAGACATAGGAGCGTTCGTTAATTCTGCGTTGCCCGAAATCCTTAGTAGGGGCGCTCTTACGTTCGCCCTTACATCATTTCACCAGATGTCTATGGCTTGCGCTATTTCAGCTATGGCTTGCTTGTTGCAGCAACTTAGCGTCCCAGGTATAAAGTCCTATTTCGTCCGGCACTCTTGAGAATCTTCCTATACGATGACCTCTTGATAATTCATTCAGCACTTTGGGTTTAACTTCTCTAACATCTGATTCATCAAGTTCTCCATATAATTCTTCGATAACTTCTGCAACACTAAAAACTTTGCCTGGATTTTGTCCCAACAAAGAGGTAAGTGCATCAATCAAAAATAGTCCTTCAAATTCTCCAAGCATTGGAATCAGGTTAGTTTTTGCCCGTGGGTCAGGTTTATTATTTTTGCTTTGCTTGGAAGAACTATTATTCCGATTGGAGTTGAGTAATTTCAAGGAAAGTGTATAAGAGCCTGGTTTGCCAGGAACAATTGACCATTTACTGTTTTCTCTACCACGAGTCAACGTAGAATGAACTCTACCTTTTACGACTTTGAAAACATCTGGTTTTAACTCTCCATAGAGCGATCGCACAATAAAATCAATGTGACAAACAGTGCCAGCATTTTTTTCCAATACCTGTAGAATTGCTTCGGTACGGTTGAGAGATTCATACTCCGATAGCATTGGAATCTCTGACCAAGAAAGCGAGTTATCTTGAGTTTCTTCTGGTGTCTCTAAGACCTCTGATGCTGATGGTGGCTGCAAGCCGTTGTCTGATGTAGAAGACAAATTCTCTGTTTCTAGCACTTGAGAAGTGTTAGGCTCTAGCAAGTTTACTGATAAATCACTACCGCGATCGCTTGTGTCATTTGTCAAGATTTCTGTTCCAGAAGCAGCTGGTTCGCTAATGACTATTGGCGCTGTAACATCTGGTTTTGCATCAGGTAAATTATCTGTTGTTGGCAGTTGATTTGCAACAGTTTCTACCTGCTTCACTTTTGTTTCTAAACTATTATCGTTATTGCCTAATAACAGGTTTTCTTGAACGGGAGCGCTCACTTTTGATGCGATCGCTTCATCTGTTGGCAAGTTGCCGTTAGCGTTTGAGCTAGAAGACCAGTTAGATAATAACGCTTCTACATGATTGAGATTTGCTAAAGCGTGTGTGTATAACTGTCCGTACTTTTCTACAAGTGGAGCATAGTAATCTCGCAATTGCAATAGTGGAGCAAGGAAGGTTTCAGGTGGCTGTAATTGTGATTGATTATCCATAAACTTTTACTTTTAGCAAAACCTTATCCCTTTTAGCTAAGGTTGCATATTTATTATTGACGCTGGGGAAACTAGCTAATCAAATATACGCCCTTGCTAGCTAACATATGTCTAGCGTGAAGGGAGGAATACATTGATAATAGCTTTTGATGATGCCAAGTAGGTGAAAAACTCACTCAAACATTTATAACAAAAGCAAAGTATCGTTTTTTTTAGAGATATTTTACAAAGTAAACCTTAAATTGTCGGGTGCGTTATAGCAAGGTTTAACGCACCGATAAACATGGTGCGTTACTAAATTGATCTTGAACTGTAACATCTTTTATCAAGTATGCGATCGCTTGATAATTACTAATGACTAAAATTTACTGAGAAATTCTCGATTAGCTAAAGTTATATTTATTACTTAGCCATCATATGCAAACACCAAAAACTTAGTACCTTGATATGTAAACTCTGTCATCTGGCACATTCCCATTTTGCGATGAGCGCGAAGCGACGCTTCATTGTTTGCTTTAACGAACAATATTCCTTGACGTTGTGGTAAATAATTTTTTAACTTAGCAAACATTGCCGCAGCAATACCCTGCCCTCGCATATTTTCCTCGACGCAGATGGGACCGTATAGATAAGCGTCTTTTGTGCCAGGGTAGGCTTGTAACATTGTGGTTATAATTGGCATCTGTGTTGATGTCTTTGACCAACTGAGTAAAAATCCGACAACTTCATTATCTTTGCGGGCAACAACGCTGGGCATTTGAGAGATAGTCTTACTTACTGCTTCACGCTCAAGATGACCCAACAACATACCGCCATGTTCTGCGTCATTGGCTTGGGCTAACTCCAGAATTCCAGTCACATCTGTGAGGTTAGCACGGTCAATCGCAAGATTAGATAAACACATACAATGATTCGTTACACCGTCTGCGTAGAAGCCGCTTTTAAGTCTGTGGTCTATTTTAACCAGATAATAGTGGCTTTACGAATGCGATCGCTTGTTGTAGCAGAAATTACGACTTAATCGTAAGTATAAGCGTATTATAAAATGTTACAGGCGTAACCACACCCTTTAGGACATTTTCAAAGCTTGAATGCTGGGAATAGTAAGACTTTTCCTCCTGCCTCCTGCCTCCTGCCTTCTGCCTTCTGCCTCCTGCCTTCTGCCTCCTGCCTTCTGCCTCCTGCCTCCTGCCTCCTGCCTCCTGCTATACATGCGTGAAAAGTTAAAAATTTAGAAAAGAAGAAAGGTTTTGTCTAAAGGGCGGCAAAACTATGGTACAAAAATGAAATTTGCAAGCAAACCTTAGAGCATTTGCAAACGCTTGCTAAATTTTTTGGAGAGTTATCATGAAACGCTTAATCTACATCATTCCCGTAACTGCAATTAGCTTACTGACATTAGTAGGATGCAACAACGCCCAACAATCCAGTACTCAGACTCCTGCTACCACTGAAACGACTGGAGGAAAAACAGTATCTGCAACTCCTGGAACTACGCAAGGAGGTTTTCAACCTTTAGTCAGTGTAGTTTCCAATACAAAGACTGCGGTAACAGCAGGAAACTTTAACAAAGCCCAACAGGAATTTGACAAGTTTGAAAACTCTTGGTCTAAAGTTGAGGATGGTGTCAAAGCTAAGTCTTCAAAAACCTATAATACAATTGAAGATACTGCAACTCAAGTCAAGAGCGCAATCAAAGCAAAAGATAAAGCAAAAGCTCTTAATGGGTTACAAACACTTGATACAAACATTGCTACTGTTTCTAAAAAGTGAGAGAAAGCAGAAAGCAAAAGGTAAAAACATGATTATTTTTGACATTCACGCTTTTAAAATGTCCTAATCTATATGCTCTTTGCGATAACTAACATAACTTCCGTTGGAGACCTTTGATAATGCGTTCGTTTCGCAAGTACCACCGTACTCTAGCGATTATCCTTGCAATACCACTTGCCGTAACGTTGCTAACTGGTATTGCAGTTACACTGGTAGGTGAGTGGTCAGCTAACCTTGGAGTTCCGCGTAGTCTACTACTTTCAATTCATCGCGGTGAAATTTTTGGTTTGGAGGGAATTTACCCGATTTTGAACGGATTAGGACTATTAGGGTTGTTAGTTACTGGGCTAAGTATGACTAATTTGTTTGGCAGGAAAAGGCCAAAACCCAAGCAAGATTAGAAAAGCTTTAACTTTACTCAGAGCGATCGCTGTCTTTCAAGATATGCAAAGGTGAAAACAAGCAACCATTGTTACTGCTGGCGCTAGTTGAGATCGGCATACTCTTGCCTAAGAGTGTTTAGAGTACCTTTATTTTTGTCAATCGATGCAATCACAATGTAACGCGATGCATTAACAATGCAGACCAATACATTAACATTGCAAGCCGATGCATTAACAATGTAACGCGATGCATTAATAATGCAGACCCATGCATTAACAATGCAGACCTATGCATTAACATTGCAAGCCGATGCATTAACAATGCAAAGGCTTGTTACCCCGACCAATGCAATCCCGCCTTATGAACGGGGCTTGTGAACCGCTAATTGTTGGGGCTATTTCTTCCCCCACACCCCACACCCCACACC
>NZ_JAECZA010000144.1 GCF_016056275.1 Dendronalium phyllosphericum CENA369 | reverse complement strand
ATATGAAGCAGGTACTTTAGAGCCAGGTATTTCTCATTTCTTAAAGATTACTCGTAGTTATTGGTCTGGACTTTTTCATTGTTACGATGTTCAAGGTTTACCTCGAACTAATAATGATCTTGAACAAGCTTTTGGTGTTTTGCGACATCATCAACGTCGTTGTACTGGTCGTCAAGTCGCTTCTTCATCAGTTGTAATTCGAGGCACAGTCCAATTAGCTTCAGCCATTGCTACTGCAATTCATTCTTTTACATCTCAAGATTTAGCACAAGTTTGTGTTCAGACTTGGCAACAATTACACTCTGATTTACGCCAACA
Organism: Dendronalium phyllosphericum CENA369; assembly: GCF_016056275.1. GTDB lineage: Bacteria > Cyanobacteriota > Cyanobacteriia > Cyanobacteriales > Nostocaceae > Dendronalium > Dendronalium phyllosphericum. Next base: position 5,992 of record NZ_JAECZA010000144.1, on the reverse strand, counting down.
TCAACTTACTCGTATTGAACAGCTTCGATTCCGTCGTAATCCTCAAGCTTATTTGACAACTCTTGAGAAACTACTTGTCTAGCAAACTTTGCGGTTCTAGGCTTTTTTTTACTTTTGCCTTGTCGGGTGAGTATTATCATTTAAATCTCTTTATTGACAAGGGAGGTAATAATAGAGGTCTCTGATTATTCTGTGCCGGAGGTGGCAAAACAGGGATTCCTCTTGGAGGATTGGTACTTGGAGGACTAATATTAGTCGGCTTCGGAGGTGGTTTTGGCGTATCAACTTGGAGCAAAAACGCACGTTTAACCGATTGACCTTGTTCGGTTTCAGCTGTGAGGATAATTTCAGAGAGATTTGTGGTCGCTTTAAATGTCCTAGAACCGCTGGCTGGGACATCACCTAAAGGTTCGAGTTTAACTTTGACACCATCCCCCTGTACCTGCCAGTTGAGAGTCACAATTTGTCCAACTTTCAAGAATATTGAGGGATTCGTCTCTGAACTTTGATTATTGAGCGTAAAGTTGATAACTCGCAGGGGTGTTGGCTTTAACTGGACTTGAATTGCTTTGGAGGGTGGCGATTGTTTTTGACTTCCACTAGATACAGGTTGAAGGCTAATGGCATAGTCGCCTGGTTTAGCCGGAAGCCCTATATCTACGTTGGAACAACTCAATGTCTCGTTGACAGGAGGTTGACATTGCTTCGTTAGTTCCAAAGGAATTTGTTTTTGAAAATCATAAGTCTTGAGGAGCGTTGGTTTACCCTCTTTGAGTTGACCGATAACCTGAAGCTGACTGAGTTGACTAAAGTTCTCGATTTTCCAACTCAGGGTTAAGGGTTTCCCTTTTTCTAGTTGAGACTGGCGTGCTGCAATGCTTGATACCTGCGGCAGTGGCTGAGGTTGAATTACGACATCCAGTTTTTGCTGAATCAGCTCTTGTGCTGATTTTGCCTTAATCTGAAGTTGGAAGGTGTATGCTCCCGCTAGTCGCGCACCTGTATCGACATTGGTACAGGTTAAATTGCGATCGCCATCGCTAATTTGGCAATAACGCTTCAATTCTGTCGGTACGCCTTGACGAAAGTTGTAAACTTGCGGACTGCTCGCAATTCGATCTTTGGTTGCAGAAATCACCAGCTGTTCGAGCCGATCTGAATTCGCGATCGTCCAGTTTAGACGTACCCTGCCTCCCTCCGTATAGCTAGCGCTATCCGGTTTGAATTCTGCTAAGATTGGCGGGGGAACGGGTTTAAAGAACATAAACCAAATCAAAAAGCCGAGTCCCGACAATGCACCAACCCCTGCCAGCAGCAACAGCAAAAACTGCCACCAAGGGCGTGCTTTCCAGACTAACAACCCCATCGGTAAGTTTTCTGGTGTCGGTAATGCTTGAAGGTCATGAAGATTGATTTGAAACGGTAGCTCTAAGCCATATCCAAAGAGAGGCCGTCGCCATTTATGCTTGGGATAAACGGTTAGATTAATCGTTGCTGTTTCGCCAATCAACAAATTCACAGAAGACGGACTGCACACATAGGAGCACGACTCCGTTTCATCGCGGCTGCTAGCACTTACGGCTAATTCTCGAATTGAATTTCCATGATTTGTCAGCGTGAGTCGATACTGCCCCGGACTGTGACTGACTTTTCCTAGAATAGTCTCCAGTTCAGCACTCAGGTGAAGTTTTGGCTTTACCTCTAAATACACCAGATCCAAAAAGACCTGCTCTGGGGCATTATCAGAAATTAGCTGTAGAGTCGGTGAATAGCGACCAGCAGGCATATCTGGTGGATAATGGAACTCAATGATGATTTTGCCTTGGCTTCCAGGATTCAGCTCCAAACCATCAGTACTGGAAACGACACCTAAATCACTCAGTTCGTTGTCAGGATATCGAATTGTGAACCACGTTTTATCCAAGTCAAGACAATGGAGCCGAAACCGATCCACTCGATTGGAGTGATTGTTAACGATTACTGATAGCGTCTGGTGCTGGTTGGGCTGAATTAGTAAGGGCTGAGTGGGACTAGTTGCTGGGCTAATTGAAAAGGTAAGCTTTTCTGACCGTGTAACAGTTTGTTCTTTGACTAGAACTTCAAGAGAGCCTGGGTAATGAATCGGAGTCTCTTCTGGATAATGCTCTGGGGCATCTACTACTACTGTGTAGGGATAACTTCCTGGTAGAGCGTCTCTTGGAATATCAAAGACTAGGCTGACTTCGCAAGCTTGTTGCGGGTCAAGAGTGACCCGCTTTCTCGGAGATGGACACCAGGGCAACAGGGTCTGAGCCGTAGGATCGACAAACACATCAATTGCGGCTCCCTGCTCGCCTTGATTAATCAGACTGATGTTAAGAATAACGCTCTCCCCTGGAAAACCCTCTAGGCGGGTGGGAGGATTCAGTATAACTTTGAGTGGTGTTATAAGATTCAACATCTCTACAGCGTCTTCAGTAAAGGACTATTAGTCTGGCATGTGAACTTTGCTCGATTAATAGCAGCTAGAAAAAATCTTCTCCCCCTGCCTCCACCTGTCATTTTTTGGTTGACAGAGTACTATGGCGGTGGTAGGGATTTCTAAAAAAATATCCTATCGCTTTGGCGAGCAGGGGGAGCAGGGGAAGCAAGGGAAGCAGGGGGGAAGAATTTCACAATTGAGTAATTTAATTTCTGGAAGTCCCTAAACTCAGTTCTTCCGCTTTATTCATCTGGGTTAAAGCGATAGAGGCGAACTCGTGCATCAGCACAGCCACTGGCAATCCAAACCCCCTGCTCATTAGCAATCAAGTCTAAGGAAGTAATCCTGCTGGGCAGGGTTGCGATCCGCTTCGGTTTTTGAGTCGGATCGGGAGTGACCTTTGCAGTCAAACGCCAGGCCAGGATCTGACCATCATCGCCTGCACTCACGAGCCATCGTCGATCTGGAGTAAATAAAATGCTGCGAACCGATGTTTTTGAGACTTGCCACCTCGCCCGTTGTTCGCAGCTTTGCTGAGGGAGCTGCTCTTTAGGCGACCCCTTTGGCGCTGGTTTCTGACATCGACTTAAGTCCCAAAGAGTAACGTAACCATCAGAATCAGCGGCTGCTAGGATGGGAGTATTGGGTGCAAAGTTGACATCCCAGAAAAAGTCATTTTCTCCACGATTTTGAGCATTCTCTGAGAGCCTGAGCTGCCGAGGTTGCGAGTTTGCGACATCCCACAAGACAAGCCGCTTAAACTGTCCGGCACTCACAAGCATCTTTTCATCTGGACTGAGTGCTAAAGACCAAGCTTGATATGCGAAGCGATTGGGTACTTGCAAAACCTTGGCAGGCTTTGAGTCAAAACGGACATCTCCCGGTCTTTGCCAACTGCGAATAGTTCCGCTGCCATAGCTAGCGTATAGCGTTAGAGAGTTGCGAGTAAACATCAAATCCAGAATGCGATCGCTTGTTTGGTCTTTGGGGTCTTTGAGTGTATAAAGTCCTTTGCCAGTATTGATATCCCAGACTTGAACGGTTCCATTCTCTAGACCTGCAAAGACCTGATTATTTTTCACCGGAACTAATGCTAGCGATCGGATTGCTTGCTGAGTAATGGCGAGAAGTCCCTTGGAAGATTTAGGTTGAGCGTCGGTGCAGGTTTTGGCTAATGTCTCCTTGCTCAAGTTACCCTGGGGGGTTAGCGTTCCCCATTCTGTCACGCCCCAAGTCCTAATTGAACAATCGTCTGAGGCACTCATTACCAATGGCGATCTGCCACTCGTACCACTGAGTCGCACGGCATTAACGCCAGCCAGATGAGTGATAGGCGTTGGTCTAAATACAACGGCTGCAATGATCGAGAGCAATGCCAGTAATAACCATAGGGGTACGATCGGGAAAACCTTTAAGAACAAAATCTGGGTTGCTGGATCGCTACTCCCTAATCTTGGGTCTGATAGCCAAGGCTTGAGTTCAAACTTGAGTTTTTGCGACCAGCCAATCCAGGGACGACGGGGAGAGATAATTAGGTTTGTAGAAGTGATTTCTCCCAATGGCAAAACGGGTTTTTCTGGACTAACCTGAATTTGGCATCGTTTTGCGTCTTGACCTCGGACTTCTAGATCGAGGGTTTGCAATAGATTACTATTATTTTTAAACAATAATTGGAAGGTAGCACTACGCGATCGCCAATTCGGCAACCAAGGTGCTTTAGCTGGGATACGCTGTTGCTGAGGCTGGACTTCAAACTGCATGAACCCAACGGGCAGAACTTCTAAAATCCCTTGTGCTTCAAAGGTAGAACCTACATGACTTTTAGCAATTATAATAAAGCGATAATCGCGGCTTGGAACTCGATCTGCTCTAGGGGGCTGACATTGGAAAGTTGTGGTTGTCTCTCCATTAGCGGGAACTTCTATATACCGTTCAGAGCTACCAACTAGCCAGGATGACTCCAGTTGTGTACACTGCAAGCGCACTTGTGAAGGCTGCGAGCCGAGATTCTTCACATTTACAGGAATATCCACGATGTTACGAGGATAAACTTGAAACCGCTCGGTAGGTAGTCCGACCCGTAGTAGGTTTAATTCGCCGCTAGGTTCTAACGTTAACCGCAGAACTAATCGTCGTTCTTCAGAGAGCTGGGGCGAAAAAACCCGCACCGTTAGATTGACGATCCCGACGAAATTAGGGATGGGAGAGTCTAAAATCTCAACTTGAAAATCAGTGCGATCGCCGGGTGATTTAGCTGTAGATACATCTGGAGAAAGGCGATACCAGTTACTCTGCTCGCCTGCTCCCGCCGCTTTAATTTCAAGTTGAAACGACGCAAATTGATTACTGCGGTTGATCACCGAAACACCAAAACAAACCGATGATCCGCCGGGGCGAAAGGCTATATTCTGCGCGCTCAAGCTAGCATCAATAATTGAACTGGCAAGCATAGGCAAGAAAAATATTTGAGCTATTTAATATTGAATAACAACTTTGATTAGAATAGATACGACTTCTGTCTAATTCCCTGAGGCACTTTTACAAGCAGGGAAAACGCATCTTATTTACTATAGCTGGGGACTGGGGACTGGTGACTGGTGACTGGGTGAAAAGTCTTTTTGTGTCTAGGTTTGATCGTCTGTTGATGTCCTAACACTACTGGCGACGGCTATAATAAAAACTCAATCAAGTTTCCCCATGACATATATAACTGTAAAAAATAATAAAATTAATCAGCAAACTAAATCAACAATATTTCAAATTTATAACTTATATTATCTTCATATAGTTCGCTCTTTTTTAATAGCCAAACTCCTGATTTATTGGAAAGTTTTAACCATGTTTGCATACAAAGCTAAACTTTAACAGAAAATATTAATTTATAGTTTTGACATACTGGTTTAAGCCAATGCTAAAACTCTTGCTAAATATTTATCATCCATTGCAGCCAAAAACTGTTTATTTTTCATTTTCAGTTTGACGCGCTTATCTTTACCTAAAATATTGACTGCCAGATGTAGATTGGGTTGAGGAACGAAACCCAACCTCCAAGACCTTGATTAGGTTTGGTTGCGTACACTACGGGAACCAAGCTACAACCCAACCTACGCATCTACCCATTTGTCGCATTCTTTTCGGAAATTGGTATGATATCATGTTCGGTAAATCACTTACGATTAAGCCCCAATTTTAATCCACCAGTGAAAACCAGTTAACCCTTGAATCAAATCTTGCTGTTGAAGCAAAGATTGACAGCGATGAAATAAAATTTCCTCCAAATCATCAAGTGTCTCAAATGTTTTATTGGCAATTGGTTCATCAACCAAAGTCCACAATCTTTCTGCCGGTTGTAATTCGGGTGAATGAGATGGTAAAAATGTTAAATGCAGTCCTTCTGGAATCTTTAAATTCTTGCTGGTATGCCATCCAGCTCGGTCAATAGCTAAAAGAATGCGTTTATTAACGCCTAACTCAAATTCCGAGGCAAAATCAGCTAAAACCTGATTAAATAGTTCAGTGTTGACATAAGGG
>NZ_JAECZA010000143.1:1115-7450 GCF_016056275.1 Dendronalium phyllosphericum CENA369 | reverse complement strand
GATGAGGGTAGTGGCGAAATTCTGGGTGCAGTGGTAACTACTAATGATGTCGCTGATTGTGAAGTGCTGCCTGACATATTGGAGCAGATCGAGCAGCCAATAGAGCAAGTATCTGGTGATGGTGGCTATGACACAAAAGGTTGTTACGACACCATTTCACAACGCGGGGCAAAAGCGATAATTCCACCGCGTAGTAACGCCAAAATTCAACAATCAAATAATGAAGCACAGCCACACCCTAGAGATAAAAATCTGCGTCGGGTAAACCAAGTCGGGCGTAAGCAATGGAAACAAGAGTCTGGTTATCATCGACGTTCATTATCTGAAACTGCCATCTTTCGACTCAAAACTATTTTTGGCGGTAAGTTGAGACGACGGTTTTTTGACAATCAAGCTGTCGAGTTATTTCTACAGTGTGCTGCCCTTAATCGCATGATCCAGTTAGGTAAGCCTAACTCTTATAAAGTTGAAGCTTAATTCCTATCTTTACTTCGGATTGGGGTGTCCTTTTTTCCTTTCATGCAACAAAGCCGTTTGGTTAGCGAATTTGCCTTACCCAATGATTCGTCGTCCTGTTGCACAAAATGCTGCTTTTTTGTTGCTACCCAGTTACATGAGTATGGAACAAAACTATCGGCAGGCCTTAGCGTCAATTGAGCAAGCTGAATACTTGATTGAAAAACCTACCAGTGCAGCAGATTTAGCGTTGGGCGAACAGCAACTGCAACAAACAAAGACATATCTAGATAACTTGCCAATTGGGTTGGTTAACGATTGGCCGGAATACAAATATTGGTGGTATGACTGGCGGTTCAGCGTTTACGGTCTAAATGCAGCGCGTCGTCAAGTAGGACAGCTAGAAGCCAAGGTTTTTCAGGAAAAAAATGCTCAAACCTTGCTTACTGATAATAGTCAAACATTATTGAATGCAAAACAGCAATATCAACAAGCTACAACAGTAACCGATAAAAAGTCAGCGATCGCAGCTTGGCGTTCGGCATTGGATAAGTTAGAAGAGATTCCCGGCCAAACCCTAGCCGGAAAAACTGCTCAAAATCAAATAGATGCCTACAAGCGTGATTTTAAGGAAGTTGTGGGATTAGCAGCGGGAAATGAACGCGTCAGTGCTTTAATTACCGCAGCGCAGCAATTTTCTTGGCAAGCTGCTAAAGCCGGTCAAAATCCACCGCACACAGTCACCGAATGGGAACAGATCGAAAATCTATGGCAAGAAGCGATTGAGCGGTTAAAACAGATTTCTGCGGAAGATGTGGTAGGTTATGCCCAGGCACAAAAGTTATTAGCAACTTATGAGACTAATTTAGGTCAAGTCAAAGTCAGACGACAAGCTGAGGCAGATTCTGTGCAAGCTTTAATGACAGCACAACGAGAAATAGAAAGCTTAGTGGCTTCAATTCCTACTGACCCCAAAAATTTGAATCGCAATCGTATAATCGGGCAATTACACAGCATTATCAACCAATTAGAAAAGGTAGAGAAAGGTACAACTGTTTATTTAAAAGCTCAAGAGTTGTTACTATCGGCAAATAACAAATTAAAGCAACTCTAGTAATAAATTTAAATAAACCTTTCCCCCTTTCTCCCGCCCCCGATCCCCAGAGGTACCCCACCTTCCCCTTTTCCCGATTTCTGCAAGAGGTCTATTTTATAAATAGCCTCTTAAGAAACCATAACTAGTCCTAACAGTCATCAGTCATAAGTCATCAAACTTAAATCTTTAAATTCAAAAATATTTTAGATATGGTATAAATAAAACACGGTAAACCTAGCAATAAGCCGTATTTAAAATTGCAGAGGGGCAGCAGCAGTGGGAATTGTAGTCGATAATGTATCCAAGCAGTTCGGAAGTTTTAAAGCAGTCGATCGCGTTAGTTTGGAAATTAAGAGTGGTTCGCTGGTTGCCTTGCTGGGCCCATCAGGATCTGGTAAATCTACTTTGCTAAGATTAATCGCAGGCTTAGAGATGCCAGATAGTGGCAAAATCTTGCTCACAGGTAAAGATGCTACATATCAAAGCGTACAAGAGCGGAATATTGGGTTTGTGTTTCAGCACTATGCTTTATTTAAGCATCTAACAGTGCGGCAGAATATTGCCTTTGGTTTAGAAATTCGCAAAGCACCAGCGAAGAAGATTAAAGGACGAGTCGAACAGTTGTTGGAACTGGTGCAATTAACTGGACTAGGCGATCGCTATCCATCACAACTTTCCGGCGGTCAAAGACAACGGGTAGCTTTAGCAAGGGCACTAGCTGTAGAACCGGATGTTTTATTGCTAGATGAACCTTTTGGGGCACTTGATGCGAAAGTCCGTAAAGATTTACGGGCATGGTTACGCCGCCTCCATGATGAAGTTCATGTTACCACAGTTTTCGTGACCCACGACCAAGAAGAAGCAATGGAAGTCTCTGATGAAGTTGTGGTGATGAATAAAGGGTGCGTAGAACAGGTGGGGACACCAGCAGAAATTTATGACAATCCAGCTACGGCGTTTGTGATGAGCTTTATCGGCCCTGTAAACGTCTTGCCCAACACAGCGAAGATTTTTCAAAACAGTGGCTTTGAAGCCCCATATCCGCAAGTGTTTTTGCGTCCGCAAGATGTGATTGTGGAAAAAGATGCCAATGGTGCTGTAGCACCAGCTAGAGTCAGTCGGCTAATACATTTGGGTTGGGAAGTTCAGCTGGAATTAACTTTAGATGACGGACAAATAGTCACAGCGAATTTAACACGCGATCGCTACAATGAATTACAGTTAGAACCACAACAGCGCGTGTTTGTCAAACCCAAAGATGCAAAATCTTTCCCCTTATATTATTCAGTTTAAAGGGGCAGTGAATTCAAGTATGAAGTCTGAAAGAGTGAGGTATGAATCTACATATCCTCACTCGCTCTTTCTTTAGGAATTACTTATACCCTGCATAAAGTACTAAAACTCGTCCGTTGGCAGAAACCCTGTTAGGAACGTTGGCTCGTTTTAGCTCTTTTGTTTGGTTGCCGCGTGTTTCTTCGACCCAGGTTTGAAAACCTCGTCCAGCAAAATTGACCTCGGCGACACCAGCAAAAGAAGCAGAAGCATTGATGATACGGAAGACGGGATTTTGTTTTGCTACACCGTTCGCATAAATTTGTCCGCCAAGAAGTTCGGTGAAGCCGCCATTACTAGTTTCAATTTTTGTGCTGGCATCTTCTGTCTTCAAACCGAGAATCCAAAGTTTAGCACCTTGATTTACTATGCCAGTAATTGAAGGGTTTTCAGGATCGATCTGTCTCGCCCAAATATTTTGTTTGGGGTTGATAAATTTTACTCCCGCCATCACAGCATCATCAATAAAAAGATTCCCTGTGCCACTGCTTTCTAGGTTCAAGTGTTCGATGTCACGGAAGACTACAGTTCGATTAGTAATGCTCCGCCATTTCAAATTAGATTTCGGATATCTAATAAAGAAATCTTGGATAATTAAAGTTGGTTGACTGCCATTATCTGCAACTATTTCCCCAGTGCCATTAATCCATCCTTGAGTTCCGATAAATCTCCGCACCTTGCCTCGAATTCGCAGAGAACCATTGATGGTATAGTCTCCATTTCTGGGAACTACTACAGTCGTAGCGCCGGAATCGATCGCAGCTTGAAAAGCCGCAGTATCATCTTTGTTATCATTTGGTTTCGCGCCAAACTGCTCGACACTAACCCATGTTTTCGGGTCATCCCAAGCTACTTGAGGAAATTGTTTAATCGGAAGTTGCAGTGATTCCGAGGGAGAGGGAAACTCAGAAATAGTTCGATGAGAACTATATTCAATAATGTTATTTCCTGAAAGTGTATTTACTGCGCCTCGTGCATTGCTTGTAAGAACATTTTTATAGCCTGTAGCCGATACGTTTCTGGCATAGATAAAGCCACAAGAAGAAATTGCCGAGACATTTTTGGCATTGCCGCTACCGCTGAGTTTGGCATTCAATAGTGTCAAAGTACTTCCGACATCAATACCTTGGCAAGTATTGCCGTTGATAATTGCTGGTACAGAATTAACGCTAGAGAAATTATTCAGATTGATTACTTGGCCGCGATTTAAGATCCCAACTTTGTTTTGCTGGCGAACTGTAATGTTCTCCATCGTGATGCTGTTAACAGTACTGTTAGTTCGTACTCCGTAATCAAATCCTACGACCTCAACATTGTTAATTAACATCGGCCCGACTTCACCATGTGTCAATGCCAAGCCTGTCGTTCCTTTACCGTCACCAGAGATAATTTTGACACTTCGCGTTGCTCCATAATTGCTAGCAACAAAATTCAGACCTTCCGCCCCCGGATTATTTTTACCTGTATTAATAGTTAAATTTCTGACTGAATTGCCAAAGCGTTGAGCTTTTAGACTCGCTTTAAATTCATTGGAATTTGGATCTAAATCGGGGTTAAACCCTGTAGAAATTACTGGACGAGGCTTATCTGGATTTTGGAACTTGGCAGAAGAATTTTTTAGTTGAATAATCACGCCATTTTCGCTTTGTCCTTGCAGTATAGTCCGCTTGTAGTCACTGGCAGAAACATTACCTGGCGGCCAATGCAGGGAATCAGAGATGTTATAAACACCGTTGGGCAAATAGATAATCCGTCCTCCACTGGGATATCGATTGAGTGCCTTTTGGATAGCTTGGGTATCATCCTTGCCATCGTTAGGTTTAGCCCCATACTCTGGTGCTGTGACATCAATTACGCCTGCACTTTTCGGAAAGACGATGTTTTCAGTAGAAGTTCCAGACGGTGGTGATAGAGGTGTTGAGGAACTAGTACCACCCGCAATATACTGCTGAGGAACGCTAGAAGTTTGCCCAGAGGCTGCTAAAGCTTGACATAAGAAAGCTGATACATCTGCCCGACTAGCTAATTGATTGGGTTTGAGATATTTAACGTCAGGATAATCAACAACAAGACGTTTTTCAGTTGCTGCGGCGATTCCACTTTGAGCATAGGCAGGAATGCTACTGGCATCAGTAAAATTAGAATTTAATATAGTAGTGGCAGACTGAGTGGGAGAATAGTTCAATCCGCTAGCTAAAGCTACCAAAACTTGAGCGCGAGGAATATTTTGGCGGGGATTGAAAACTTGACCGGGATATCCAGACAAGAATTTTGTTCTAGAGGCTGTTGCAATTGCTGTGTAAGCCCAGTAATTTTTAGGTATATCTTTAAATGCGATCGCATTGCGAGTCTTTTGGGCATTAGGGAAAGCCTTATTAATAATCGCTGCAAACTCAGCCCGCGTCACAGAGGCGTTGGGACGGAAAGTTCCATCAGGATAACCACTGATAATACCTTGACTAGCGAGTTGTGTAATACATGATTGCGACCAGTTGCCACCAATATCACTAAATCGAGATTGAGCGATCGCTGTACTCTTAGGGTATGCAACATTTTCTGGCAAGCCTTGGGTTGTACTTGCTAGAGCAACCTGACCGCCATTATTGCTGCTTTGGCTAACACTAGTAGTTGCTAAGGTAGCAACTAACAGTGCGGGAGTGAGTTGTTTTAAAATTGACTTTTGAGAAGGCAACACTAACTTATCTTCTCACAGCTAAATTGACTACTTAATTAATATATACTTTCCTATTTTACTCTGACAGAGAAATTACGTATAGTTCTCTATTTTTTTAAAATGACTATATCAGTAATCAGCAAAAAGCTAGCTAGATTAAAACAAAGATGGTAAACACAAAGCAGGTTATGCAATGGTTACAGACCTTTGCAACTCAAATAGAGCAAAACAAAGAATACTTAACCCAATTAGATGCAGCGATTGGTGATGCCGATCATGGTATCAATATGGATCGTGGTTTTAAAAAGGTTATCGAGCGATTAACTGGTGTTACTGATGGCGATATTGGTAGCATTTTAAAAACAACGAGTATGACCCTAATTTCTAGTATTGGCGGTGCTAGCGGCCCTTTGTATGGCACACTATTTCTGCGAGCTAGTACAGTAGCAACTGGTAAACACGAACTAACTGCACAAGATTTGCGGGATTTACTCCAAGCTGGCTTAGATGGGGTATTGCAACGTGGGAAAGCGCAACTAGGAGATAAGACAATGGTGGATGTGCTGTCTCCTGCTGTTGTGGCTTTTGGGCAAGCTGTAGAAGAGGGTAAAGATACCACAACAGCAATGCAGCAGGCTGTAGCAGCAGCGGAGGAAGGTTTGCAGAAAACCAAGCCGATGCTAGCGAAGAAAGGACGAGCTAGTTATTTAGGCGAACGGAGTATTGGACATCAAGATCCGGGCGCAACTTCGTCTTATTTGATGTTGAAGTGTTTGT
>NZ_JAECZA010000143.1:0-1046 GCF_016056275.1 Dendronalium phyllosphericum CENA369 | reverse complement strand
AAAGATAAAACTCCTAACTCCTAACTCAGCACTCAGCACTCAGCACTCAGCACTCAACTAAATACTCTATGTTGTAGAGAAGGCATTTGACGACGAACTTGATCTAAACGCGAAGGGTTGATTTCTGCGATCGCAATTCCCGGCTGTTCGCCAGCATCGGCTAAAATTACTCCCCAAGGGTCGATAATCACAGCATGTCCGTGGGTTAGACGGCGGCTGTAGTTGTTGCCTGTTTGAGCAGGAGCAATGACGTAGGCGGTATTTTCAATCGCTCTTGCTTGTAATAATACTTGCCAGTGGTCTTTGCCAGTGAAGGCAGTGAAGGCAGCAGGCACAAATATGACATCAACTCCCTTGTCTGATAAATGGCGGTAAAGTTCGGGGAAGCGGACATCATAGCAAACAGAAAGTCCTATGTTACCGAGGTTTTCGGAAAAATAGACGGGGGGTAGTTGTTTACCAGCGACAACAGTGCTGGACTCTCGATAAGTGTTGCCGTCGGGAACATTCACATCAAAAAGATGTACTTTATGGTAGCGGGCAAGTTCTTCACCGCTGGGGTCGATCAGTACTGTAGTATTATGGACTTTGCCTGTATTATCTACTGGAACTGGAAAGCTGCCGCCCAAGATTGTAACTTGGAAGCGTTGAGCCATTTTTTTGAGGAATTGTTCGCTTTCAGTGGCGATCGCTTCTGCTTGATTCAGTTTATCTTTTTCTTCTCCCATAAAAGAAAAGTTTTCTGGCAAACCTACCAATTCAGCACCTCGACGCACAGCAAGATCTATTAATTCTTCTGCCTGTGCCAAATTTTGATGTAGGTCGGGCACACTGGTCATTTGAATAGCCGCTGCTAAATAAGACTTCATAGATTCAACAAAAAACAGTAGATTTTTGCGAGATAGATTTTCAAATATACCGAAAAGAGTGCGAGTTAGTTGTCAGTTGTCAGTTGTCAGTTGTCAGTTGTCAGTTGTCAGTTGTCAGTTGTGCCACTGCTCCCTCATCTCCCTCATCTCCCTCATCTCCCTCATCTCCCCCTGCTC
>NZ_JAECZA010000142.1:1615-5882 GCF_016056275.1 Dendronalium phyllosphericum CENA369 | reverse complement strand
GGATTGGGGATTGGGGATTGGGGTAGTTAACGATGTTTGGTGCGTTATGGACAAAAGTCCTAACGCACCAAACTAAATATAGCCGTAGCCACACCCTTTAGGACAGTTGTGATTGCTCAAAAGCTTAAAGCAAAAGGTTTTTACTCAGCACTCAGCACTCAGCACTCAGCACTATTCTTAGTTGAGCGGATCGAAACGCTGCAAGATGAGAGCTATCAACACTACTGGCAAACCGACACCTATGCAAATGAGAGCTTGAACCAATGTCAAAGGTGTTGTCTCAAAAAATTGATTCATGATACTCCACTGACTGAATAGACATTGTAAAGTCACTACAACCACAATTCCAATTGCCGATGCATAGGCTACGGGTGTGTGTTTACCTTTGATTCTGGCAACCAAAGATGGTAAAAACTGGGTAATACTTAACAGATAAAAGACTTCCGCCGCCACTAATCCATTAATCGCCATTGTCCGAGCTAAGGCTTCATTGCCTGTAGTTTGAAGTATCCATTGAAACACCCCAAAAATTACCAGCCAATTGAAGACAGAAATGGCTAAGATGCGCTGGAGTAAACTACCTGATAAAAGCTTTTCTCTGGGGTTGCGTGGTGGTTGTTGCATCACCTGTCCAGATTTTGGCTCAAAGGCTAAAGGAGCAATCAAACCTACTGAACTGACCATGTTTAGCCAGAGAATTTGGATTGGGATGATAGGAAGCGCAGTTGCCAGGAGAATAGCAATCAAAATCGTCATGGATTCGCCAACGTTGATCGGCAGCAAGAAAGCGATCGCTTTTCGCAAGTTGCGGTAAACTCCGCGCCCTTCCTCTACAGCGGCTTCAATTGAAGCGAAGTTATCGTCAGTTAAAAGCATATCCGCAGATTCTTTGGCAACCTCTGCCCCAGCAATACCCATCGCTACACCAATATCTGCTTGCTTGAGCGCGGGAGCATCGTTAACACCATCTCCAGTCATGGCAACAATTTCGCCTTTGAGTTGCAACGCTTTCACTAGACGCAACTTTTGTTCTGGGGCAACTCGCGCAAACACCATACCTTGTTCGGCTGCTTTGGCAAATTTTTTTCCATTCATCTGAGTTAATTGCTGTCCGGTGAAGACTTGTGCTTCATTGGAGCAAATACCCATTTGGCGGGCGATCGCAGCTGCTGTGAGTGCGTGATCCCCTGTAATCATCTTGACCTGAATCCCCGCAGATTGACAGGCGTTGACTGCGGCGATCGCTTCAGAACGGGGCGGATCGATTATCCCTTGCAGTCCTAAAAATACCAGTTCTTGAGCGAGATCGTGGCGTTCTAGGGAGCGTTTAGCAGCAACTTCTTTGCTGGCGAAAGCTAGCACTCGTAAACCTTGGTTTGCCATCCGAGCAACTTCTTGTTCTACTGCCCTTGGATTGAGTGCAATCTGTTGTCCTTGAGCGTCAAGCATGTAGTCGCATCGTTGAAGAATTGCCTCTACAGAACCTTTGAGATAAATCATGTTCAGCCTTCGCTTTGCATCTAATTCATGCAAAGTTGCCATGTATTGAAATTGAGACTCAAAGGGAATGGTATCTATTCGGGGTAATTCTTGCTCTAGATTCTCTAGTGTCAATCCCACTTTATTAGCAGCTGCAATCAATGCTCCCTCGGTTGGGGTTCCGACTAAGTTCCACTCTCCGTCTCGCCATTCGATGTGCGAATCATTGCACAGCAATCCTGCTTCCAAGGTTTCCCAAAGAGCAATATGTCCATCTGCATTGAAATCAACAGCTTGCTGATTCATTAATATTTCACCGTCTGGGGCATAACCAATACCGCTGACAGTGTAGTGTTGCCCACCCGCATAAATATTCTGAACCGTCATCTGATTTTCGGTCAACGTGCCAGTTTTGTCAGAGCAGATAACCGTGGTACTTCCCAATGTTTCTACTGCGGGTAACTTGCGAATAATCGCGTTACGTCGTGCCATCCGGGAAACTCCGATCGCCAACGTGACTGTAACAATTGCAGGCAATCCTTCTGGAATCGCACTAACTACAAGAGCCACAGCTGCTTTGAAAACAGCAATCCAAGATTCACCTTGTCCCAATCCGACTGCAAATGTCAGGGCAGCCAAACCCAAGACGAAGTACAGCAGCGTTTTGCTAAACTTGTCAATATTTCGCGTCAGCGGTGTTTTCAGATTTGTACTGCTGGCAATTAACTCCGAGATGCGACCAGTTTCCGTGGCATCGGCGATCGCCACTACAATTCCTTGTGCTTGTCCAAAGGTGACAAAACTTCCTGCATAAGCCATATTGCTGCGTTCGGCTAATGGTGTTTCCATAGCCAGCGATGGAGTCGCTTTCTCCACCGGCACAGATTCTCCTGTTAAAGCAGACTCGTCAACTTGTAACCCACGCACACTTAATAGCCGCAGATCCGCAGGTACTTTATCCCCAGATGCTAGCAGTACTAGATCGCCTGCAACAAGTTCGGTCGAAGCCAGACGAGTTTTTTGACCATTGCGAATCACAGTTGCTTCAGTGGCGATCGCTTTGGATAAAGCAGCGATCGCACCTTCTGCTTTCGATTCTTGAATATAACCAACAATTGCATTAATCAGGATGACACCAAAAATTACTCCTGCATCTATCCAATCTTGCAGTAGCAGCGTCACCACTCCTGCCGTTAGCAAAATATATAGTAGTGGTTGATGAAATTGCTCTAAAAATTTTAGCCAAGGACTTTTTCCACCTTTACTACTCAGTTGATTTGCACCCATTTGTTGATGTCGGGTGGTAGCTTCTTCATAGCTCAAACCAGCTTGGGGATGACTAGCTAAGGCTTGCACAACTTGTTGTTCTGCTAGAGTGTGCCATTCATAGTTGAGTAAATCTTTTGTTGTTTCAGGAAAAGTATTTGTAGCGATCGTATTTGCTGTCATCTCTGTCTCCGAATTGAAAAACTATTAAACTAATAAACTAATTTGTAATTCTTAATTAAGACTCATCATCTTTATATGAAGCGTTGCTGAATCAGAGTATCAATTGGCATTTTTTGATATGACAAAAAAACAATTATTTATGCGGTATTGGCTCCCCAAACCGTGCTAAATTGCCTTTACGTGAGACTAATTCATACTTTCAATCGGTAATGCTTAATATGAATTTTTCTTTTGAAACTGTACCTTTTTTTAAATTGATGTTATTACGAAATTTTGCCAGATTCATAAACAAGCCAATCTCGCACACCCCAGGAACGCAGAATTGCTTCTGCTTGATGGATTTCATCTGCTGTTCCCTCTACTTTCACTAAAAATTCTTCTTGGAATGTGCGTGGCTCATAGAATTTAGCTTGCTTTTTGGGAGCAAACCAACCTTGAAAAGCACCATAAACACCGCCAAACATCGCACTTGCTCCACCCGCTAGCAGCGTACCCACTACAGATTCAACCGCTAACGCTGGGCCAAAACCGGGAATCACTAATACACCAAGTCCGGCTGTGAGTGCCAGCAATCCTCCAGCGGTTCCTCCTGTAATTGCACCTGCTTTAGCAGCTTCGCTGGGAGTCATGGTATGTGTATCTGCACTAACATTCTTGTGCAACTTTTCGCGTTCGGAGTCTAAAGTAAATATAGAAATTTTCTGCATGGGAAAGTTAATAGCTCTGAGTTCATCAAGCACCCGTGTTGCAGCTTGACGATTAGAAATGATGCCCATTGCATTTTTAACTGGACTGAAATTCATAACAACATCTCCTATAAAAATAAGTAAGTTTAAAACGAAGTATTAATAATCTCGAAATAGTAAGCAACTATGCTTTGCAGTGCGAGCAAGAACCGTACTGTTAGAACAACTCCTAATAAGGCAGGAGGCAGAAGGAAAGAGGATTTAACTTGTTTCTTTCACCCTTCCTGTAGGTGCGCCTTCGTTGGAGACTCATGTAAATAACAGCAATAGAATTTGTCATATTTGCTACAGTTTTTTATAAGTAAATGCCATATTTGTTAAACCCTGCTGCCTCAATACCCTTCTATTTCACAATTGCTCATAAATGTGAACAAAAAGTGATTGAAGAAGGCAAAAGTAAAAGCAAAATGCCTGATTGCTTATTCAAAATGTTTAAATGCTTTCTCAAACCCCAGTTTGCTTTCTCATTTCAGTAAATTCAGCAAGCAAAATGTTTAAATGCTTTCTCAAACCCCAGTTTGCTTTCTCATTTCAGTAGATTCAGCAAGCAAAATGTTTAAATGCTTTCTCAAACCCCAGTTTGCTTTCTCATT
>NZ_JAECZA010000142.1:0-1515 GCF_016056275.1 Dendronalium phyllosphericum CENA369 | reverse complement strand
TCGGTAGATTCAGCAAGCAAAATCTTTAAATGCTTTCTCATTTCAGTACATCGCGCATTCATTTTGGTGTTTTGGGCAAGCAATGAGGCTGATTGCTAACTCAATTTACCTGTTTGTTTTGTCAGTTGAATAATTCAGGCATTCATTTTGGTGTATCGTTGAGCCGAAAGCTTGCGATGTCTACGATGGGCTACGCCTACACGTCCGCTTCATTCAGCAAGAATCTTTCCAGGGCTTACTAGTACCTCTGTTGACACGTGGGCTTTGTGACTTTTTTCTTTCTAGCTTGAAATCCTATCAATATTAGTCAACAATTTCATAGCGCACTAACTTCCTAACATCCTGACGAGGTAGCCCTAGTTCTTGGGCAATTGTCACTTCTATCTGGCTGAATTCTATTGTTGGAAGTTCTAATTCCAATCGCTTCACAATGGGGTCTGCTGTTTCGACTTCTATTTGGGTAATTTTTTGAGTTCGGTTAACAGTGGCATTAATCAGCAACACATTGACTGATAGGCGTGCTTCTAGTTGAGTATCTGAGCGAAGTTTTTTCTCTGTAGAGTAGGATTGACTTAACTGCCCAGCAGCAAGAAAACTACAACCAAACCAAAATGCGATCGCTACTAGTGGTAGAGGCAACCAAAATTCTAATCCCAGTCCTTGCAGCCAACGTTTGCTAATGTGCCACACACTATACCTGTCTGTAATTTTGCCAAGTTATCACACTTCATTCTCACTGATGAAAGACGTTTAAATTACCTCAATAGATTATTCTAAATAAGCCCAAGCCTACACAAAGGTGATGAAAATCTTACTGGCAGAGGACGATCCCAAGCAATTAATGCCGTTGCAAACGGTTCTTTCCCAGGCTGGACACAACGTTGATGGTGTCAAGGATGGTGAAACGGCTCAATGGCTTTTGACTGAAAAAGAATATGACCTCCTGATTTTGGATTGGATGTTACCCCGGATTAGTGGAGTGAGTTTGTGTCAACAGTATCGAGCCGCAGGAAGAACAGCTCCCATATTAATAATCACGGCAAAAGATACCACACCTGATAAAGTTATAGGATTAGATGCCGGAGCAGATGACTACCTAGTAAAACCAATTGATATTATAGAGTTCATGGCGCGGGTGCGGGCATTGAGGAGGCGATCGCCTCTTTGGCAAGGAGATATCCTTTGCTTGGCAGACTTAAAACTTCATCTCGACGCACTGACTTTAGAGCGACAAGGAGCGATTGTCTCCCTTTCTAGCCAAGAATTTCAGTTACTAGAGTATTTCATGCGTCATCCTAAGCAAGTACTCACTCGCAACCAAATTGAGCAAGCCGTATGGCAATGGGGTAGTGAGCCAGAAAGTAATGCAATCACCGTTCTAGTTCGTAAACTTCGCCAACGTTTGCAAACATTAGCAGCAGCAGAGTCGATTGAAACAGTCTATGGTATGGGCTATCGCCTCAACCCTCCAGAACTATCGTAACTGGGGATGAGGGGGATGAGGGGGATGAGGGG
>NZ_JAECZA010000141.1 GCF_016056275.1 Dendronalium phyllosphericum CENA369 | reverse complement strand
CTCAGCACTCAGCACTCAGCACTCAGCACTCAGCACTCAGCACTCAGCACTCAGCACTCAGCACTCAGCACTCAGCACTCAGCACTATTCAGTGTTTCACAATCCAAAATCTCAAATGGTTGGAGTTAGAAAAACAGAGCTAGCGGGAAAAATACTTTCATAAACTAGGTCTCATTTCAAGAAGGGTTGATACTGAATGAATACAGCAATTGAGTCGATAGCCAAGATATCAGACTATCAAATTAGCGAACAACTGTATGCAGGATCGAGAACCCTAGTTTATCGGGCAATTCGTGAGTCGGATTTATTGCCAGTAGTTATCAAACTGAGCGAACAAGAGTATCCTACCTTCAATCAACTGCTTCAGTTTCGCAATCAGTATACTATTGCCAAAAATCTCGATTTACCTGGTATTGTCCGCCCCTACAGCTTGGAACCTTACCGCAACAGCTATGCCCTAGTGATGGAGGACTTTGGCGGCGTTTCTCTGAGAGATTGGATCAACAGCAAAATAGATCGCAAACCAGATTTATTAACATTTTTGCAAATTGCGATCGCCCTCAGCGACATTCTCAATGGACTTCATCGCCACAGGGTAATTCACAAGGACATCAAACCTGCTAACATCCTCATCAACCCAAACACTCAACAAATCAAGTTAATTGACTTTAGTATTGCTTCTTTATTACCCAAAGAAACGCCAGAAATTCAAAGTCCTAATGTCATAGAAGGTACTCTGGCTTATCTTTCTCCAGAACAAACTGGACGGATGAACCGAGGTATTGACTACCGTAGTGATTTCTACTCGCTTGGCGTTACCTTCTTTGAAATACTTACAGGACAACTTCCCTTTCAATCGAATGACCCGATGGAGTTGGTTCACTGTCATATCGCTCAACAACCTCCATTGTTAGAAAGTAAAAGCGAACAGATTCCGCAAGTTATTTCAGATATTGTGATGAAACTGATGGCAAAGAATGCCGAAGACCGCTATCAGAGTGCCTTGGGTCTGAAATATGACTTAGAAAAATGCTTGGCTCAATGGCAGGATACAGGCAGCATTGAATTATTTCATTTGGGAGAGCGAGACGTATGCGATCGCTTTATCATCCCGGAAAAACTCTACGGTCGTCAAACTGAAGTACAAAGTCTGTTGGATGCTTTCGAGCGAGTTAGCCAGGGAAGCAAGGAAATTACTTTGGTGGCTGGTTTTTCTGGTATCGGCAAAACTGCTGTAGTCAACGAAGTCCACAAGCCAATTGTGCGGCAACGGGGTTACTTTATTAAAGGGAAGTTTGACCAATTTGGGCGCGATATCCCTTTCTCTGCTTTTGTGCAGGCTTTTCGAGATTTGATGACGCAACTGCTAAGTGAAAGCGACGCTCAATTGGCACATTGGCAAACCAAAATTCTCTCCGCGCTGGGCGACAACGGACAAGTTCTGGTTGAGGTGATTCCAGAATTAGAAGCCATTATTGGCAAACAGCTTCCCGTACCAGAACTCTCTGGTAGTGCAGCTCAAAGTCGCTTCAATCTGCTGTTTGGGAAATTTATTCAAGTTTTTACTGCACCTCAACATCCGTTAGTTATTTTCATTGATGATTTGCAATGGGCAGACTCAGCTTCACTCAAGTTAATGCAACTGTTGATGAGTGCTGCGGAAACTCATTATTTGTTGTTTATCGGGGCTTACCGAGATAACGAAGTTACCCCAACCCATCCATTGATGTTGACCGTAGAAGAGATGCAGAAATCACAAGTCACCGTCAACACAATAACTTTGGCTGCTCTCGATCTGCAATCTGTAAATCAGTTAATTGCCGATTCTTTGAGTTGTTCTGATGAGTTGGCGTTACCGTTGACGAATTTGGTTTTTGGCAAAACTAAAGGCAATCCTTTTTTTGCCACCCAGTTTCTCAAAGCGTTGCACGAAGATAAACTGATTACATTTAATTTTAGTGGTTTTTGGGAATGTGACATTGCTCAAGTGCGATCGCTTGCGCTTACCGATGATGTTGTAGAATTCATGGCAATTCAACTTCAAAAGTTGCCAAAACAGACTCAAGCTGTCTTGAAGTTAGCGGCTTGTGTGGGCAACCAATTTGATTTAGCAACATTGGCAATCGTCTATGAAAAATCCCAAGTGGAAACAGCCGCAGACTTTTGGAAAGCTGTGCAAGATGGATTAACGATTCCGACCAATCAGGTGTATAAGTTTTATCACCAAGAAAGTCATGAAACAACAGTTGCCCAATCCCCAATTACCTCCGAACAAATCTCAAGTTACCGATTCCTCCACGATCGCGTCCAGCAAGCTGCCTACTCTCTAATTCCCGAACCTCAGAAAAAAGCTACTCATCTGAAAATCGGGCAATTACTGTTAAAGAACACATCGCCAGCAGAAATTGAATCCAATATTTTTGATATTGTTAATCAGTTAAATGAGGGAATTGAAATAATTACTCAACAATCAGAAAAAGATGAATTGGCACAACTAAATCTCCTGGCTGGGAAAAAAGCAAAGGCTTCTACTGCTTACAAAGCTGCTGTGAAATACTTCACCACAGGTAGAGAATTACTTAAAAAGGAAAGTTGGCGATCGCACTATTGTCTCACTTTTAATTTATATCGAGAATCCGCAGAATGTGAATATTTAAATGGGAATTTTCAGCAAACAGAGAAACTATTTGATATCGCCCTAAATCATACTCAAAATAAATTTGACCGAGCAGAGATTTATGGCATTCAAATGTACCTGAAAATGACTCAAGGTGAAAATATAGCAGCTGGTTTAGAAGCTGGATTGAAAGGTTTGAGCGTTATGGGGATAAATCTTCCAGTCACAGATCAAGAACAAAAAGCAGCGATCGCAGCTCAACTTCAAGAATTAAAAGCTCGATTAAAAGGGGTTGCTGTGGCAGATTTATTCGATTTGCCCCAGATGACAGATCCAGTTAATAAAGTCTGTATGAGTCTTTTAGCTGACATTTGGGCAACTGCTTATATGGCAGGAAATCAATACCTCAGCGATTTGATACCTTTATTCATGATTAATTTATCTTTAAAATATGGCAATGCCGAAAGTTCTGGTTTTGCTTACTCTATCTATGGAATGAGTCTAGCAAATCAAGAAAGTTATCAAACAGCTTATGAGTTTGGTAAATTAGCACTAAAACTCGATAGCCATTTCAATAGTACCCAATTTATTCCTAAGACTAATAATATTTTTGCCCATACAATTAATCCTTACAATCAGCATTTAAAAACGAATGTGCCGATTTCTACTCAATCATTCCAAACCAGTCAAGAAACAGGAAACTTAGTGTTTGGTGTTTGGGCGGTTTCGTTTATCATTTGGGCAATGTTAATTAAGGGCGATCGCCTATCGGAGGTCTATGCAGAAACAGAGAAATATCTCAGCTATGTGCAGCAAGTCAATGATGTTAATATGCTGTATGCGTTTACTTTACAGCGGCAGTTTTTATTACACTTACAAGGCATATCGCAAAAAACCGATTTATTAGATGAGTCTAACGATGGAGATATTCCTTATATAGAAGTTTGGCGAGAAAAGAATAACTTTGAGCATGGCATAAATTGGTACTGCTTCTTAAAAATCCAATTATCGTATCTTTATGGTCGCTATAGAGATGCCGTTCTCGCAGCAGCATCAGCAAAGAAAACGCTTCCTAGCAACTCTGGTTTTTTTCCAATTATTCAATATTATTTCTATTATCCACTCGCTTTAGCAGCACTCTATCCCAATGCTACATCCGAGGAGCAAAAGCAGTATTGGGAAATTATGCAACAGCATCAACAAATTCAAAAAAACTGGGCAAATAGTTGTCCGCAAAACTTTTTGCACCGATATCTTTTATTATCTGCGGAAATGGCAAAAATTTCTGGCAATTTTCTGGAGGCGATACAATTATACGATCGCGCCATTAGCGAAGCTAAAGCCAACGAATACTTCAACGAAGAGAGCCTTGCCAACGAACTAACAGCCAAGTTTTATTTAGAATGGGGCAAAGAACGTATTGCCCAAGAGTATTTGATTAATGCTTACTACGGCTACGCCCGATGGGATGCTAAAGCCAAAATCGACGATCTAGAACAGCGCTATCCGCAACTGCTAGCCCCCATCTTACAACAGACGCGATCGCCGCTAGCACCCTATGAAACCATTGCTACCTTGCACCGAACTGTTAATAAAACAGCAACCTCTAGCGACAGTGGCTCGGTCATGCTGGATATGTCAACAGTTATCAAAGCTTCTCAGACTCTTTCTAGTGAAATTGAACTAGAGAAATTACTTACTATCTTGTTGCAAGTGGTAATTGAAAATGCTGGAGCCGATAAGTGTGCGTTGCTATTGCTCAAAGAAGGTAGATTAGTTGTTGAGGCGATCGCTCAAATTGGGCAAGAATCATCCGTAGTGCAATCCATTTTTGTTGAGGATAGTGCAGACGTTCCCCGCAGTCTGATTTACACGGTTCAACGCAGCCTGCTACCCAGTGCGATCGCCGACATCACATTGTATCCGGTGTTGGTAGCCGACCCTTACATCATTCGTCAGCAACCTCAAAGTTTGTTGTGTATGCCGATTCTGCATCAAGGCAAACTGTTGGGGATTTTATACCTAGAGAATAATCTGACTGCTGGGGCATTTACAAGCGATCGCGTCGAAATTCTCAATCTCATCTGCACTCAGGCTGCTATCTCCTTAGAAAATGCTCGGCTTTATCACGAATCTCAACGCTTGTATCAAAAATCGCAGGAATATGCCCAACAGTTACAATACTCATTCCTAGAACTCCAGCAAATGCAACTGCAATTAGTGCAGAGCGAAAAAATGTCAGCATTAGGCAACTTAGTTGCAGGTGTTGCCCATGAAATCAATAATCCTGTTGGCTTTATTGCTGGCAACATCGAACCAGCTAAAGATTATGTCAAGGATTTATTGGCGCTAATCGACCTTTATCAAGAGAAGTTTCCCGATTCTGACTCAGATATTGCAGATGAAATTGAGGCGATCGACCTGAATTATTTACGCGAAGATTTACCGAAATTGTTGGATTCCATGCAACTGGGTGTCGATCGTATTCGCAGTATCAGCACTAGTTTGCGAACCTTCTCCAGAAGCGATAAAGATTACAAAGTTCCTTTCAACATTCACGACGGAATTGACAGCACAATTCTGATTCTCAGACACCGTTTAAAAGCTAACGAAAATCGTCCAGAAATTGAGATAGTTAAAGACTATGGCAAGCTACCTTTAGTTAATTGCTTTGCCGGACAACTCAATCAAGTGTTTATGAATTTACTGGCAAATGCCATTGATGCGCTAGAAGAATCCAATAAAGGGCTGAGTCTAGAAGTAATTCAAGCCAACCCGAATCGCATCACCATCCAGACTCGCGTAGCATCGAGTCAGGACGTTTTGATTCAAATTGCTGACAACGGAGTAGGGATATCACAAGAAGTTCAGCAGAGAATATTTGACCATTTATTCACCACTAAAGCTGTAGGAAAAGGAACCGGATTAGGATTGGCGATCGCCCATCAAATCGTAGTAGAAGGACATGGAGGTACAATTACAGTAAATTCCGTACTCCAAGAAGGGACAACATTTGTAGTGACGCTACCCATCGAAGATACGGGAACGCGCACAGAGTTGCAAAAATAAGTAGGTCGGCGTAAATAATTATTGTTGAGATGAGGCAGAGGAGCAGGGGAGCAGAGGAGAAATTATTTGTATCATTTATTTGGTGAAATGGTATAAGCTGTTGCGCCTACAAGTTGCATTAGACATAGGAGTGATAATTAGTTCTGCGTTGTCCGAAATTCTAAGCAGGGGCGCTGTTACGTTTGCCCTTACATCATTTCACCTGATGTCTGTTATATCTTTTAGGTAAACCTGCAAGTCCGCTCCTCTGCCTCTCTGCCCCTCTGCTCCTCCGCCCCTCTGCCCCTCTGCCCC
>NZ_JAECZA010000140.1 GCF_016056275.1 Dendronalium phyllosphericum CENA369 | reverse complement strand
GACAGGGTGTAGGGTGTGGGGTGTGGGGGGAAGAAATCAACCTCCTGGGTACAAGCCCGGTATGAGTCAAGACGATGGCATTGGTGGCGCATCCTCGCCCCGACCAATGCCGTCTTCCCTACCCCCTACACCCTCTTCGTGACTTCTACCTCCTGCCTTCTTTGCAGCGGTTTACTGATTTCCAGGCACAATGGTTATATAGAAAAGAAGATTGCTTAATAAGTTTTAATAAATTTGTGATGACTAAAGATTCGCCAGTTAATTCTGCTGACAAGCCTGAATCCAAGGTTGGGACGCGTGTGAGAAATTTCTTAATTGCTATGGTAGCGATCGCTCTTAGCGTTGCTTTAGTTGTGGGACTGCGAACTGAGACAACTTCAGCTTCCCTGACTCAGTTAGATGAGGCATCTACACCTTTAGAAGTCGCGATCGCTAATGGCAAACCATCAATAGTGGAATTTTATGCTGACTGGTGTACTGTCTGCCAGAAAATGGCTCCTGATATGGCCCAACTAGAAAAGCAATACGCTGACAAAGTGAATTTTGTCATGCTGAATGTAGATAATACTAAATGGTTGCCAGAGATGTTGAAATATCGAGTCGATGGCATTCCTCATTTTGTATTTTTGGCGAAGAATGGAGAAACCATAGCGCAAGCGATCGGCGATCAACCGCGCATCATCATGGCAAACAACTTAGAAGCTTTGGTTGCTGGTTCATCTCTACCCTACGCCCAAGCTAGCGGACAAGTCTCAAAATTCTCTGCGCCAGTTGCACCAACAAATACTCAAGACGATCCCCGCAGTCATGGTAGTCAAGTGGTAAATTAACGTGAGTCTTCAAGGAGGCGCAGCTGCGGGAAGGGCAAAACAAACAAAGCCAAGCATAAAGTTATACCAATTCGTAATTCGTAATTAAGAAAGCCAGACTTTATATAGGTTTCTGGGTTGGTATCTGTCGCATTCTTTTTTCAAATTGGTATTAGTTTTATACCCTTTCTCTAAAATCTGGCTACACATAAATCTCCGCGTCTCTCCGTCTCCGTGTCCCCGCGTCATTATCTGTTGCCTTCTTTTGGAGAATTGGTATTACTTGCCAATTCTGACTCCTAAATTCTTAATTCTGCTGTATCTTCTGCCTATTGCCAATTTCCTACCAAAACATAGGATGACCAATAATAAGGATGTGGCGGTAAATTCTTCAACTCCGGAAAAGGTGGATTTGCCTTCAGAGATTCTAAGAGCGATAGTTGAGAGTTTCTGAGGGCATCTACTTGTTTTGCTTCTGGCTTTTTCAGATTTTGGTAGAATTCACCCATAAATTTGGCAGTAGAAGCATCTCCTACAGGCCAAAGAGTAGCAAGAGTACTACGCGCCCCCGATCGCACAGCCATTCCTGCCAAGCCTAAGACAGCCCTTTCATCACCTGTTGCGGTTTCACAGGCACTCAGTACTAGTAGTTCTACTGTTGTACCTGGTTCTCTTAATAAAGTACTTAACTCATTAATACTGATACTTTTACCATCCCCTGTAACAATAAAATTCTTCTGGGGATTAGAACTAAATAGCCCATGAGTTGCTAAGTGGACAACAGGAAAATTTGATTTCAACTGTTTTTCAATAGTTTTTGCAGTAAATTGTTGATTGAGTAGTTTTTGGGAAGCAGGAAAAGTTTGTTTAATTTGGTCTAATTCTTCCGGCACATTAACTAGTGCGGCAAAAAATTCTCCTTGTACTTGAATTTGCTCGCTCACTCCAGCTGCTAAAACCTTAAGTTGTTTTCTTTCCAATCGTTGAGGATCGATTAGTTGCAAACTAGGAACCAGCGCCACACTATATTTTTCAATCAAATAATTTTGACCATTGTAGAGTGCAGCTATTGGCACTCTCTGCAATCTCCCATTTAATACAAACACTAAATTATTGATTTGATTGCTATCTAACTGAGCCTCAAAAGGTTTAATCAACCAGCTATAAATTCGTTCAAAGGTTGGTAAAAGCGTTTGCAAATTTTCTTGTAATTCTCTCGGATCGGGATTAGAAGTGGATAGAATATTTCGGGCAGAGTTATTGATAGTAACGTTGTCTAAATAATCGTAAAGCCGATCTAAAGTCTGATTGATATCTTGCTCGCTAATGGGAATTATTGCTTCCTGCAAAGGTTTTCCGGGAGAGGAAAGGATTATTTCTAAGCGATCTGGCAAAACTATGGGATAGATAACAGCTGTATGCGAGTCAATACTATCAATTTGTACGGCGACATCTGCTGTTTCCGAACAGGGGTCTTGAAAAAAGTTATCTAGTTCTGCTAGTTGTAGAGACTCTATCACCCTGCGGGCTAACTCTAAACGGTTTTTAGGTAGTTTTTTCGCCTCGGCTTTTTCCCGATTAATGCTAGGATTTGACACGATCAGAGAATTTAATTCCTCATCGCTAAGATTTGATTTCAACAGCAAATCCACTAATTCTAGATAAACAGGTTTAACTTCTTGGAGAAAGTCAAACTGGACATCTTGATTGTTAGCATTTAAATCGCTACGCAGAGATTGAAGAGTATTGAAGGCGGCGGTGTAAGCTGCGATCGCTCCTTTGGGATCTCCTTGTTTTCGTAGTAAACTTCCTAACTGAGATTGCCAAAGATAAGTAATTTCCCTAGCATCACCATTGATATTTTGTTCTTGCGCTAACAGCAATGCTTGCCGAGTCAGTTTGGTTGCCTGACTTAATTGCCCTTGCTGAGAGTAAAGTTTGCCCAGATAACCTATAACGTAGGTTTCGGCTCGTCCATCCTGGAGAGTACGCGCTTGTTGCAGGGCATTCTTTAATAAAGGTTCAACATTGTTGATTTGTCCGCTTTGCATTAAAGATTCCGCATAGTTAATCTGGGCGTAGATGGCGGCGCGGCTGGGAGTAAGAGCGGTCAAATTAGGTGTAATTTGATTTTGCAATGCTTGGACATCTTGGTTTAATTGCGACTTCAACTGAGAGACAAAATCTTTTGCTCTTTGGATTAATTTAGATTCACCAAATCTCGACCAAGAAGTGATGCGGCGGTTGGTTTGGTCATCCCACCATTTTTGAGTTTCTAGTAATAGTTGAAAGTGATTGAGTTGTGCCTGAATTTTGGTAATTGCTGGCGCTGATGTCACTTTTGCGGCTGCGATATAGTGGTTGATAGCTTCTTGGTAGGGTGCTAAAGCATCAGATACAGATTTGCGATCGATAATGTCCGTCACTTCTTCATAATCCCAGCGATCGCGGATTTGGTTGCCTTGGGTGCGTTCGGTGTTGCCTAAACTGAGTAGTACAGCACTTTTTTGTGGCGATTGGGCAATTGATAATAAACTTAATTGCAAGACTTCTTCAGACTTTGGCAATAATCCTTGTCGGCGTAGGACATCACCGAGGCTGTGCAAGCCAATAGCTTGAGTCAGGCTAAGAGAATCGCGCTGTTGAGCGAGGGTTTTGTAGAGTTGGTCGATTTGGGTTTGACTACAGTCGGGGTTTTTGATGGCAAAAGCTTGGAGTAAAGTATTGCAAGCTTTGGGATAGAGTCCTAAATCTTGCAAAGCCTGGGATTTGTCGATTAGGCTTTTAGTCATCCCCTCGCGATCGCCTACTTTTTGATAAGCTTCGGCAGCTGATTGCCATAACTTGACTGCGGCTTCTAAGTCTCCGGCATTGTAGCGTTGTTGACCTTCCTTCGCTAGTGCCAGAGGACTTGTAGCAGCATTGGTATGTAAACTGAGGGAATTCGACCAAGCTGGGATAGTGAAACTAGATAACAGTCCTAATAAAGCTGAAAAAATGAGGATTAATAGACGACGGTACTTTTTATAAATCATCTTTGTCATTTTTTTATAAAAAACTATCAAAGTATCGAGGAATTAAAGATGGTTTTTTAGAAGATGCCCGAACGTTTGGAGATGGCTACGATTTTCAAGTCTGTTACCTGCTACATTTGACAAATTGCTTTTAAAACTTGTAGCAACTGACTTGAACGCTCTGTTTCCATTAAATTTAATTCTGGCAACAAGTAATAAATAGGAGGATTTCCTTGTTCGAGGTAGACAAACTGATAACTTCTACCATTAGTCGTTA
Organism: Dendronalium phyllosphericum CENA369; assembly: GCF_016056275.1. Classification (GTDB taxonomy): domain Bacteria; phylum Cyanobacteriota; class Cyanobacteriia; order Cyanobacteriales; family Nostocaceae; genus Dendronalium; species Dendronalium phyllosphericum. The sequence continues at coordinate 2,192 of NZ_JAECZA010000140.1, read as the reverse complement.
ATCCCCAAACTGATTTTTGATTACCTAAATTTTTATAAGCATAAGTGAGTAGCTGTGGTAAACCTGTTGATATATCTATCTGACTATTTTTAGATTCAATTAACAGTACCCAAAAATATGTTTGAAGTTTTGTATGTTTAGCATTACTAACAGCTAAAATATCAAATCTACCTTTAATTGTGATATCTTCATCTTCAACCTTAATATCAGCAATATTCTCCTCTAAAACAATCTCGATAGGATAGCGATAAAAACCAGCTAATCTAAGTAAAGGAGCAACTGCAAGAAACTTTACCTGCCCTTCAGAAACTTTGCCTTTTGTCAGGTAGCGTCGAAAGTCATTTCTAATTTGCAGAAGTTCTTGTTGTTCGACTTCCAGAAGAGGTTCTAGAGATAAGTAGTTAGAAAATGAATCACTGTACTGTTCTCGAAAGCCAAACAGACGATGAACTTCTTCTAGGGATAAATTATTAGCGTTGAGAATTGTCATATATTTTTGCTCAATGATTTATAACTCAATTCCAATTCCCTACATATTACCTATCTTAACTCCCGATTGTATTTCTTCTATCGTTTAACTGGATTCATCCACACTTCCAAGCGGCTAAATGCTTGTGAAGAAAGCAGCGTCAAACATAAATAAACTAAAGCAACAGCCGCATAAATTTCAAAAGCGCGATAGTTATTAGCAACTATTAGCTGTCCTTTGCGAAACAATTCTTCAAATCCGATAACTGCAACTAAGCTTGTATCTTTCAATAAACTGATAAACTCATTTCCCAACGGTGGGATCATTCGTCGGATAGCTTGGGGAAAAATTACGAAGCGCATAGTTTGCACGGGATTTAAACCTAGCGACTGTGCAGCTTCCGTTTGTCCCACTTCAATAGATTGAATCCCAGCGCGAACGACTTCGGCAATATATGCAGCGCTATTCAAACTCAAGGCAACTACCGCAGCTATCAAGCGATCTAAGTTAAAACTAAAACCAAGTTGTTGAGCGATCGCAGGTAATCCAAAGTAAATCATAAAAATTTGTACTAGCAAAGGCGTTCCTCGGAAAAAATCCACATACGCCCTCGCTACCCAACGCACAACTCTAATCCGAGAAAGGCGGACAATTCCAATTAAGGAACCCCCAATCAAACCCAGCACTACAGAAAGAATTGTCAATTGTAACGTGACTAATGCACCCTGTAAGAGAGTTGGGAAAGACTGCAAAATCACGCCAATTGATGTAAATATTCCTGAGACACCAGCGCCAGTCTGGTTTGCAAATGGCGATCGCTCTGGTAATTTTGGAGGATTAGTTTTAAACCATTTTTGGTAAATTTGGGAGTAAGTGCCATTTTTTAGCACCCTATCCAAACCATTGTTGATTAATGCCAAATTGGGAGAGTTTTTAGCTGTAGCGATACCATAAAACTCCTCTGTTAGTAATTGCTGCACTACTTTAATCCCCTTGAGATTGCCTGTATTAATTGCATATACAGTTACAGGCGCATCGTTAATTACCGCATCCACATTACCATTAACTAATTCTTGCAGGGCTAAAGGTGCAGAATCAAAGCTACGAATTTGTACTCCTGGGATAGTCTTAGCCTTGGCTGCACCAGTTGTACCAATTTGCACCGCAATTTTTTTATTTTTGAGACTATCTAATCCAGTAATATCTTGATTGTCTGCACGGATTGCGATCGCCAACCCCGCCTTAAAATAAGGACGCGAAAAAGAAACTGTTTTCGCCCGTTCTGCCGTAATTGTAATCGAACTAATTGCCGCATCTACCGTTTTGGCTTGTACCGCCGGGATAATGCCATCAAAAGGTATACTTTGAAAATCGGCTTTAAAGTTAGCAGCAGTAGCGATCGCATTCATCAAATCGTAAGAAAAACCCTGTAACTCACCGCCTTTGCCTTGAAACTCAAACGGTGGAAAAGCCGGTTCGGTTGCAATTCGCAAAGTTTTCCCCGCATTGGAATTTACACTGCAACTAACCAATAAAAAACAGCTCAACCCTACAACCAACCAATAGCGCAGCCAACGAACAACAAATCTAGCCATATTGTTTTTTCTCCCTCTGTGTGTCCTCTGCGCGACGGACACTTTTACGCCAGTTGCTGCCCTGACTTTTCACGGGAAGTCTTAAAACCCTCGTTGATGCTGGGTGTAGGGGGTAGGGGGTAGGGTGT
>NZ_JAECZA010000014.1 GCF_016056275.1 Dendronalium phyllosphericum CENA369 | reverse complement strand
CAGTCCCCAGTCCCCAGTCCCCAGTACCTCAGTTATACGTTTGCTCGCAATCACTCACTAGCTTCTGATGCTGTGTCAGTTATTTACCCGTTTATTGGTTTTAGTCATTGTTTTTGTGGTCTACCACAGCAGTAGCTTACCAGCCCAAGCTGCTAACAAGATTGACCCCTACATAGCTAGATACTTGCATGTCACAGAGCCAATTTCTCTAGAAATGGACGAACAAAGTAACACGCGTTTGTTTTCACCGCAAGAATTGTCTGTAGGCAAGCAATTATTTGAAAATAACTGTATTAATTGTCATGTGGGCGGTGCGACGTTGCCAGATCCGCAAGTCTCTCTGTCGCTCTTAAAGCTTCAAAAAGCTTATCCTCCACGCGATCGCGTCAATTCTCTAGTTACCTTCATGCGCCAACCCATGACCTACGATGGTAGTCAAGAAACTTACTGGTGTCGTCAGTTACCTCCAAGTCAATTATCGCAACAGCAAATAGAAAGTTTAGCTGCCTTTGTTCTCACAGCAGCCCAAAAAGCTCCTGGTTGGGGTACAGAAAATTTTTGAAAAGCAAGGCAAGGGGATAATTTCTCAAGAAAAATAAAAAATTCTGATTTAGACTGTTTACCTTCTTTACTTTACCCTGAGATTTTTTAGTGTAATGCAATTTAGTAGTTATTGCTATTTGCGCAATTTTTTGCTATGTATTTTTCCCTATTGTTAAAAAAAATTCTATCTATGACAGATTGTCATATTTAGCGTTGATTTTATTTAAAATGAAATAAGCAAAATAAAAACTATTTGTTAGGAGAGAGTCATGAAATTAATTGCGGCAAGCTGGCGACGCTTTAGCCTAGCTGTGTTAACAATCCTTTTAGTTGTTAGTAGCTTTGCTGTTTTTACTCCCAGCGCTGCGGCTGAAACATATCAGGTGAAACTGGGTAGTGATAAAGGATTATTGGCATTTGAACCATCTAAGTTGACAATTAAACCAGGCGACACAATTGAATGGGTGAACAATAAAGTTCCTCCCCATAATGTTGTGTTTGACGCTGGCAAAAACCCATCTAAGAGCGCTGATTTAGCAAAATCTCTGTCTCATAAACAGTTGTTGATGAGTCCCGGTCAAAAGCAAACAACCACTTTTCCAAAAGACGCGCCTGCTGGTGAATATAGCTTCTATTGCGAACCCCACCGTGGTGCTGGTATGGCTGGTAAAATCGTTGTCGAATAGAATCAGCACTTTTGAGACAAGATAATTTTCCCGGTTCCTCAGCAAGATTGGCCAAAACCAACACGCCACCTTTCTAGAGTGGTTCATAAAAGGAAAGATAAATGGCGGTGACGAGTCCTATTTCCGCCGAGAATACTCAACGCCACATGGCGATGGAGGTTATGAGCTCGTCACCGCTAATTTTGTTCAAATTTGCCTACATCAGAAATTAATCACGTTTATACTCTCTAGGAAATAAAACCTTATGGGGTAGAGTACAAATAGCGACTGGCAACTTTAGAATAACTATTCTGAGGCTTCTTTTAAACCATAGAATGAGTTGCTGGAGGCTTCTTGTGAGGAGAATATCTTGAAAATACGTATATTAATAGTATTATTGTCGGCGATCGCTCTATTCAGACTGACCTCTATTCATCCAGCACTAGCTGCCGAAACACCCAACGGAGCCAAAATTTTCAATGATAACTGTGCTGCCTGCCATATAGGTGGTGGTAATATCCTCATTTCTCAGAAAACTTTGAAAAAGGAAGCATTGTTAAAGTACCTGGAAAACTATGAACGAGATCGAATTCAGGCGATTATCCATCAAGTACAGAACGGCAAAAATGCTATGCCTGCCTTTAAAAACAAGTTGAGCGCTGAGGAAATTTTAGAAGTAGCTGCTTACGTTCTCCAACAATCAGAACAAGGTTGGTGATTTATAGCAAAGTGCTGAGTGCTGAGTGCTGAGTACTGAGTGCTGAGTGCTGAGTAAAAACCCAGTTACTTTAAGACTTTGAGCAATCATAACTCTCCTAAAGGGTGTGGCTACGGCTATAGTTATTCGCTCAAGGTTCGATTTACTTTTGCCTTGTTGTAGTAGTGGCGTGGAAATTTATGCAAAATACTGGCTCCTGTACTTAAGGAGCCAGCTTGGCGTACGGTTTTGCCACACCAGTCGTCACAGCCGAGGTAAACCCTCTTGCAATGCTGGACTCACCGTGCAGCAATGGGTTGACTTGAGAAAACTAGCGTGAAACTCCAAACCGTTTTTATTTTTCTGGATTAGAGTTTTGTCTTTGCTGTCTTACCTCGTTCAACTTTTGTATTAATTTTTGACTGGGTTCGACAGAGAGCGGCTGTTGAGTATTGTTAGCAGCTGGTGTAGGCAATGGTTTGACATTGGTTATCGGTGCAGGTGCTGGCTGCTCGTTTCTAATTCGCAGTGCTGGTAATGGTTTAACACTAGTTGCTGGTGTTGACGTTGGCTGATTTCCATTAACCGATGTAGACAAAGGTTTGGGAATAACTACAGCTGGCTTTTGCTCTTGAGTAGCCTCAGCAGAGTTATTGTCATTGTTTTGGAAACGCAGGCTAAATGGATAACGGTTAGTCTGCTTATCTCCCTTAGGAGCCTTAGCATTGAAATATTCTCTAGCCTTTAATTGTAAATCAGGGGTAATTGACTTGTCTTGGAACTTGATGTCTAAGACTTTACCTTCAGGATCTACTACTAAATAACCCAATACCGTACCTTCAATGCCAGGTTTATCTGTAGAGATTGTGTCGCGAATGACTGCTTTTTCTTGCGAATGGGGGTATTCTCTCTGAACAGCTTTTCTCAAATTTTCGTAAGAGTTTACCTGAGCAACGATAGTCTGTTGTGTGGCTTGCGTAGGCAAATTAGGCATTTTAGGTGTAACGCCTGACTGCCTGCTAATACTTTCACTTGCTAAGGTCAAGTTATCTCCAGCTTTGGGAATTTCTCCAATCGGAGCTACTTGCGATCGGTTTTGAGCAACTTTGTACGTATCATTGCTAACTGGCGTAGTTTGGCGAGTGATATTACTGTTTGCCGCCGTAATCGGTGGAGCAACTGAAGGGCTAGGAGGCTGGGCATTCAGCAAATCATTGGGTATTCTAGCCGGAGATACTTTCGGCAACGGATCTACAGGCAGCGGTTTAGATTCTCCTAACGCTAATTCCTTTTCGCTAAAATTAGAAATTGGTGTAGTGAATTTTTTGTTAGCAGCATTGAAACCAGACGTATCAAATCCTAGGTCATTTCTAGGAACTTGCTGCAAAGACCGGCGTGGAGACGAGGAAGAAATACGATAATCGTTTGGGTTTGTGACAATCGGTGGTGAGATTGGTTGCATATACGCAGGTGGCGACGGGGGCAACACAATCGATTGGGCATCCAGATTTGGCGGAACTGACTGTTGAAGAGGTAATTGAGATTGTTGGAGAGGTAATTGAGATTGTTGGAGAGGTAATTGAGATTGTTGGGGTAGTTGGGGTAGTTGGGGTTGCAAAGCAACTTGGTTGCTATTTGGAGTTTGCGGCAGACGGTTTTGGTCTGCTTGGCTTAATTCCAAAATTCCTACTGGTTTTGTTGATGCTGATTGTTGAGATTTGCTAGAGTCTATAGGCATCAATGGCACAATCAACGCAATAGCACCGTGGATACCAAGAGATGCTATAGCTGCTATTCCAGTTGGCTGGCTTAAGACTTCTGGTATATTTTTTAGTAGGGAGACGTAAGACATAGCTGTTATCGTTCACTCGGCTCAATTGCAGTTAACACAAGGGAATTTATCTTTATTGCAATAGTTGCGCCCTCTTAAAAATAATAACTTCCTGCGCTGGCACTCAAAACGGTAAGATTGTATTTTTTTGAAGTTTTTATTTTAATAAGGCAGTATTGCACTTTTGAGTTGCATTTGCTGACGAAGTTCTTAAAAACGATCGCTTCAATTTTTGTGAGGTGATGCACAACAAAAACTGAAACCTAGAGTAGTTGTTAGTCAAGGCGAACGCGTCAGTCTCAAGACGTAGACTAGGCTTGCTTGAGTTACCTATTTGACCTCCTGACTACTTTTGATTCAGTTTTGCTTTTGTAATATATTTCCCAATGCTCGTAACACATAAGGAAATTTGAGCAAACAATACCACATCGCCCCAATCGCAAACTGTAGCTAATTTTGCTCTTTGTCCTCAGATTGGCATTACTTTTTAATATTTGAACGCCTAAATTGCCAAAATGCCATTACCTACCGTTATTTTACCTGGATATTTAGAAAGTGCGATCGCTTATCGCCAATTAGAAGAATCCCTCAAGCAGTTGGGGTTTCCAACGGTTACAGTCCCGCTGCGACGGCGGGACTGGATATCTACTCTCGGTGGAAGACCAGTAACGCCGATTTTGGGGAAACTCGATCGCACAGTCAAACAGATATTACTTGAATGTAATGCCGCTCAAATCAACTTGATTGGTCACTCAGCTGGAGGTTGGATTTCCCGTATTTATTTGGGAGAAAAACCTTATTTAGCAAGGAGCGAGCTGAAATCGTCCCTTTGGAAAGCTCACCCCTTGGTTGCTACTCTGATTACTCTAGGTACGCCCCATATCAGCCAAGAACGCTGGACGCGCTCAACTCTGGATTTTGTTAACAATAACTACCCTGGAGCTTTTTACAAAAATGTCCGTTACGTTTGTGTTGCGGGAAAAACCATTTTTGGAGCAAGGCGGCGTGGCAGCTGGCTAGCTTACAGCAGTTATCAATTAACCTGTGGTACTGGTAACACTTGGGGAGATGGCATCACACCGATTGCAACTGCCCATCTAGAAGGTGCTGAAAATCTTGTGATTGAAGGTGTCAGGCATTCCCCCAGAAGTCCGGGAATTTGGTACGGTTCGCCAGAACCATTAAAAGCTTGGGTACGATATTTAATTTAATAAAGTTTCTTTTTATGATAAAACACAAAATAACTTAATTTTTCTTAGCTAAAATTGTAATAAAAATACACTTTTAGTTAAAAAATTTAAGAGGAGTCAGCCATGCAAAGCACCGAGTTCGATAGGATTTTGCAGCGACTAACGACTGTAATCTCAGTCGTAATTCTTAGCTTGTCTTTAATTTATGTCTCAACCGGAATTTTACTGTCTTTTTACTACGAACCGACAGCAGGTGGGGCTTATCATTCACTGAGAATGATTGATACAGAAGTGAAATACGGTTGGCTATTCCACAGAGCGCACGATCTTGCTGGTAATGCAGTAATCGCGATCGCCCTGATTCAAATTGTGGCAATGTTTTTAAGTCGCCAATTTCGCAAGAGTTGGCTGATTGCTTGGGTGAGCGGCATTTTATTCACCCTGAATGCGATCGCTCTAGATTGGACAGCGATGATTTTATCTTGGGATCAAGAAGGATACTGGCGTTTTAACATAGAGCTAGGAAATATCGAAGCAATTCCTTTAGTCGGTTCCCAACTGCGAGACATCTTGACGGGCGGCGGAGCAATCAGCAGTCTTACTGTCCAACACATGTACGCCATACACAACTATTTGATTTCGATTACTGCCGTAATTCTGGCTGTAGTGCATTTATCAGCATTACTCTGGCAAGAAAAGGAAATGTCTCAGGAAGAGTCATTAGTCAGTAGTCAGTAGTCAAGAGTCAGAAGGCAGAAGGCAGAAGGCAGGAGGTAGGAGGTAGGAGTAATTATTATTTCTTGTCTCCCTCATCCCCCTCATCTCCCCCTGCTCCTCTGCTCCCTTGTCCCCAGTTCCTAATCCCCAGTCCCCAGTACCGTCCTCACCCACCAGGCGCATCGCTAACAGAAAGTTGAGCTAACTTGGCTAGAGGCACTTCTTCCAACTCCGGTAACTTTTCAACAGACAAAGGAGTAGACTGGGTAGCGCCAGATAAACGTTTTAAAAGGTTAGGTCTGGGGTCATATAACAAATAAATAATGCGATCGCCTACTTCCCACTCTTGATTTGCTGGCATTATCTGTAGGCGTTCTTCTCGTTCTAGCAACAGAGGCACTAATACCCCAGTCCGAATCTTTTCTTGTATGCGATCTAGTTGATTAGAAAATTCCGATTCATCCAGCGTAGTTGTACCTAACTTGACGCGCCCATCATTGAGGTACTCATTCCAAGTCTTAATTGCTAAATCTGTGGCAAAAGCTTGGTGAACCTTATTATTTGAGCTTCCAGTCGCTTGTGGGTCGCGGGGAAAAACTGCTAAAACGCGTGGCGGATGAAATTCCTCAGCAGCCCGTTGAGCTAAGACAAAATTCACTTCACCATTACTAGTCATCGCCAAAAAAGTGCCTATAGAGGCCAGTCCTGCTTCTTCTAGAACCGCAGCATCAAGGGCACTGCTCGATATCACCCGCAGATTTTGGGCTTCTGCTTGGGAAAAACATTCGGGGTCAGTATCAATCATGACGACGTTTTCTCCCCGTTCTTGAAAGAATCGGGCAATCAATAGACTCAACGGATTACAACCTACAATTACTGCTCCAGTGGCTTCTTTAGAAGTGATTTGCAGCCAATTAGCAATCCAGCCAGCTGTTAGCCCTTGACAGACAACCGTCATGATAATTGTCAGAAAGACTAAGGCTTTGATGGCATCACCACCGTTAATGCCTCGCTGTGTTAGCAAAATTCCAAATAAAGAAGCAACAGAAGCAGAAACAATCCCTCTAGGAGCAACCCAGCTTAAAAACAGTTTTTGTCGCCAATTGAGGTCGCTATTCCAGGTACACAACAAGATGTTAATCGGGCGAACGACGAACATCAACACCAAAACAGTAAATAAACTGCCCCAACCCAAAGCAAACACACTAGCGATTGATAGGTCCGCTGCTAGCAGGATGAATAGTACAGAAACGCTCAGAATTGTTAACTGACCTTTAAAGCTACGCAACAAGCGTTCTTCTGGCACTGAGGAATTGGCAAATACCGCTCCTGCAACTACTGTTGTCATTACTCCCGCTTCACTGCGGATCGTTTGTGCCCAACAAAACAAACCCCACAGTATCGCCAACACTACTAAGTTTTTTAACTCGAATGATAAAAAATGGGCGCGTTTGAAAATCAAGCTCATCAAATAGCCACCGATTCCACCAATTGCCGCACCAACTCCCAAACGCAAAAGTAACCCGACGATAGCGTTAATGGGATCGGTATCGCCATTCACAATCGTGTCAAGGACAACGAAGGCAAGAATGGCCCCCACTGGATCGATTAAAACCCCTTCCCCTTCCAAAAGGGTTGCCACTTGTCGATCCACATTGATTTGTTTGAGTAGAGGACTGACCACAGTTGGCCCTGTCACCACAACTATGGAAGCGTAGAGAAAAGCTATATTCCAGGGAAATTCACCTAACCAATGAGCCGCCATACTACCGCCAAGCAGTGTGATTAGCGTTCCCAAGGTTACGAGTAATTGCAAACTCACTGAAACTCGACCTAATTCTCGCAGATCCAAGTTGAGTCCGCCTTCAAATAAAATTATTGCTGTCGCCAGAGCAACAATCACCTCTAGTCCTGTGCCTAGCAAGTGGGGGTGCAAAAACCCAATGCCATCAGAGCCAAGCACAATACCTAATAACAGCAACAAGACGATGCTCGGTACGCGCAAGTATGCGGCCAGCACTTGGGCGCTAATCCCTGCAAAAACAGCGATCGCCATCTGTATGGTGATTTCAAAAGATGCTTCCATGTTGTAGATTTTGAGCGATATATTTCAAAATCTTTTGTAAAGAAGAGTAAATATTACTTCTAAAGGGTACAACATCACACCCTTTGTATTTGCTAAATTCAAACTTTTTTTCATACTTAGTTTTTGATAATACTCTATTTTTACTAGTTTGGGAGAAATAGCAGTGCTTAGTTAGAAATTAAAAGCGCCTCTTTGGATACGTGGTATCAACCCAAGATAGCGAAGTATATTTGAGTTTGCAATTATGCATTGGAGCTTATATTACTTCAGCTAATGAAATAAACAAATAATTACTTTATTATTTGATTTTTGTAGCGATCGCTGCTATTTACAACTTGTTTAGCTTTCACTCAAAACTTTTTTGGCAATAACCGTTGACATCAACGGAAAAATTCGTTAACTTATATAAGGTCTGAGTCTGATGCCCCCATCGTCTAGAGGCCTAGGACACCTCCCTTTCACGGAGGTAACGGGGATTCGAATTCCCCTGGGGGTACTTAAGTAAGCAAAAACTAGTTGTAAAAACAGAATGTTTTCTGTCTTTACTGAATCAGCCTTCACCTCAAGAAGATTTTTGAAGTGAAGGCAAATAAACTCTATGAATTTTGATTAGCCAATTGCTCTACACGCTGGTGAATAGCTAAAAGATTTAAACGCAAATCGTTACTGAGGCGACGTTCGATAATTGTCACTGGCATAGTCAGTTTAGGCCAAATTTGGATGGTATAGCAGAGATTAGTACCGACAAACTCACCAAAAGAATAAGGCTCTAGACACCAGCTACCAGAAAAGCCTTTGAAATCTCCCTCTACCATCTGGAAATTAATTTCTTTGGGGAAATTCTCTACCAAATCCAAAACCACACGCGCACAGAAGTTGAAATTGAGTAGGCGCTGAGAACCGATTTGTTCGAGTCGAATACCACCGTTAGGATGCTCAAGCAAGCGACTTTTGGCTAGGTTGGGTATAAAGTCAGCTAAGGCTTCATAATCTGTAAGCACTTTCCAGATTGCTTCAACTGGTTGGGGAATTTGCACCTTAGCACTAATTTGCCGCTGTCGCTCTGCGATTTTCTCAATTTGGACTGCCACATCTGGCAAATCACCTGCATTAGCAGCAAACTTGTCTTCTAGGGTTGTGTCCTCACCAGCTCCGATGAGATCGAGATCCTCTGTGGTGTTGTGTTGTTCAGTCACTTTCAGATTTATGGTTTACTTTCGTCAGAAAATTGAGGCAGAGTGAGAGTGAAGCAAATTTCGCTCAGTTGGGAATCTGAGATGGGAATACTCTCAACGGAAATTGACCCATTCAGATGCTGTACTAAGGACTTGACTAAAGCTAATCCTAAGCCAGTCCCAGGTGTCCAACGTCCTCCTCTACCGCGACGGAACCTATCAAAAATGTAGGTTGCCTCTTCTTCGGAGATGCCACGTCCTGTGTTAGTCACTTTGATTGTAACTTGGTCGGCAAGTTGCTCGACTTGGTGAGTGGCTTGCAAGCGAACGATAGTATCACGCTCAGAGTACGTGGAGGCGTTATTTAATAGTTCTTGAAGGATGCGGTCAAAACTTTCTAGTTCGGTTTGTAGTTTTAACGGCTCCTGTGGTAAATCTACGGTTATACTTAATCCTTTATCTACGAGCTTTTTCTCAAAGGACGCGCCTAATTCCTGAATTTTAGTATTTAAATCAATAATTTCAAACTGAGGAGGTTCTTGGTGAGACTCTAATTTTTGCAGTTTCAACAAGTCATTGATTAAATTTATTTCTTTAGTACATTCTTGCTCTAGGATATTTAGGTATGTGGACTGACGCTCCGGTGTTACTCCCGGCCGACGTAAATTTTTGATAGACATTAGCATATTTGTCAGCGGGTAGCGCAGGCGATCGCTCATGTTACTCAAAAACTCGTCTTTGAGTTCGTTAAGTTCCCGCAGCTGCTCTACATATTGTCGGGTTCTTTCATGCAATTTGGCTTGAAGTTCCAGACTGCTTTTAAGTTTCGCCGTTCGCTCATCTACCACAGTTTGTACTTGCCGCAATGTCTGTGACTGAATTATGGCATTGCTCACTTGGGCACAAACCATTTCCACAAGATTTAATTCTGCTACTTGCCAACTGCGAGGAACCGCTTGCTGTAGCACTAAGAATCCTAAAATTCTACCTTGATTTTCTAATGGCATTAATAGGACTGCTGGCAATACCTCAACTGCAAACAAAGAGGCAACTACCGATGTATCTTGTAATTCTGTATAGTCATTGATGATTACTGGTTTTCCAGAGTCTACAAACACGCGCTGGCATAAACCACAATCTGTAAGCGAAAAGGACTCTTCTAAGCTGTTTGCTCTACTAGTACGAGAAGTTTGTGATTCTCGATTCCATTCGCCAACAACAGTAGCTTTGGCATTAGGAATTTGTTTTTTGGGTTGAATTCTAAACAGAGGATCTGTATATTTCAAAAGTATTAGCAAACCCCGATCTGCCTGGAGAGACTCGGCAGTAGATGCGATCGCCAACTGGAGCATTTGATTGATCTCCAAGTTTGTACGACTAAGTATTGTTAATTGCTTGATTAAGCTTTGGTGTTGGTTGGTCTTTTGCAAATACTGCTGTTGAGCAGCAATCAACTGTGCTTGTGCCACTTGGGAAAAAGCGATCGCGCAAGACGACTCCACCGCTTTTAGTAATTGTTTTTCTGATTCGCTCCAGTCATGGGGTTGGAATTTAATCAGACTAATCACGCCATTATTTTTTCCTCCAAAACGGGTAGGAATAGCTAATACCGCTTTGATCGGCAATGGCAAGTATTGACACCCAACTACCAAACTGTTTTGAATTGTTGCAATATCCTCAATAGTTAAAGTTTCAGCAACACATTGCAATACTCGCCAGTCCATTAGCAACTGTTCCATCGGGAACATCTCGCTGAGATGAGGCATTCCTAGATATTCATCACAACACCAATTACCAGTGGTCGGTTCGACCGATGCTTCATCAGTAACAGTAACCAAGCAGCAATCAACTTTAGAGGTAACTCCCAGCAATTGGGCAATCTCTTGCAGCATCAGTGCCGTTACTGAGGTATTGGCAATGATGTAGTTAATCTTTTGCCCCAACTGGTGGGCTAGTTCTTCCTGATGCTGCATCAGCTTAACTGGATATGGTTGTAGTCGCTCTAGGTCATCCGGGCACTGTGGCGGCAGTGATAAATGATTTTTCATTCCTGGCACGCTTTTAGATAATGACCCCATTTGTTTTGCACCCAAATTCTTGGCATATTTTTCACTTTTAGTGGTGTTGTTCCACCTGAGGAATTGCAAATCTTTGTATTAAGACTTTGCTTTTACCTGTTGTAGCCTTTTTTTATATAGATGACCAAGATACTGGTATATTAAACCAATTTATACATAGGTATTAAAATATTTAAAATATACTTAAGTGCTTCAACCAACTTGTCTTTGAGTGACTTATGCAGACTTGATTCACTAACTTTGGCCTAGGATACCCTGTCTGTAACTATACATAAACCGTAATTCTTCTGGAATTGAGGCAGCAAGTTCAAAAATAAATGCCGTGCTAATACTGAGGTTATTTTATAGAACGAGTATTATTTTTGGCATTAATTTTTATGAAGTAAGCTACTCTTTTCTATGGGTTTGCTAAACGTTAAATACTATTACAGCAAAATTACAGGAAAAATGTGGATGACCAATCGAGAACTCCAGCAAAGAATTTATGATGTAGTTGTCTAACTTTTATTCTCTACGGTTGTTTATTTACTAAAGTCTGCTGGTTTTCATCTGCAAGTGCTGTAATTATGGAGAAGTAGATAAGGGAATTGGGGACAAACTTTGACTGAAAGTAGGGGGTTGTCACAAAGATGTCTTGTTTCTTTGTTGTACTCTTTAAGAGAATAAATCTTTTTTCTTTTCAAGATTTAAGAAGTGTTTTTATAAATTTTTTAAATAAATATAATAAATATAATAAGTAAAATTAAATTATGAATGCAGCTCGGTTGCCTTAGTTAGTAACCGAGCTGCATTCACCTGAATATAGGGCTATCCAGCCAGACTCTCGACACTCAGAGGAACCATATCGCCATTCCTCGTCAGTCCTAGCAACATCGGTTGTTGGGGTTGAATAAGTTGACCTGTAAGTACACAACGTTCTTCTTGTTGAGCAGTGGCAGCTATACTAGCTCGAATATCGGCTCGTGAAAATCGGGGTTTCCACTCACCTGATTTTTGCTGGACATAATTCCAGAGGATATCTCGGATCAAAGCTTGATACCCTTGATTGCCAGCTATCTCTTTGAGTTTTTCTTTGAGTTCTCGCTCTAGGCGAATGCTGGTAACTTCCATGTCTGTGGTTGGGGTGCGAGCGATTGTATGCATGATTTTTTCTCCTTAAAGTGTGGACAGGATAGTAATACAAGTGTAGTATGTTTAAAGGAATGTTCAATAGGTGAAATTTTCTGTGATATCCATTTACCCCATCTCCACTTCTTCGCGTGCTACCAACTGCCGAGCCAGTTGGGAATTAGCAGCTGCGGGAGTGGAGTATTTATTTATGGGCGATGGGAGCCAAATTCATTGGCAAATCACAGAGGGTAATTATGATTTTAGATATTTCAGCATTAGCGCGCTGAATGCAAAACCACAACTAGATGAAGGAAGCGGGAGGTACAGACGAAGGAATACTGTACCGATATAAGACCAGAAAATTTTTCGGTCAATTTCTAACCCCCGCTTCTCCCGAACCAGAAGCGGGGGTTTCTTTATAAGGAGTGAAGCTGTGACGACATCTTCGAGACGCTACGCGAACTTAAAGCAATCTATGGTGGTTTTTTCACAAAATGACTTGCCACTGTGTCAGGTCAATATCAAGCGAGCAATTGTACCGTTAGTAACAAACAAAGCTGAAGCGTTAGGTTTCCCGACGCAAGGCGGATGGCGAGTTCAATTACCTAGCTTAGTAATAGATGTGCCAAAACATATTCGCTTGAAAATTGCTTCTAGTAAGCGTATGTGGAAAGTTCTGCCAGTCAATGGGTGGGAAATGTTGCAAAAAGACGATCGCAGTTGCCAATATTGCGATAGTAGCAAACATCCAAAACTAAATCCTCTGGTTTTGCGATTTAAAAGCGGCTCACACACTTGGGATAACTTAGTCACAGCTTATGAAAGATGTAACTCCCGTAAAGGTGACTGTACCTTGTTTGAAGCTGGTATGCAACGACAACAAGCGCTAAAGACACCAGTCCATCAAACGATTTTTTGGGTCAAACAATTCTGGATAAATGTGCAAGCAAACCTGGAATAACAGGAGAGCATAAGGAATGCTGAAATTAACTTACACCGAAGGGAGCTTTTATTTAGAGTGTCTTACTCAGTCGCCAGAGGAATGGGTGGCGCAGCGAGTGATTTTGGCACTGCGAGTCGGACAAAGTCTGTGTGTTGAACCTAGCACTGCTTCCTTTTTGCTGCCTGTTGATTTACCAGGGGTAGATTTGCTGAAGGCTGAGGTGAAACGAGATGACAGTGAAATCATTTCCCTGTGTGTCTGTGACACAGAGTTTCTAGAAGTCACTTTGCGGGGTTCTTGGCTATCAGATAATTCAGAGAACGCTGTAGGTGTATTTACTACTACGATGAGCGATCGCGCCGAGTTTTTGTTACATAAACTTTGGCAAGAAGCGCAAGCTTGCGCTTCTGTGATGAGTGAATGAACAAAAAAGTAGGGTGAGTTGAATTTCTCACCCTTTATGGTATTTTGAGTAGTTCGGGAATTGTTACAAATCTGTAGCCTTGCTGTTTGAGTCCGCTGATGATTTGTGGCAAAGCCTTTACGGTTCTTTGGCGATCGCCACCACCATCATGCATCAAAACAATAGCACCTGGTTTTGCGCCTTTGAGAACATTGTTCACAAATGCTTGCGGTTTGGCATGGGGATCGGTATCGGCTGAAGTTAGCGACCACATAATTACAGTATCTTTCTGACTTTTAGCGTAAGCAGCTAGTCCGTTATTTAAAAAGCCTCCAGGAGGACGAAACAAATAAGTTTTCACTCCTGTAGTTTTGTAAATTAAGTCGGCTGTGCGTTCGATTTCACTTTTGGCTGTGGCTTCATCCATCCGTCGATACCAATGATGCCAAGTATGATTGCCGATTGCATGTCCCTCGGCTACCTCTCGCTTGGCAAGTTCCGGATTGGCTTGTAAGGCTTGTCCTACCCAAAAGAATGTCGCTTTCACATCATTTTGCTTGAGAATATCTAGCATTTGTGAGGTTGTATTTTGCCAAGGGCCATCATCAATAGTCAAGGCAATAACCTTTTCATTACTGCCAAGATGCACTTGATAAACTGTTTTTCCCTGAAATTTATTTGGTGCAGCGAAAGAGAGGTTTTCTACTTTGGCTGCTGGTAATACTTGGGAATTAACTTTGCTGTTTGTTGGCTGAACTGGAAATTTTGCAGCATGAAGTTTACTTGTTGGTAGGTCAGTTTTCAATTGGGGAAGCTTACCTGGGTTCATGCTACAAGCTGTTACAGAGAAAGCGATCGCCATAACACCAAATATACTTTGTCGCTTAAGGTTGTTTGCCACATCAGGTTTCCAAAAACTCGTTCGATTGTAAACTGTAGTTCTGCTTTTTAGAGAGTTTAGCAAACTACAACCTATATCCAGAGACAGTTTTAGACAATTACAAAAAAATTTTCCCAAACCCCTTGACAATTTTTGTAGTATTTTTGTAGTATAAACGTAGTGAAGCGAAAGACAAAGCTTCCAAGGTAAAAGTTATGTTCTACATCCAAGTAGTGCGGCAACGCAGGGGTGGCAAAGCCCCTTCTACTTCCAAACCATCTGAAGTAGAAACAAGAAACGAAAAAAGTTCTAAATTTGCGAAGACAAAAACAATCGAATACATCAGTAATACACAACAGGTTTATTACTTAGAGCGTCGGTTATTTTGTTAACAGTTTCTAACAGTCATAAGTAATTTTTCCGAACCTTGAAAACTGAATAAGAAATGGGCAAGTTCACCAACAATCTGTGCCTAAAAGCCTAAAAATTGGGCACAGATATCAAACATGGGGGTATAGCTCAACTGGTTAGAGCGATCGCCTGTCGAGCGATAGGTTGCGAGTTCAAGTCTCGTTACTCCCGTGTAGCCTTGTGGACGACTAGATAAGTCGCTGTGCCTCTCAAGCACAGAGAAGCGGGTGCAACTCCCGTCGAGGCTCCCAAACGGCTGAGTAGCCAAGTGGTCGAAGGCATTGGTTTGCAAAACCGACATCGTGAGTTCAAATCTCACCTCAGCCTTTGGTGACATTGCAGTGTAGCTTAACTAGCAAAGCACCAGGTTCATACCCTGGTTGATGCGGGTGCAAATCCCTCCGCTGCCACCAATGCAGGGATGGTGTAATGGCAACACCTCGTGACTCCAAATCCGATGTTCTGGGTTCAAATCCTAGTCCCTGCGTCAATCGTGCCCCCGTGGACGAACGGTTTAAGTCGCTGTTCTTTCAAAGCAGAGATTGCGGGTACTCTTCGAGAAGCCGCTTCGCGTCTACAAATCCCGTCGGGGGAATTATTTCGGGTCGGTGGCCGAGTCTGGTTGAAGGCGACAGTCTGTAAAACTGTTCTATTTTGCGCGCAGGTTCAAATCCTGCTCGACCCACTGTGGAGAGGTGGCTGAGTGGCTAAAAGCATCCTCCTGCTAAGAGGAAACGGGTAGTTAATGCCCGTCGCAGGTTCAAATCCTGTCCTCTCCGCCTTAAAAGTGCTGAGTGCTGAGTAAAAATACTAATACCCTGTACTTAGTCCCCAGTCCCTAGTCCCTCTTGAGAGCGTGGTGTAACTGGATAACATCTCAGTCTACGAAACTGAAGACGTGAGGGTTCAAATCCCTCCGCTCTCGTTAGATGGGAGAGATGATGGAGTGGCTGATTAAAGCGGAACTAAATCAGTCCACGGCTAAGCTCCATCTCTCCTCTTTATCCCCCGGTAGCTCAGTTGGTAGTTAGCGCCTGTCTGAAGAACAGGAGGTCGTCGGTTCGATTCCGACCTGGGGGGCTGCGTTGCCTCATAGCTCAATGGCAGAGCCAGCGGCTGTTAACCGCGAGGTTGTAGGTTCAAGTCCTACTGAGGCAGCCATTTATTTCATTGCCGGGTGGACGAATTGGGAAGTCGCATCGCTCTGAACGATGAGGTTGCAGGTTCAAACCCTGCCCTGGCAATACAGCCCTGTGGTGTAATTGGCAACATCGCGCCCTTTGAAGGCGGAGATTCCAGGTTCGAGTCCTGGCGGGGCTGCCAAATCTTGCTCCTGTAGCCCAACTGGAAGAGGCTGCCGTCTCAAAAACGGTAAGTTGTGGGTTCGATTCCCACCAGGAGTACCAAATTTAAAACTTAAATCTAAAACTTGCTCCTGTAGCCCAATTGGAAGAGGCGGCAGACTTAAAATCTGTCTGGTTGTGGGTTCGAGTCCCACCAGGAGTACCAACGGGATGTAATTCAGCGGCCAGAAGCCATGCTTTGGGAGCATGGAGTCGCAGGTTCAAATCCTGCCATCCCGATATGCCCCTGTGACGGAACTGGCATACGTGCTGGAATCAGAGTCCAGATTTTGCAGGTTCAAATCCTGTCAGGGGTACTAAGCTCTCGTGGCGGAATGGAAGACGCACTAGACCGAGGATCTAGTTTTTTACAGGTTCAAATCCTGTCGGGAGTACCAAAATATCTGGGTGTGGCGCAGTTGGGAGCGCAGGAGTTTCGGGAACTCAAGGTCGTAGGTTCAATCCCTACCACTCAGACTTTGCCCTTGTAGCCCAACGGAAGAGGCGCTTCGCTTAGAACGAAGAGGTTGCTGGTTCAAATCCAGTCAGGGGTATTTGGTGATTTTGCGGGGATGAAGCAAGAGTGGCTTGGAGGTCTCATAAGCCTCACATCAGCAGGTGCAATTCCTGCCCCCGTCACCAAATGCTAGTGTAGCTCAATTGGCAGAGGAGGACACCGCCGTGCGGGGGTTCCCCCCGTTGAGGCGAGTATCCGTCAACTGACTTGTAATCAGTAGGTTGCAGGTTCAATTCTTGTTACCAGCTTCAGAATGCGGGTGTGATGTAACGGTAGCATGAGACGTTTCCACCGTCTTCGTGCGAGTACCCTTCGGGAAGCCGCTTTGCGTCTACAAATCTCGCCGTCCGCTCTGATTTCTGCGGGTGTGATGTAGTCGGTAGCATCTGAGTGCGCCATATTCAGTGCGTGGGTTCAAGTCCCTCCACTCGCTTGCGTAGTCCTGTAGCTCAACGGTAGAGCAAGTGCCTTACAAGCAAAAGGTTGCAGGTTAAAATCTTGCCAGGACTACCAAATATTGGGAGTGTAGCTCAATGGAATAGAGCTTCGAGCTTCTACCTCGAAAGTTGTAGGTTCGAGTCCTACCACTCTCGCCTGAAAAAGTTAAAAATCAAAAGAACAAATTTAATTATTTCTCTTTCTTTTGACTTTTAACTTTACTCTTTTCACTTGTTTGATGGGGTCATAGCTCAGTTGGCTAGAGCGCCTGCCTTGCAAGCAGGAGGTCATGGGTTCAATTCCCATTGATTCCACTGATGGTGTCTGAAGCCAAAGCGATCGCGGCGCTGGTTTGTGGAACCAGTCATAGCGGGTACTCTTCGAGAAGCCGCTTCGCGTCTACAAGTCCCGTCAGACACCCCTGAATGGAAGATGCCGCTGAATGGACGGCAACTGGTCTTGAAAACCAGGGTACAGATACCTGTAGGGGTTCGATTCCTCCATCTTCCGCCTATCCACCTGAAGCCGAAAAGCGAGGCGCTGTGCTGATAACACAGAGATAGGAGGGGCAGTACCTCCCTGGTGGATTAATACTGTGAAAGAAGTTTCCTTTGTCTACCGGATGCAGACTTGTCTTTTTGAAGGACGAGTAGCTAGGTTTAATTCCTGGACAAAGGCTATTCTGGGGTGGCTCAATTGGCAAAGCAAGCGGCTGTTAAGCGCGAGGTTGTGGGTTCGATTCCCACCCCTGGAGTTAATTTTTATGGGGATATAGCTCAGTTGGTTAGAGCAGGTGACTCTTAATCTCAAGGTCGTAGGTTCGAGTCCTACTATCCCCATTTTTTTATGGGTGGTTGACATAGCGGCTGTGTAGCGGGCTTTTAATCCGTACTAGAGAGGTTCGACTCCTCTACCACCCATTTTTTTGGTAGCTGATTGTTGGAGATCGGCTCTGTCCGTGTATCTAGTTCACTATTTTTTCTGGGCGATCGCAACCTTCGATCTCATGTCGATGCCAGGAGTTTGCCTTGCTTGATAGAGGCAATGTCCTGTAAACACAAATATTAAATTAATATATGAATAAATATATTTATAGATATGAAGTGGTAAAGGCTATTTGAATATAAATAGAATACAGGCGATCGCTTGTAGAATTTCGAGTGAAAATATTTTGCCTCAATTTGCTGATTAGAGTATTCAAATCGTATAATTTAACTCTAGTCGATATATCTATAGATTGATTTTAATGTACCTCTAGATAGAATAAACTTCATTCTGGAGATTGATGCAAGTGTTAGTCTCTAATAGGTAATAATTAAGTAGGTGAAATTTGACCGAAGACTATCTGTGTAAAACGCAATGTTTAATATAATAAATTTTCTAAATTTATTATTATACAAAGCTGAAATACACGCGATGTGTGCTTTAAAATTTCATGATTTAGGGACTTAGAACTATAGAAGCATACCTTGATAATTTTGAGGGGTCAAATTTACCAGGTAAAAGCATGGGCTTCTTTTGCAAGACAAGTCCTGTGTTGTTGAAGCTGTTATTGAGGATTGCAAATGAAAATTTTTACTGTTGTTTTATCTAGCCTACGCCCGGTGCGCTTCTTAATTGTGGCTTTTACTTGTGCGTTACTATTGTTGTCTAGTGCAGTTCCAGCCTTTGCAATAAGTAGCCCTCAAAGCGATCCTAAAGATGCTACTACACAACTTTTAGGAACTCAGCGCGAAGCTGACGAAGTTGCTAAAGAGCCACCACCAGGACTGAAAGAAGTTCAAAAGAAATCAAACGAGGGACTTAATGAGGTTCAAGGGGCTGCTGATATTGAGAAGCAGAAGCGTCCTGATAATTCGCAGGGTGCAACCTCAGTTAGAGATGAGGTAGAGAATTTTTTAGGAAAAGTGACAGGTAATAAGTAAGCAATTCATTTTTGAAACTACTTTACGTCTGAATAAAATGGACATCTTGATTGCTGGCGGCTTTCAAGATGTCTATTATTTTATATTGAAATAATAGAGGAAATAAAAATTGGTTGTATATTAAAGTTTTTTTAATTAGCTTTACTTGTTATCTGTTATGAGGTACAGATAAATACAAACTTAAGTCGTAATTTATAAAGCTTGCACAATATTTCCTATGGTTGATGCCTAATATATGGGAATTTTGAGATGTTATTGAATAAGTTCGCTTAGGGATGGAAAGCAATGCGTCCGATAAACATTGGTTTAACAGAGGAACAGCGTCAAGGAGTAATAGATCTGTTGAATCATGATTTAGCAGATTCCTATGTGGTGTTAGTCAAAACTAAAAAGTACCACTGGGATGTGGTCGGCCCTCAGTTCCGTAGCCTGCACCAGCTTTGGGAAGAACACTACGAAAAACTGACTCTCAATATTGATGCTTTAGCAGAGCGGGTTCGTGCTTTGGGTGGCTACCCAGTTGGCACAATGGAGGGGTTCCTCAAGATTGCCTCCGTTAAAGAACATGCTGGTGATGTACCCACAGCAACGCAGATGGTAGCTAATCTTGTGGAAGATCACGAACAGATTGTTCGTAACTTGAGAGAGCATATCGATCGAGCCAGCGAGGAGTTCCATGATGAGGGAACAGCTGACTTTCTGACTGGACTGATGGAAGAACATGAAGAAATTGCCTGGATGCTGCGCTCGTTTATTGAAGGCCAACCTATAGAGCCAAATGGTTCAAAGCCAGCAACAGAAGCTAAAACCCCGATAGGCGTGTAGCCAATAGTAGATGTAAATCCAGGTCATAACATTTGGGAACTTCCAAATGAAAGACATCCTATTAGCTTTGTTTACTGTTTCCAGTAAACAACTGTAAAAAGGCGATTCGTTTCTTGCAGTTCCTTTGATTTGAGGATGGCAGTTTGTAGGAAGAATTAATCTTCCCGCAACTGCCTTCTCACATATCAACTATAAAAAGCAAGATTCAAGGAGTATTCAAGTGCCAGAAGCTTACAAAGCAGAACGTACAATATCTGCTGTATTTAAAGAACAAAAGCAGATTGATGATGTTATTCGACGTTTACTTGACAGAGGTGTGCCTAGAGATCGGATTTCGGTCATGGGCAGAAATTTCCAGTCAGAAACTCGAATTTCTGGCTTTATTACTAAAAAAGACAAAATTTTAGGAGGTTTGAGAACAGGAGCAATTTTTGGCTCTTTGTTTGGTTCCTTCCTCAGCTTGCTTACAGGCGTAGGTGTACTGTTCATTCCCTTTATCGGTTCAATTGTCGCAGCAGGCCCAATTAGTGCCCTGTTATTAGGAGCTACTAGCGGCGCGATCGCAGGTAGTGCGGGTGCTGGTTTAGTATCGGCTCTGACTGCTTGGGGAATGCCAGAAGATAAAGCCGCTATTTATCAAACTCGTTTACAAGCTGGCGAATTCTTATCAATGATAGAAGTGCCGAGCGATCGCGTTGGTGAATTTCAATTGCTACTCGAAAGTGCTGGTGGCGAAGAAATTCATACAGTTGAGAAAACATTTGCTCGCCCTTGTCTTGGCCCTTGCAACAGTGCAGAAGATTTGTCTCCAGAGGTGCGATCGCATCTTTCTAGTGATGCTCAACGCACATTTATAGAACGCTACAATGCTGTATTAAGTGAGACAAGCGATGAGTTCACAGCCGAACAAGCAGCATGGGAAGCAGTGCACAAAAACTATGATGAAGATGAAAATGGTGTCTGGTCAAAGGCTAAAGTAAACGTTTAATCTAGTTAGGCCATCGTTGGCTAGAACTGATTACCTAATACCAACAATTACCACGTTAACCAAATTGGGAAAGCATATATAGTGAAAAGAACAGGCTAAAGTATAGGCAACAACTTTGCTTTAGCTTGTTTTTTACGTATATTCATTATAAATGATACCAAGTCCGGCTAATTCGTTATCAAATCATGTCCGGCTAACAACTTGTAATTAAGCTAATCTATGCAGAAAGCCTGAAAACTCCTCCCCTCGCTCCCCTGCGGTCTTAACGATAAGTCTTTAGCCGGGCACGATATTACGGGTTGCTTTCACGTAATTAGTTAGTTCAAAGCCATTGATTGCCAACACTTGGCGCACTTCCTCGCTTAAAAGGGCAGCAAGTTCTATTTCACCCGCCCCTAGTGGCCCGTTGTGTGGTTCTCCATCTTTAAGTACTGCGGGATGAGAGTAAATCTCAACCAAATCAGCCTGAATCTGGGGTATGAGTCCAAGCAAATATTCCTCAGTCATGGAACCTGTTTGCAGCAACCCGTAGACTCTATTGGCAAAGCTAATACCTTGAGATGTCAGCAAACCTTCACCATAGCGACGCAATCCACCAAATACCGCCGACCAAACAAGCTTAGTTAGTAATTCCCGACGGTCAAGCTTTAAAGACATTCTCAGTTCTTCAGATGGCAGACGAATAACTCGAATGTCAAACTCCTGTGCAAACTCAACTAGAATATTCAGTACTCCTGGATGGACGTGTAAATGTAAATGTCCGTCCACATGGGAAAGAAGTAATCCAGATTCGCGGAATTTTTCTAACTGGGCGCGAATTTCCTGCCTTAGTTCCTCACGGGCGGCACGATGGAATTGATAGCGCAACCCAGCTTGCAAGGGGCTGTTTGAGAAGTTCCCCATTGAGTCAACCAAATGGGGAATCTGAGAGGGGGGCAAAACAGCGCGACCGCATACCAACACCAAGTGTAGACCAACTGCCAAATTGGGGTGAGTACGTGCTAGAGCGATCGCTTCTTTGGCCGCATCGCCAGTTACCATCAAGCTGGTACTAGTCAGCACCCCTTGCTCGTGTGCTTTGATAATTGCTTGATTAACGCCACGAGAAAAGCCAAAATCATCGCCATTGATAATGATATGGCGGACATGAGAAAGGGAGATTGGAGATTGAAATTTCTCCTCTGCTCCCCTGCTCCCCTGCTCCCCTGCTCCCTTGCTCCCCATACTCTTATGTCCGTTCGCTAGCAACAAATTGCTTACGCTTGGCACGTAAGTTCAGATATTCCCGTGCCTCTTTGTACAAGCGCTGGCGTTCCTTGGCATCAAAAATTGCATTCTTGACAATGCGGGCAACAATGCGGGGGCGGAAATAATATTTATCGTAGAAATACTCAACTGCCTGCATCATTTCGCCACGGGACAACCCAGGATACTCAATGTGAGGTAACTGATGGCCTGTTTCATCAGTCATGTCAACATCAGAACGCAGATAGTTGTTTGCTTCGACATAGCTGTACAGTTCAGTCCCAGGGAAAGCATGAGCAATTGACACTTGAATCGTTTCGCAATCCAGTTCCTTGGCAAATGCCAGTGTCTGCTCGATGGTTTCTTTGGTTTCACCTGGCAACCCAATAATGAAATCACCATGGACAACAATACCAGCTTTTTTGCAGTTCTTCATAAAAGTGCGGGCTTGTTCTACTGTTGCTCCCTTCTTGATGTTCTTGAGAATTTGAGAATTACCCGACTCAAACCCGACAATAAACAAACGACAACCAGCCGCTTTCATCGCCTGGAGAGTTTCTAAATCTACATGCACGCGGGATGTACAAGACCAAGTAAAATTCAGCGGCTTGAATTTCTCGCACAATGCCAGTACTCGCTGTTTACCGATAGTAAAAGTATCATCATCAAAGAAAATTTCTTTGACATCTGGGAAGAGTTTCAGGGCGTGTTCTACTTCTTTAGCAACGTCATCTACAGACCTTTGTCGCCAAGCATGACCGTCAAAGGTTTGGGGCCAAAGGCAAAAGGTGCATTTGGCAGGACAGCCGCGTGTGGTGTAGAAGGCAATGTATGGATGCAGTAAGAAGGGTACGTTGTAGCGAGTTACATCGAGGTCGCGCTTGTAAATAGGCGTGGCCCAAGGAAGAGCATCCAAATTTTCAATTGGGGGGCGGGGTTCGTTGTGAACTATCTGACCATCTTTGCGGAAACTCACACCTTTGATTTCTTCGAGGGGCTTGCCAGCAGCAAACTCCGGAACCGAATAATCAAACTCTCGATGCGTCACAAAGTCGATCGCTTCACTTGCCATTAAGCTTTCTGTTGGCTGTGTTGTGACATGAGGGCCGACAAAGGCAATTTTTAAACTAGGCTTTGCTGCCTTCATCATCTCTGCTAAACGGACATCGCTATAAAATCCCGGCGTACTTGTAAAAATTACAACAAAGTCGTAATCCGTTGCGATTTGCACAGTTTCTTGGGGCGAAATACCGTGCGGTGGGGCATCAAGCACCCGACTTTCCGCGATCGCAGCAGCTGGATATGCCAGCCATACAGGATACCAATACGATTCAATTTCCCGTGTGGCAGGCCAGCGAGAGCTAGCTCCCCCATCAAATCCTTCAAAAGAAGGTGGATTCAGCAGCAAAGTCTTCATCATAAATCTTTACGTGTCCTTGTCTTTATTGCTTGTTTACGGCTGTTATGAAGTGGAAAAATCAGAAAATGGTGGCTGTTAACAGGGGATATCAGGATAAAGCTTGTTTTATTTGCTGATGTTACTTAGCTGCTCAATGAGTGCAAACACATCACTACGGCTAAGTTTTTCTTTACCGTTAGCTAGAGCATCTAGAGTACCATGAGCTAAGGTTAAAGGAATTTGACAAAAATCTAAAGCAGGCCCCGTAGGCAGAGATTGGGTATAGGCATTTGCTAGAATTAGATTGCGACGAGCATATTCGTGAAGATTTGTTGTACTCCAACCTTCTGGAAAGAAGTTTACCCCACGTTTGATATCTTCTTTGTGATTACGCAGGATATTAACTGCTTGTAGTCCGCGACCGAAGGCGATCGCTTGAGTGCGGTTCGTTTGCGTTCCGTCATACCAAGTCCATAAATCTGAGAGTAACAAACCAACTGCACCTGCAACTCCAAAGGTGTAACGATCTAAATCAGATTCTGTATGAATTTTCCAGTTTTTTTCTGCCCAGTAAGCCATTCGGTCTGCCATTGCAGCGGTAGCATCCCAAATTCGCGGGGCGATGGTTTCAGGTGCTAGTAGCGACCATTCTCTCACCCTAACAGTGACTTCTTCTAGGGAATTCTCATATCCGCTAAATCCTACAGAAAAAGCATCAACCGCAAAACCATCAACACCTGCCTGTAATGTCAAGCTAATTATTCGTAAGAGTTTGGCTTTAGTAAAATTATCCAGTTCTGGATGATCTTCAATTTCATCAATGGCACGCATACACAAGTATGCTGAAGCTACTGCTTCTTGCAATCCTGGCGGTAATATACTAATTGGAATATAAAAGGTTCGGCTAGTTTCTTTAAGGATTTGCAATGCATCGCTACGTAAATCCATGTCTCCACTCCCCTGTTGTTTCGGACACCACATGCAGTTAGCAGTTTTATGATGATACTGGATCTAGTTGTTACTAAATCTAAAAAACTTTAGCTGTGCTAGTATTCCATCTAAAACTCGATAGTTTTCGGTATCATAATTAACGAAATATACAAAATTTATCAAAGTAAATCATAGTATATTAAGACTTTGGTTGCATAAAGTTGTGGTATGTGATGTTGATATAGTCATCGGCAATTTTTAGTGTAAATACAAACAATTATGCTAAAATTCGATACATTTAAAATCGAATATTTTAAGTGGTAAAGCAGGGGAAGAGAAGAAGTAACCTCACAAGAACTCTGTTTTGTTGACAGCTTGCCACAATACAAAGTTTCCTTAGCGCACCACTCAAAGAATGAGCACGGGAACGCTTTGCTACACAGACAAAACCCGGCTTTGCGAAATTTAAGATTATTTTGAGATTATTTCGAGTATTCAGACATATCATCAGGTTTTGTAACAAAATCTGTAACAGCAACCTTATTCGAGCTTGCACTCGTTTAGATTGAGTAAAAATCTAGGGGGAATCCCTGAGTTAAGGGTTAATGCTGCTCAAAGATATACGAGATTATCAAATTCTCTTTCTTAGCTTGTTTCTGGTCTTAGGAATTGGTACAAGGGACTGGACGTTGCGACCGGAGTTGATTGGGGTAGCGATCGCCACTTGTTTCGCAATTCAATGGATGTTGTCAAGTGTCAGTTGTCAGTTGTCAGGTGTCGTTGGCAAAGAACAACAGCCAAATGACGCAGGGCAAATGAAGAATCTTCGCAGTGCCTTGATTACTTCCTTGGGACTGAGCTTACTATTGCGGGCTGACCACTGGACGACAATGGCCTTTGCTGCGACAAGTGCGATCGCTAGCAAATTTCTTTTCCAACTGGGCAACAAACATTTCTTCAACCCTGCGAATTTTGGCATTATTTCTGCCTTACTTCTCACCCCCGATGCTTGGGTTTCACCAGGACAGTGGGGCGAAGAATGGTGGTATGGGCTGTTATTTGCTGGCACTGGCGGCATGATTTTGCAGCGGATCGGTCGCTGGGATACTACAGCTGCTTTTTTGGGTGCATATTCCTTGCTAGAAGCAATTCGCAATCTCTGGCTGGGTTGGACTTGGGATGTTTACTGGCATCGATTGATGAGCGGTTCTTTACTGCTATTTGCCCTATTTATGATTACCGATCCTCGCTCAATTCCCAATGCTCGGATTGGACGCGTAATTTGGGCGATCTGCATTGCCATCTTGACCTTCATTCTACGGAATTACTTCTTTATTTCCACCGCAGTTTTTTGGGCATTATTCGCCCTTGCACCATTGACCATGCTGCTAGATGTTCTCTGGTCAGCCCCGCGATTTTCTTGGAGAGATGAAGGGGATGAGGGAGCAGAGAAAGCAGGGGAGGTAAGAATAACAACTAACTCTTGTACAGACGCGATTAATCGCGTCTCTACGACAGCACAGTAATCAATCGCGCCTCTACGACAGCACTTAAATTGGAGGTATAAAATGAAGCGTTTTAAATTCATCATTCCATTATTACTAGCATTGGTAGCTGTGGCGTGCTTTGCACCAGCGGCTTGGGCATTTTGCGGATTTTATGTTGCTAAAGCCGATGCCAAATTATATAACCAAGCTTCTCAAGTGGCGATCGCGCGAGATGGCGATCGCACTGTTTTAACAATGGCAAACGACTTTCAAGGAGAAGTTAAAGATTTTGCAATGGTTGTACCTGTGCCAACGGTATTGCAAAAAGAGCAAGTTCGCGTTGCCGAACCCAAAATTATTGAGCGCTTAGATGCTTTTAGCGCGCCGCGATTAGTTGAATATTTTGACCCCGACCCTTGTGACATAGAGAGGAGAGATAGGGTATATCAAGAAGTGCCTGCACCAGCAGCGAGTAATGCGGCGGGTAGACCTAGAGGTAGCGATGATAGTTTAGGTGTCACCGTTGAGGCGCGTTTCAACGTCGGTGAATACGACATTGTGATTCTCAGTGCTAAAGAATCTGGCGGGCTGGAAACTTGGCTCAATCGCAATGGCTACAAAATTCCTAGAGGAGCAAAACAGTTACTTAAGCCATACATTCGCTCGGCAATGAAATTCTTTGTTGCTAAAGTCAACCTCGATAAATTTGAAGAATCTGGCTATCAGTTTCTGCGTCCATTGCAAATTTCTTATCAATCACCTAGGTTCATGCTGCCAATTCGTTTGGGCATGATCAATGCGACAAAAGAGCAGGATTTAATTGTTTACATTCTATCGCCAGAAGGACAAGCAGAAATCACTAACTATCGAACTGTGAAAATCCCTTCAGACGCTAACATTCCCGTATATGTCAAAGATGAATTTAGCAACTTCTACAAGTCCATGTTCCAAACTTCCTACATTAAAGAAGATCGTAAAGTCGCTTTCTTGGAGTATGCATGGGATATGAGTAGTTGCGATCCTTGTTCTGCCGACCCCTTGAGCCAAGAAGAACTCAAGCAAGCGGGCGTATTTTGGCTGGATGATAATTCTACCAGTGACGCGCCAGTACCCCCTAGCTTTCGTCGTCGTCCTCCTACTAGTAGTGTCTTTATTACTCGCTTACATATCCGCTACACCCGCGATAAATTCCCTGAAGACCCGATGTTTCACCAAACCTCTAACCAAGAATCTTTCCAAGGACGTTATATTTTGCAACATCCTTTTACGGGCGAACTGAACTGTCGCTCAGGTAGAGAATACAAGCGGTCTTTGCCCAAGCGTTTTGAACAAGAAGCTCAAACTCTAGCCAAGCTAACTAACTGGAATATCCAAGATATTCGCAAAAAAATGCAGTTAACTGTAGGTAATCTCACTGGTTCTTGGTGGGGAAATTTCTTATCTTGGCTGATAGGGTTTTGATTCAGAAGGCAGGAGGCAGGAGGCAGAAGGCAGAAGGGAACCTACCCTTAAAAGAGTAGGATTGTAATAATGACGTTTTATACGTCGCTGTAAGCAAAACCAGTAATTATGCTGCTTTCAGCTGGACTTTAAACCCAGACTAAAGTTTTAATTAATACTCTTAACATAAGTGCCTTCTGCCCTCGACCCTCTGCCTTTCTTTGTAATAGCGATCGCAGCAAAATGAACCAATAGCTTATATTGAGCCAACACGGTTCGGATAAGCCGAAAAAGCTGGGGAAGTGAAGAGATTAAATTTCATACTCTTTGCTCCCTCATCTCCCTCATCTCCCTCATCTCCCCCAACCTACCATCACAACTTAATGCTTTTTGCGCCAAGCCTGGGGAGGTAAACCGTGATGTTGGCGAAACTGGCGGGAGAAATGAGATACATCTTGATAACCCAGTTCTTTGGCAATTTGCTCGACTGTGCGATCGTTGTTTTGAAGTAAGAAACGCGCCCCTACCATCCGGCGTTTGACAATCCAACAGTTGACAGTTTCTCCTGTTTGTCTTGCGACTCGGTTTGTTAAGTAAGCAGGTGAGTAACCAACTGCCTCAGCTACATCACACAGAGTAATTCCTTCATGATAATGGGCTTCGATGAAGTCGAAAACTTCTTTCAGTTGGGGAATGTCGGGAAAGATTGAACTGGGAGAAGTGAGCGCTGTGTTATCTGTAGATACTGGTTTTGCAACTTTCTGAAGTTTAGTAGCGCACCAATATTGCAGATTTGCTTGTCTTTGCAAGCGACTAGCGATCGCTCTAAGCAATTCATCTAGTGTAGAAGGTTTGGTAATATAATCGTCTGCCCCCAATTCCATAGCTTTGCGAATATCTGCCCTCGTGCTACTACCAGTCAGAAATATAAAAGGAATAACCGCTGTTGTCGGATCTTGACGTAGAGTAGTTAAAACCCTGTAACCATCCATATCGGGCATTGTAATATCGCAAATCACTAAATCGGGTATATGCTCTTGTACTTGCTGTATACCAACACGACCGTTGGCAGCTCCCACAATCTCGAAACCTTTAGCCTCAAGACCTTTTAAATAAAGATTGCGAGTAATATTATCATCTTCAATTACAAGAATTTTTTTCGACGATTTAAACATGATCTTTGGTTACAATAACTTTAATAGAATATGTTGCTAAACATAGTTACCAAACTTTCTAGCAAGCATTAATTAGGGACGAGATGAATTGCCTCTTTCCAAGAGTTATGAATGTTTAGTTTTAACGAACAACTAAACATTCATAACTCGGAATTGCGAGTTTATTTTGTCAATAGTGGCAGTATGACAGTAAACGTAGTGCCAACACCAACTTCACTTTCCACAGCTACTTGACCGCTATGTAAGTCTACGAGGGTTTTCAGTATTGATAGCCCCAATCCAGTACCAGATATACTATCGACATTACTGCCTCGATAAAATGGCTCAAATAAGCGTTGTCGATCTTCTAATGGAATGCCGATACCCCGATCCTTAACCTGAAAAATTACTTGCTCCTTTTCGCAAGAGAGATTAAAATCCACTGCTCTATTTGAGGGCGAATACTTAATTGCATTGTCGAGCAAATTCTTTAAAATAGGCTCTAGCAATTTTTTATCTATGCAAGCTATTAAAGAGTTAAGTTGACTGACAAAATTAATTGAGTTGTGCTTGATACCAATCTGCATTTGTGCCACTAAATCCTTACAGAATTGAACTAACTCAAGGGGTTTTGGCTCAAAGTTGAGTTTTGCTGATTCTGCTTTAGCAAAGAAGAGAATATCGTCCAACATCTGACCGATTTGCTCGATAGCGGCTTGCATATGATCGAGTAATGGTTGTATTTTCTTCGCTGTCCGTTTATCTACTTCTTCTTTGAGTAAGCTATTAGAAAATGAAACAATATTTAGCGGAGTACGGAATTGATGGCAGACCATCGAAAGAAAACGCGCTCTGAGTTCGCTAAGTTGTTTTGCTTGTTCTAAAGCTTGGTTGAGATCCGATTCTGCATATTTGTAATCGGTGATATCGATGCCTGTAATTAGTTCAACTGGTTTTCCTCCAAAATCCAACATGCCATCAAGCTTTGTAACAGCACAGGCTAGCCAGCGTTCTGTGCCGTTTTTTGTGAGAATATTCATCTCTTGATATTCAAAGTTAGCTGCTTGATTTTGATTGCGTACCTGCCTAGTTTTTTTACTTTTAATTAATCGTCGAACATCGAAACCATTTAGCAGTTCCTGTATTGTATAACCTGTAAGTTTCTCGACTGCGGGATTTATATAGCAAAGCCGCGTACCTTGAATCAGAAAAGTGTTAGCATCTGTTGTTTCTGCCAAAGTCCGAAATCGAGCTACGTTCAGTTGTAGTGCTTCCTCGGTTTTCTTGGATTCAGTAATATCCCAAATGCTCCAGACTCTACCAATAATTTGGTTATCAAGCCAATGAGGTTTAGAGTAATGTGCGAAGACTCTCCCATCTTTCAATTCCAGAATGTCATAGCTCTCAAAATCTGATTGGCTGGAAACTTCCCAAATCAATCGAAAAAAGGCTTCTGGATCTTTGAGTTGATTTTCAAAAAAAGTTTTACATTGCGGGCATTTTTTAGATAACATCAGAGATTCTGGAATCTGCCACATATCCGTAAATCTCTGATTTAAACTCAGAATATCTCCTTCAAAGTTAACTGCGACAATGCCAACGGCGGTAGATTCGAGAGTGGAATGAAGTAAAGATAAAGATGTTTCTAATTCTGCTTCTTTTGTCTTGAGTTTAGAAACTTCTTCTTGTAAATTATCTTTAGCTTGTCTTAAGTCATCAGTCCACTTTTGCATACTCAACTCTACGACTCGATCGCTCTTGTCATAAATAAAAACACAACTAAACTTCTTACCTTGGTGTTCTACACGAGTTAAAGATATTTCTACCAAAAATATCCGTCCTGTTTTTGTCCGATACCGAGATTTAAAGGTAATGAAATCCCGCACTTTTATTTCTGACCAGTTATGTAGAGAATAGTCTACATCTACATCAGCCAAAGTCATGGCAAGTAATTCCTCGCGGGAATACTCGGTCATTCGGCAAGTGGCATCATTGACATAAAGAAACTCTCCATTCTCTCCTAAACCAAAGGCTGCATCTACAGCTTGATTTATAAGAAGATGAGCAAATTTCAACTCTCCTTCTGGCTGTAGTGTCCATTTAGAGTTAGAGCTAGCTAACTTACCATTGCCAGAATTCATATCTTTAATTACCTCTTTTCTGTATCTCGACACCAGTACTAGAAATCAGTTAATTATGACAAATGCCTAAAATAGGCTGTGAGTTTAGCTCTAAATAAAATTGAAGATAATTTATCAAATTAAGTAATACAAATATATCAGATTATAAAAGTAAAAAGCAAGTAAAAATTATTGCTTTGAAAAGAAAGTATGGGGTAGCGATCGCCATTTTTGGCAGCAATTCCTTATTTGAAAGTAAGTAACCTCAATAGTAAGGGCGAAAAATTTTTATACTTGGTTGTCAGGTTTTCATCCAAACAACTATTTAGACAAATACGAAATAGATAGCTTGTTATCAACTAGAAAACCTTTAGAAATAGTCATTAGATTCAAGGCTTTAAAACCTTAAATTTTTGGGAAAATAAAAAATTTATGCAAATTCCTACTAAACGAGTTCAATCTGATGCATATTCTTTGCGATTGCTAACTTTGGTATGTACTTAGTTCGCAATGCACTGCTGAAAGTTGTAAATTTTCGCTCATATACTTAATGTCTTAATTTTTCTTAACTACCTTCTCAGGGATTTAACTACAGAATTCAATGTTCACACATCTGTCGTAAGATATACGTTTTTATCAATAAAACCTGTGTTTTTAGCTACGACTTTTGTTTAAACAAATACATATTTTCCAAAAAATACACATAAAATACTTAATCATCCTCCAAAAGTTATAAAAAGTTTGAATTAGTGCATTTTAATGTGGTTATCATCACAATGATAGTTGCAGCAATCGACACATATTCTGATTGTTAAACGCTTCGTCATCAGCTTTTCCGTAATAGTACATTTAGAGTATAAAAATACATAAGTACTGAATGTACTCCCAATAACAAAATCAAAAAAATTACCACTATCATCAAAAAATTTTTCATTAAAAATGTGCTGACGCAGCTGAAGTGATTCGGCATTTTAGATGATAAAAGTCTTATCGAATAACAATTTTGTAGTGTAATCTCTCGCAGTCAGCATTCAACTTGATGTTTACAGATATTGAAATGTATCATTTTATAATGCAATTTAAGTAGTTGTTGTAGCCATCAGCATAAGAGCAAAAAAATTGACATTTTCATCAAAAGATTTTTGATTGTAAATTAATCTCCGACATATTATATTTATCTGTCACAGATAGAAATTTTTTAAAAGCTAAGTAAATACTCTAAGCATCATCATAAAAGCGAAAGAATTGACATTCTCATCAAAAGATTTTTGATTGCTTGGAGATATTTATCTCCTTTATTCTAATTTTTAGAAGCACACCCTTAATGTTTATACGCTGGATCAAAATTATTTGTTACTGCCCACACAAGCGTTAATCAGCAGGAATTAATCACATCTACTATCGACTAAACCCAGTCATTACTGTAAACAAACAATCAGGGGTTAGTTAGTGTCATATATTACTAAAAATCTGGGTGTTAAAGAGCTTCTGTGCAAGTTTTTGGTATTACGTGAAAGCAATGAGTCAAAACTATACTGGTTCAAATCCTTCGTTTCTTACTGAGCCGTACAAGGAATTACCACTCCACAACTATGTAGAACCTATATCCGACAATTCTCTTGAGCTTGACAAAGTAGAGAATAGCAAGGAAATTCGGTCTTCTTCAGTCGATGAGACAGCCTCAACCCTCTCGGTGGCAGATGCGATCGCTCAAATGCTGGCAAACTTGGGAGTAGAGTACGCCTTTGGTGTCGCTGGCGGTGCGATGGCTAGCGTTTGGGGTGCGCTGTCCAATAGCACAATTGAGGTGTTGAACTTCCGCCATGAAGCGGGAGCAGCCTTTGCAGCCTCGGAGGCATACTTTACTAGCGGTCGTCCTAGCGTAGTGTTTACCACAGCAGGCCCCGGTATCACCAACTCGCTCACCGGCTTATTTGCGGCCCGTGGTGAAGGTGCAAAGGTAATCTTGCTGTCGGCTTGCACCTCAGCACCGCAGCGCGGACGCTGGGCAATTCAAGAAACCAGCACCTACACATTACCCAGCGGCGGAATTTTTACTTCGGGAATGCTGTTTAACTATGCAGTTACCATCGAATCTGCTGCTCAACTTCCCCAGATTTTTCGCAAACTAGCTCTGGGTTTAGCACAACCAGGAGGATTTGTTGCTCATTTGAGCATTCCTACTGGCGTGCAGACAAGTTTAGTTGAGGATATATCTTTACCTCAACTAGATGTTGCTCCTTTTAGGCTAACTCCTGCCAAAGAAGCGATCGCCAAATCTGTAGAATTATTATCTGCTGGTTCCTTTGCCATCTGGGTTGGTTTTGGGGCGCGTGACGCAGCAGACGAGATTCGCCAACTTGCAGAGAAAACTGGGGCAGCAGTCATGTGTTCGCCCCGTGCTAAAGGCATCTTTCCCGAAGATCATCCCCAGTTCGTCGGTGTTACAGGTTTGGGCGGTCATGCTTCCGTATTGACATACATGGAACAACAACCTCCACTACGCACACTTGTACTTGGAACTCGTCTTGGCGAACCGACTTCTTTTTGGAGTCTAGCGATGGTTCCTAAAGGCGGCTTTATCCATGTAGACATTGACCCGGAAGTGCCAGGAGTGGCTTATCCATCTGCTGAAACTTTCCCGATTCAGTCTGACATTAAAGCTTACGTACAAGAATTATTGCAGCAGTTACCAGACGCTCCTCCTCGTTCCACACCATTGTTGTTACCTTGTCCAGAACGCAAAGAAATCGCACCAGATTTAGATATAGACTATCCAGTGCGACCAGAAGTATTGATGGCAGCAATTCAAAAAATCATTGTTGAAGGTAGCGATGCAGTAGTAATGGCAGAGTGTGGTAACTCCTTTACTTGGTCAACTCATCTACTGCAATTTTCACAAGCCAATCGTTACCGAGTCAGCACCGGAGTTGGAGCGATGGGTCACACCGTTACTGGAGTTTTAGGTGCAGCACTGGCGCGTAATGGCAAAGCTGTAGCCGTTGTCGGCGACGGGGCAATGCTGATGAATAATGAAATTAGTACAGCCGTCAAATACAAGATTCCTGCTATCTGGATTGTGCTGAACGATGCTCGTTATAACATGTGCCATCAAGGCATGAAAGTGTTGGGATTAACAGGTGCAGATGCGACAATTCCCCCAACAAATTTTGCCATGATTGCTCGTGCTATGGGGGCAGAAGCTCTGGGAGTTGTCAGAGAATCGGATATCGAAGCAGCATTAGAGCAAGCGATCGCTTCAACTGTTCCTTTTGTCATCGATGTAGTCATTGACCCCGACCGACCTGCACCCTCTGGCGCACGCAATAAAAGTTTGGCAGCCCAAGGCATCAAATCAAGTGCTCTGAAAAATCCAGCCAAACCAGTTTCATTCCCCGCAATTTGAATTTCTGAATGATTCTAATCTTATCAACCACATTGTATTTAGTTGATTCATCCTCTTCATCCCAACAGATAAATAAAGCTCTAACCACTCCAAAATCAAAATTGAGAGACAACAATGTTGCTATTTGAAACTGTTAGAGAAATGGGTCACGAACAAATTCTCTTCTGTCATGGAAAAAATCCAGATATTAGAGCAATAATTGCTATCCATGACACGACTTTAGGACCAGCAATGGGAGCGACAAGACTTTTTCCTTATCTTAATGAAGAAGCTGCTTTAAAAGATGCTCTGCGTCTTAGTCGTGGTATGACCTATAAAGCTGCTTGTGCTAACATTCCCGCTGGTGGCGGGAAAGCAGTAATTATTGCCAATCCAGAAAATAAAACAGATGAAATGTTGAGAGCTTATGGACGTTTTGTCAACAGCCTCAATGGTCGTTTTATCACAGGACAAGATGTAAATATTACTCCTCACGATGTACGCACAATTAGCCAAGAAACTAATTTTGTCGTGGGAGTATCAGAAAAGTCTGGCGGCCCTGCTCCCATAACAGCCTTAGGAGTATTTTTAGGAATTAAAGCTGCTGTAGAATTTCGTTGGCAAACCCAAAGACTAGAAGGGCTAAAAGTTGCGATTCAAGGTGTCGGAAATGTCGGTAAAAATCTCTGCCGTCACTTACACGAGCAGGGAATGAAACTCTATGTAAGCGATGTCAATCCTGTAAAAACAGAGGAATTAAAAAAGCTTTTTGATGTCACTGTTGTCAACCCAGATGAAATTATCTCACTTGATGTAGATATCTTTGCTCCTTGTGCTTTAGGAGGAATTCTTAACAGTCATACTATTCCTTTTCTGCAAGCTCCGATTATTGCAGGTGCAGCTAATAATCAATTAGGAAACGAACAACTACATAGTCAAATGCTTGCTAAAAAAGGAATTCTATATTGTCCTGATTATGTAATTAATGCTGGAGGACTAATCAATGTTTATAACGAAATGATTGGTTATGACGAAGAAAAAGCTTTCAAGCAAGTGCATAACATTTATTACACCCTGTTAGAGATTTTCCACATTGCTAAACAGCAAGGAATTACTACTAATGATGCTGCCAAACGATTAGCAGAAGACCGAATTCTCAATACTAAACACAGCAAAGCTAAAGAAATCGCAGCTTAGACGCGATTAATCGCGTCTGTACAAAAGTCTGAGATTAATTGCGTTTGTACTGTTGATTTAAGGAGTATTTAGTGGAAAAAAATACATTTGCAACATCAGCTTATATTGCTACTTCTTCGGATAGTGCTTTTGACTACCTTTGTAGTTTAAAAAACCTGGATGATTGGACTCTTTTCAGTCGGATGAAAGAGCAAATTGACGAAGATACTTGGCTGGGAAGTGCATCCGGCTATCACAAAAATCTCTATTATCACGTAAAAAAACTAGAGAACCAGCTTTTTTACGGTATTGAGTGGCATTGCGGTTTTGAGTATCAGAAATATTTTCAGGTTTACCCTGTCTTACTTTTTCCTCCCGACTATATTGAGCCAGGAAGTGATGAAAAAGGCGTATATTTTCACTGGTTAAGCTTTGTCGATCCGAAACGACAAACTCAAATGATTATGCAGGGAATTCATACCGTACATACTTCTGAGTGTCGTTCTCTCAAAGCTATTTTAGAACGCAAATCAGGACTGACCACAGCAGCGAAAGGACGCTATTTTATCGATACCGACACTATCTATGTTGATGCTCCCATTGAACTCGGAATTGAATACTTAAAAGACTTGCACAACATAGATGAGTGGGCGCATTTACTGCGACCAAGTGGCGAAATTACTGCTGATTCAGGTGAATTTCAGGATGAATACGACCAAAAGGTTAAAGTTTCCGTGCGGTTGCATAGTTTGAGTAAATATTACTTGCTCGAACAGGAGTATTTTTATCCAGACTACAAGTTTTATCAGCGTTCTGTAGCCTTGCTGATTCCAACTTCCTATGCTTTTGCCGACCCAGAAGCTTCTGGTTTCATCTTGCATCGGATTACCTTCTGGAAACCAAACGAACCTTTTACTCACGGCAAACTCCAGATAGAAGACTTTGGCGCTGAGAGTATGAACATCAAACGTTTGCTCGAAGGCAAAGCCGGCAATCTGCAATCTTTCGACCGGGGAATGAGTTATATACCCAAAACTCAAGAATTAGTTGCTAGTCGCTAGTTAGTGGTCAGTGGTCAGTGGTCAGTAGTCAGTGGTTAGTGGTCAATGGTTACTAAATAAAGAGCAACTAACAACTGACAACTAACAAAAAACAAAATATGAAACCAAAGCAACTTACTATTACTTTTCTTACTTTTTGTGTTACCGCTTTTTCTGGAATGAAAGCTGCGTCAGCTGCATCGTTTTCAGTAATTGCCGACGGTCTTAATAATGCCAGAGGTATAAGCTTTGGCCCTGACGGAAATCTCTATGTTACAGAGGCGGGAACGGGGGGAAATGGAGCTTGTGTTCCACCACCGAGCGGTCAAGGCGATTCTTTATGCTATGGCGCAAGTGGTGCTGTTACCAAAATCGAGAATGGTCAAATCAAACGCATACTTACTGGACTGCCTTCTTTAGCATTACCAGATGGCACTCAAGCCGCAGGCCCTCGCGATATCAAATTTGATAATGCGGGTAAGCCTTATGTTTTGATTGGGTATGCAGCTAATCCAGCAGATCGCGATCGCAATCTTGGTAAAACTGACCTCGGAAAAATCATCACTCCTGACTTTAATACCAATTCATGGACGAGTGTTGCCGATTTAGCTAGCTATGAACTCGCCAACAATCCCGATGGCGGCGATTTAGGTAGCAATCCCTTGGGTTTTACTATAGATGGCAATCGAATTGTGGTGGCCGATGCAGGTGCAAACGACTTACTCAAAGTCCAGACTGATGGTAGTAATTTGCAAGCACTTGCTGTATTTCCCGAAGATATATTAACTAATCCAGTCTTCCCACCTTCTGGCACTCCATCCCCCGAACCAGGTCAAGTGCCATCTCAAGACGAGCCGCCACCATCGCAATTTGCCACTCAATCAGTACCTTCGAGTGTGGTCAAAGGGCCTGATGGTGCTTATTACATCAGCCAATTTACTGGTTTTCCCTTTCCAGAAGGTGGAGCAAAAATCTATCGAGTTGGTGCTGATGGTAAGCCAACAGTCTATGCAGATGGCTTTACCCAACTCACAGATTTGAAATTTGATACTGCGGGTAATTTATATGCTTTGCAGTATGCAAATCAGTCAGCTTGGAAGGGTAATTTAGAGGGTTCTTTAGTCAAAATAGCGACCGATGGCACTCGTACAACCATCCTCAGCGGCAATGGATTAGAGTCACCTAGCGCTTTCACCATAGGTGCTGATGGTGCGATTTATATCACAAACCGAGGCGATCGCCCAGGTCAAGGACAAGTCATCAAAGTTGCAAATACAAAGTCTGTTCCCGAACCTAATTCTGCTTTCGGCATATTGATACTCAGCGCTTTAGCCGTTGTTTGGTTACAAAAAAGTAAAACTACCAAACCGCTTATAGATGGAATCTAGCGCTCAGGTAAAGAGTTTCAACCCAATGTCATTGCTTTTAATCAAGGACATTTAGAGCCTGAAATTCACCGTTTCTCAAACCACAAAAATTTTACAAATTACTAACCTCAATCTTAATAGGTATGAAACTCAAACCATTTGTTCTGACATTTTTTGCTGTTTGTGTTGCCGTTGTTATCAAACCCAAAGCAGCCGAAGCAGCTACATTTTCAGTAGTTGCCGATGGTTTGAATAACCCACGAAATTTAGCATTCGATCCTCAAGGCAATTTGTATGTAACAGAAAGCGGTAGCGGTGGAGATGGCAAAGATGGCAGATGTATTCCATCACCTAGCGCTCAATATATTCCTTTATGTGCTGGTAGTACTGGCAGCTTGCTCAAAATTACTCCAGACGGGAAAAAAGAAAAAATACTCTCGAATCTGACATCTTTAGCATTAACGCCCTCTGGAGAACAAGCAGCTGGCCCTGCGGACATCAAATTTGATAACAAAGGTAACGCCTATTTTCTAACAGGTTTAGCTGGCAATCCGGACAAACGCGATAGCGTCTTAAAAAGCCCCGATCTGGGAAGATTATACAAACTTGATTTAAATACCAAGTCATTAACAAGTCTCGCCGATTTTGGCGGTTATGAACTCAAAAATAATCCTGACGGTACAGACATAATTTCTAACCCTTATGCTTTAGCAATTAAAGGTAATACTGGTTATGTTGTTGATGGGGGTGGGAACGCGATATATTCTGTGGGACTTGATGGAAGCGGTATTAAGAATGTAGCTAAAATACCTGAGAAACTAATATCACCAGATAAGCTCGAATTTCCCAAACTTCCTGAAGGCACAACAGACCCCACCGGAGGCGCACCGTTACCCCCAGGTTATACAACTGGTGAAAATGGTCTGCCAATATCGAATCAATCAGTACCTACAGGAATTGCGATCGCTCCTGATGGCAGTTTAACAGTTAGCGAATACACCTATTTTCCCTATCCAGAAAATGAAGCACGTATCTTCAAAATTAGCGATGATTTGTCGTCAATACAAACCATCGCTGATGGTTTTACCCAGCTGACTGGCGTAACATATGACCCGCAAGGCAATTTATATGCTTTGCAACACATCAATAATTCAGAATGGAAAGAAATTCAACAAGGCGGCGTCA
Source organism: Dendronalium phyllosphericum CENA369 (assembly GCF_016056275.1). Lineage (GTDB taxonomy): Bacteria > Cyanobacteriota > Cyanobacteriia > Cyanobacteriales > Nostocaceae > Dendronalium > Dendronalium phyllosphericum. Next base: position 20,133 of record NZ_JAECZA010000014.1, on the reverse strand, counting down.
TTACTGGTGATATTAGTGGTTCTGTGATCGAGATCGGACGTGATGGCACTCGCAAAACTATCTGGAGCGGCGATGGACTAGAAGCTGCTTCCGGCATCACTTACGGCCCTGATGGTAAATTATACATCTCCAATAGAGCTAGACTCGCAGGAGGAGCAGGACAAATCGTCGCAATTGACCCCAACGCTACAAGAGTCCCCGAACCTACTTCTGCAATAGGTCTTATAACTGCTGGTGCTTTAGGTGCAACTTCAATGCTCAAGCGCAAACGTAGCAAAGAATTAGCAAAAGCAGGTATTTAAAACCATTTTAAATTTTGGTTTGTAGTAAAGGTTTAAGTCGAATGGCACGCTTGTTATCGGCAAATCCACTATTCATAAGGATGAGCGGGTGTGGGGTGTTGGGTGTTGGGTGTAGTGAGTCAGAGATTTATTTGTGTCCGTACTCATATTTACTTTTCTTGATTTTTCCCTACACCCCACACCCTATCCCCAACACCCTGCCCAGACCAGGTTTCACCTTTTATTAGCGCCATTGGCTTAAGTCTTTACTACAAAACCGTTTAACTTACACAAGCAGGACTTTAAAGGTATGGGATTAGTCAAAAATCTGTCAATAACTATGGCTGGTGCTGGATTTATGGTGTTGGCAACAGCAGCCCAAGCCAAGGCTATAACATTAACCTACGACAGAAGTATTGGTAGCCCTGGTTTTGGCCCTGGGCAGCTTTTTGTTCCCCAAGGCATAGCGCTGGATGACCAAGGGAATACCTACATAGCTAACGGACGCGGTGTTAACCCGGATGGTACTCCTAATTACAACCTCGGTGACAAAATTGAAAAATTTAGTCCAAGCGGTGAGTATATTGGAGCAATTGGCTCTGGCGGCACAGGACCCGGACAGTTTGACGAGCCAACAACTGTAGACTTTAATCCCGTAACAGGGGATTTGTATGCAGGCGATGTTTACAACAACCGCATTAATCAATTCGATTCTCAGGGTAAGTTTATTAGATCCTTTGCAAATGGAGAATTTACCCCTCGTGTAAATGATAGGATTTTCTTTGGGCCATCTGGTGTGACTTTTGACAAAGCTGGCAACGTTTACGTAGGTGATTTTAACGGCGAAAGAATCCTCAAATTCACACCAGACGGAAAGCAAATTGGTGTCATTGGCGGCACTCTGGGCACTGCACTAGGAGAAACTCAAGGTGTAGCAGGTGTAAGAATTTCTCCAGTTAGTGGCAATATCTTTGTAGCCGATCAGTATAACAACCGCGTTCAAGTACTCGATCCAAATGGTAAACCACTGTTAGCATTTGGTTCAGCAGGTAGCGGGCCTGGACAGCTTCTTCAGCCAATTGGCATCGAAGTGGACGACCAAGAGAATGTTTATGTAGCTGATTCTATCAACAGCCGCGTTCAGGTATTCGATAAAAACGGTAAGTTCCTGACATCGTATGGCTCACCTGCCCTAGATGCATCTGGCAATCCTGTACCACCTCCAGGATTAACTGACCCTCCATTTGGCAATCCCCTCGACCTCACTCCAGGCAGATTTAACTGGACGGGTGGCACAGCCTTCAAAGATGGCAAGCTATATGTAGGCGATTTCTTCCAAGGTCGCGTCCAAGTGTTAAACGTAGAAGGCAGAGCTAGAGTACCTGAGCCTACCTCGATGATAGGTTTGGGATTATTCGGACTTGGAGCCGCTGCTGCCAAATTGCGGAAAAATAGACAGCAAAAGCCAGCCATTTTAAAGTAGAGACGCGACACCATTCGCTACAACGGGGGGAACTCCCGCAACGCGCTGGCTCATTAATCGCGTCTGTACAGGAGTCATGAGTCATTAAGAATTTCTCTAGTCTTTTATCTCCTAACAACTGGCAACTGACAACTGACAACTAACTCTTAACTTCGACTTTACTGTGACTTAAAACGTAAAACCTTCAATTTTGACTGAATACGCTTTAACAATGTCTGATGACCTACCGCTTTACCTTTACCTACAGCGCGCAAACTCTCAGGATGACTTGAGGAAGATATAGCTTATGCACATTCTGATTTATTCTTACAATTATCATCCAGAGCCGATTGGAATTGCGCCTTTAATGACTGAACTAGCAGAAGGACTGGTGAAGCGAGGTCATCAAGTGCGGGTGATTACAGGTATGCCTAACTATCCTCAGCGCCTGATATATAAGGAGTATCAGGGTAAATGGTACGTTACTGAAGAAAAAAATGGCGTTACTATTAGGCGTAGCTACCTGCGAATTAAGTCTAACCCTAACCTCTTAGACAGACTACTATTAGAGTTGAGCTTTGTCCTCACGAGTTTGCCACAAGCATTTAAAGGCAAGCGACCTGATGTGATTCTGTTAACAGTGCCGCCTTTACTAGTTTCTTTACCTGCAACCTTACTTGGTTGGCTGTTTAACTGTCCAGTAGTGTTGAATGTGCAAGATATCCTTCCTGAAGCTGCTGTGCGTGTTGGGCTGATTAAAAATAAGTTAATAATCCGAGTTTTTGAAGCTATAGAAAAATTTGCATATCGAACTGCTAATACTATCAGCGTGATTGCCGATGGTTTTGTGGAGAATTTAGTAAATAAAGGCGTACCAGCTCATAAAATTGCCTGCATTCCAAATTGGGTAAATCTTAATTTTATTCGTCCTTTACCCCATAAGAATAATGCTTGGAGAAGCGACCATCAACTAGATGGCAAATTTATCGTGATGTACTCCGGTAACATTGCGTTAACGCAAGGATTGGAAACAGTAATAGAAGCGGCTGCTCGTTTGCGTCATATCAAAGACCTTGCTTTTGTCATTGCTGGCGAGTCTAAAGCTTTGAAAAACTTACAAAAATATTGCCTCGATCGCGGGGCGGATAATGTTTTATTGCTGCCATTACAGCCACGAGAACAACTACCACAAATGCTGGCAGCCGCCAATGTGGGATTAATTGTGCAAAAACGCAATGTGATTTCTTTCAATATGCCTTCCAAAATACCATTGTTGCTGGCTAGTGGGCATCCGATTGTGGGTTCAGTTCCCGCTACTGGCACTGCTGCGAAAGCGATTCGGCAAAGTGGCGGCGGCATAGTTGTTGAGCCAGAGTCAGCAGAAGCTTTGGCAACTGCGATACTGAAACTATATAAAAATCCAGCTTTGGCAGCGCAGTTAGGCAAGCAAGGAAGAAAGTTTGCAGTCGAGAACTATTCTTTTGAGCAAGCACTGGAGCGCTACGAACAACTATTTTTTGATGCGATCGCTAAGAAAGCAGCAACTTTGGATATGCTGCCGGAATTGACTTCTACTGTTGAGTGATAGATGAAGCCTATGATTTCAGATAAACTCAGACAAACTGACCAGAGCTTAATCGCTTTGTTGAGCGATCGCTTATCATTACTCGCAGCATCAGAACTCCCTTCTTTAGAAGCACAAATCGCTGATGTGGCTCCCCTACTTGCTGAAGCTGGTATTCCTGAGTCTGTCTGGGCTGGTGTGGTGCACAGCTGTCATGCCACACTGATTCCTGAGTCTGTAACAAATTATGTTAGACCCCGACAAATCACTATAATCGGTGGGCGCGGTCGGATGGGAAGATTCTTCAAAGAGCAATTTTCTGCTATCGGTCATAATGTTCGCGTTCTCGAACAAGAGGATTGGGAGTATGCAGACCAAATGTTGAATCAAGCAGATTTAGTCTTAGTATCGGTTCCAATTAAATATACAGTTGATGTTATTAAGCGGACAGCCAAATATCTGTCCCAAACTACAGCTTTATGCGACATCACAAGTATTAAGACTCAGCCGACTCAAGCCATGCTTGAATACCATCCAGGCCCCGTTATGGGCTTACATCCCATGTTTGGGCCAAGTATCAAATCATTCTTGGGACAAAAAGTGGTGGTATGTCCGGGACGGAATGAAAACTCATTTCAATGGTTATTAGACTTTATTAAAAGTCAAGGTGGAGAAGTAATTTCCTGCACGCCAGAAGAACACGACCAAATGATGGTGCTTGTGCAAGCAACGCAGCATTTCTTACGATTTAGTCTTGGTGTTTTCTTGGCACAAACAGGAACTGATATAAACCGTAGTTTATCAATGTCAACTCCTAACTATCGCCAAGAAATTGATATTGTGAAACGTTTGTTTTCTCAAAATCCTAACTTATGTGTTGACATTATGCTTGCCACAGAAGAAAGAAGTCAGGCAATTAATTCTTTAGTCAATACTTACAGTCGCTTGGCAAGACTGGTGGCAATGAAAGACCGAGCCGCATTAATCCAAGAATTTGAAAATACTCAAGAATTTCTGGAAATAGAAAATCATTGTTTACAGACTTTATATACAATCCCTAAAAAGGATAACCAAAAGAATTTTCAACCACAAATATACTTCAATCAATAACTGAACTTTGGTTGAAAATCAGCAACACTGGAATCAGGCGAGATATAAGATTCCTATTTGATTTTTGAAAAAATCAGTACATTTCTACCTCACTTTCTTATTCCCTTTTGTCTCCCTATCGGGCTTCGCGCACCACGTAAATAAGTAGGTGGACATAATTAAATGTAAAATGCCAACCTGTGAAATCCGCTCAGGATTTGGCTTTTCCCTTCTGCCCTACGGGTTCAGCAGTTCGCAATCGACGCAAAGCGCCAAGACTGCGACTGCTTCACCATCTGCCTCCTGCCTTCTGCCTTCTACTTAATTTCAGAAATCAAACCGGATTCCTATGGTATTAAACATCAAGCAGAAAAGTATATTTAATCTGCAATCGATTCATCAAAGTGTCTCAGTTCGCTTCAACTACGAGATTTTCTTTACTACTAATCTGTTCGACTTGAAAAATCCTACCTTAGCGCAAGTTATTACAGCTGATGGGGAGAAAAAGCCCAAGAAAGTAGTAGCTATAATCGATGCAGGATTATTACAATACTGGCCCGATCTACCCCAGCAATTAGCAGCGTATACCAAGTTTTATGCAGAAATACTAGCGCTTGCTGTTGAGCCGATGATAGTTCCAGGTGGAGAAGCTGCCAAAAACGATCGCACCTTACCACAGCAAATTCACAAATTAATTGAAGCAGCCGGATTGTGTCGCCACTCCTATTTATTAGCAATTGGCGGTGGTGCTGTATTAGATTTGGTAGGATATGCAGCTGCAACCGCTCACCGAGGAATTCGCCTCATCCGCATTCCGACAACAGTGTTAGCACAAAATGATTCCGGGATAGGAGTAAAAAACGGTATTAATGCCTTTGGTAAAAAGAACTTTCTCGGTACATTCGCCCCGCCTTATGCCGTTATCAATGACTTGAATTTCTTAACAACCTTAAGCGATCGCGATTGGCGTTCTGGAATTGCGGAAGCTGTGAAGGTGGCATTAATTAAGGATGCTCGCTTCTTTGATTTTATCCATAGCTCTAGCGCTGCACTTGTCAGTCGAGACATAGAAGCAATGCAACAGCTAATTTATCGTTGCGCCCAGTTACACTTAGAACATATTGCCAACAGTGGCGATCCTTTTGAAATGGGTTCGTCTCGTCCCTTGGATTTTGGTCATTGGGCAGCTCATAGACTGGAACATTTGACAAACTATAATTTACGTCATGGCGAAGCAGTAGCGATCGGCATCGCTTTGGACAGTACTTATTCTTTCCTACTAGGACTGCTTGATTGGTTAGAATGGCAACGGATATTAAATACACTATTGGCGTTGGGTTTCACGTTGTACGTGCCAGAACTAGCCGAACAATACTTACAACTCGAACATCCTCGCTGTCTATTCCGAGGTTTGATCGAGTTCCGCGAACACTTGGGCGGAGAATTAACTTTAACTCTACTGGAAAATATTGGACAAGGAATCGAGGTTCACGAAGTGGATCTGTCTCTATACAGACAAGCAATATCTTTATTGCACGATGTAGAAAATAGGCTGACGTTATTAATAGAAAGCTAAATTTATGAGTACTGCGTAAGGACGCGATCGTTTGCGTCCTTACAAAGGATTGCTGAAAAAAAACTAGTCACCTTTTCATTAAATTCATCAATTATGCTAATTATTTTTATTTGTTACCTCTGATAGAGAGTTTTTCACGATAGAATCAATCTTAATTTATAACCAGAGAAAGAAGTTAAATAATCCAATATATGTAGATTAGATTATTTAACATATTAGTAAAGACGAATAATTTACTAGTCTTGTCGAAAGATAATTCATGTAATAACCTTTTCAAATTGAGTAAGCTTATATTAAGAAGCAGCAAAATGTTCTACTCACATTAACTTTGCTCAAAGTCCGATAGATATTACCTAAGGTAGCAATATAGTAAATTATCTAGATAACATGTTTTTAAATAAAAAATAAAACGTGAATTTAGATTAAAAGGTAAGACTAAAAAGATACCAATTCATAATTAATTACATAAAGCGCTCGAACCTATTTAATATGTATGGCTTTTCCGGCTAGGTTTATCTTGAAAAAATGTAATTCAATAAATTGAAAAACTTTGTCATATTTTCCTTTGTTTTAAGTTAATTATAAATAATACATGGCTCGTGAAAAATAAACAGTAACTATTCTAGAGAAATTACCCATGATTGTTGATTCTTCCTATAAAACTCTTGGTGGTGTGCATATCTCTCGCTCCATCACAGAAATAAAGATGGATACTGCTCTTGAAGAGATTTTATTCTACCTCAATTCTCAACGTGGAGGCCTACTAACCAGCAGTTACGAGTATCCAGGAAGATATAAAAGATGGGCCATTGGATTTGTGAATCCACCGCTAGAATTAACAACACGAGGTAACGCTTTCACTCTCACAGCCCTCAACGATCGCGGTCAGATACTTTTACCGTTACTATTAGAGCGTCTATGTCAATCTGGACAACTTCAAGAAGTCAAACAAAATAACAATTATATCGCCGGATTTGTAAAACCCGTACAGCAATTTTTTGCCGAAGAAGAACGCAGTAAACAACCTTCCACATTTACAGTTATCCGCGAAATTCTCCATACTTTCTCTAGTCAAGAAGACGAGCATCTAGGGTTATATGGGGCATTTGGTTATGATTTAGTTTTCCAATTTGAGTCAATTACCCAACGCCTAGAACGTGCCCCAGATCAAAGAGACTTGGTGCTTTATTTGCCTGATGAACTAATAGTTATAGATTACTATCAGCAAAAAGCATTTTGTCTGCAATATGAATTTGCAACAACGCACGGCAGTACAAATAATCTGCCTCGCACAGGTGAATCTATTGATTATCGAGGTCAGCGTTTAATACCGACTCAAACTGCCGATCATAAAATAGGCGAATATGCCAAGCAAGTTGAGGTTGCACTTGATTATTTTCGTCGAGGCGATTTATTTGAAGTCGTTCCCAGTCAAAACTTTTTTGAAACTTGTGAAGAGAAACCCAGCAAACTGTTTGAAACTTTAAAGCACATTAATCCTAGTCCTTATGGATTTATTTTTAATCTAGGTGGAGAATATCTCATTGGGGCATCTCCTGAGATGTTTGTACGAGTTGAAGGTAGGCGTGTAGAAACTTGTCCGATTAGTGGGACTATTACGCGAGGACAAGATGCTCTTGATGATGCCATTCAAATACGCTCCTTACTCAACTCACACAAAGACGAAGCTGAGTTAACGATGTGTACCGACGTAGATCGCAATGATAAGTCTCGGATTTGCGAACCTGGTTCGGTACGAGTGATTGGTCGTCGTCAAATCGAATTGTACAGCCATCTCATTCATACAGTGGATCATGTCGAGGGTACACTGCGATCGCAATTTGATGCCTTAGATGCCTTTCTCTCCCATACTTGGGCTGTGACGGTGACTGGCGCGCCCAAACGAGCAGCAATTCAGTTTCTCGAACAACACGAACGCAGCGCTCGACGTTGGTATGGTGGAGCAGTCGGCTATTTAAACTTCAATGGCAACTTAAATACTGGATTAATCCTGCGAACAATTCGTTTAAAAGACTCCATTGCGGAAGTGCGAGTTGGTGCGACTGTCCTTTATGACTCCATACCCCAAGCAGAAGAACAAGAAACAATTACTAAAGGAGCCGCTGCATTTGAAACAATTCGTCGCGCTCAAACGAGCGATAAAACCGACAATTGTAGTTCTGTAAGCCAATGCATTCCAGATGTAGAACAAAGTAAACGTATCTTACTAATAGACTACGAAGACTCATTCGTTCATACATTAGCTAATTACATTCGCTCCTGTGGTGCAGAAGTGATTACACTACGTCACGGCTTTTCAGAATCGTTATTCGATATACAACGCCCCGACTTGGTTGTTTTATCTCCTGGCCCTGGTAGACCAACTGATTTTCGAGTTCCAGAAACAGTCAATGCTTGTATTCGTCGCCAAATTCCTATTTTTGGAGTTTGTTTAGGGCTGCAAGGCATAGTTGAAGCATTTGGCGGAAAACTGGGAGTACTCAACTATCCCCAACATGGAAAATCTTCGCGGATTTTCGTCACCGATTCAGATTCTGTTTTGTTCAAAAACCTACCAGAATCCTTTGCAGTAGGTAGATATCATTCATTGTTTGCCCTACCGCAAAGTTTACCAAACGAACTGAAGATAACAGCGATTTCCGATGACGACGTAATCATGGGCATTGAACATCAAACACTTCCCATCGCTGCCGTTCAATTTCATCCAGAATCAATCATGACCTTAACAGGAGAAATCGGTCTAGCAATAATTAAAAATTTAGTGCGTGCATATACGATTTCTAAAGAGTCAGTTGTCAGTGGTTAGTTGTCAGTTGTCAGTTGTCAGTTGTCAGTGGTTAGTTGTCAGTGGTTAGTTGTCAGTTGTCAGTTGTCAGTTGTTAGTGGTCAGTTGTCAGTTGTCAGTTGTTAGTGGTCAGTGTTATTCTCCCCTGCCCCTCTGCCCCTCTGCTCTCTTGTCCCCGCGTCCCCTCATCTCCCAGCAGCTTATGCCTAACCCAGCTTCCCCTCCCCGCTACATTCTCGACGAAATTGTGTTGCATAAAAAGCAAGAAATCGCACAAATGCAAAAAGAATTGCCTTTAACTTTTTTGCAGAATCAGTTAACTACTGCTCCAACTGTGCGAAATTTCCTGACGGCTTTGCAGGAAAACCCTAGCCAACCTAGCTTGATTGCCGAAGTTAAAAAAGCATCACCAAGCCGCGGGATTATTCGGGAAGACTTCGATGCAGTGGCGATCGCTACTGCTTACGAACGAGGTGGCGCAGCTTGTTTATCAGTCCTGACTGACCAAAAGTTCTTTCAAGGCAGTTTTGCGAATCTGCGGACTGTGCGATCGCATGTAGAATTGCCTTTATTATGCAAAGAGTTCATCATCGATCCCTATCAAATTTATGTAGCACGGACAGCCGGAGCAGATGCTGTGTTGTTGATTGCTGCTATCCTTTCAGATGAAGAACTCCAAGCCTTTTTGCACGTGATTCACGACTTGGGGATGAATGCGCTAGTGGAAGTTCATACTTTAATTGAACTGGATCGAGTGCTAAAGCTAGAAAATCTACGTCTAGTAGGAATTAACAACCGCAATTTAGAGAATTTTACACTCGATTTAGGAACAACAAAGCAACTTTTAGCACAGCGCCAGCAACAATTACAAAGCTTAGGTATCACCGTTGTCAGTGAATCTGGACTATATACATCTGCTGATTTATCTCTTGTAGCTGAGGCTGGCGTGCGTGCGGTGTTAGTAGGAGAGTCTTTAGTTAAACAAAGCGATGTAGAGCAAGCTGTGCGTAGTTTGCTAAGACACGATCTCCTATGAAAATGTCAATATAGCTGGGGACTGGGGACTGGTGACTGGGTGAAAAGTTTTTTTGTGTCTAGGTTCGATCGTCTGTTGATGTCCTAACACTACTAGCGACGGCTATAAAAAATAAATTTCTTGCAGAAGTTGGGCTAAGGGGAAAGATTTAAGACTAAAGTGAATAATTTTCTTCTTTACCTTTCCTCTGAACCCTTTCCTTAAATTTAAGGCAATGATTATTAGCAATTTCTAGGTGAATTATTAGGATGGCTTCTATATCTGATAAATTTCAATCTTTACGCCAGCGCCAACAATGTGCCTTGATTCCCTTTATCACGGCTGGCGAGCCTAACTTAGAAACTACCGCCGAGGCTTTACGTATCTTAGATCGCAATGGTGCTGACTTGATTGAGTTGGGCGTTCCTTACTCCGATCCTCTAGCAGATGGGCCTGTGATTCAAGCGGCTGCAACTCGCGCTTTGCAAAAAGGAACAACATTAGAGCAAGTGCTAGAGATGTTGCAAATTGTGAGTCCCAGCTTGAAAGCGCCGATAATTTTATTTACTTACTACAATCCCATTTTGTATCGGGGTATCAAGCCGTTTTTAGCAGAAGTTGCTGCTGCTGGGGTGCGCGGATTGGTAGTACCGGATTTACCCTTAGAAGAAGCAGAAGAATTAATACATACTGCTGTTACTTTTGAAATAGAGGTAATTTTGCTCGTAGCCCCTACCAGTTCTCAAAATAGGATTGAAGCGATCGCCCGTCAATCTCAGGGATTTATCTATCTGGTGAGTGTAACAGGTGTCACAGGAATGCGCTCTCAAATCCAAGAGCGGGTGAAGCATTTACTAACAGATTTGCGAAGCGTTACCGATAAACCTATTGGTGTTGGCTTTGGCATCTCAGCACCAGAACAGGCACATCAAGTAAGAGAATGGGGTGCAGATGCAGTGATTGTAGGTAGTGCCTTCGTCAAAAGGTTAGCTGAAGGTAGCCCAACCGAAGGACTGCAAGCTGTAGAACAACTTTGTCGAGAACTGAAAGCAGCAATCGCCCCAGCCTCTTTACAACAAGTGAGTGCTGCTAAGTAAAAAATCTTTCTTCTCTCTGTGTCTCTGTGGTTCGATTCAAGAGTAACGAACCGCAAAGGGCGAGGCAGTGCGTTGCGGAGGTTCCCTCCGTTGTAGCAACTGCCGTGCAAAGGACGCGAAGAAGGAAATGCAAAGAAAATCTCGGTTTTGAAGAAGATATTGCGAACGTGAGAGGTTTTAGACTGTGGTAAGTATTTCAGACATCAAAAATCCGATTGAGACTATACAACCTGACTCTTTAGGTCGGTTTGGTAAGTTCGGCGGGAAGTACGTCCCTGAAACTTTAATGCCTGCATTAAGTGAGTTAGAAACAGCATTTCATCAATATCGCAATGAGGTGAGTTTCCAAGAGGAATTACAAAATCTTCTCCGAGATTATGTAGGACGACCTAGCCCGTTATATTTTGCCGAACGCCTGACAGCACACTACGCTAGACCAGATGGCACAGGAGCGCAAATTTACTTAAAACGAGAAGATTTAAACCATACTGGCGCGCATAAAATTAACAATGCTTTGGCTCAAGTGTTGCTAGCCAAACGTATGGGTAAACAGCGGATTATTGCGGAAACTGGTGCGGGTCAGCATGGTGTGGCGACTGCTACCGTGTGCGCGCGGTTTGGGTTGGAATGTGTGATTTATATGGGCGTTCATGATATGGAACGACAAGCCCTGAACGTGTTTCGGATGAAGTTGATGGGGGCTGAAGTTCGTCCGGTGGAAGCTGGTACTGGCACTCTTAAGGATGCGACTTCCGAGGCAATTCGAGATTGGGTGACAAACGTCGAAACGACTCATTACATCTTGGGTTCTGTGGCTGGCCCTCATCCCTACCCGATGCTAGTGCGTGACTTCCACACGGTAATTGGCCAAGAAACTCGCGTTCAGTGTCAAGAGAAATGGAGCGGGCTACCAGATATTCTCTTAGCTTGTGTGGGTGGAGGTTCCAATGCGATCGGATTGTTCCATGAATTTGTAGATGAACCGTCTATACGCCTAGTTGGAATAGAAGCAGCAGGTGAAGGCGTAGATACAGAAAAACATGCAGCGACTTTGACGCAAGGAAAAGTAGGAGTTTTGCACGGTGCGATGAGTTATCTATTACAAGATGATGATGGTCAAGTAGTTGAAGCGCATTCGATTAGTGCAGGGCTAGATTATCCGGGTGTCGGGCCGGAACATAGTTATTTAAAGGATCTCGGTCGCGCCGAGTATTACAGCGTAACCGATAAACAGGCACTAGAGGCATTTCAAAGACTTTCGCAACTAGAAGGAATCATTCCAGCTTTAGAAACAGCTCATGCGATCGCCTATTTAGAAACCCTTTGTTCGCAATTAGATGGCAATCCCCGCATTGTCATCAATTGTTCTGGTAGAGGCGATAAGGATGTGCAAACCGTAGCCAAAATCCTCAAATGATAACCATCACACCAGCTTCAGATCGCAACCTTGCCGTCGCTTTGGATTCCTACGACTGGTCTGTTCTATTAAAACAGTTGCTCGACCGGCGATCGCTCACAGCTTCTCAAGCTGCGGATTTAATGCAAGGTTGGCTCACAGATGCCATACCCCCTGTACTATCAGGAGCGATTTTAGCAGCCATTCAAGCCAAAGGCGTATCCGCAGAAGAACTGGTTGGTATGGCCACCGTCTTGCAATCCCAATCAATAGGACATGGAGACACAGAGACACGGGGACACGGGGACGCGGAGACACGGGGACATAGAGATACAGAAAATTATTTCCCCGCGTCACCCTTCGGGTTCGGAAGTTCGGACTCGACGGGAACCGCCAAGACTCCGACTTCCTCACCGCGTCTCCCCCTCTCCCCGTCCTCTTTCCCCGCGTCTCTCATCGACACCTGCGGCACTGGCGGAGATGGGGCTTCCACTTTTAACATTTCCACTGCTGTTGCCTTTGTTGCCGCAGCCGCAGGGGTAAAAGTTGCCAAACATGGCAATCGTTCCGCATCTAGTAAAGCTGGTTCCGCTGATGTTTTAGAAGCTTTGGGTATAAATCTCAATGCCAGTCCCCAGAAAGTGCAAGCCGCAGTTAGTGAAGTTGGCATCACCTTTTTATTTGCCCCAGGCTGGCATCCAGCATTAAAGGCGATCGCTACTTTGCGAAAAACTTTGAAAGTGCGTACTGTTTTTAATCTGTTGGGGCCTTTAGTAAATCCGATGCGACCGACAGGGCAGATTATTGGTGTGAACGACCCGCTTTTACTAGAGGTAATCGCTGAAGCTTTATCAAAATTGGGATGTCGGCAAGCGATCGCACTCCACGGACGGGAACGTTTAGATGAAGCTGGTTTAGCAGATGTCACAGATTTGGCTGTACTCCAAGCCAAAAAAGTACGTTCTTTAACACTCAATCCCCAGGAACTTGGTTTGAGTCCTGCACCGACTGCGGCTTTGCAAGGTGGGGATGTTCAAGAGAATGCGGAAATTTTGAAAGCTGTTCTACAAGGTAAAGGCACTCAAGCGCAACAAGATGTAGTCGCTTTAAACACAGCGCTAGCACTGCAAGTTGGCGAAGCGATCGCTGGCGAAACAGATATTTTAGAAGGTTGTGTTAAAGGTATTGTCCTTGCTCAAGAAGTTCTGCAAAGCGGCGCTGCTTGGACAAAACTAGAACAACTTGCTGAATTTTTGCGCTGAGTTTAGAAAGACGCGATTCATAGCGTCTGTACAAGAGTGCTGAGTAAAAATACTAGTCCCCAATTAACTATACGAAGGGAAAAAGAAGATGATTATAGTACTTAAGAGCGGTACACCTACTGACGAAATTACTCAGATTAGCGAAGGTTTGAGAAATACTTGGGGAGTCACAGTAGAAAAAAGTATCGGCGAACATAAAGTTATCTTGGGCATGATTGGCGATACTTCTACTATCGATCGGATGCTAATCCAGGAGTTGAGTCCTTGGATTGAGCAAGTATTGCGAGTTGAGAAACCTTTTAAGCGGGTTAGTCGAGAATTCCGATATGGAGAAGCTAGTGAAGTTGTTGTACCCACACCTAACGGTGATGTTTATTTTGGAGAGCATCATCCTATAGTGGTAACAGCTGGGCCTTGTTCGGTTGAAAATGAAGCGATGATTGTGGAAACGGCAAAGCGGGTGAAGGTAGCAGGAGCAAAGTTTCTGCGTGGGGGAGCCTACAAACCTCGTACTTCACCTTATGCGTTTCAAGGGTATGGTGAGAGTGCTTTAGATTTGTTAGCAGCTGCTCGTGAAGCTACAGGTTTGGGTATCATCACAGAACTTATGGATGCTGCCGATTTACCAGCAGTGGCAAGAGTCGCTGACGTAATTCAGATAGGAGCGCGGAATATGCAAAATTTTGCGTTGCTGAAAAAAGTAGGCGCGCAAGATAAACCAGTGCTGTTGAAGCGGGGAATGTCAGCCACCATTGACGAGTGGTTGATGGCAGCAGAATATCTCCTAGCAGCAGGTAATCCAAATGTAATTCTTTGCGAGCGGGGAATTAGAACCTTTGACTCGAAGTATGCCCGCAATACTTTAGATTTGTCTGTGATTCCAGTATTGCGATCGCTCACACATCTCCCGATCATGATTGACCCCAGCCATGGTACTGGTAAATCTGAGTATGTTGCACCTATGGCTTTAGCTGCGATCGCAGCTGGTACAGATGCTTTAATGATTGAGGTTCACCCCAATCCAGCCAAAGCTTTATCTGATGGTCCTCAATCCCTAACTTTTGATAAATTTGACCGTTTGGTTCAAGAAATGTCAGTTCTCGGTAAAGTAGTTAATCGCTGGTCTATACCTGAATTGGTAACTTCTGTTTAGTTATACTCACTTGCATTCAAAAGTGAAAATTTTAAGCTAAGTATTTTGTTGCCTATTCTTATCATTTATCTTAAGTTTCATGTTTGAATGCAATTTTATATTAATAACCAATTGACGCATTTGTATTAGAGCTATCTCATGCGCCAAACAATGATACACCCTGAAAATTAGAGATTTAAGATTAAAATAAATCTCTAATTTTTTTAGTAAAATTATTAAAAACTACTGTATCTAAACTATTGACAAAACAATCTAAAAATTTTTCATTTTCCTATTAATAAATCTTGTTTATACTGTATGTAACAGATGAAATAAAAATGGAATTGTACTTATCAAGTATTTAAGTATTCTTTTCATTAAATCAGGAAGTTCAAGATGCTAATGACTATATCTAATAGTAGAAAAACAAATAAAAAAGCCATAAATGTGACTGTATTGCGTCTGTTTTAGATTCAAAGACTAACGAAATTTCATCCAAAAAACTAGGAGAATTACTTCTGATGACAGATACAAATAACAGTGGTAGCGGCAATACTCCTTCTACTGAAGAACTTGTCAATCTGCTTAAACAATCGCCTTTTGGCTCCTTGTTCGATATTCCAAATGTTAAACCGGAACAAATACTTGAAGGTTTTACTAATGCCTTTAAGGACGGAAGTGTAAGTAATCCATTCCCAAGTGGTTCAGGTAGTCCAGGTGGCTCAGGAAGTAGCGTAAACCCTTTCGGCGACCAGTTCTGGGATATCTTTGCTGGTGGTAAAAACCCAACCGATGGTGAAAATTTCTGGGATATCTTTGCTGGTGGTAAAGACCCAACAAAAGATCCCTTGACTGGCGGCAGTATTCCCGGTGGCACTGGTACTCCAGGTAAGGATGACCCTTTCGGTGAGAAGTTTTGGGATATCTTCGCCGGTGGTAAAGATCCAACTAACAGTGAAGATTTCTGGAAGGACTTTGCTGCTGAAAAAGATCCAACTCAAGGTTTCATTACTGGCGGTAGTATTCCCGGTGGTGGAAGTATCCCATCATTCGGAGGTAGCGAGATTCCATCATTCGGAGGTGGGGGTATTCCCTCATTTGGTGGTGGCGGTATTCCCTCATTCGGTGGTGGATAGTAACATGTTTGCTTAGTAACGGCAGTCATTAAAATTACGGCAATCCGCAGATAAACACAGATGGAATATTTGTATTTGTCTGCGGTTTCGTTTGTAGAAAGAATATCCGATAGGGCGGGTAGGCTGTTGGATTTGATTCAATTGAAAACCGCTATAAAAGCAAAAAAATTGACATAATAATCAAAGGATTAGTCATTGTAATGGTGATATGAGTTTTGTAGTATCTATAGCGAAAGTTCGTTTGATAACAGTTTCGTTGCTTTATCAGAGTTACTGTCTTGAATACTTGAAGTTAGTAATTATAAAGCTCTAGACGCTACTAGCTAAAAATTAAGTTTTGCTATAAAATACTACAAAATAAAGTTATAAATTCTGATTTAAATATCTCTTTTTAATGCTTATTTTTATCCAAAATTTTGAACCAAAAAGAGGAGATTAGTACTAATGAAAGCGTCTGCTATCAACTCCTTTAAAAGTGGGGAAAACACCTTTGGTACTGATAATTTTTTGGCTGGCAATATTAATGGTAATTCCATTGTAGGTAACGCTAATAGTGCTATTCCAGGCGGTGGTATTAATCCGTTTAGAGGCGATGGGGGCAGTAAACTTCAGCAATTAATCTTCGATCGCTTAAAGTTAGTTCTGGGTGACGACTTTCCAAATGATGCTAAAAATCCCTTTGCTGGCGGTAAAAACCCATTTACAAATGGTGGAACACCTCAATCACCTTTCGATCCGCTGAACATAATCCGTGGTGGCACACCCTATAGCGGTAATAACCCTGCTGGTGGTCTGCCCTTCAACAAGGATAATGCACCCATTGGTAATGCCAACAAAGACTCTGGTAGTAATAACGCAACTCTTGGTAATTTAAATTCAAACTTTGGGAACGACAGCGCCACTATTGGCAATGGTAATTGGAACTTTAATAATAGCAACGCAACCATTGGCAATGGTAACTGGCAGTTCGGCGGCGATAACGCAACTATTGGCAATGGTAACTGGTATTGGGATGACGGCAGTAACAACTTAAACCTAGGAAATGGTAATTGGCACTTTGGTAGTGATAACGCAACAATTGGAAACGGTAATTGGGATTTTGGTAGTAACAATACAATTATTGGTAATGGTAACTGGGTATTCACTAGCGGTAACACAATTGTTGGTAATGGCAATTGGCTAGAAGATAAAAGCAACACAACCATTAATGTTGGTAACAATACCAGTCAAGAACTCAGGGCTGATGTTGATACCGTAATTAACTCCCTGATGGGCGGAATAGGTAAAGATTTTATTGAGTTAACAGGAAATTTGGACGCATCAGACATCCAGACGTTTAACCGACTCATCCTTTCTAAAGGTAATAGTGTTAACGCCAGCGATGCATTTGGTGATATCAAGCAGCTTTTAGCATCAGTTACTGAAACTCCAGGCAATGGAATTCCTTACCCACCAGTGCACAATCCTCAGTCTGTTCCAGAACCTACTTTCTCAGTGCCGCTAGTAGTCATGGGACTTGTATGTTTGCTGTGGTCGAAGTTCAAAAAGGTAGGGTAAGGAGTCATACCAATTCGTAATTCACGTCTAATGTGAATTAAAGAGAATGAGACTGACTGGAAGGTGAGAACATCAATACCAAAACGACGGCGAAGCAATTTGCGTAGTGTGTGAGAGGCAATTTTGGCAGCAATGTGAACACAAAAACCATCGACAGTCTTGTTGAGTAAGCGTTCGGGATTACGACCAGTGTTTTGGATTTCGTGAAAAACACCTTCAATGCGCTGACGAACACGACTAATAAAGCGCTATCGCTCATACTTGCTTTGACTCCTGGTTTTAATGCAGTTGTCTTTTTTAGTTGCTTTTGACACCAATCATCTACCACTACAAATATTGTCGTTAATAGCGTTCCAAAGTTTATGCTAGTCATGGAGGAAGTTTGATTTGAGAAGCTGGTAACTTTCATCTTCTTACTTCTCCCGCCTTTTTTCCTAATTCACATTAGGCGTAAATCTCTTTTCTTTACATTCTTGGCGTTCTTGGCGGTTCGTCTACTCATTCTATTACATCCTTTCAACGCCCAGGGTTCACTTGCGTTGGATTAATGGAATTAGGACTTGGTAAAATGGGAACAATTACAGGCTTTGAATTTTCACTCTGTATTTGAAGTTGGGCTTCGTTACGGGCATTTATTGCTTGTTGATAATCTGGCTTATATTTAATTGCTCTATTATAAGATGCGATCGCATCCTGATATCGTTTCAAATTTAATAAAGCATTGCCTCTGCTGTACCAAGTTTCGTAAGAGTCTGGTTTATAACGAACTGCTTTATTATACGATGCGATCGCAGCTTCGTATTTCTGTAAATTAAATTGGGAATTTCCCATGTTATACCAAACTTGATAATCTTTTGGTTCTATCGCTGACGCTTTAGTATAAGATTGCACCGCTTCTTCATAGCGTTGAGTTTGATGCAGCGCCCAGCCGCGATTATACCAAGCCTGATAATTGTTTGAATCGTATTTAATTACTTGGTTAAATGATTCAATTGCTTCCGGGTAGCGTCGTAAGGTAATCAGAACATTGCCTCTGGACAACCAACCTAGATAATAATTTGGCTGATACTGTACAGCCTTATCATAAGCTGTAAAAGCATCTTCGTAGCGGTTTAAATTTACTAAGGCATTACCTCGATTATACCACGCTTGCTCGTAATCTGGTTTGATTTCAATCGCTTTATCGTATGCCGCGATCGCATTTTCGTACTGTTTTAAATTCTGCAACGCTAAACCTTTTTGATACCAAGTCTCGTAAAAATCTGGTTTAAGTTCTACCGCTTTATCGTAAGATTTAATGGCGTTATCATATTGCTTCAAACTACTATAAACTTCTCCTTTCGCGTTCCAGACTTCTGGATAGTCATTATGTAATTGTAAGGCTTTATCAAAAGAGGCGATCGCTTCTGAATATCGCTGTAAATTTTGCAAAGTAAAACCCCTACCACTCCAAGCATCTACATAGTCCGGCTGAATTTGGATTGCTTTATCGTAAGCCGATAATGCTTCTTTATATCGTTTTAATGCAAATAGTGTTTTTCCTTGACCGTTCCATCCTTGGGCGTAATTTGGCCTAATATCAACAGCTTGTTGATAAACTGCTAGCGCATCTGGATAGCGTTGGAGTTCAAAAAGTGTATTGCCTTGTTTAGATAATTCTGTTGCATTCTTTGCATTGATACTATTAATCACAAATATTGATGCTATCCCACTGGCTCCAATTAAAAATATTGCCAATAATAACTTGATTAATAGTCCCTTTTTGTGTTTACTGCCTTGATGATTTTTTGCTGGCAAAACAGGAGGCAAAGCGATAGTAGCAGATGCAGGCTGCATTAAATCTTTGAGTGCTTGCAAGGCAGCGGTTGCTGAAGAATAGCGTTGCCGAAAATCATAACACACCATTTTATCTAAAAATCGGGCAAATTCTGGCGATACTGTAGTATGATTTTGCCAAATAATCTCATTAGTATCGGCATCTTTTTCTAATTCTTCGGGAGGTAATCCAGTTAATGCTTGAATAGCAATTATACCCAAAGCATAAATATCACTGCTATATTTCGGCGTACCTTGAGCTTGTTCTCCTGGGATATATCCTGGAGTGCCTATAGCAACAGTAGATTTGGTTTGACCTTCAGGAGTAATGACTTGGGTAGTAATTTGTTTGACTGCCCCAAAATCAATTAAAAATAACTTATCATCTTGCTGCCGTCTGAGTATATTTCGCGGATTAATATCGCGGTGAATTACTTTCTGTTGATGGACAAATTCTAAAATTTCTAAGATTTCTTGTAATAGCAAAACCACTTGAATTTGACTAAAGGTTTTTCCTGGTGCTAATTCTTTACTTAAATCGTGACCTTCGATGAATTCTTGTACGAGATAAAATTCAGCTTTTTCTTCAAAGTAAGCTAAAAGTTGCGGGATGCGATCGTGAGTACCTAATTTGTACAGCACTTGCGCTTCTGTATCAAATAACCGTCTAGCTGTTTCTAAAGTTACCGGGTCGCTTGCTTGAGGCTTGAGTTTCTTGACAACACATTCAGGTACTCCTGGTAAATGAGTATCAGAAGCGACAAAAGTTTCACCAAATCCCCCACCTCCCAAGTGGCTAATAATTTGGTATCTTCCAACAAGTGTGTTTCCTAACATCTCGTTTACCCAATTGAGTGCATTACGATCTGTTTCCAATCTTGCCACAGGTTTAGGGGGAGATGGGGGATAAGAGAGCAGGGGGAGCAGGATAACAACTGACTTTTG
>NZ_JAECZA010000139.1 GCF_016056275.1 Dendronalium phyllosphericum CENA369 | reverse complement strand
AAAATGGACGCGGCATTTTGGGCCGTTGTCGGGTAGCGAACCAAAGTTAAAAGAACCCATAGAACGTTATATTTTCACAACATTTGCCTATGGTTGCAATCTGGGGCCTAATCAGATGGCACGACATTCAAGAAGTGTGGTCACATCTCACATGATTTCTTATACGAATCGTCGCCATATCAGTACATCAAAGATTGAGGCTGCTATTCGAGATATTATTAATGCTTACAACCGTTTTAGTCTGCCGTCAGTTTGGGGTACTGGGAAACGTGCCGCCGCCGATGGCAGTAAGTTTGAGATATACGAAAACAATCTCCACAGTGAGTACCACATTCGTTATGGCGGATATGGTGGTATTGCTTATCACCACGTTTCTGATAAGTATATTGCTTTATTTACTCACTTTATTACTTGTGGTGTCTGGGAAGCTGTGTATATTTTAGATGGGTTACTGAAGAATCTCTCTGACATTCAGCCTGATACGTTACATGCAGATACTCAAGGTCAATCAGGGCCTGTCTTTGCTCTGTCTTACCTTCTTGGTATAAAATTGATGCCACGTATACGTAACTGGCAGGATTATACTTTTGTCCGTCCCCGCACTGACATCACCTATAGTTACATCGACCCGTTGTTTAAGGATGTGGTCAACTGGAATTTAATTAAGACCCATTGGTACGACATGATGCGGGTGGTGCTGTCAATCAAAGCAGGAAAGGTTATGCCTTCGACTTTGTTGCGTAAATTAAGCAGTTACAGCAAAAAGAACCGTCTTTATCAGGCTTTTTTAGAATTGGGTAAAGCCGTGCGGACTATGTTTCTGTTAGATTACATCTCCAATGTCAGAATGCGACAGGAAATTAACGCGATTACCAATATTGTGGAGATGTACCACGGTTTCTTGGATTGGGTATTCTTTGGCAAGGAAGGCACTATTACTGAGAATGACCCAATTGAGCAAGAAAAACGGCTTAAGTACCTTGATTTGGTCGCCAGTGCTGTAATTTTACAAAACACAGTTGATATGTCCCTGGCGATTAATATGTTGAGTGAACAGGGCGAAGTAATTCTTCAACGCCATATCGCGGCTTTAAGCCCTTACGTAAATAGGCATATAAAAAGATACGGTGATTATGTTGTGAATTTACACAATATTCCCCAACCGTTAGAGGCGGCAATGAATCTACCACCTGAAATCTTTGAAAGCTAGATATATCAAGAATTTCCAGACCATCTTGCAGGTTTTTACACGTATCTCGGCTTCACGTCTGATCGAACCCACACCAGAGCAACAACGTTTTATGCAAGATGATGTTTCCACTCGTCTACATCATTTAGCAAATCATCTCAAACAGATTCAGTCTTTATGGGCTTTTGACTCATCAGTAGATTTAACGCTGCCTCTGGTAAAAGAAAGTCGGTACTTTATTGAGTGGGCTGTACCTGACATGGTAAAAGCTGATGACATTGACCGAGCCTGTGAATTAGTTGATTTAGGTCGGATTCTGACTCGTTGGCTGTTTCATTGGAACGAAATTTGGACTAATGCTCAACAAAGGCAGTTGGCTGCGGAGCAAACACAAACTTGGTTACATCGGGTTTTGGAAATAGCTGATACGCAACCTGAATCGCTGAGTGCATAAATTTCCTAGCTAGGAGCCAACAGACCTTCAATGATTAGCCGTACTCATATCAGGGTAGTGAAGCAAAGGATGGTTTTAGGTGAATCTAGTTAAGGCATAGTTAGGAAACATCTGACAAAAGTTTTGATAAAACCCCCAACTACGCCACAATCTTCTGGCATATTTTCAGTTGTTTAATCTTCACTACCGCTACTCAAGCACCCACCTAGCAAAGCACTGCCAAGAAATACTGAAAATGTAACTGTCATCATGCCCAAACAGATATTCTTTTGCGATCGCCAATGATGGTTGCTGATTATCGTTGGTCTGGAGTTTGCAGCGATAATCTCGAAACCCCAACAACCCATTGCAGTTACTCCCATGAATGCGGTGATTATCAAAGAGCTAATCGTAATTGGGTACAAAATACGGTTGACGAAATCCTGTGTTTGAAATCGTTTCATAGTGCGTCGTTTCCGAATAATTATTGTATTGATTGAAATGGCTTGCTGTTGCTTGGTTTGATGAAGAGTGATGCGTTTGTGTTGATTCATAGGAATTTCCTCGATACGCTGTGTAATGAAAAAATAAGACAGTTATTACTGTCTTGAATAAACCTAAATTTTTACCGAGAACTTACAGCAGTCCTCTGCCCGACTACATAATTCATCCATGCCCGAATCGCTGCGGTTTCATCAGTCCCACTCTTCGTTGCGCCCAACACTTGCTCAGTATAGGAGGATTGGACTTGATTGGGATTCTCAAGCTTATCAGCTGCCCAAGCCAAGCACATGGTTTTCACTAGTTCATCGACTTTGCTAATAGGTAATTGACTAGGAAATTTCACATCTTGGAAATGCAACCACTCTTTGACCAAATCAACCGGGTAATCTAACAATGTACGAATCTGTTTGATTCGCGCATCTTGAGGATGAACAACAGGTTTTGTCGGGGTTGAAAAGGGCGGTTCTACAACGAGGCGATCGCGTTCATCTTCTTCTAAATCATATTTAGGGCTGCTGGGTAATTTTGCTTGAATTTGCTGTATTAACTCTGCCCAATCAGCGTTTACATCCCAATCCCGACGAATTTTAGTTTTGGTTATAGCATCATATAATCCGCAGAAAACGACATTTTCCTCTCCGGGATTAGCAACAATTGTTAGAGGTTTAGAGAAATCCTCTACGACTGATGCTGCGAGTAAGAAAGACTTCGTGAAGTTCGTCTCAATTCCGCTTCTGACAACGTACAGTTCATCAGCCAAGATAAAAATGTCTAACTTCAGGTTGTCTTTGCCTTTGTAGTCTTTATCTGTCAGTTGTAATTGGTTGAGATAACCTGTTAATGCTCTTTGGGGTATAGGGGTTTGTTTGTCCAGAGCGACATCAAAGTTGTACCAACCATAAACCTGACCATTGATTTCTAACTTTTTAACGTACAAGTAAACTGGTAGCGGTGGATTACCTAAACCTAGTTTGATTTCAGCCATTAGCCATTATCTCCTTTGTTTTGGCAATGAGAACAGATTGTTTGTACATTTAGTCTTAGGGATTTAGCAAAGCTAATTGAACTACAAATTTCTGAAGTGAATCACAAAAATCTAATTTACTTGAATAAATTGCTCAAAGAATTTGAGATAACATATAATTTATTGTAGCTGTTAAAAATCAGGAATAAATTCAAATATTCAACTAATTATTAACTAATTACATTCATGAAATTTATCCATGTTTGACAATACTTGTAAATTGATTGCTGAACTATATTCTCCTGATTTTGCAACTTGGTTATTAGGGAAACCTATTACTTTAACTAAGTTAAGCCCGACAGAGTTATCGATAGAACCAATTCGGGCTGATGCCTTAATCATGTTGCAATCAGATGAAGTTGTTCTCCACATAGAATTTCAAACGGCTCCTGATGAGAATATGCCTTTTCGCATGGCTGATTATTACTTGCGGATATATCGTCGCTATCCCAATAAACAAATACACCAAGTTGTGATTTATTTGGATAAAACTACGTCAGATAAAGTGTATCAAAGCACTTTTGCGGCAGATAGAATGAGACATGAGTTTTCTGTAATTCGTTTGTGGGAACAACCGCCGGAGATATTTTTGAGAACCCCAGGATTGCTGCCATTTGCTGTATTAAGTGCGACCGATAATAAGGCTAGGACATTACAACAAGTGGCGGCGGCTGTTGATAGAATTAGTGAAAGGCAGACACAAAGTAATATTTCTGCTGCTGCTGCAATATTAGCTGGGCTAGTATTAGATAAAGAAGTGATTGGGCGTTTATTCAGGAGAGATATAATGAGTGAATCAGTTATTTACCAAATGATTCAAAATGAAGCTGAAGAACAAGGTCGTAACAAAAAAGCCCGTGAAATTGCAGCTAATATGCTGGCAGAAGGTATGAGTATTGACCTAATTACTCGGCTGACAGGCTTATCATCAGAAGTAGTACAAGAGTTGCAGCAGCAGCAAACGAATGAGTAACTTAAGATACCTGCTCGCTCGTTATCCTAACCTCTACAAACGGCTTAATACATCCCATCGCACCCTCTAATACAATTCGCTGCTTTTCGCAATGCTCGAAAATTTAACAGCATCCAGATTTTTAGCCTTGAATCTGTTGCCCAATTTTAGAGAACTAGTATAGTGCAACACGTCATCCAGATGTGTTTTCATTTCAGAATCAACGTCGTTACGATACAGATTTAACTATTAACAGCTTTACTGCATCTAAGTTTATTAATTGCGAATTGCGAATTGCGAATTGGTTTGGCATTCGTTGAATGTTTACAGCATTTCGATTGGTTCGATTTAATCTCGCATTTCTCACTCTTGTTGAGGTGAAGAAGGGGCAGAGGGGAGCCAGTGCGCCTTTGCGTGCCGACAGTCACGCAACTTGCGTGCAAAGGAGCAGTGGCAATTGATTTTAAATATTTCGCCAGAAATTCTTACTGATAGACTTCAGACTAACCATTTGCACTTCAACTTTCTGTACTTCTTTCTTATTCTGCCCAACAACGACAGTAGGCGAAGGTAGCAAAGAACTAAGCAGTTGAATTTGATGGTCAACATCAGCAACTGTTCGGTAAACAGTGTGAGGATTAATCTGCATTCCTAAGGGTGTAGGGACAAGTTTTAAGTATTCGTTTAGAGCCTCAATATATCCAGGATTAAAATTGCGAATGGCGACATAAGGGCGGAGAGTACTGAGTATTTGCAACGCCCTTTTGATATCTACTACGCTGCAAGAATTAATCTGAGGCTGACTTTCTTGGTAGCCTTTACTTTTCTTTTCAAAAACGAGATTATGATATTTATGAACAGCTTGTTGATGGCTGTTAAAGGAATGAACTTTCGTTTGGGCATTGTAACCGACTCGTCCCCACTCAACAGTCACTTGAGTACCTTCGACTTTCGCTGACCAGAATTTATTGCTGTTGCGAACAGCATCAACATAAACAAGATATGTTTCCATGATTTTTGATGTTTTAATGGAAGATGTGGTAAACATTTATCAACCAAGGATTCACCACAAATCAACTATTGATTCACGTTTCTATGGGCATTGCCCCACCTAAGTTGATGCTGTAATGCTTCTAGAATTGACTCGGCTTCATCGACAGTCAATTCCTCAAGTTGAGAACAGATATCGTACAAGTCTTGAGGAATACTATCGGGAATAATTAATTCGCACAACGCATCTTCTAGAGCAGTTGACATTGAATATTCAGATGCACTGTATTCTTGTTGCATCAAAACGTATGTTGATAAAGTGATGCGAAACAAGAGTTAGTTTCTCTATTCAGTTGTTCTAAATATACACCATACTTATCAACAAGCTGGTCAATGCGTTCAGTTTGTCCATAATAAGTTACTAAATCTTTTGACATTTCTTATTCTTTTAATGTAGAGTTTTTCAAAAACCATAAGCGAAGCTATTACTCTCTTAAGAAATGCTATCTTCGCCTATTTGTGAATTTTTTAGTGACCTTTTTGAAATTGTTTTGACTAGTTTGTGAAATCAGAGCAGGAATCTGAACCACATCCATAAGGATTAATTGCACAAATTAATTGATGTTCGCCGTAAAAATTACCATCATAATTAGCACAGCCTACGCAAGCTGAAGGTATATCAGAGTAATCATCGAAATCCTCATCATCGCAATCATCATAATTATCATCTTCTGCGACTAGAGTGTAATCACAATTGGGACAGTAAGTTATCTCTCTGCCGCAATCATCTTGTAAACAAGTCAAAATATTATCTCTGCCGACAAAATACAAATAGCTGCATTTGCAAATTTCTATCTCTTCATCCGCATTTCTGTAATCGGGGTGAACTTTCCATAATTGTTCTTTGGAAACATTATATCGAATTCCAGTAAAACCTCCAGTATTCCACAATTTTCCATCATGAAAAATTCTAATGGCAAAATTGGAATCATCATTAGCAATATTTTCTAAACTACATTTGTCCCAAGCATCGCTATAATTGTAAGTTCGATAAATTGCATCACAGCCATATTTACTATATGGATGTGTTTGAATTATCAAGTATTCTCCTTCGGTATATTTAGGATTGAATTTAATAGCAATACTCTGGACAAAATTAAGCAGCAATAACGCCGTAAGCTCGTAGGTTTTGGTAGTTAGGATGGGATTTAATTACAGTTGGCGAGAGGTCTAACATTGAAATAAAGGTGTCGAGCAAATGGTCATTGAGTGCCCGTCGCTTGACACTTGCCATAGAAAAGATCAAGGGTTTTTGAGCAGACTGCTGTTGATGAGCATCGAGCTTGGCAAGATTTAAAGCAGTGAAACTAGCATTGAAATGAAAATCAAGCTTTTTGACATCACGGGCTTGACAATCACTCAGTCCGGTAAACTG
>NZ_JAECZA010000138.1 GCF_016056275.1 Dendronalium phyllosphericum CENA369 | reverse complement strand
ATCCTCCCCCTGCTCCCCCTGCTCCCCCTGCTCCCTCTGCCTCCCCTGCCCTTCCTACTTCCCACGGCACAGACTGGCGTACTTGCTCCCACACAGGATTGGAAAAAGTGGCATACAATTCTTGTGCCATCTCTAATATTCCTGTATAGCCTGCATAAGCATGGTTGCGTTTCTTATTAATATCTAGGAAGGGAATTTTGGCTGTGAGAGCAGTGTCTAGATACCGACTCTCAGTAATTAAAATATCAGCTTGATTATTGTTAATTACCTGTAGGATTTCTTCAGGACTTTCAGATTCTAAAACTATGCCATCTTGACCTAGCAAGCTTTTGATTCTAGCTAATTCTGACTCAGTATTATTCTGAGTACAGATAGCTATAACTTTCATCTCTAATTTTTGAGATGCAAAGATAATTAACCAACTTTTGAAATTTTTAACAGAAAGGACAATGCGCTTACCTTGCAATCGGAGACGATAAAGAGTGAGTTTTTCTTCTAAAGCATTAGATTCTTCTGCAATTAGCTTTTCAGTACGTTCTCCTAAATCAGAATTTTCTAAATTTGCAGCAATACTTCTTAAGCAGTGATTAATTTGCTCTCCACCATAAATAGACTCTTCAATAAAGGGAATACCATAGACTTTTTCCATCTTTTTTGCTACATTGATTAACGTTTTTGAGTCAAGTATAACGTTGAGCTTGGCATGATGAGCATAGCAAACTTCTTTATAGAGAACATCACCTGTAATTTTTGATAAAACTCGAATACCTAATTTCTCTAACAACGGTAGAAAATTCCATATTGCACCTGCAATGTTATATTCACCAATCAAATTAATATCATAAGCTGTTGTCATCTCTGGTTGGGCTGTACCAATAACATGTTCTAGTAACGCTTCACCAGCAACGCGGTTTCCCAGACTTTGGCTACCAATAAATCCAGGACAATGCACAGGAATTGTCGGTATTCCTGTTTTCTCGGTAGCATCTTTACAAATTCCTTCTATATCATCACCAATTAAAGCAGTGATGCAGGTAGAGTAAACAAATACCGCAGCAGGTTTGTAGCGTCTTTGTAATTCTAAAATGCCTTTATATAGCTTTTTAGCTCCACCGAAGATAATATCACTTTCATCTATGTCAGTGGTAAAACGCATCTTGTACAGCATCGAACTAGAAGAAAGACTGCTGTAATTTCCCCAAATACTTGCAGCACAACCACTCGGCCCGTGGACTACATGAGCAGCATCAGTAATTGGTACAAGGGTAATCATTGCACTATCAAAAGCACAACTTCCTTGAGCGGTTCCAGGTTGGGGTAATTGTGTGGAGGATTTTTTTTTCTTTTGCTTGTGTTGCTCATTGTCACCATTTGATTCACTGAGCGAATCGTTAATTTTTCTAGGTGTAGGGTTCATTTATTTGATGAGAATAGGTAGAAGGAGTTAACTAAAGGATTTAAGATCCTTATCTGGAAAACTTATGTGGAAACCAGGGTTTTAAATTTCCGCAGTTTTTAATTTTGAATTTTTATTGTGTGTTTCAAGCATGAAATAAAAGGGAATGAGAAAGAGAATTTCCCATTCCCGAAAAAATGGCCAACCAATCAAGAGAAGGAGAAAACAAAAAATAAACCTGTTACAAAAGTCATTGATATGGCAGGACAAGGAGGACAAAGAGAATAATTCTTACCTCCTGTCTTCTGGAGGCAGTGCGGTCTTGGGGTCTCCCCAAGTGAAGCAACTGCCGTCCTCCTTTAGCTACCAGCAACGATTTCGACGTTGCCTTTTTTGAGTGCTTCTAGTGCTTCACCCTCCGCATCTTCTTGCTTTTTGGCAGCTTCTTCTTGGGCATCTGCTGCGGCAATCATTTTTGCAGCATTTTCTTCGCTTTCAAGAATACCGAACTCAATCAACAAATCTTCTAGCTCATCCATCTCAATGGGTGTGGGAATGGCAAGATTTGTATTGTTGATAATCTTGTCTGCTAATGTCCGATATTCATGAGCTTGATTGCTATCAGGTGCATACTCGTTAACTGTCATCCGGCGTAATTCCGCGTGTTGCACGATGTTGTCACGGGGAACGAAGTGAATCATCTGAGTGCTTAATCGAGATGCTAGCGTGCTAATTAATTCATCTTCCCGGTCAGTTTTGCGGCTATTACAAATTAGACCGCCCAAGCGCACGCCACCAGTGTGAGCGTATTTAAGTACGCCACGAGCGATGTTGTTAGCAGCAAACATCGCCATCATTTCCCCAGAGGTAACAATGTAAATTTCTTGGGCTTTACCTTCACGAATAGGCATAGCAAAACCACCACAGACAACGTCACCCAATACGTCGTAAGATACGAAATCTACGCCACTGTAAGCGCCGTTTTCTTCGAGGAAGTTGATGGCGGTGATGATCCCGCGACCAGCGCAGCCAACACCAGGTTCTGGACCACCAGATTCTACGCATCTAATACCTCGAAAGCCTTCAAGTACCACTTCATCAAGTTCTAGGTCTTCGACAGCACCTCGTTCCGCAGCTAAGTGCAGCACGGTGGTTTGAGCTTTCGTGTGCAGAATCAAACGGGTCGAGTCAGCTTTGGGGTCGCAGCCAACAATCAAAATGCGTTGACCGACTTCTGCCATCGCGGCAAGGGTATTTTGGGAGGTGGTAGATTTACCAATACCACCTTTACCGTAGAAAGCTATTTGTCTAATTTTGTTATCAGACATGATGTTTTGTCTCCTGCAATTGTTTGTTTGGTGGGTCTTTTGATTCGCTTTTGCGTTCACACTGTCAAGTTACAGGTGTGATCTTATGTAGAACGTCGTTGAAGGTATGTGTAATACATACTGGGGGCGATCGCTCTCCCACAAAACTATCTAGTATTGAGTACATACGATTTGTTGTGAAATCTCTGATTGTCATTAGTTCTGACTAATGACAACACTGCTTTAGATGTACGGTTTTTTTTGATGCGTCACCGTACCTTTCTATACCTAAGAGTAACCGACGAGCGGCACGCCACCCGCTATGAATCAAAGAAACAAAATACTCTGTGTTTTTACTCCTCACTCAGCACGAGCGCACGAGCACACTGTTTCTTCAGAGTGGTTGCAGCAGGAATTAAAATTTACGCATTCTTCCCTAAACCACACAACCAACCATAACTGCAATCCACTCTAAACTGTCGCTACAACTTCCCCGATTTTGCTGATATCGTAGCCACCGAGAATTTCAAATTGTGAGTGAACCATTCGATGTCCCAAAGTACTAAGCAACTGCTGTACTGGGGCTTCTTCCAAATATTCCTTGAGAATCACTAAGTCGTATCTTGATTGATGTAAGGGAATAAATTCTAACCCAAAGGCAGTAGCTACAGATGCCGTGCTGATACCTGTATCAGCTATTCCTAATGCCACTGCTTGGGCAACATCTTGGTGACTTGTAACAATATGGTCAAAACCTTGGACAGCATGAAACGGTATTTGCTCTTTTTCGAGCTTTTGTTCCAAAAGTAAACGAGTACCAGCACCGATTTCGCGGTTGACTATAGTAGCTCCCCGTTCCACTAAATCAGTTACTGTTTTGATTGACATTGGGTTGCCAGACTTAACCAAAAGTCCCTCCTCCCAAACACCAAGGCTAATCAGAACTGCTTCCCTCCCACCCAGAACATCTCGAACAAAAGGAGTATTATACTCATCAGTTTGGGGGTCATACATATGCACCCCAGCAATGTGCGCTTCACCTCGGCATAGACTGTGCAATGCAGACATGCTGTTGGCAAAGTTAAATTGCACTCGCAGTTGGGGATGCCAACGTTCGGTGGCCCTCGCCCACAGAGAAATCACAGGCGCACAGCCAGCAATCACAACGGTGTTGTGAAGTGTGTCTAGATTATCGTCCAAGAGCCGAACTCGAACTTTATCTGTATCTGTTTGTCGCTGACCCTCCGGGTGACGCTCGTTCCTCGCTACCGCTGACGCTAACACCAGTTTGCTTATGCCGGGGAACCCTTTCGGCAGTTCCTCATGGGGAGCCACTCCGTTGCGGGGGTTCCCCCCGTTGAAGGAAGTGGCGTGGGAACCCCCAAAATCGGACTGCCTCACCACCGCAACTGCTTCACCATCAGCGGGAATCATATCTTGGCGAAATGCATCCTTGCCAATTAAGGGATAAGCTACCCATTGCCCTCCCACACGAGCTACACTGACTCGCGTCTGCTGACCAGCAGGAACAGGTTTGGCAAGCACTGCTTCAATTTCGGGTAAATCCCGCTCTAACCAGAATAGATCCTCTACTTGACAGCCAAGGGCCTTCGCTAAACGAAGTGTTATGGTCACTGAAGGAGCGTATTGTCCCGACTCTACACCACTAATAGTCTGGCGGGTAACTCCAGCTAGATTGGCCAAATCTTGTTGGCTCATGCCTAGACGGATTCTAATTGACTTCAAGTTATTACGGAGATCGTTATCCTGCTTCATTGGCTTGAGCTACTGTGGGTTCCTAAAAGCCGTAGCGGATTAAATGACGCTTGCCAAGGCGAAAGCATGATTTAGTAGTCTATATCATTTTTTTTGCTCTAACTACATGAGTGTGCTTTCGCTGTTTTGATTCCCTCTATTCAAATAATATCACACTTTTTGCTATTTTCCTTGCGAATCGCAATTTTTTTTGCTGAAGATTATTTTTTGGCTGCTGGTTATGACTCAAAACTCCCCAATCATCAATCACAAAAGATTTATCTGATATTCAATTTTTACCAACTAGGTTGGTAAAAATTAACCCTCAATACAGTTTTAGAAATTGATTTGGGCTTTGATGCTTGATAGGCGAGTTATACAAGCCTTGAAAAATATACCACCAACCAATGATAGCTATGTGAGGTAAATTTTGCCCTCACTAAAATACCGTTTTTACTTAGAGTCAGATGCAGACATCTATTGCACAATTAGGTATTTACCAAGGTGTGCAACTCTTGGGAGTCATTATAGTTGTTTGCCCTACAGAAATGGAGAGAATAATGATTACCGAACAAGACTTAGCCCAACAATTTAGTGTAATTATCGAGCATACTCACCCACGGGTATGGGAATTACTACGCCAGTGTTATGTGAAGGTGATTAATCCTAAACCTTACTTAATAACAGCGAATATCAAAACATGTATCCGTCATGCAAGATACATTGGAATTTATTGCCCTGACCGACTGATTAATGCGATAGTAGCAGAAAAAAACCTACTTAGAGAAGTAGCAGAATATGTGGGATTAGTTGAGGTTGTTTGTTTAAATGCTAATAATTTGGTGCGCGATCCTCTATCAAATCTTAAGTCAGCTTATCCACACTTATGGTTAGATTTGCTTTGGGTTGTCACGCAAGAACAATAATGCTAACTATGAAAACCGAATCTCTCTGCAATATTTGTGCAAAGAATCGGCAATATTAATCTTAATCACAGCTTCCTGATTTTTGAAGCTTGTCAAAATTCTATGAATCAATCATGTCTACCTCCAGATGATTTACCTTCAGAACAAACAACAAGGGCGAGTGAAATACTGTTCAGGCAACTTGAAGAAGCAACTAAAAAAAGCTTTTTCTTAGCGTGCGACAAAATAACACGTATCTTATTATGTAGTTGCCATTGGTATTTCCAAATCAATAGCGGCATCCTGACATTGATCGTGATTTGCCACAATATGGAAAGTTATCGCAATATTATGAAAGCTATTCCCCATTTTGCTGACAAGTTAAAACAGTTTACAAACACAGCTAAAATTACTGTCAGTTCTCCAGTTGATAAAGGGATACCGTGGGTACTCAGCATCGATAACATCCCACCGGAGAGTGACTTGCCTAGTTCCTAATAGCTAATCTTATTGCCAAGATTAGAAGATAATCTTGTGCAATGCGATCGCGCCACCGAATTAACAACTCAGGGCTGGCGCAATCGCGGTTATTTATGTATCAAGTTTTGTTTACTCGTCCTCTTGCATAATTGCCGCTCATCGCCCACTAGAGTGTTAGCTAACTTTTTGCGCAAGGCAAAAGCTACACAAAAAGCAAGTAAAATTCCACTAACTCCTTGAGATTCGGGAATAAACCTCGGACTACCAAATCCATACTTTGCCAGTATTTGTTGCCCTGTTGGTGAAAGGATGTAATTAGCTAATTGTGAACCTTCAGGACTTGCACCCTTGAGTACTGTCAAACCATAGTCAGCTTGGACTTTTAAGCTATCTGGCAATTCTACTATCTCAAGACTTGGTGAAATTTGTTGAGCGGATAAAGCACTGGTGTAATACACCAAAT
Source organism: Dendronalium phyllosphericum CENA369 (assembly GCF_016056275.1). Taxonomy (GTDB): domain Bacteria; phylum Cyanobacteriota; class Cyanobacteriia; order Cyanobacteriales; family Nostocaceae; genus Dendronalium; species Dendronalium phyllosphericum. The sequence continues at coordinate 696 of NZ_JAECZA010000138.1, read as the reverse complement.
AGATATCTGCTTTATTAATACCCCTCTTCTGTCACTTTCCGTAATAAGCAAGTAGTAAATAAATGAAATCATCCAGAAACATAACAAGGTTTAAATTGATTCATGGCAGCAATTAAATGATTGAATCCCAGTAACAACTGTGAATTAGGGAAAATATCTAGCCAGGGATAAATCAACCAAAATAGTAATAGTGGTTGAACAATAAGACGCAGATTATTTAAAACATTCTTCCATCCACATTCATGATTCCATTGTTGATGATTAGAAAAATCGACATTACTAGTCTCTTGTCTCTCAACCTCAATTTTACGAGATTTATTTAAGCTTAAAAAGGCTGGAGAGTTTAAACTAATCATTGTCTAAACACAAAAAATAATTTCCCACCATCTCTCAATATATTGAAAATTTGTGAACCGATAATCTGTCCAGCCTAGTTCCTGTTTACATTGCCGAAAACCATATTCTACCCAAGTTCTTAATCCATACAGATCACCTAAAATCTTCTTCAGGTTCCCTTGAAGATTTGTCATTACGAAAGAAGTAGAATTCTCTGGCATGGTTTCTGGGTCGGTAGTTATTTCCCAGTAACTTATGGCTCTCTTTTTACCATAAATTATTTCCCTAATGTATCTAGTTTCTGATTTTTGGTTGCTAAATGTTCTCTCAAACTTACACCATTTATTCGCCCTAACGCTC
>NZ_JAECZA010000137.1 GCF_016056275.1 Dendronalium phyllosphericum CENA369 | reverse complement strand
CCCCAATCCCCAATCCCCAATCCCTCATAAATCATGAATGAAATATTAGTAGTAACTGATAAAATTGCACTTTTCACATTTATTGTTTGCACTATGTTGGGTGCAGGTTTAAGTTTAACGATAAAACAAATTTGGGAACCTCTTCGCAGTCCTCGGCTCGTCATTTTTTCTCTACTGACAAATTTTGTCTTAGTGCCACTATTTATTTATTTGCTAGTCCAAGTAGTTCCTCTAAGCGAACCACTAAAAGATGGTTTACTAGTCATGGCAGTAGCATCAGGCCCGCCAGCTTTGCCGAAACTTGCTCAAATAGTTAAGGGCAATATCGCCTTTTCTGTGGGATTAATGATGTTGCTCATGCTTGGCACTATTTTTTATATGCCGATAGTACTACCGTTAGTGGTGCAAGGTGTGGAAATTAACTCTTGGGATATTGGCAAACCTTTATTATTGCTGATGGTAAGCCCATTAGTAATTGGATTATTTATCAAAGCTAAATTTGCGGCGATCGCTCCTGTTATCCAACCAATTTTATTTAAATTATCTAGTGCCGGATTACTTTTAGGTTTAGTAGTCAGACTCTTCATTCACACTAACGATATTATTAGCTTATTAAAAACAGGTGCAATCTTTGTTTGTGCTGTATTTATTATCTTCTCCTTTAGCGTCGGTTATCTTTTGGGCGGGCCTGGTATTGATACCCAAAGAGTATTAGGAGTCGGTACAGCCCAACGTAATTTTGCCGCAGCATTATTAGTGGGAACGAGTAATTTTGAAGACCCTAATGTAGTCAGCATCATTATGGTGACAAGTCTATTAATGATGGTGATAGTTATCATTGCTGGGCCAAAGTTTATCGAACTAGACCAAGCAACAGAAGCAGATATTAAACAGTTAGAGGTTTAACACTCTCTGGCTCTAAAGATACAGCTATTTAATCAAAAATACGGTTTTTCTAGCGTAATGGTGTACTTTATATAGGAAAGTAGAGTATTATGAAAATTTAAATGATATCAAGTCTGAAATATATTGGCTGGGTTGGAAATAGATTTATTCCTAGTAAACAGACTTGATAAGTTCTCTGTAACTGTTGATACGAGACTACTATGAAGCCTAATTCTTTTACTACTCATACTCCAACCACAATAGTTATTGTTGGTGGAGGCTTTAGTGGTTCTCTAGTTGCTACACATCTATTAAAAACTGCCAGCCAACCCCTGATTATTAAATTGATTGAGCGCAGTCATCAAATTGGTAAAGGCATTGCTTACAGCACAGATACTAACTGTCACTTGCTAAATGTCTCGGCAGGTAACATGAGTGCATTTGCTCGCGATCCGGGACATCTACTGCGGTGGCTTCAGTACAACAATAACGAGTTAGCTGCATTTTTTCCTGAAGAAGTTAATGCTAGTAGCTTTATACCTCGTAAAGTTTATGGTTTATACATTCAGTCAATTTTGGCAGAAGCCGAAGCTACAGCACCTACTGATGTCCAACTAGAAAGATTGACCGATGAAGTAGTGGGAATAGAGCCAGCAGAAAACGGTGCAATCATTTCTTTGCGTAGCGGTCGCTGTTTTAACGCTGACAGAGTGGTGTTAGCATTAGGAAACTCGCCTGCACCTCCCGCAATTCATCAAGATAGTAACAATGAAAGTTATCGGCGGAATGCTTGGTCAGCCGATGCCCTAGCAGAGATCGACCCTGATGCGTCGGTATTGCTCATTGGTACAGGACTGACGATGGTGGATATGGTTTTATCTCTTCACGATCGCCAACATCGGGGCAAAATTTATGCAGTGTCTCGACGAGGGTTGTTTCCGCTAAAACATCAAGCATCTCAGCCTTATCCTACTTTCGTTTCTCTGGAAACTTCACCCAACACAGCACGCGGTTGGTTGCGTCGGTTGCGTGACGAAGTAAAAGTTGCCACTGCTCAAGGTTACGATTGGCGAGGCGTAATTGATTCTTTACGCCCAATTACTCAAAAAATTTGGCAAAAACTACCAACTGTAGAAAAGCAGCGTTTTTTGCGTCATCTCACACCCTATTGGGACGTGCACCGTCACCGTATTGCTCAGAAAGTAGCAGATGTGGTGCAAGAAATGCTGGACTCTGGTCAACTCACAATTTCCGCAGGACGGATACAAGAATATCAAGCATTCCCAGATGGCGTAGCTGTAACTATACTTGGGCGTAAAACCCAGACGAATACTGTTTTACACGTCCAGCGGGTGGTGAATTGTACAGGGGTAGCAGCAGATTATCGCCGATCGCCTCATCCCCTAATTGCTAATTTGCGATCGCAGGGATTAATCCGTGCCAATACCATTGGTTTAGGATTAAGTGCAGATGTCCACGGTGCTTTATATACAGCAGACGATCGAGTTTCAACTTTGCTTTATACTTTAGGCACTCCTCGCAAGGGCGACTTGTGGGAAACTATTGCTGTTCCAGAATTACGCGTACAAGCACAAAAATTATCTCAGACGTTGTTGCAGTCATTACCAGTGCGTGTACGTCCGATTCCGGCTATGCCTTTATTAGATAAAGAAACAGGCAATCGTCATTTTGAATCCCACTCAAACTTCTTATTTCGTCAATTCTTTGACCCAGAAACCAGTAGTTACACTTATCTAATTGCCGATTGGCAAACAGGAGATGCAGTTCTGGTCGATCCTGTTTTAGAGCAAGTTGACCGTGATTTGCAATCATTAGATGAACTGGGATTAAAGCTACGCTATTGTCTGGAAACTCACCTTCATGCAGATCATATTACAGGAGCAGGTAAACTCAGACAAAAAACAGGTTGTCAAGTAATTGTTCCCCAGAATCCTGCTGTAACAAAAGCCGATCGCTCCCTTGTTGGTGGCGAAATCCTCGAAGTAGGATCGGTAATCATTGAAGCAATTTCCACACCAGGCCATACTGCTAGCCACATAACATATTTAGTGGATAATACTCGCTTATTAACTGGCGATGCTTTATTTATTCGTGGTTGTGGACGCACAGATTTTCAAGGAGGCGATGCCGGAACTCTATATGATGTGGTGACGCAACGCTTATTTACTTTGCCAGAGGAGACTTTGGTATATCCGGCTCATGACTATAAAGGACGTACAGTTTCCACCATTGGCGAAGAAAAACGCCTCAATCCCAGATTTAGCGATCGCACCCGTAGCCAGTTCATTACTATCATGAATAATCTCAAATTGAGTTATCCTCAAAAGATGAATGCAGCAGTTCCTGCAAATGAATACTGTGGTGATTTTATTCCTCAAGAAAGCTTAGATTCAGCCACAAGTCCGGCTATAGATGCAGAACAAAAACAAATAGAACTCACAGTTATGACTAATACAGAAATTTACAATGATTACTTTGCTATGTATATCTAAATTTCAATAAACTTGCTTCTGGGTTAAACCAGCGAACAGCTTGAAAACAAGTTACCAAATCAACAGAATAGTTTAAGAAAGCTTCTAGAAATTTACCTCCCGGAGAGTGACACAAGAAGGTTATGACGCAGAAAGGTCGCCGAGGTCGGCAAACCCTCCTGCTTGCTGTATGGCACTCAGCACTAACTGTCCTGCTGTTTCCAGAACTGCTCTGCAAAGGCAACAGCAGGGTGAATTGGAGCTTTCGGCTTGCTCTTGAGCGTCATACCGATTTCGTGCAATAGGCGATCGCTTTTGGTTGAATTACACTTCTCGCAAGCTGTCACTACATTGTCCCAAGTATGAGTTCCACCTTTAGAACGGGGAATAACATGGTCAATCGTCAGGCGCTTGGTACTACCACAGTACTGACAGGTGTGGTTATCGCGGCGGAAAACTTCTTTGCTTCTCACAGCTGGAACTTTCCAATGCCGCTCAGGGTTATTGTTAGTCAAACGAATCTGTTCGGGAATCTGTAGTACGATACTGGGAGAGCGCACTTCCCATTGTTTCGTGCTACCGAACTCTAGTGATTCTGCTTGACCCGTAACCAGTAGCACGATCGCCCGTTTCAAGTTAATCCGTGCCAGAGGAAGATAATTCTTGGAGAATACAACTACTTGGTTATGCAATATGTGTGGTTGCTGACTCTGTTGTTGCGCTGGCATAAAATTTACTCCTCAAAAAATAATCCCCGTCTGGTGATTGTCAGGAGCGGGGATTTGGGGATACTACTCTTTGCCCTATATCGGTGTCAGGTTTGCCCTGCACCTCCCGCTCTTATCGCTCGATCTGGATTTAGCCATCCAGTAATAGCTGTCAACTTGCTTTCACTGGCTGGTTTTCTACCGACAAAACGATACGCATTCTCAAACGCAAACAGCACAGATTCTCTGCCTAAACTCTTATGGAATTGGCATAGCATTATGCTGCGTAAGGTTGAGGAGAGAAGGCGGAGCATGGGATTTTTGTATTACTTATATTACAATATTTATATACTACATCTGTAGTATTAAATTGTCCACCTTTTATTTTTTTTAGATATACCAGCTATGGATACGCGCAAACAAGGTTCTATTAAGGAAATGCAAGTAACGAGTATCCGACTGGAAGCAGAGTTAAAAGAACGATTGCGTGAGATTGCAAAAGAGCAAGGGTATCAAGCACTGATACGAAACCTTCTCTGGCAATACGTTGAGCAACAAAATGCTCTCTCTCGTATAGAATCATCTTCTCACACTCCGCTCCTTGCTCTGTCGGATATTCGAGCTACTTTTGCCGCGATCGCTCAAAAAGAAGAACAATGTGCCATAACAGGTCAATGTATTCAACCGCGACAGACCATGTGGTTGGGATTGACTACCGATGGTAGCCTGGTTCCACTTGCTACATTAGGAACTTCTAGAAACCTTTGGGAATGAAATCTTTCAAACCGATGTAGTAGTCTGCCAAAGTCTTTTTGACAGACGGAAAAAGGGTAAGGGGTAAGAGGTAAAGGTTTAAAAGCCTTCCCCTTTCCTCTTTTAAGAGCCTACACCTGTCAATATTTGCGTGGTGAATTAGTAGTAAGAGCGCTGAATAGCCCGATTAATATGATAACCGTGGGTCAGGCGATCGCCAGCGAAGGACAACCTATACGCACAACTAGTAGTATTAAGCAATATTACTGATATTTCAATTGATTTTCCTAAACGATAAGAATAGTCTAGTAATTACACTATGTTTTTCTCTAGATATAGTTGTATTTTTAAAGGAGCAAATATTTATTGAAGGAAGTTTGATTTATGAACTTATTAAATAAAGTTCGTTTGAATAACAGTTTATTAAACCAGATAAAATATCGGCTTGAAGTCATAGAAATACATGATTATAATCTGGCCAAACTGTTGTGCAAAGTTATTCCTTCCCATTGCCCTTTTGAAAGAACTGTGAAAATTTTAGGTCGGACTCTTTTTCATATTCCGCCTTTGTGTAAAATCAACCCTCTCTATGAGCAATTTGTGGGTTTACGTTTTAAGTGTTTGTTGTATTTAGTAGATGTCTGTGGTGAGGATGCCACAAAATATTGTTAAAGAGAAATTGGTTACATCAGACAAAATTGAGAAATTTTTTGACTAAACAAAGAGTCTAAAAAATTCTCCAAATGACGATTTCTAGATAAGATTTTTAGATTGTAATATTTATAAATCTCTGAGCAACCACATATTTTATCTTGTCCTAAGACAATGCTAATTCTCAGATTGCAAACGGATTTATTCTCGCTCCCAACCTCAATAGCCGCACTATTCAAGTCCAACCAGAAGCTAAGAGTGTAAAGATGTCAGTTTTTCTTGCTGTTTATTAGCTTTTAATGGCAGACGCATCCAACGAAAAGCGGTAACATTCAATAAGAGTCCTACTAATAATAAAAACAGTATCAAAGCTATTTGATACCAGAGAACTGGTTTGACAAAGAGATCCAAAAGCACATGTAGTAAGTTCATGATGCTGTAAAAGACAGTTAAACCAAAATGAATTATTCGATAACGCTTGGAATCAGTAAAAGCAGTGACCATCATTGCCAGCATTGGTAGTACAAAAAAGCCCAACATCAACCACATAATTCCAGAAATATCATTGATGGTTGTGGCTCTTTGAGATTCGACAACGGGTAAACCGTGAAACAGCGGCATTAGACCCAGTTGTGTATGAAACAGTATTCCTAGTAGAAAGACTGACCAAAGAGTAATGATTCTTTCCCGATAATGAACTGCCATAATTACTCTCAAACTTCTTTTGTAATTGCCTCACTTTAAACTTAAGTGAAGAATCTGAGTAAATAATGAAGTTAACCAAACTTGATAAATTCAGAGGACTGACGCACAGGTAACGGAAGAACGTAGACGCGCAAGCGGTGAGGCAGTCGCAATCCTGGATGCCACTTCACCAAGCTTCGTTGGGGCGGGGTGTGGGGTGTGGCTGTCTC
>NZ_JAECZA010000136.1 GCF_016056275.1 Dendronalium phyllosphericum CENA369 | reverse complement strand
GCAGGGGAGCAGAGGAGCAGAGGAGCAGGGGGAGCAGGGGGAGTAGGGGGAGATAAGAACAGAAATTCTCCCTTGTCTACCTTGTCTCCCTCATCTCCCTCATCTCCCTCATCCCCTTAACGTTGGTCGATAGGGGTATAAGTAATGTCGTGTTTACCGTTATAAACCTGGGTAGGACGGAAAATCCGATTTTCTGCTAGTTGTTCTTTCCAGTGGGCTAGCCAACCAGCAACACGGGCGATCGCAAAAATTGGTGTAAACAAGTCTGTGGGAATTCCCATTTTCCTATACACCAAACCTGAGTAAAAGTCAACGTTGGGATAAATTCCTTTGCTACCAAGTTTTTCCTCGACTACTCTTTCCACTTCTTGGGCAATGTCATAGTACTTATCTGCCCCAAACTTGGCAAACAACTGTTCTGCTAGGTTTTGTAAGATGGTGGCTCGTGGGTCTTTCACTTTGTAGACGCGATGCCCAAACCCCATAATCTTCGCTTTGCGTTGTATCAGTTCCTCTACGTAAGGGCGGACATTTTCCACTGAGCCAATTTCTTCCAACATCTGAATTACTTCTTCATTGGCTCCTCCATGCAGCGGCCCTCCCAAAGTTCCCACGGCACTAGCAACTACTGCATAGGGGTCAGTCAAGGTAGAAGCTGTCACCCTCGCACTGAAGGTAGAGGCGTTCATTGTATGCTCGACATGAAGTATCAAGCAAATGTCGAAAATTTTTGCTGCCAAAGGATCGGGTTCTTGCTCGTTGAGCATGTACAGGAAATTGGCAGAGTAATCTAAGTCATCGCGGGGCCGCACGGGGTCGTTGCCTTTTCGCATCAGCTGGAATGCCGCCACCATTGTGGGAATGGTTGCTATTAAGCGCACTACAGAATCCCGAATGTAGGCAGGATTATGTAAATCCCGAAGCGAGTAGAATAAACCCAAAGCCGCAGCTGAAGCTTGCAGAGCATCCATTGGATGGCCGCTTTCTGGGAAGGATTTCATCATGTCCCGAATGCGGTATTTTATTCGCCTGTGGTGGCGAATTTCATGCTCAAACGCTTCCAACTCTTCCTTACTTGGCAGTTCGCCCCAGATTAAGAGATAAGCAGTTTCTAGAAATGTACTTTTCTCTGCTAATTCCTCAATCCGGATGCCACGATATTCTAGTATTCCCTTTTGCCCATCCACATAACTGATACTTGATTGGGCGGCGGGAATGCCTTCTAATCCAGGCTTGTATTCGCACACCATCATGGCAACACCATTTGCTTTGTAAAATATCCGACTAGCTAATTTACCAGAAAATTATTTTCGCCATAACAGTAGCCGAGCTGACAACAATCCTTAGAGAAACGTTGAAAAACTGTTATAGCAGGTACTTGGGTGGTGTCAACCAGAACATCTGACTACGACCCAAAACAGAGCCTGTTTCTGGTAGTTTTATCCCAATCATACCTGCTTTTTTCAAGACTAAGCTGGCTTTGACCTCCCCCCAAAGAAGAATTTCTGCCCAATTGCTCAAAGGAGGTTCGTGTCCGACTAAGGCAAGTTGGGTATTTTGGGAATAATTTTTCGGTTCTAGCCACTCAGCCAACCAACTATAAATTTGTCTATCGGGGGCAAGGTGGAGCGATTCCTCCAACTGGGAACTAAGTCCAGCTGCGATCAAAATTTCAGCAGTTTGACGAGCGCGTACTAAGGGACTAGTGAGAATCAAATCAAATTGCAAACCCAACTTTTTTATCCGCTGGGCAACTTTTTCAGTTTTTTGTCGCCCTTCTTTGGTAAGACTTCGCTGTTCGTCCTTGATGCCAGGTTGTCTTTCTTCGGCGATGCCATGACGAATTAAGTACAGTTCCACAACTTAAGTCCTGAGTGCTAATTTTAGGCTGCTCCTACGCCATGTTAAAACGCTAACTGCCACTTAGCAATTTCTCACGTTGTCAAGATGGATGAAGTTTAATTGAATATATACATAGGAAATGGATGCTGACCTCTTTAATTAATTTACGCTCTGAAAAATCTATGAGTAGAATACCTTCTCCAGAGGAAAGTCAGCAAATGTTGAAGTGGTTAAATCTTAATCGCAAAATCTTATTAGATTTATATCGAAATCAATATATTGCTTACAATGCTAATGGCTTAATTGCTCACAGTGAAAATCTTCAAGAAGTTTTAAAATTAGCAAATGCTTCCAAACAGATTTTTGCTATTTACCTAGTCCCTCGCCGCACTGCTTCTGTACAAATTTTGCCAATTCGCTTTCGCACAGTTGCCCGCCATGATTGGCAACCAAATTATCATGTATACCTCAAGCATAGAAATATAGAAATTTCTACAACTATGTTAGTAGATTCTGGTGCTGAATTAAGTTTAATTTCATTTAAAGTTGGACAAGATTTAGGATATGCTTTAGCTGATGCCGAATCAACTTTATTAGCAGAAACTATAGGTGGAAGAGTTGAATATGTTTTACGCAATGTGGAAATGACAATTGATGGACATAATTTGATTGCTCCTGTTGCATGGTTACAAAGCAATACAGGTGGAGAACAATTACTTTTAGGGCGCGAAGTTGTATTTGATAAGTTTAATATTGAGTTTAGGCCGGCAGACGAGCAAATTATTTTTACATGGCGTAAAGATTTAATATGATAGCGATCGCTTGACGAACCGCCAAGGATGCAAATGCGATTAATTTTATACAGTAAACCTGGATGCCACTTATGTGAAGGTTTGCAGGAAAAACTAGAAAAAATTCCAAATCTCAGTTTCGAGTTGGAAATTCGAGATATTACAACTCGTGATGAATGGTTCGGCGCTTATCAGTATGAAGTACCCGTACTTTATTTATCAGACACAGAGAAAGATATCGCCGAACAACCCTTGCCGCGTCCTTCTCCCCGTGCTACTGTGCAGCAGTTGGAGCAAATGCTATCTAAGTATATATCCAACAATCAAAAAAATGATGCAGAATAGGCGCAAGGAAAGCGTGTGACGAGGTTCACAAGATGAAATTGCGGGAATTACTAGCAGTCGTAGACAGTGTAGAGCAATTACCTAACCATCCTAGTTTTGAGGATGCAGAAGTTAAGGGCTTGAAAACAAATTCTCATGCTTGCGGTGCTGGAGATTTGTTTATTGGGATGCCGGGAACGCGAGTAGATGGTGGAGAGTTTTGGCCGAGTGCGATCGCATCGGGTGCTGTGGCGGCGGTTGTCTCAACTGAAGCTGTGCAGAAAAACCCTCCTACTTCCGAAGTGGTGATTAGCGCCAACAACATGACTAAAGCCTGCGCCCAAATAGCAGCAGCTTTTTACAATTATCCCAGCCAAAAACTTCAAATGGTGGGTGTGACGGGTACTAATGGCAAAACTACAACTACTCACCTGATTGAATTTCTATTAGGCAAAGCCCAGCTATCTACCGCTTTGATGGGAACTCTCTACACTCGCTGGGCTGGTTTTGAGCAAACTGCCGTTCACACTACGCCGTTTGCTGTGGAACTACAACAACAGCTAGCAGAAGCAGTAAATGCTGGTTGTGAATTTGGAGTGATGGAAGTGAGTTCTCACGCTTTAGCCCAAGGTCGAGTTTTAGGTTGTGAGTTTGAAGTCGGGGTATTCAGCAATCTCACCCAAGACCACTTGGACTATCACAGCGACATGGAAGATTATTTCGCAGCCAAAGCATTATTATTTAGTCCCGATTATCTCAAAGGACGAGCAATCATTAATGCTGATGATGCTTACGGTCAGCGATTAATTGCCGCTTTGAACCCAGAAAGAGTTTGGAGTTACAGTGTTAACAACAATAGCGCTGATTTATGGATGAGCGAGCTGAATTACGAGCCTAATGGTGTTAGCGGCAAGTTACATACGCCAAAAGGTGATGTAACTTTTCGCTCGCCCTTAGTTGGTCAGTACAACTTAGAAAATCTTTTAGCAGCAGTCGGAACAGTTTTACACTTAGGGCTAGATTTACAACTAGTTGTATCTGCAATACCTGAGTTTCCCGGAGTCCCCGGAAGAATGGAACGAGTGCAAATTAGTCCCAAGCAAGATATTAGCGTGATTGTCGATTACGCTCATACTCCAGATAGTTTGGAGAATTTGCTGAAAGCAGCACGTCCATTTATACCTGGTAAAATGATTTGTGTATTTGGTTGTGGAGGCGATCGCGATCGCACCAAGCGTCCGAAAATGGGAAAAATCGCCGCCGATTTAGCTGATGTGGCAGTGGTGACATCAGATAATCCCCGCACCGAAGACCCAGAACGAATTTTACAAGATGTTTTGGCAGGAATTCCCGAAACTGTCAAGCCGACAGTAATCGGCGATCGCGCCACTGCAATTCGTACCGCCATCTTACAAGCACAACCCGGTGATGGAGTATTGCTTGCAGGTAAAGGTCATGAAGACTACCAAATTCTCGGCACAGAAAAAATCCACTTTGACGATCGAGAACACGCACGCGACTCTTTACAAGAGCGATTGGGGATTGGGGATTAGCGATTGGGGATTGGGGATTAATTATAAGTCTGAAGTTACTACTCTTGTCCTCCTAGTCCCCTAGTCCCCAGTACCCAGTCCCCAGTCCCCAGTCCCCAGTCCCCATATTTTTCTTTGTTGTGCTTAACTCATGAATGATGCTCCCCGTAAGGATCTGTCTATTTATCGATTGGCTTTGGGAATGGAAGCGCCTCCTCAACCATTGCCTCTCAATCCTGCTACTCTGCTATCATTAGTGCGATCGCAAATAGACTTACTGATCGAGCAGCAGATCGTCGCAACTATCTGGGTTAAGCTACCACCTGGAAAAATTTGGCACGACGAATTAAAACGCTATCAATCTTCCGTAGGGGCATCGGCTACAATCTATACTTGCCAGCTAGGGAAAACTCGAACAGTAGCAGACGTAGCAGAAGTAGATCGATTAATTTCTTCTGCTAACTACAATGTTCAGCTAGTACCAAATAGACTGCTACAACGGGAATACTTTTTGATAGTGTTGTCACCGCAGTTTTGCAGTTTAATTTTGGCACATCGACCGCTCAAAAGAAGTAAAGCGCGGATCTTGGCAAAAGCAAATGGTGTTTCAGTTCCGTCTTTGCTGGCTGTGACTGCGATGGAGGGAAGAGTCATTCAGCAAGTATTAGACGGAATTAAAGCGGCGATCGCACCAGCAACTTCTCCAATTGCAGTTGCTGATTTTACTTACCCAATTGCTTGCGAACTAGCACTGATAAATCAGTTATTGGCAAAACAACTCCAGCGACAGGATGAAATGAGTCGTCAAAGCCGGAGCGATCGCCTTGCCAAAATGCAGCAACAAAATCGAAAACTGCACAACAAGGAACAACTAAAAGATAAATACTTAAGAGGTATGTGTCAGGAATTACGAACACCTCTAACGCATATGAAGACAGCACTTTCGCTCTTAAATTCACCTACTCTCAAACCACCACAGCGACAACGTTACTTGCAGATGCTAAATGTGCAGTGCGATCGCCAAAGTACTTTGATTACAGGTCTATTAGATTTGGTGGATCTAGAGCAAAATTTAGAAAAGACAACCTTAGAGTTGGTAAACCTCTCAGATATTGTGCCTGGGGTAGTCAGTACATATCAGCCTGTAGCGCAAGAAAAAGGCATCGTGTTAGCCTACACAGTACCGACTGAACTTCCAGCTGTTTGGTGTGTTACAGGTGGACTGAAGCAGATCGTAATTAATCTGCTGCATAATAGCATTAAGTTTACACCTAATGGCGGTCGGGTATGGGTAAGAGCGCGCATTCAAGGTGATTATGTCCAATTAGAATTCCGCGACACGGGTATGGGTATTGCTGAAAGCGAGATTCCCAAAATCTTTGACTGCTTTTATCGCGTACGTTCGGGATTAACAGAAGATTTTAGCGGCGCTGGCTTGGGATTAACAATTGTGAAGCGGTTATTGTGGCGTAGTGGTGGTTCTATTTCTGTTAAGAGTAGGCTGGATGAAGGTTCTGTTTTTACATTGCAGTTGGCAAGCAGAAACCACACGCCAATCATTAATATCTAAAGCTGATGATTGCAGTTTCGATGAAATTATCAGCAAATATGGCAAAGTGCTGAGTGCTGAGTGCTGAGTAAAAATACAGTTGCTGTAAGGCTTTGAGCAATTGCAATTGTCCTAACATCAGTGACTACGGCTATAAGTTTAAATTTAAAATACCTTAGCCAATTAACGGCGGTTCAGACGATTCAAATGGTACTTTAGTCATAATTTATCCCGGAGCAACAGCAGTTTCACAACGCTAACCACACGTGAGTTCGATGAACCTCTCCTTCCCACGGGGAAAGGGAGGAGCAACGAGAAATTAGGGTTTTGGCTTCCCTCTCCGCGTCAAAGAGGGGTTGGGGGAGAGGTCACGAAGAGGGTGTAGGGGGTGGACGGCATTGGTTGGGGCTTGGAACCCCCACCAATACCATCGTCTTGAAAAGCTTAGGATTGTGTTCCACTGGTTGTTGGGGCTATTTCTTCCCCCACACCCCACACCCCACAC
>NZ_JAECZA010000135.1 GCF_016056275.1 Dendronalium phyllosphericum CENA369 | reverse complement strand
GGCAGGGGGAGCAGGGGGAGCAGGTGAGGCAGGGGGAGATAAAGAGAATAACTCTTAACTCCTAACTCAGCACTCAGCACTCAGCACTCAGAACTATTGACAACTGACAAATGACAAATCTGCATACACTTCGAGGTCGGGAACAAAGAACTGCTTGGATTTTACTAACACCAGCATTGCTGCTGTTGTTGTTTGTATTTGGCTACCCGATTTTACGAGCATTCTGGTTAAGTGTATTTACTAAGAATTTGGCAACGGAGTTACAACCCGTATTCTCTGGTTTAGACAATTATGTGCGGATGGCGGGGGATGGTCGTTTCTGGCAGAGTTTATGGACGACGACTGCATTCACAACAGCATCCGTACTTTCAGAACTCTTGCTAGGACTCTTGATTGCTCTAGTTCTCAATCAAGCGTTTTTTGGACGAGGTATATTGCGAACGATCGCTATTCTACCTTGGGCTTTACCAACCGCTTTGATTGGGCTGGCATGGGCTTGGATTTTTAACGACCAGTTTGGGATTGTAAACGATATTCTACTGCGATTGGGGTTGATTAAAACTGGGATTAACTGGTTAGGAGATCCAACACTGGCAATGCTGGCAGTTATCTTTGCTGATGTTTGGAAAACAACACCTTTTATTAGTATTCTGCTGTTGGCTGGCTTGCAGTCAATATCAAAAGACCTCTACGAAGCTTACTCAGTCGATGGGGCAAATGCTTGGCAAAGCTTCCGCAATATTACCCTGCCACTACTGCTGCCGCAAATCTTAATTGCAGTCCTATTTCGATTTGCTCAAGCTTTCGGGATTTTTGACTTGATTGCTGTGATGACTGGGGGCGGGCCTGGTGGTGCGACAGAAGTGGTTTCGCTGTACATCTACTCTACGGTGATGCGTTACTTAGATTTTGGTTATGGAGCAGCTCTGGTAGTGGTGACATTTCTCATATTAATTGCTGCGGTAGCGATCGCTAGTTTCTTGCTTAATAAATACCGTGCCAAAACATCAGGAGTTATTTAACCTATGAGTTCAACTCCAAAACAAATAGGGAAAACTAAGTTTTCTGTAAAAAAAATCTTACTGTTAATAGCAGTTGTATTAGTGATGTTATTCAGCCTAGCGCCAGTCCTATGGCAATTGCTGACCTCATTTAAAGTTAACGATGATATTGCTGCCGTTCCTACTGTCTATTTCCCCACACGATTTACTTTTAGTCACTACATTGAATTATTTACCCGTCGTCCATTTTGGCGCTACATCTTCAACAGCGCCTTTGTGTCGATTACTTCTACAGCTTTAGCTTTAGCGATCGGCGCGCCTGCTGCCTATGCCCTGGCACGATTACGCCCTTGGGGCGAACGATTTATCCTTGCCAGCATTCTCATCGTGACTTTATTTCCGGGAATTTTATTGTTTCTAGGATTGTTAGAAATTATCCAAGCCCTCAGACTTGGTAACAATTATTTGGCGCTGATTATACCTTATACTGCTATCAATTTGCCGCTGACAATTTTAGTACTTAAAAGCTTTTTTGAACAATTGCCCAAAGACTTAGAAGATTCTGCTAGGGTCGATGGCTACAATACATTGCAACTACTGTGGCAAATAGTTTTGCCTATGACCCTTCCCGCCTTAGTGACTACTGGAATTCTCACTTTTATTTTTGCCTGGAACGAGTTTATCTTCGCTTTGACATTTATGACCCGTGAAGAGTTGAAGACAATTCCCGTTGCTGCTGCTCAGTTAGGTGGTGCGACAGTTTTTGAAATTCCCTATGGTGCGATCGCATCTGCTACTGTTATCGGCACGTTACCCCTAGTTTTACTAGTTTTGTTTTTCCAGCGCCGGATTGTCCAAGGTCTGACTGCTGGTGCTGTCAAGGGATGAGGGAGACAAATCAATTAAAAATTAAAAATTAAAAATTAAGAATCCATACTTCTACTTCCTGCCTTCTGTACAGACGCGTAGACGCTCGTAAGAGCGGCTTCTCGTAAGAGTATAATCGCGTCTCTACGACAACTGACCACTGACAATTAGAAAAATGGCTAAACTCGAACTCAAAAACTTGAATAAAACCTATACTTCCAAAGTCGTTCCTGTCAAAGACGTTAGCTTAACAGTAGATAACGATGAGTTTCTCACTTTACTCGGCCCTTCTGGCTGTGGCAAATCCACCGTTCTCCGGATGATTGCGGGTCTTGAAGAACCGACTCGCGGTCAGATTAAGATTGGAGAGGTGGATGTTACACATAAATCGGCAGGCGATCGCAACATTGCGATGGTATTTCAAAGCTATGCACTTTATCCTCACATGACGGTGTACGAAAATCTCGCTTCTGGACTCAAGCTGAAAAAAGTACCATCAGCAGAAATTAAACGGCGAGTGGCAGAGGTGGCAGAAGTTTTAGGATTAGCAGAGTTAATGAACCGTAAGCCAGGTCAAATGTCTGGAGGTCAACGACAGCGTGTGGCGGTCGGTCGTGCTTTGGTGCGTAATGCCGATGTCTACTTGTTGGACGAACCATTAAGTAACCTGGATGCACTGTTGCGAGAACGAGTTAGAGCCGACCTCAAGCAAATTTTTGCCGAACAAAAAGTGCCTGTGGTGTACGTTACCCACGACCAAACAGAAGCGATGACACTCTCCACGAAGGTAGCTTTGCTCAACGATGGCTATGTCCAACAACTCGACCCGCCGGAACTCATTTATAACCATCCAGCTAATCTATTTGTAGCTGGATTTGTTGGCAGTCCGCAAATGAATTTGTTGACTTTACCTTGTAAAGAACGATACGCCATACTGGGTAACTTCCAAGTGCTTCTCCCAGATATCCCAACTGTACCACCCCAGATTGTTTTAGGAATCCGCCCAGAAGATGTCCGTATTGCTCAACCAAACGATACTCAGACTATCCAAGGGCGAGTATATTTGGTGGAAAACTTGGGTATGCATTATTTGGTCAGTGTCAAAGTTGAGGGTTCACAAACCGAAGGAATTACGATACGTGCTTTGTTGCCAACAGACCAAAGGTGGAGTAGTGAGGATATTACACTGGCATTGCCTGCTAAAGATATTCACTGGTTTGATGTTCAATCTGGTGATGCCCTTGTCAGGAGACAAATGTGAGGCGTGATATCATGTCCGCCTAATCAACTGCTGTAAGTCATAGTAATACCCACCTAACCTCCTTCATCTACTATCAAGGTTTGTAATTGTGTGGCTAATAGTTTGACATTGGGTTGATAAAGCATTCGACCGTGATTTCCAGGTACAGATATCACCTTGACAGGCTTTTGAGTATAAGTTTGCCATCCCCAATCAGGCAAATCGCGATCGGAAAAAGCTTGGAGTTCTTGCAAAACAATCTCTTTAACTTCTTGAGCGCGGAATAAAACAATAGGTGCAGAAATTGGATGACTCGGCTGATAATTTGCGTAATTGAGCGTTAGCACTTTCATCACTTTCATATTGGTTTTGAGTAAAGAAAGGGTGGAGTGTTCCGGTAAAATATTATGTTGATATAAATACTCGGCAGCCAGATCCCACCTAGCTTGGTCATTAGGTTGAGCGGCTAAATCATCGTATGACAAACCTAAAGAAACTTCCTTTAAAGCTTCAATCCGTTGAATTGTTTGCCAGATCCAATCGATATCTGTTCTATTAGTTAAATACTCAGATTTAGAAACTAGTCCAGCATCCAAGATAGCCAGTAAACCTACCCTTTCACCTTGCTTTTCGAGTTGGGAAGCCATTTCAAAAGCAACAGCACAACCCGAAGAGTATCCTATGAGGATGTATGGACTCTTGGCTTTTTGTTGGTGTAATAGCTCAATCAGTTGACTCGCATGGGCTGCTACTGAGTCAGGGAGTGGAGTAGAGCCATCTCGCCCTGGAGTTTCAAGTCCATACACTGGACGTTCAGTGCCTAAATCGATTGCCAAATCTCGAAAATAGAAGCTGTATCCGTTTGCGCCAGGAATCAAAAATAGAGGGGTTGCATTTCCTTGAGGTTGTAGTAAAAGCAAATCGGGATGAGACTGTTGAACCTCATTATTACAAAGTTGTTCTGCCAGTTGAGCAATAGTAGGATTCTGAAATAAACTACTTAAAGAAAGCTGTTGCTCAAACATCTGTTGAATATTATTGAGCAGTTTGATTGCTAATAAAGAATGACCGCCCAAGTCGAAAAAGTTATCATGAATCCCAATCTCTTGACGTTCGAGTACAGCAGACCAAACTTGCGCTAGTTGTTGTTCAACTTCGTTGCGTGGGGCTGCATATAAGCCTTCAATTACAACATTGGGAACAGGTAAAGCTTTACGGTCAATTTTGCCATTGGGAGTTAAAGGCAACTTATCGATTACCACAATCTGAGCAGGAATCATGTAATCGGGTAAACGGCATTTGAGGTGACTTTTCAATTGAATAGATAAATCAGTAGTGATTCCTGTTACATAAGCAATTAAACTCTGGTTACTCTCAGTTTTATATAAGGTGACTATTGCTTCTTTAACTGATGGATATTGCAATAAAATTGATTCAATTTCACCGAGTTCAATTCTAAAACCCCGTAGTTTAATCTGAGCGTCAATCCGACCCAAGTATTCCAGGTTGCCATCATCTCTCCATCTTGCTAAGTCGCCAGTTTTATAGATTCGCTCAACTTTACCAAATAATTCCACTTCAAGAAATTTTTGAGCGGTTAATTCCGGACGATTAATATAACCCCGTGCTAAACCAACCCCAGCAATACACAATTCTCCTGGTATACCTGGCGGTAATGGTTGATTGTGAGCATCTAATATATAGATACGAATATTAGGCAAAGGTTTACCAATTAATGGTTTTTTTCCATTAGGATGACAAAGAGCTATGCTTGCACAAACCGTAGATTCTGTTGGGCCGTAGGCATTAAAAAAACGCCGTCCTTTTGCCCACTTTGTAACTAATTCTGTTGGGCAAGCTTCACCAGCAGTAACTACAATTTGCCAATTAGGTAAGGTTGTTTGTGGTAATAAAGATAAGACTGAAGTAGGTAACGTAACATGGGAAATTTTGCGATCGCCTAAAAAGTTCACCAAATTAAGATTTGGTAACAAAGTCTCTTTTTTAGCAATATATAAACAAGCACCTGTGGCTAGGGCAGTAGCAATTTCCCAAATTGAGGCATCGAAGCTGAAAGAAGCAAACTGAAGCAAACGGCTTTGGGGTTGAATTTGCAAAACTCGCTCAACTGCCAAAGTCATATTGACCAATCCTCGATGCTCAACCATTACTCCTTTCGGTCGTCCTGTCGAACCAGAAGTATAGATGACATAAGCTAAATTATCGGGCGTACTTTGGAGGCTAGGATTATCTGTTGATTCTTCGGCAAAAGTTTCTTCATCTAAACAAATTACTTGAGGAGAGTTTTCTAATTGAGCTAAGGGTAATCGATCTAAAAGGAAACTTTGGATTAGTAATACAGATGCGCCAGAATCTTCTAACATTAACCCAATTCGTTCTTGAGGATAATTGGGGTCAATCGGCACATAAGCCCCACCTGCTTTCAGGACACCGAGTACACCAACAATCATCTCCAAAGAACGTTCAACGCAGATACCGATTAAAGTGTCTAGCTGAATTTGATAATTTTGAATTAAATAATGAGCTAATTGGTTCGCTTTTTGATTCAGTTGTTGATAAGTTAGCCTTTGAGATTCAAACACCAAAGCGAGATTGTTAGGATTTTTGGCAACTTGAGCTTCAAATATTTCAACCAAAGTTTGATTGAGAGGATAATCAGTTTGTGTTTGATTCCAGCGTTGTAGTTGCAGAAGTTCAGGTGCTGTCATCAAAGGCAGAGTATTAAGAGATTGGTTTGGGTTAGCAACAATTCCCTTCAGCAAAACTTCAAATTGTTCCGCCATCCTTTGGATAGTACTCTTTTCAAACAAATCGGTGGCGTATTCCCAAGTTAAATCTAACTGGTTATCAGATTCTATGGCTAGAAGTGCTAAGTCAAATTTAGCAAACGGATAGGTTAATGGAAACCATTCAATCTCTAGTCCTGGCAAACTTAGGTCGGGACTTTCATTATTTTCCAGTGCAAACATGACCTGGAATAACGGGTTATGGCTCATACTGCGTTCTGGTTGCAACTTTTCTACCAGATACTCAAAGGGAATATCTTGATGAGAGTATGCATCTAAACAAGTTTGACGAGTTTGTTGCAAGAACTCGATAAAGCTTTGCTCAGACTTGATTTGGTTACGCAGTATTAAGGTATTGACAAAAAAGCCGATTAATCCTTCTGTGTGGCTGTGGGTACGGTTAGCAATAGGAGAACCAATACATAAATCTTCTTGGCGACTGTAACGAGAAAGCAGAATACTAAAAGCTGCCAATAAAGTCATAAACAAACTTGCCCCTTGCTGTTGACTTAAAGTTTTAATGGCAAGAGTTAAGTTAGGTGGTAGGGAGTAGCGCAAGCGATCGCCCCCATAGCTTTGTAATGCCGGACGGGGATAATCGGTAGGCAACTCCAGTAATGGGGGGACATCACTGAGTTGATTTTTCCAGTAGTCGATCTGGGTTTCTAATACCTCTCCTTGTAACCAACTTCTTTGCCAGTTTGCGTAGTCGCTGTATTGAATAGGCAAAGGAGCAAAGTTTGGGGTTTGACCTTGGGCAAAGGCAGTATAAGCTTGCCGTAACTCACGGACAAACACACCCATCGACCAGCCGTCGCTGATAATGTGGTGCATAATGATGAGCAGCACATATCTCTGTTCATGCAATTGCAGCAGTTTTGCTTTAAACAACGGGCCAGTATTTAAATCAAAAGGTTCTTGAACATAAGCATCGATAAAACGCCGAACGCTTGAGGGCTGGGGAGATGAGGGGGATGAGGAAGATGAGGGGGATGAGGGAAATATTGATACTATTTCTTCTCCCCCAGTCCCCAGTCCCCAGTCCCTGTC
>NZ_JAECZA010000134.1 GCF_016056275.1 Dendronalium phyllosphericum CENA369 | reverse complement strand
TCAAATATAATTGGTCTAATACTCTTCCTAATCTGTCATCGTTTAAATATTCTGGTAATATCCCTTCTCCTAACAAATTTTCACAGGCGTAGCCATCCATATATTTAGGAAACATATATAACGTTCCTGATACAAAACCTAACCCATTTAATATCATTGCTTTAACTGCCTGACCCGCGCTTACCTTTTCTTGCGGGTGCTGTCCCAGTATTTTATTTATTTGGTCTACCAACTCTATTTCATCAATGATTCCTGCTACTATCCCCAGGTGATCTAAATTTTTTACTTCAATATTCAAGGGCGAATTCATTTTCACACTATTTCCCATCAACTATTTTTAGCTTTTCATGATGGAAGCTTATAGAGTGCTAATTTTATTTATTTTTTGACTTCTACCCTGATTCTGGCTATTAACTTTACTTCTCGGTTTTTATTGTCTCAATTTTTACCAATAGTCTGAATTTACTTACTGCTTTCTCTGTGTGCCAGTTTTAGGTGCGGAATGTGGGATATAGTACATAAATACTATAAAATAGCGATCGCGCTGTGCCAGTTGCGTAAGTCCTGTTCAAGTCAGAAACAGTTTGCTCGATATCATCAACTTTAAATGCAAGATGTCTTAAACCACAAGCCTCTGGATTGCCAACTCTTTGAGGTGGATTAGGGAAAGAAAATAATTCTATTTGGCTATTTTCTCCAACTTGCAAATCTAATTTATAAGAATTTCTTTGCGCGCGAAAAGTCTCTTGAATAATAGAAAATCCTAAAACTTATACATAGAACTTTTTTGAACGTTCATAGTCAGAACAAATAATAGCTATATGATGAATACCACTGGTTTTCATTTCGGATTATCCTTTTTAAAGGCTATTGCTGTAAAACAGTTTTTGAGACAATCCGAGTTTTTTTCAGGTCTGCTTGCGAAAGTTCTTCACCAGCTTGCAGGCGAGTGGCGGAAGTTTGCAAAACTGTTGCAGCACCAGTATCTCCGATTTGTAAAGCGGTTTGAGCAGCAGTTTGCAACATTGTAGCTGCACCAGTGCGATCGCCTTGTTGCAATTTCACTTCTGCTAACTGGGTTTGGCGATACTTGGCCAATGCCAAAACAGATTGTTGCACCAGGGGATCTACCGCAGGTTGATAAGTCCGCACCACATTTGCATACATCGGTATCATCGGGGACAGTAAACCTTGTTTGTTCTCTCCTGGGTCGTCATAACGAATTTGCAGATGCCCAATTATCTGTTTGCCTTCTGGCAATTGTCCCAGATAAATATTCGCTAAAACTATCCGTTCGACATCCATCAAATCTCCTAAGCGGATAACAAAGCCTCCATGAGCTTCTTGTTGTACGGGTAACTCTATTGTGTCTGGGGCAACTTGGGCGATAGGTTTGAGTTCTGCTAGTCGGACATTGGGTACTAAAGATAACAATAGGTAAGCATTGGTTAACCCAACTGACTGAATGCGCTTAAACAAACGGCTAAACTGTTCGACTGCTTCTTCTGGGCGCTCAATATGAGCTAAAGTGCCACCGCCAGCATCAGCAATTTTTTCTAATAAATCCTGATTCCAGCTATTACCAAATCCCAGAGTATTAATCGTCAAATTGATTTTAGCTGCTTTGTGGGCAAGTTCGAGACAGCGCTTATTGTCATCTTTACCAATCTCCAATTTCCAAATCTTCAAACTGCTTTCACCATGCCCATCGGTAAGCAGAAATGCTTGGGAAACAGCTCCTCTTGTCCCCTTCATCAATTCCGTAATTCCCTGTTGTAAACCTTCAGCAATTACCGTGCCACCGCTAGCATTTAATTTCTTTTTGAGTTGCAATTTGATGCTTTCAACGTTGTGGATTTCTTGGTTAGGAATAATCACTTCTGCAGAACCGGCAAAAGCGACAACGGAAATGCGATCGCCTGGTTGTAACCTATCCAATAATTGCTCCACTGCTTGAATCACAGTTTGAATTGGTTGCCCATGCATGGAACCACTTTTATCGAGAATCAAGCAGAAATTGAGTGGCAAATGTCGGTCGAGTTCGCCAGCAACCGCTGAAATTGAAATAGCTAATTGACGTTGGTTATTTAATTGTGCCGCATCAATATTTGTATCATTTAGCGACCAGAGCAATTGAACTTTCATTTGGGAGGAGTATCTTGCAACACAGTTTTTGAGACAATTCTGGTTTTCTTGCGATCGCTTTCGGATAATTCTTCCCCAGATTGCAGTTGAGTGGCAGAAGTTTGTAGAACCGTTGCTGCACCAGTATCTCCCATTTGTAGGGCAGTTTTAGCAGCTGTTTGCAGCATGGTAGCAGCCCCAGCTCGATCCCCTTGTTGCAATTTTGTCTCGGCTAATTGAGTTTGGCGATATTTGGCTAATGCCAAAATAGATTTTTGCACTTGAGGATCGAGGTTTGGTTGGTACGTCCTGACTACATTAGCGTAAATGGGCATATTTGCTGTAAATAACCCGATTTGATTCTGGGTGGGGTCGTCATAGCGGACTTGCACGTTAGCGATCGCTTGTTTACCTTCAGGCAATTGTCCTAGATAAATATTAGCTAAAATCACTCGCTCCGCATCTTTCATTAAATCTCCTAAGCGGATTGCAAAGCGTCCATCCGCTTCTTGTTGCAATGGTAATTCTATTGTGTCTGGAGCAACTTGGGCGATGGGTTTGAGTTCTGCTAGTCTGACATTAGGCATCAGGGAAAATAGTAAATAAGCATTAGTTAATCCTACTGTTTGCATCCGACTGAACAGGCGACTAAACTCATCTACGACGCGTTCGGGTTTTTGAATATAAGATAAAGTACCTAAACCCGCATCAGCAATTTTTTCTAAAATATCTTGGTTCCAATTGTCCCCAAAACCCAAAGTATTCAAAGTCAAATTATAGCTAGCAGCTAACTGGGCAAATTTTAAACAGCGATTATTATCACCGTGTTCGTTTTCGCCATCAGTTAATAAAAAGGCTTGAGAAATAGTTTCTTTTTTGCCCTTTGCTAACTCTTCAATACCCAAGCGTAAACCTTCATCAATTGCCGTCCCACCATCGGCAGCCAAACGGTTAATTTGCTTTTTGATTTTCTCTGGTTCTTCGATAACTTGATTGGGTATTAAGACTTTGGCACGATGATCGAAGACAACAACACTTAGGCGATCGCCAGGATTAAGTCTGTCAACTAACTGAGTTGCTGCTTTTTTGACAGTTTCTAGCGGTCGCCCATTCATCGAACCACTATGGTCGAGAATTAAACATAAATTTAGGGGAACAGTACGGTCTTGAGTTTGGGCGATCGCCGAAATCGAAATCGCCAACTGTCGTTGACTGCTCGGTTGATTCGCGTCCAAATTAGCATCATTCAGAACAGGCTGCAAGTTAACTTTCATAACCTAAACTTCCTACTCAGGATAGACATATTTATAAATAACTTCAAAACGCAACATTAGCGCTACGGAAAACCTACCTAATATAGATCCATTGAGAAATTCGGATAATATATTCAGAATATCTTAGTAGCCACTCATTGGCAGATGCTCAGTTCTTGGCCCAATAGGGAGAAATCCGAACTTGAACAGAGCTAGCATCACGCTAGGATGTATTACAGTTAACGGCATAATTTCAGGCGATCAGTTGCTATGGACATTTCCCCCATCAAGGCTGTTCAAGCCCCCTATTACGGCGATAATTTCTACCGGACACCGCCGCCAGATTTGCCTTCCTTATTATTAAAGGAAAGAATTGTCTATCTGGGAATGCCACTGGTTCCTGCTGTCACGGAATTAATCGTGGCCGAACTGCTGTACTTGCAGTCCGACGACCCCGAAAAGCCGATTAAAATCTACATCAACTCGACCGGCACTTCCGGTTATAGTGGCGATCCCATTGGCTTTGAAACCGAAGCCTTTGCCATATTTGACACTATAAAATACATTAAGCCCCCCATCTACACCATCTGCCTTGGTTCGGCAATGGGTATGGCAGCAATGTTGCTCAGTGCTGGCACAAAAGGTTGCCGCGCCAGTTTGCCCCACTCCACCATTATCCTGCACCAGCCCAAGAGCTACGCCCAAGGTCAAGCAACGGATATTCAAATTCGGGCGAAGGAAGTTTTGGCAAATAAAGCCTCAATGGTTGATATTCTGTGTCGCACCACCGGACAGCCTCCAGAAAAAATTACTAAAGATATGGATCGGCTGTTCTATATGACACCATACCAAGCCAAGGAATACGGTCTGATTGACAGAGTTTTTGAGAAAGAAGAACTAGCCAATCCTCCACTACCTGCAAGTGTCCTCTAAAGAGTGCTGAGAGACGCGATCGCTCGCGTCTGTACAAGGAAGTGCTGAGTAAAGAGTTGGGTATTTTCCTGTGCTCCTCTGCTCCCCTGCTCTCTTATCCCCAATCCCCAATTAATTTAAACGGAGTAACGAAAATGCCTATAGGCGTTCCTAAAGTTCCTTACCGGATGCCCGGAGGGCAATATACAGATTGGATAAGCATTTACGATCGCCTTTACCGGGAACGGATTATTTTCCTGGGACGAGATATTGATGATGAAATTGCTAACCAAATTATTGCCGTAATGCTGTATCTGGATTCAGACGATCCAGGTAAGGATATTTATTTATACATAAATTCCCCTGGTGGTATGGTTACCTCTGGCTTAGCTATTTTTGACACCATGCAACACATCAAATCAGATGTAGTGACCATTTGTGTGGGTCTAGCTGCCTCTATGGGGTCTTTTCTACTGTCTGCTGGTACTAAAGGCAAACGTATGGCATTGCCCCATTCTCGAATTATGATTCACCAGCCTTCTGGCGGCACTCGTGGGCAAGCAACCGATATCGAAATTGAAGCTAGAGAGATTCTGCGGATTCGTCACCAGCTCAACGAGATTTATGCTGGCAACACAGGTCAAACTATAGCCAAAATTGAAAAAGACATGGATCGCGACTTTTTCATGTCTGCCCAAGAGGCGAAAGAATATGGTTTAATTGACCGTGTAATTGAAGAACGCCCATAGGGGAAGATGAGGGGGATGAGGGGGATGAGGGAGTGAGGGAGAATAACTTGCGACCTCCGACTTGCGACTTCTGCCTCCTACCTTGTACCTCCTGCCTTCTGCCTCCTGGCTTCTGCCTCCTAACTCCTGACTCCTCATACATGAGATTAGTGATAGTTCACAATTCGGGCGAAACTTTCTGATTCCAGACTCGCTCCTCCTACCAGAACACCATCAATTTCTGATTGAGCCATAATCTCATCAATGTTATTTGGCTTGACCGAGCCACCGTATTGAATTGGTACATTGGGATTCTTTAACTGATTGCGAATCAAGCCAATGACTCGATTTGCCTCGTTTGTTTCACAGGTGTCACCAGTACCAATTGCCCAAATCGGCTCGTAAGCAATTACCAAATTTTCCTGATCCACATTTATCAGCCCTTCGTCTAATTGACTGATAATCAGTGACTCAGTTTCCCCAGCATCTCGTTGTTGTTTAGTTTCACCTACACATAAAATCGGAGTCAGACCAAACTTTTGAGCAGCTTTGAGGCGCAGATTAACGGTTGCGTCCGTTTCACCAAAGTATTGTCGGCGTTCGCTATGGCCGACAATTACATAACGTACACCAATTTCTGTCAGCATCGGCCCAGAAATCTCGCCTGTATAGGCTCCAAATTCTGCCCAATGGACATTTTGTGCCCCCAGTTGTACGCGGCTACCATGTAAATTTCTAGATAAAGCACTGAGGTCAGTGAAAGGAGGGCACAACAGTACTTCTCGCTCTTCAGGCGTTTCCTGTAAGTGGGGCAGAAATCCTTGTAAAAACTCTTCGGACTCTGCCTGGGTTTTGAACATTTTCCAGTTACCGGCAATAACAATTTTCCGCACAGCTGATTTAGTCAAATTCCTAACGCTAATAGATGCATTTTTCAGTTTATGACTTTTTGGGAGTCAGTTGTCGTAGAGACGCGATTAATCGCGTCTGTACAAGAGGCAGGAGTTAAAAGTTATTATTCTTCCCCAGCTCCCCAATCGCCTGCTAAAAATAACTAGGATAAGAAATGGGGTCAATCTCAAATCCTAAATCTCAACTTGCAAATTGATATGACTTCGACTTTGCCCTTGCCCGATCCTCATCAAAGCGATTCAGCCAACACTGATGCAAATTCTCACAATTGGGAGGAAGAACTAGATAGTGCTATTTTCAGCTTTGAAGACATTCAAAAAGAACTTAACTATAAACAAGCACAAACGGTGCTACGCAACTTAGTAGCTAATCTCGACCTGACTTCCCAAGAAAAATCGGGTTTAGAGGCGGAAATTGCAGATTTGGAAATTATGCTGGGGAAGTTAGACGGCATGGTAGTACAGATTGCTGCTTTTGGAATGGTAGGACGGGGTAAGTCTTCTCTACTTAATGCCTTGGTTGGAGAAACGGTGTTTGAAACTGGGCCTTTGCATGGTGTCACTCGCGCCGCCCAACGAGTTAATTGGAGTATTAGTGAGGAGGCAATTGGGGAAACCGAACGTGCCTTGCGGGTTACTCTTCCTAGTGTCGGTCAATCTCAGGTGGAATTAATTGATACTCCTGGGTTAGACGAGGTAGATGGCGATACTCGCGCGGCATTAGCCGAACAGGTGGCAAAGCAAGCAGATTTAATTCTGTTTGTAATTGCTGGCGATATGACAAAGATAGAACACGAAGCCTTATCGCAGTTGCGGGAAGCGGGTAAACCGATCGTTTTGGTGTTTAACAAAGTAGACCAGTATCCAGAAGCCGACCGGATGGCAATTTACCACAAAATCCGAGATGAAAGAGTGAAGGAGTTAGTCACACCTCTAGAAATTGTGATGGCTGCGGCATCGCCACTGGTCAAAACGGCGATTCTTCGCCCCGATGGTAGTAGGGGAGTGCAGTTACGTACAGGTAGCGCTCAAGTCGAGGAACTGAAGCTGAAAATCTTGGAGATTCTGCACCGTGAGGGCAAAGCTTTGGTTGCTCTTAACACCATGCTTTATGCTGACACCGTAAACGAGCAATTGGTGCAGCGCAAACTAATGATTCGAGAACAAAATGCCAATCAGTTGATTTGGAAGGCGGTGATGACTAAGGCAGTTGCGATCGCTCTCAATCCTGTGACTGTGGTAGATATACTCAGTAGTGTAGTCATTGATATTGTCCTAATTCTGGGTTTATCTAAACTTTATGGCATTCCGATGAGTGAAAGCGGTGCAGTACAGTTGCTACAAAAAATCGCCTTGAGTATGGGCGGTATTGGTGTTAGCGAATTGTTGGCAAACTTGGGTTTGAGTGGGCTAAAAACGTTACTTGGAGTCTCCGCATCTGCCACTGCTGGGGCGACTCTTGGCCCGTATATATCGGTGGCACTCACTCAAGCTGGGGTAGCTGGTGTTTCTTCTTATGGTATTGGACAAGTTACCAAGGTTTACTTAGCCAATGGAGCAACTTGGGGAAATGATGGGCCAAAAGTTGCGATCGCTAAGATTTTGGCAAACCTTGATGAAACTTCTATTCTTAACCGTATTAAAGATGAATTGCAACTGAAGCTAAAATTCAAAAGAGCAAAAAACTAATGATTGCCGATTTGGGATAAGTAGAAGGCAGGAGGCAGGAGGCAGGAGGCAGGAGGCAGGAGGCAGAAGGCAGTCTCGATGAAAAAATTTTCATGCATGGCTATGAAAATGGGGCTGGGGACTAGAGACTAGTATTTTTACTCAGCACTCAGCACTCAGCACTCAGCACTCAGCACTCAGCACTTTCAAGTTAGAAGTATACAGATA
>NZ_JAECZA010000133.1 GCF_016056275.1 Dendronalium phyllosphericum CENA369 | reverse complement strand
GTGTAGGGTGTAGGGTGTGGGGTGTGGGGGAAGAGATAGCCCCAACCACCCTTGGGATACAATCCTAAGCTTTTCAAGACGATAGTATTGGTGGGGGTTCCAAGCCTCTTCCAATGCAGTCTTCACTACACCCGTTGCGCCACACCCCACACCCTATTCTTGACCAAAGTTGACTGTTGAGTGTCAACAGTCAGCGGTCAACAACCACTATAAATATTTCTGAAAATTAAATGCGCTTTAGCTTATTAGTTTCTCCACTTCAATTGTCTATTAACTTAACGAGCATTTAAGTTGTATAAAACCAGGGCTGAACTTTACTACAAAAGCTTTAATTATTAATAATTTCTTGGGCAATCTAAAAATAGCCTTCTAATTATTACTGATGCAGTTTTCAAAGTATGAAGCTTTTGATCGGGTCTAGCTCAAGTCCCTCGGAATGCTATAACAACAAAAATTACTTACAAAATTTATTGATTCGATTTATTCTTGGTGGCACGACTATTATTGTAAGTATTTCCGCTTATTGTACCTATCTAGCTGCTCGCAACATGGCGCTAGCAGATTTGAAACAAAGTGCTTTTCAAGAGGTGCAAAGAGGAGTTAATGAAATTGAAGAGTGGTTACACGTCCGCAAGGTGGAGGTAGAAACCCTCGCTAATACTTCAACTGTACGTTCCTTGAACTGGTCTGTAGCAGAACCATATTTACGGGCAGAAGTTAAGCGGATCGATGAATTTTTCTTTTTTCAAATAACTATTTTGAATGGTTCGTTTTCTAATACTCAGGTTGGTCGGTCAAACAAAAATGTTAAGGACAGAGACTACTTTCAAAAAGCATTAGCAGGACAAAGCAATATTTCCGATCCTTTTATCAGCCGTTCTACAGGAATTCCTTTAATTGCGATCGCCACCCCAATATGGCCCAATTCTGGGACTAATAGTTCGCCAATTGGAGTCTTTCACGGCAGTGTGAAAGTCGATCGCATTACTAAGGTTGTCAACTCGCTGCGCTACGGCAAGAAAAGCTATGCTTTCGCCCTCAATTCCCAAGGACAAGCAATCGTCCATCCGGACACAGCCTTAATGTCAACGGTAGAAAAACCTGCACCTAGTCTGCTAAAAATCGCAGATCGTAATTTAAATGCGATCGCCCAGCAGATGGTACACAAACAACAGGGAATTGAGTTGATGGAAATTGACGGCACTAAAAAATATGTTGCTTATGTTCCATTAAAAGAAGCTAATTGGTCTTTAGCTTTGGTGATTCCGCGCCAAAATATTGAATCTCGTTTGCAATTCCTCGATGCGATCGCCCTCATTGTAGGAGGACTGACAGTTACCATGATTACTGTCTTGTGGCAAGTGCAAGCATTTGAACAAACACAGCTGAAAAAATCTAAAGCAGCGGCTGATACAGCAAACCGCGCCAAAAGCGAATTTTTAGCCAACATGAGTCACGAACTGCGAACACCCTTGAATGGCATTTTGGGTTGCGCTCAAATTTTGCTGCGTTCCAAAGGTTTACCAGAACGAGAGCAATATCATGTCAACATCATTGAACAATGTGGTTCTCATCTGCTCACCTTAATTAATGACATATTGGATCTGTCGAAAATTGAAGCAAGCAAATTAGAACTGCATCCCCATGACGCTCATTTTCCGTCTTTTCTGCAAGGAATTGCGGAAATTTGCCAAATTCGGGCAGAACAAAAAGATATTTTGTTTGTTTATGAACCTGCGGATGATTTACCTACAGGAGTTCATGTCGATGTCAAAAGGTTGCGTCAAGTACTGTTGAACCTGCTGGGGAATGCCATTAAATTTACAGATGAGGGTCAAGTCACTTTCAAAATTGAAGCGATCGCTCTACCTTCGTGTGAAGGGCAGACGCAGAAATACTGCATTCGCTGTTGGATTGCAGATACAGGAATTGGTATAGCAGCAGCAGAATTGAGCAAGATTTTCTTGCCATTTGAGCAAGTAGGCGAGAAAAAGCGTCAGACCGAAGGCACAGGGCTGGGTTTAGCCATCACTCGCCAGTTGGTACAGATGATGGGTGGCGATATCCATGTCAAAAGTCAGGTTGGTCAAGGCAGCACTTTTTGGTTTGAGTTGGAAATACCAGAAGCCAGCGAATGGGTACAGTCAGCAATGGCTGCATCAGCAAGACAAATTATTGGATTTGAGGATAGTCCGCGCACGATTTTGATGGTGGACGATCGCTGGGAGAATCGCACAGTCATTACAAACCTGCTGCAACCACTGGGCTTCAATGTAGCCGAAGCTACCAACGGTCAAGAAGGTTTAGCAAAAGCGATCGCCCTCAAACCAGATTTGGTGATTACAGATTTACTGATGCCAGAAATGGACGGTTTTGAATTGATTCAACGTCTGCGTCGCACCCCAGATATCCAAGACATCAAAATTATCGTCTCTTCTGCTAGTGTCTTTGAAACCGACCGAAATCGCAGTCTGCAAGCAGGCGGTAACGACTTTCTCAGCAAACCCGTACAGGCAGATGAATTACTACAACAATTAGAACGCCATTTAGGTTTGATATGGATTCACAAGCAGTCTGAGTCTGACAAACAAATAACTAATAACTCGGCTACAACGGATAGCCAATCAGATTTATTGATTTTTCCCGCTGCCGAAGTGTTGCAAGAACTGATCGCATTAGCGAACATAGGTAACTTTAATGCCATTTTCAAGTGGGCCGACCGACTAGAGGCAACAGATCCGACTTTTGCGACCTTTGCTAATCAACTGCGGCAACTAGCAAGGCAATTTGACGAAGATGTAATCCTCAGTTTCTTGAATCAATATGAAGTAGAAACAGTATGACAGTAAGAATACCAGATCAAAAGCATTTTTGCGATCGCCAACCTGCGAGAGGAATTATTTTACTCGTTGATGATAATCCTACTAACTTACAAGTTTTATCCAGCTTTTTGGATGAGTCTAGCTTTGAAGTTTGGGCAGTTCGCAGCGGTGAAAAAGCCCTTCAGAAATTAAACAGCGATCGTTTGCCCGATTTAATCTTGCTTGATGTGATGATGCCGGGTATGGATGGATTTGAAACCTGCCAACATCTAAAAAACGATCCTCGCTCTGAGGATATTCCTGTCATTTTTATGACTGCCCTTTCCGAAACTGCCGAAAAAGTGAAAGGATTCCGATTAGGAGCTGTAGACTACATTACCAAACCTTTTCAACATGAAGAGGTATTAGTTCGGCTCGAACATCACCTGAAGCTCAAAAATTTGACGAAAACTTTGATTGCCAAAAACGTCGAACTTCAAAAAACCCAAACCCAACTCATTCAAGCAGAAAAGATAGCAACCTTAGGTCAACTAGCAGCA
The DNA here is from genome assembly GCF_016056275.1 of Dendronalium phyllosphericum CENA369. Lineage (GTDB taxonomy): Bacteria > Cyanobacteriota > Cyanobacteriia > Cyanobacteriales > Nostocaceae > Dendronalium > Dendronalium phyllosphericum. Next base: position 6,957 of record NZ_JAECZA010000133.1, on the reverse strand, counting down.
GGAATTGCCCATGAGGTGAACAATCCTATCAATTTTATCGCTGGTAATTTAAATTTTTTGGAACAGTATGTTTGGGAGATAGTTGATTTACTCAAACTCTATCAAAACTATCTGCCAGATCCACCTGATGAAATTCAAACTGCAATCAAAAAAAGCAATTTGAATTATTTATTAAATGATATATCTAAAATTATCCAATCTATGCAAATTGGTACAGATCGCGTTACCGAAATTGTCTCATCCTTGAATAAGTTTTCTCGCCATAGAGAGGTAGGAAAGAAACTGACTAACCTGCATGAAGGACTAGAAAATACACTATTAATTCTTGGTCATCGACTCAAGGCAAATGCTCATCGTCCTGCTATTCAACTAATCAAACAATATGGAAATTTGCCGCTGGTTGAGTGCTATCCAGGTGAAATTAATCAGGTTTTTATGAATTTGATTTGTAATGCGATCGATGCCATTGAAGAAACACAGAAAAATCATAATTTTCAGGAAATTGCCCAAAATCCTGGTGTGATTCGGATTAAAACAGAGGTAATTGGAGAGCAAGTTATTCTCAGAATTGCAGATAATGGAGCAGGAATTAATGAAACAGAGCAAACCAAAATATTCGATGCTTTCTATACAACGAAACCCATAGGTAAAGGAACAGGGCTAGGTTTATCGATTGCTTATCAAATTGTGGTTAACAATCATTATGGCAAACTATATTATCACTCAACGCTAGGTGAAGGTTTAGAATTCGTTATTGAACTACCCATTTGATAAGCAGTGTCTTACGAAGAATTGTTAGACCTTCTATTGTACAGACGCGATTAATCGCGTCTCTACGACAACACGAAAAGATGTGCAAATTAAAGGCGCGACAGCTTATTTATTATTTTCCACCTGCTGCTTTTGAGTTCGCTCCAACTCTAGATCGTTCCAAGAGGTAGGGTCTTCTAAAGGTTCTAAGTGTGTTGTTACACTGGTTAGAGGCAATGCCTGGATAATAGCAAGCTCAATTGCCTCGCATAAGTCATGCCCTTGCTGTACTGTCCAAACTCCAGGTACAAGAATATGGAAGGAAACAAACCGACGCATTCCAGCAATGCGAGTTCGTAGCGCATGAAATTGGATACCTTGGCGTTTGTATTCGTTGAGAATTGTGGAAATTATGTCAATTTCTTCTTTGGGCAAGGCAGCATCTAGTAGCCCCGAACCAGTTTCTCGCAGCAAATTCAATCCTGTCCAGACAATATTTGCTGCTACTAACAGAGCGATAATTGGGTCAAGCACTAGAATGCCTGTTACCTTGACTAGAAAAATTCCGAGTACTACACCACCTGAAGTCCACACATCGGTAAACAGGTGGTGAGCATCAGCCCTGAGCGTAATCGAACGTAACCGTCGTCCCGCCCGCAGCAAGACAAAAGCCACAACACCATTGACTGCCGTTGCCAAAAGTGAGAGCGTTAATCCTAATCCTATCTGCGTTAGCGGTTCTGGATGCAACAAGCGTCCCCAAGCTTCGATTGCTATGATGATTGCTGCCACTACAATCAACATCCCTTCTGCACCACTGGAAAAGTATTCAGCTTTGGAATGCCCAAAAGCGTGTTCTGCATCGGCTGGTTTGGCAGCATAAGTTAATGCCCATAGCGCCACCAGTGCTGCTACGAGATTCACACACGACTCAATTGCATCTGAAAGCAGACCTACTGACCCAGTTAATAGGTAAGCCCCAAACTTTAAAGCGATAGTGACGACTGCTGCTGCAATCGACAAGAAAGCGTAGAAGCGGGCTGTTCGACCACGCATCACGGTCACCTGGTAGGTAGATTAATTCAAAGCTTACAGTAACAAACTTTGCTTGCGAGCATCATCAACCGTTGGATTCTTACGGAAAGTCACGAAGCCATAATAAAATGCAAGCAGTCTGCTTTTACGCTCTACTACTTAATTTTTGTTTTAGCTAAGACATGATGCCTACCTTAACCCCTCATTTAACCCCAGTTCAGATATAACCAATGATTCCCATTTGATGGTCAACTGTCAATCGGTCAGTAGCAGTGGCGATCGCTACTAAATCAGCGATGCAATAATATTAATACTCATAGCCAAAATACTGGTGTTGAAAAAGAAAGATAGTACTCCATGTATCAAAGCTAATCGTCTCATACCAGGCGACGTTGTTTGAATGTCTGAAACTTGGCTAGTCATGCCTATTACAAAAGAAAAATATAAAAAGTCCCAGTAATCTGGGTCACGCTCGTCAGGAAAATCTAGACCTCCAGACTCTTGAGCATCATCAGCATCACTATTATTACGATAATAACTGTGTGCATACTGCAACGCGAATAATACGTGTACCAATACCCAAGAACCGACAATCGTCATTATTGAAAGGAAGACGTGCAGTATTAGGATATTTTGGGGTATTCCTTTTTTATCTGCGAGCAAAAATCCAATGGCTAAGACACTAGCACAAGCAGCCGCAATCACTATCGTAAAAATGCCCAAACGACCCTCATATTCATACTGAGCATAGCGACGCATCTTAACAGATGTTGCCAAGACCATCTTCCACAAAGTCAAGAATAAAAACAAGTCAATTCCCACGTTCCAAGCACAGAGAATCCGCGTTGCTAAGTGCAATCCATGAGGTATTAGTACTAAAGCTAACAACGATATCCCAATCGAAATCAGCAGTCGAGGTCGGGTGTCAAAATTTTTGAACAACTTAATTTTATTATTGGAAATCTTAGTATTTCATATCAGATTGACAGCTTTATGGCAAATTTATGACAACTGCATGGCTAAAACACATTGAAAACTCATAGCGCGAACTTGCCAAATTATATCGTGTCCGCCTAAAGACTTATCATTTAGACCGCAGGGGGCAGGGGGAAAGAGGGTTTCCTGGTATTTGCATAGATGCGGGAATTATAACTAACTAAGCGGACATGATATGATTCCCAAAAAATTGTTAAGTATAGCAGTAGTTAAACCATTGCTTCCAGGTCAGCCGAAATCTGCAATGGAGTTGGAGGAATGAATTTATAAAATGCATACAATAGTACTATGTAAAACCATCAAGATCGGGATTATTCTCAAAATCAATTTCTAAAGGTGATGAAAAATATGAAATTAATTAGTTTGAATCGCTGGTTTAACCAAAAGAAAGAATCTGTTTTACTATTTGATTCAATTGCTGCGGCTAATGAAATAGCCCTGATGCTTGACGGTGAGTGGGATGGTTGCAATGGTGTGGTCGTAGCCAACTGTGACGAAATTGCTGTTGATACTGCTGCCAAATTATCCGAAGCTAGATGGTGTTATCAAGGTGCTGAAAAAGCTGTGTTAGTTCAATTAAAAACTGATGAACTTCTACGGCGTTATGCAATTGGAGAAAGGATTTTTATTAACGCTAACTTAAGATGTGCCCAACTCGCATCAACAAAGCTGAGTCAGATAAACCTCAGTTACGCACAGTTGACTATGGCTGAGGTTAGCCAAACTGACTTAACTCAAGCCAATTTAGCTCAAGCAGACTTAACTCAAGCAAATTTGAGAGGAGTAGACCTAAGCCAAGCACAGTTGACAGGCGCAAACCTCAATCAAGCGAACTTAGCTCAAGCAAATTTGAGAGGAGCAAACTTAGTTAAGGCAAATTTAACGCAAGTAAACCTTACTAATGCGGACTTAACAGGAGCGAATTTGGCACTAGCAGACCTAACAGGAGTAAATTTTCACTCGTGCAACTTGAGTGGCGTTAATCTAGCAGGTGCAAAGTTGATTGAAACTGAGTTAGCTTATGCAAAGCAATGCTAATTTGAATGGTTGCAAACCAAGAGTTTTAAGCCTCTGTTGCTAGGATTTCCCAGCAATATAAATCAGCCACGCTCTAGTATTAGAGCATAAAAACCACGGATGCGATCGCTTGCCCTAAATTTACTCAAACTCTTTATTCGGCTGAGTTTTCCAACTGTAAGTCAGATAACAACAGCCAAATTTGCTGACTGGTTATATCATGTTCGGTAAATCACTTACGATTAAGCCCCAATTTTAATCCACCAGTGAAAACCAGTTAACCCTTGAATCAAATCTTGCTGTTGAAGCAAAGATTGACAGCGATGAAATAAAATTTCCTCCAAATCATCAAGTGTCTCAAATGTTTTATTGGCAATTGGTTCATCAACCAAAGTCCACAATCTTTCTGCCGGTTGTAATTCGGGTGAATGAGATGGTAAAAATGTTAAATGCAGTCCTTCTGGAATCTTTAAATTCTTGCTGGTATGCCATCCAGCTCGGTCAATAGCTAAAAGAATGCGTTTATTAACGCCTAACTCAAATTCCGAGGCAAAATCAGCTAAAACCTGATTAAATAGTTCAGTGTTGACATAAGGGAGAATCCACCAATAATTTTCTCCAGTTTGGGGATGTACAAAAGCATACAACCACAACCACTTAAACCTCCAATTGACGTTGGCAATTGGTGTTTCCCCTTCAGGAACATAAACTCGTCGAATAATTGGCTTGAGTCCTAAACGATGTTCATCCTCGCACCAAAGTTGAATTTCTGCATCTGGGTAATTAACTTTGAGTTCTTCAACTTCTGTAGCTAGTTTTTTTTCCAGGCTTCTTGCTCAAAAGGATCGCCTTGTGTATGAGATGGACGAGGTACTCGTAGCCTAAAAGTCATTTCCCGTAATATCTCCCACCCTCTATATCTACTAATCTTTATTCCAGTCACTTCACTTAACCAATCCGCAACTTTTCGCCCATTCCAGAGTCCTCCATCTTGCGCGTTTTCTTGTAAAGCTTGCCATAGCTGTGCTTGATGTCTGTCGGAGATTAACGGCTTTGCGCCTTGATTTTCCTTGCGGCGATCGCCAATTCCACTTCTACCAAACTTGTTGTACCGTTTAACCAATGCGTATATCCATGTTCTGCTGTAGCCTGTTATTTCTTCTACTTCTTCCGTCTTTTTTCCTTGTGCTAGTAACCATATAATCTGGTATTGGTGACTTTCTACTGGGTCTTTCCCCTGACGGTAAAGCTGTTCTAACTCAGCAATATCTAAATGCCTGGCTATACTAATTCGTTTCGGCATAGTTCATCGTTTTTATTCCTACTTTTATCATAAGTAATTATCCGAACATGATATTAGTTGACTGTGCAAAACTACAGCCATGCCCAAGCTGCCCTCAAACAATATCATAGTATTCAAGGGCAACATTGCAGAAATCTCATCTGCGATTGCGACATTGTAATGGGTAGCGATTACCCCGCCATGTTGTCCATCCATCTGCAATCTTAGTGCGATTGTTGTATCTGAGATACCAATTATCTTGCTCTGCACCTAAATAACGAATACCTAAATCCTGTCTTTGCCTGCTGGAAAAACGTTTTCCTAAAGGAACCCACGCACTACCATTATCGCTAAACCGCCCGACCAGACGCACACCTGAAGTAGTAGAGCAAATATTGCCATTGCAAGAAGTTTGTGGGTCATCTACTACTTTCCATTGCATTTTGGCTGGTCTCCCGTCAATATTACAATCCCACAGACCAAAAAACCACTCACCAGCAACTTGACTGGCTTTAGCATGACTAGATACCAATACCAAACTTGCAGGGACAATTGCCAAACCTAAAAGCCACTTTGTGATGTTTTTCATTATACTTTACCAGTATCTACGGTAAACTTGTATTTTCTATTCACTCATATGTATCAGCATTACTATTTATGCAACTAATTAATACATAGAAACTTAATCTTTCTCTATTGCAAAAATGTCAAGGAGAAAATTAGCTCAACTTTGAGCGTCTGTGCTTATGCAGGCGTTGGGTGTGAGTTTGCTTGCACCTGATGTAATTCACCTTTGACTTATATCTATTGGATGTTGTTTTGAACAACGAATGAAATCACCATCGATATGAATACTCAAACACTGCGGCTTGGGTAAGTTAACTTAGTCAGTTGCATCGCAAGGATATTTATGTCACTACCAATTATTTTGCAACCCGGTGAAGGCGAATCAGTAAAAATTCGCACAAGTACTTGTACTTTTAAAGTAACTGGCGAACACACACACGGTCATTTTGGATTATTTGAATTTGTAATGGAGCCAGGTACTGAAGGAGCCAGTCCTCACATCCACAAGGAATTAACTGAAATGTTCTATGTGGTAGAAGGTGAAGTTGAACTCGTTCTCGATCGACAACGGGTGAATGCTGCGCCAAAAACGTTCATACTAGTTCCACAAAACACTCCACATGGCTTTTCTAACCCTGGAACAACTAGCTCAACACTCTTAATCTTATTTTGCCCTGCCGATTCACGCGAAGAATATTTTCAGGGATTAGCTGAATTGACAAAAGATGGGCGACAGCCAAGCCAAGAAGAACTTCTGGAATTAATGCAGAAATTCGATCAATATCCAGTACCGAAAGATTAAACAACTTATGAACAGACTCTCTGAGCAACTTTATCTGAATACTTATTTTATCTTGAGGTAAATTAATATATTTTTCATATTATCAACACAATTTTTCTATCCAAAACAGCTTAACTTCATATTTTCAAATCTAATTTACTTCTTGACTGCTAGTTAGCAAAATATAGCATTTTCTTCATCACTTCTTGAATTGAATCTCATTGTTTATATCATTGTATTAACTGCTTAACGAGCAGATATTAGAAGAGTAGTTTGAAATTATAGCTTGTCTAAATCCGTGAATAAGAAATGGGCTGTTAAACGAATGACGATAAATCTTACATCAGGTGAAGCTTCTAGACTTGAACAATACTGCTCAATGACGGGAAGACCAGCAACAGATGTAATTCGGGAGTTAATTCGCTCTCTTGTAACTAGTGAAGAAAATCTCAGAAGTGAGTAAATCAAACTTCAAACTTGACCAAGCCCCGTTGGGGCGGGGTGTGGGGTGTAGGGTGTGGGGTGTAGG
>NZ_JAECZA010000132.1 GCF_016056275.1 Dendronalium phyllosphericum CENA369 | reverse complement strand
GTAAGATGCTCATCAGTTTGTCGATCGCTCCAGATGCCCGCCACTGCTTGTAATGCCAATATACGGTTGAGTAGGGGGGCAAGTCCTTGGGCAAGTCTTCCCAATTACAGCCATTCTTCAGTTGATAGAAGATGCCATCTAAGAGTTCTCTTTTTGTCCAATTGGAGGGTCTGGTCTGCTTCTTAGGTGGCAATATAGTCGGCAGTAGGGGTTCAAGGATTTCCCACTCTTCGTCTGTTAGGCTGCTAGAGTACGGCATGACTGCTGGATACGGCTTTTGCGGTAACTGTACTTCAAGATAGTAAAAGATGTCAAATGGGTTCTATATAAAATTAACGGAAGTGCTTTATCTAAAATAAAATAAATGCAAGCGTTATCAAATTGATTAACTTCTGTAGCAAAATTTAATGGCTGGAGCGGCAAAGTCAAAGGGTTAATAGTATCAGGATCTAGCTGACATTCGCAAGGGAGAGATGTGATATCAAACAGTTTTGTTTGTCTTCTAATTAAATTATTTTCTTTTTCATCCTGCTGAAATTCAAAAATTCGTGACTTGCTCTCTAGCAATACCTTATTACAGTTAATCGGTGGAAGATATCTCAAATTTTTTAATGTGTTTTTTGAGCTAAATTCAGTGTTTGAAAACAAAGTTAACTGCTCGACAGATTCTTGGTGATGCACCCAAATTAACCAAACTATACTTCCTCTGTCATAGCTTCGCAATAATGTTGGGTCAATATTGCTACAGTGTAGAATAGATAAAGATTTAAGAAAAAGGTGTCAAGAAAATTATGTATTTATACTTATTTATTAAGTATAAATCTTCCCCGCTCTCTCCCAAAGTACATAAAATTTACAACCAAGATTCAATGGACAATGCCCTTACTTCCCGAATCCTCTGAAAGTCGCTGTCGGCTGACACAACGGTAAGACCGTGTTGTAGAGCTACAGCAGCAATCCAAAGATCATTTTCATCAAAGCCTAGATCAGTGATTTTCGTTTTTCTCCGCTTACTTTTCTCTTTCGGTGCAAATTGATTGAATAAAGCGGCTTTCAGTTGCCCGTAGATAGTAGCAGTAAATCCATCAACGTTGTGGATGTATATACCCGTTAGAAAACGATCAATGAAGGCTAAGTTACTTTCCTTGCGTTGAGAACGTTCTACCATGTCTATCAGTTCCCCTTGAACGATGGCGCAGGTTGTAATCACAGAATTTTCCACCTCCGCAAGGCGACGAAGCACATTGGCATTACCAAGAATTGCTTGACTACAGTGATTTGTATCTAACAAGTACATTATTCAAAGGGGTTGTCGTAATCAAATTTGGCTTTGCCACGAGTGGCATAAACTAGCTCAAAACACTCTTGTAAATCATCGCCTGACCATTGACCAATTGTTTTTAAGTGTTCGAGCAGTGAGCGACCTGTGGAATTTACTGGAGTGTGGTCGGCAGAATCTGCCACAGATGAAACAGGCTGTGTTTGGGTTTCCTTCGTTTTCAAAAAGCGTAAAAAGTCTAACGTTTCAGTCAGAATGGTATCTGAGGTGGATTCAATTTCGATAAGAAGCAATTCTTTGATAGTCATAGTGGGTATCTCCTAAAGATGCATGGGAAATCCAGGAATAGCTGCATCAGTCTTTTTCATTATTGCAGTAGTTTCTTTCAGCTTTAGTACAATGCGTTCCAGGCATTCAACAAGGGGTCAGTCTAATTTAGAATTTCGCCTTGGCGTAAATTCGTCAATTAGTAAATCTATATTTTCACCTTGCTGCCATTTCACCCAGATAGCCATGAGAAAATCTACCAATTCGCTTTTATCAATTTCTACGCCACGTCTTTTGAGTTTGAGTAATTCTTCCTCTACATCTAAATCTGTTGAGCGTTTGACATAGTAAGTGCGCCCAATCCAAGCATCATCAGACCGCTTTCCAGTTGCAGGTCTGCCACGTTTGCGTGGTTCAGAATGAGTTGGTGCTGGTGTGGGTGGTGTTGGAGTTTGTATCACGTTACTCTCTACGGTTGCTTCTGTTGGTTGTTCTAGCTCAATTTGTGGTTCTTCTTTGGTTTCAAATAATTTTTTAAAAGGGCTAGGCTTGGTCATGACAGTATCTCCTTACCCACTTCTTGATACTCGCGCCATGCTATTTTGCTGCTGCGGTCTTTTACTTGATAGACTGGCAACCCCTCCAGTGCCGCTTTTTCATAAGCAGCAAATCGTCTAATCCCATGTTGAAATAGTGGTATTCCTTCTGCTTCCAATGCTTCCCGTGCCTGCTGTCCTGTTAAGCGAGGGGCAGGAGGAATAATTGTAAGCAATACACGATAGCGATCGCTACCCAATGATTTGAGTGTACCTACAGTCTGCAACAGTGCATCCATCGCTAAAGCATCAGGAGTAGTAGGCAGGATTAATAGATTGCATCCGTCAGCGAGTGCTTCTAAATCTTCCTGGCTTGGTCTAGCAGCTGTGTCAATAACCACATGGTCAAAATTACGGCTGTGCATAGGAGCTTGTAGTAAATCTACAACTTTAAAGGGTAATGCTCCTCGCTTTGCCCATCCTGTAGCACTGTGGTTTGGGTCGCCATCAACTAGCAAAGTGCTGCCATGCTTAGATAGAAAGCAAGCAATATGGATGGCGCTTGTCGTTTTGGCGACACCTCCCTTGAAACTGGCAAGGGTGATAATCACGAGATGTACTCCAATAAATGCTGCTAGTTTACTCTTAAAATGGCGAAAATTTGTATTTGTTTATTTATAGAATGTTAGCTTGGCGACAATATAAAATTTCACCAATTCAAAATTCTAAAATTTTCCAAGGAGCAACCATCAGCTTGGATGGACTAAACCTGAACAGAAGACAGTTTAACTTTCCGCCTAACTGTCATGTTGTTTAACTATAGTTGTATTGGCAATAATACAAATTATCAGCAATACGTATTTTCAATAATTCATATTTTCGCCAATTCAAAATAATAAGCAGTATATCTTACCACCATTATTTCATGGCTGTATGGGCGATTGGCTCAAGCTACTCAAGAGAAAAGCGATCGCACCCACATCATCACTGGTTAACTAATCATCTATTGGATGCTCCCGAATTGGCTTCTATGTCATCATAGAAAACGAGAATTAATTCGGTGAGTATTTTTGTTTTTAGTATTGACAGGCTTTCCCCTTTTGGTATTTACAGACTTTTCTCCGAAATTTAAATCTCTACACGCGCTTTTATTTTGGAGAAAATCGATGTCAATTTATGTAGGCAACCTCTCTTACGAAGTTACACAAGATGCATTAGAATAATCGTTATTATGTCTGCAATCGGACAAAGTTGTATTATCAGAATATCTTATATCTTTGTCCACTATCACGGTTATGTCTGCGGTAGTGGACAAAAACGCTTGTAGTATGATGTAGGCTACAAGTTCTACTTTTGTTGCTGCTCTAGCAGATTTAAGGACTTGGCTAACTGGGAAGGAATATCCTTGGGAGCCAGCATCACCTCAATCAGCACACATCTTCCCTCAGTCTGAGCCTGGTGAGCCTGCGTCAGGGCCGTCTCTAACTCTGACTCAGTACTGACCCAGAGACCCAATGGCTTTTGCTTCTGTGTGAAGATCGTCGCCAGCTGATGATAGTTCCAGGATTGAACTTCGTTATAGTGCATCTGCTTCCCATCTACCCGCATCGCGTTCTCAACCTGATAGTTGTTATTGTGGAGCAAGAAGATGATGGGGTTGAGTTCATGGCGTAAGATAGTCGAGAGTTCCTGTGCAGTAAGTTGGAAGGCACCATCTCCAACCACAAGCAAGTGGCGGCGGCTCTGGTCTGCTAGGTGCGCCCCAAGGACAGCCGGCAGTGTATAGCCAATCGCCTCCCACGTGTACTGAGTCACGATCCTGGTGCGGGCTGGCATCGTCACCCCCGTAGCCCCAACAGTACACGTACCCAGCTCGACGACGACGACATCATCTGACTCAAGGAAATCACCGAAGCGCTGCCACAAGCGATCTTGCTTGATGGGGGTATTGTGTTGTGGCTCAAATGGCACAGAGTTGGTGCGAGCCTGTTGGGAACTAAAGGCGAACTCGCGGTGGGGAACCTGCTGGCTTAACTCGATCAGCACGTCATGCAGGGTCACATTCGGATAGTTAGATCCTGCGATCGCCGCGCTTTTGATCTGGAGATCTACTACGTGAGGCGATTGCAAATCGAAGGCGGCACATCCAGTATTTGTTTCATCGTGCTGAATACCCAAGCGTAGCAGCAGATCGGCTGATTCGATCAGTTGATTGACAGCACCTTCCATCCCTGCCTGGTACATCCCAAGATATTGGGGATGGGTTTGATCTAGTAAAGCCGACTTGCCTGTAAAGGTTGCTGCGAAAGGAATGCCACTCTTGTTGGCGAAGGACTCAACTAGCTTTGTCAATTGATTTGAACCAACCGGAGAATCAATGAGCATCGCGGGGCACTGTGCAGCACTCAGCAATGGCAGCAAGCTCGAGAGCAAGGCCGCGAGTTGCGTTGGATCGCTCACAGGCTCAGACAATGCCAGCTTTTGTGTGGGCGCTTCTGCGGGCAGACCTCCCACATCTCTGGGAAGCTGAATATAAACTGGCAGCTTCTCTAACCAACATGCCTCAAGGACGCGATCAATTTCTTGACAAGCATTCTCCGGTGTGAGGAGCGCCTGAGCCACCGTGAATTCTTTGTAGATCCTGGGAAAGACACTAAAATCCCCGTGCAGACTGTGGTGTGTAAACAGTCCCTTCTTCAATGCTTGTGTGGCAGGATGACCAGCGATCGCCACCACCGGAACCCCTTCGGCGTATGCACCCCCGACACCGCAAGATGCACTCAATTCTCCGACTCCACAAGTCACCAAAAACGCACCAATACCTCGAATACGTGCGTAACCATCGGCAGCGTAGGATGCGTTGAGTTCATTACATGTGCCGACCCACGAGATATCCTGATTTTTCTCAATGCAATCAAGCAAAGGGAAAGCATAATCTCCCGGCACACCGAAGATGTGACCAAGCCCCAATTCCTTGAGACGATCCAACAAATACGAGTTTACCGTGTACTGTGTAGACATGTTCATGTTCCTTTTTTTCTTTCAAAGTTGTGTGGTCAATGTGACCCCCAATGCACGATTAGATTTTGTAGGCGTTGCAACGCCAACGGCACAAACCGGGGGTCGGTCTACTGAAACGATCTCCCCACTTTAAAAGCAGGGCTGATTCGTTTTCTATAACAAAACACTCAAGCTTTCGAGTCCATGTACTCTGATATTGGGAAGTGGTTTAAGAGGCTCTTTTGAGTCAACGCGGAGGTTAGGAAATTCCTCCAGTAAAGCTTTGACCCCAATCTTGGCTTCTAGTCGAGTTAAAGGTGCGCCCAAACAGAAATGAATTCCATTACCAAAGGCAAAATGTTTATTCGGTTCTCGATCAATGATGAAGCTTGAGGCATTGTCAAAGTGAAGTTCATCTCGATTGGCAGAAGCTAGCCACGGGTGCACAAGTTGCCCAGTCGGAATTGTCTGGTCTCCAATTTGGGTTTCTACTTGGGTGAATCGATTCAAAAAAGTAACCGGGGAATAATAACGCAGTACTTCCTCAATTGCACTCGGTAATAGAGACAAGTCATTGCGTAAGCGTTGGTTTTCATCGGGATGCTCATGCAGACACCAAATGGTATTGGTAATCAAGTTAGTTGTAGTCTCATTCCCGGCTGTCAACAGTAGGATGCAAAAATCCACAACTTCCTGTCCGGTCAACTTTTCTCCCTCTTCATAAGCCGCAATTAAATCGCTGATCAAATCTTGCCCTGGATGCGATTGCCGCTCTTTCAGTAATTGGCGGAAATAGTCAGCCATGTTTTTTATCGCTGTTGGATCGCTAGCTAATACCCCGTCTGACCAGCGCTTGAAGTCTGACCGCTGATCAACGGGTACACCGAGAATTTCTCCAATCACGAAGATCGGCAGAGGTGAGGAGAAAGCTTGGATTAAATCGACCTGTTTGTGTTGCTTCATTTGATCGAGCAACTCGTGAGTCAGTTCGGTAATCCGAGATTCCATAGCTTCGACTCGATGCGGAGTAAACACCTTTTGTACGAGGGTGCGTAGTGACTGATGTTTAGGCGGATCGGTCTGGGGCAAACTCTGAGTAAAATCTTCTCGGCCGAGGGGTTGGGGCGATTTAGATGAAAAGGTTTTCCATTCGCTTGATACTCGTTCCACATCGTCATAGCGAAACACCATCCAAGCTTGCCACTCTTTGTCATAGAAAATCGGCGCTGACTGACGCATTTTAGCGAACCAGGAATAAGGATTCAGCAGAAATTGTGGATCGGTGGGTAGAAATTGTAAATCGCTAGTCATGACAAATCTCCTTGTGTCAAAAATTGCAAGTTAAAGTGAGTCAGATGCTGGCACTATCTGACGTATCATCTACGAGAAAAAAATCTGTTGTGGAATTACGGAGTTGCGCTGAATCCAGATGTAATCGAGACAGGTATGACAACAATCTCCAGACGCAAACACCAAATTAGGAAAGCGTCTAAATCAAGCCTTTTTAAGACCGTCTCAATTACGAATTACTCTTGTGCTAGTTTCAGCAGAATTTCAATGACTTGCTTGTGCAAAGATTCCTCTGGAACTCCTAAACCAAAGAGGTAGGCGAAGGATAGACCATTGAGCGCTAGACGAATCAAAATAGCGATCGCCGGATCGAGTCCACTTGCTTCAATTTGTCCTTGCCAATCAGCGAATTTTTCTTGCCAGGGCTTAAGTAATTCTGGATTTTCCGCAACCGCTGCAAGTAAAGCCGATTGCATTGGACTAGAGTGAGTATTATGATTTTCAAATGAGCGGATATAGGCTCTTAGCCAATGTCCTGGTGTATTCGGTGCATCATCTTGCTCTAATTCATACTTGAGTGATGTTGTCTTTTCATCAATTAGCTGTTGCAACATCCCAGCAATCAAGGTTTCTTTGTTGGGAAAGTGGTAAAGTAATCCACCTTTACTGACACCTGCTTCGCGGGCAACTGCCTCCAACGTCAATGCCTTTGAGCCATGAGCTACCATCACTCGCGCCGCTGCTTCTAGCAATGCATTATAGGTGACAGACGTAGATTTTGTTTTTTTGCTAGTGATCATAGAGCTTGAATGATGGAACTAGATAATTTGTCTGGCGAACATAGTTTGTCTGGCAACGAGATTGTTAATATCTTCTCTCATTGCTTCGTCTGTGGGGCAGCAAGGCTAGGATTAGATTTATTGGGTGAACTTGCTCTGTTTGAAAATCGGTGGGATGTAATCATACAGTCTAAAGTTTCATCCAACAAATCTGTAGCACGTCGAACCTGCGGATTTTGAGACAGCAGCGAATTGCTATGGGAACCCAAAGCAGTTTGATCAAAAAAGGGATTTGCAATGGTAAACATAACGTTCTCAATCCAAGATTGATATAGATTGGATTCAAATATCTACTATTGGTATACCGTCTGGACGGCTTAAATTTATATTACCGTCCAGACGGTAAAGTGTCAACTAGGTAGTTTAAGATTTTGGATAATTAATTTCTAGGAAGTCCCTTAGAAAGCATTCTGACTTTTCCCGTTAAGTCTGTTTTGCAAGCTGCCAGCCCTCACAGAGGTCGTGTAATTTTAACCAACCTCGCCACAGTACTTGAGAGGCTATTTATAAAGTAAATCTAAAAGTGAGGAAAAAGAGGTTACGGCAAGTATAAGATACCTTGTAGACAGTGTATTTACATAGTTACTCATGGCGCGAAAGTTTTACCCCACAGACTTAACTAATATGGAGTGGGAAATCCTGTCTCCCTTAATTCCACCAGCTAAAGAGGGAGGCCATCCACGTACAACAGATATGCGTGAAATATGCAATGCTATCTATTATCATTTGAAAACGGGATGTCAATGGAATATGCTTCCAGGCGATTTCCCACCAAGTTCAACGGTATACAAC
>NZ_JAECZA010000131.1 GCF_016056275.1 Dendronalium phyllosphericum CENA369 | reverse complement strand
GGGGCAGGGGGAGATGAGGGAGATGAGGGAGATGAGGGAGATGAGGGAGATGAGGGAGACAAGGAAGACAAGGAAGACAAGGAAGACAAGGGAGATGAGGGAGACAAGGAAGACAAGGAAGACAAGGGAGACAAGAAATAATAATTACTCCTGCCTTCTGCCTTCTGCCTCCTGCCTTCTGCCTCCTGCCTCCTGCCTTCTGACTCAGCACTCAGCACTATTTGGAATGTCTTTCGAGAGCAAGTTGAATTAATCGGTCTACTAATTCTGGAAAGGATACTCCACTATAAGCCCAGAGTTGGGGGTACATGCTGGTAGCTGTAAAGCCTGGTAAGGTATTGATTTCGTTAATCAATATTTCCCCAGTGGCTTCCACGTAGAAAAAGTCTACTCTTGCTAACCCAGCAGCATCAACGGCGGTAAAGGCTTGTAATGCCATATCCTGAATTTGACGGCTGACAGCATCTGGGAGGGATGCGGGAATGTGTAAATCTGCTTTACCTTCAGTATATTTAGTTTCGTAATCATAAAAATCACTGTTAAAAGTAATCTCGCCGACCACGGAAGCTTGAGCTTGTTCGTTGCCTAAAACAGCGCATTCTACTTCTCTAGCGACGACTCCAGCTTCTACAATAATCCGTCGGTCATAACCAGCAGCGTTATCTAATGCTGTTTCTAATTCTTGACGCGATCGCACTTTGGCAATACCCACCGATGAACCTAAGTTAGCAGGTTTGACAAAACAGGGATAGCCTAATGTTGCTTCAATCTCATCACAAAGTTTAGGAAATACACAAGGATTTGACCAAACTTGCGCTCTAGTTAACGCCTTATATTTCACCTGTGGCAGTCCCGCTTGTTCAAAAGCCATTTTCATGGCAATCTTATCCATGCCCATTGCCGAACCTAGCACCCCAGAACCAACAAAAGGGACTTGCATCAAGGTGAGTAACCCTTGAATTGTACCGTCTTCACCATTGGGGCCGTGGAGAATGGGAAACCAAACATCCACTTCCGCAACTTGGGAAGGTGATTGCCAACGGCCCAAAGCTTGAGTTTGAGGGTTAGATGCCAACTTATTTTGTTCTTGAGGTGTTAAGTTTTGGGATTCCAAAAGTGGGATACCAGAACCTAGAACCTGTTGGGGTGTTTCTCCCGCCAACCAACGTCCATCTTTTTGGATATAGAAAGGCAGAATTTCGTACTTACTAGCATTTTCCTCTGCACCTAAAGCTTTAGCGATCGCCCGTGCCGAACTAATCGAAACTTCATGCTCTCCAGAACGTCCGCCAAACAGCAACCCCACCCTCAACTTAGTCATCTTTAGTACCTCTAAACTTCTCAAGCAGCTAGCGTATCACAACCTACTAAAATTGCTATATTTTTACATGAACTCAGGTATTCCCAATCCTAGGCCAAACATAGGGAATCAGACATGAGACACAGGGAATAGGAGGCAGGAGGCAGAAGGCAGAAGGCAGAAGGCAGAAGGCAGGAGGCAGAAGGCAGAAGGCAGGAGGCAGAAGTAATTATTATTTCTTGTCTCCCTCATCTCCCTCATCTCCCTCATCTCCCTCATCTCCCTCATCTCCCCCTGCCCCCTGCCTTCTGGCACTAAAACCGCAACAATAGTAATAGTTACACTTTCACCATTGCTGATAAGATGCATGAATGTCACAAAAGCAACATAAACGTCACACAAAACTCGGTTGGTCTTTGGACGAACGAGATCCAAAGTTCATCCAATCTTTGATGCCCCTAGTAGGCTTTTTATATCATTACTATTTTCGAGTTCAAACTAGTGGCTGGCATCATATCCCACCCCAAGAAAAAGTTTTATTTGTCGGCTCTCACAATGGAGGACTGGCAGCTCCTGATATGGTAATGATGATGTACGACTGGTTTAGACGATTTGGTGTGGAGCGACCAGTCTACGGTTTGATGCATCCCAAAGTTTGGCAGGTTAGTCCCCCAATAGCGCAACTAGTTGCTAAAACTGGAGCGATTGTGGCTCATCCTAAAATGGCTTACGCCGCTTTACGTTCTGGAGCGAGTGTGCTGGTATATCCAGGTGGTGCAGAAGATGTCTTTCGACCGCATTATTTACGTAACAAAATCTACTTTGTGGGACGGCAAGGATTTATTAAGTTAGCGCTGCGCGAGAATGTGCCGATTGTGCCTGTGATTTCTTGTGGGGCCCACGATACGCTGATTGTCTTGACTGATTTATACAAAGTTGTACAGCAACTTCACGAGTGGGGAATGCCTTGGCTATTGGGAATCGATCCAGAAGTTTTTCCGATTTATATAGGGTTGCCTTGGGGATTAGCACTTGGCCCTCTTCCTAATATTCCCTTGCCTGTGTCTATTCATACAAGAGTTTGTCCGCCGATTGTATTTGAACGCTACGGCCGAGAAGCGGCTAGCGATCGCCAGTATGTCAATGAATGTTATGAATTAGTTGTTAGTCAAATGCAGCAAGAGTTAGACCAGCTAGTGAAGCTAAGTGCTGAGTCATAGGCAAGAAAGATTTTAAGGTTTAACAAATTCTCTATTAGTTTGCATTATTAACGTTCATTCTCTTTCATGCCAATACCAAAATACTCTGTTCCTGTACATCTACAAACTGACTAATCGTAGTGTAATTGTCTCGCAGAATTTTTACGATTTGGGAGGTTGGACAATTACCAACGCGGAGGTAGATGAATTTTGGAGGATGACCATATAGAAGACTACGTTGGTGGAAATCAGAGTCTTTGGAAACTATAACAAAATCATTGGCTCTAGCGTATTCTCAAATTAGTACATCATCACTCTGAATCAGTGCTAATGCTTTAACATGCACTGAGTCAGAATATAGATCCGTAATTTGGGAGATGATTCGGTTGGAGAGGTTTTCGTCTAGAAGCAATTTCACAGAGATGCCACAAATAACTTTCTCTCACGATCGGCCGCAAAAGCAAGACAAGCTTTGATGTCTTGGGAAGTGAGTTCAGAAAAATCTTCCAGAATCTCTTCTTCCGTCATACCACCTGCGAGATATTCTAAGATATCGTACACTGTGATTCGCATTCCTCGAATACAGGGTTTACCACTTCTTTTACCTGCTTCTATTGTGATGATGTCATCGTATTTCATGAGTTTGCAGGCATGTTTGCTTATGCCTATGTTTGGCGTAAACGAGTTGGTAATAATCAAAATTATAGTTGCTGTATTATAGCGTTCGACTAAATCAAGATAGCCGTGATTTATTAAGCAATACTCATAAACCTTTTAGACTGTTATTGCTTGCCGTACTTCTATTGGTTCGCCAGTCAAGCTAAAAGCACGAACTTCAGTAATTTTGACTTTCACCAATTGCCCTTTCAATTCGTTGATATTCCCAGTGAAGAAAGTCAGACGATTACCGCCTGTGCGCCCCATTACTTGAGTTTTATCTTTGGGGTTTTGGTCTTCTACCAAGACTTCTTCGATGCGTCCAAAGTAACGTTGCGATCGCTCGGCCGCTTTGATGCCCACTAAATGATTTAATCTTTGTAGGCGATCGCTTTTGACTTCTTCACTCAACTGATTTGTCCACAAAGCTGCGGGTGTTCCGGGACGCGGTGAATATGCTGCTGTATTCAACATGTCAAAGCCAATATCTTCCACCAGCTTTAAAGTATTTTCAAATTGCTCTTCTGTCTCTCCAGGAAAACCCACAATTGCATCAGCACTAATTGATGCATCTGGCATATACCGCCGAATTGTATCGATAATCCGGCGATATTTCTCATGAGTGTAACCCCGTGCCATTGCTTTTAAAAGTTGGTTATCCCCAGATTGAAAGGGAATATGAAAGTGTTCGCAAACTTTAGGCAATTCTGCACAAGCTCGAATTAGGCGCTCAGTAAAATAACGAGGGTGACTTGTAGCAAATCGTATGCGTTCAATCCCCGGTACATCATGCACGTAATACAGTAAATCTGTAAAAGTGTGCAGATACCGACCTTCCGGCGTTACACCTGGCAAATCTCTACCGTAAGCGTCAATATTTTGACCGAGAAGAGTTACTTCTTTGTAACCTTGTTGTCCCAATTCTGCCATTTCGGCGCGAATGGCTTCGGGCGTGCGGGATTGTTCTACACCGCGTACATTCGGAACGACGCAATAAGTGCAACGTTCGTTACACCCATATATCACATTCACCCAAGCAGTAACTTTGCTGTCTCGGCGCGGCTGGGTGATATCTTCTATGATATGAACTGGCTCGGTTGCCACAACTTGATTACCCTCCAAGACCGACTCTAATAAATCTTTGAGACGGTTGGCGTGTTGTGGCCCCATCACTAAGTCTAATTCTGGTACTCGCCGCAACAGCGTTTCACCTTCCTGCTGGGCAACGCAACCAGCAACAATCAATGTTAAATCGGGCTGCTCGTGTTTGCGCTTTGCTTGTCTGCCGAGATAAGAATAAACCTTTTGTTCGGCATTATCTCGAATCGTGCAGGTATTGTAGAGAATTACATCTGCATGATTTGGGTCTTCTGACCACTCAAAACCCATGTCTTCTAAAATGCCAGCCATGCGTTCTGAGTCGGCTTTATTCATCTGGCAACCGAAGGTGGTGATATGGTAGTGGCGTTTAGAGGCGGTCATGGGCAATTATGCTTAATCAGCGTAATGTTATATAAGCTTTATTTCTATTCTATTAAAGTATAGAAAAGACTACTCGATGGAGGAGGCGATCGCTTTTATGGTTCAAGAAGCGTTTTCGGCTGATATCGCTCCCACCCCAGACATCAGCCAGCTAATTATCGAAGATGATACACCTGTGGATAACTTTCGCTCAGAAAAACAACAGCGTCTGTTAACTGAAGTTTTATATAGTTCCTGGGTTCCTCCTACAGATTCTCAAACATTTATCGCTGCTGCGAATGTCGGAGTCTTTTACAACATTGGCTTACCCCCACTAGTGCCAGATGTGTTTCTCAGCTTGGATACAAGTATGCCTGAAGATTGGCGGGAAAAAAAGAATCGTACTTATTTTATCTGGGAGTTTGGCAAAGCTCCCGATGTGGTTATAGAAATTGTCTCGAACCGTGAAGGTAATGAACTGGGCAGTAAGTTGAGGGATTACGCCCGGATGGCAGTAGGATACTATGTTGTGTTTGACCCTCTGCAAATCTTGGGAGATAAAATACTACGCACTTACCAGCTAGCAGTAAGACGGTATGTAGAGATGGAAACTTTCTGGCTGGAAGAAGTAGGTTTAGGGTTAACTTTATGGGAAGGTTTGTTTGAAGGTAAGCAAGATATTTGGTTACGCTGGTGTGACAAAGAAGGCAATATTTTACCAACTGGGGCAGAACGCGCACAAGAGGCTGAACAACGTGCCAAACAAGCCGAACAACGCGCGCATACCGCCGAACAACGCGCCGAACAACTAGCAGCCCAATTAAAGGCTTTAGGAATCGATCCTGACCAGTTGCCTAATTAAATGTTAATTCTGATTAACTGCCGCTCTAGACTAAGACAGCAAACGTTTAGAGCGATCGCTTTTTATTTTCATTAATTTCTACATAATTCATAAATAATTTCAAGATAGCTCAAGTAAATCAGATTCGATAAACGCTATCTTGTAGATGATTAAGCACCTAAGATATCTACTCGGAAATTGTGACGAGTTAGTAGCTCTTAACTGTACTTGTAGAGATAGGATCTACTAGAAGAGTATGATTTTAGGAGTAAAACTCTGTCTTTACAATTTCTTACCTTTCCGCCCTCAAATTCTCAACCTCCCGTCGGCTTAATAGTTACTTTACACGGTTGGGGAGCTAACGCTGAGGATGTCGCATCTTTATTACCTTTTTTCAGATTACCTAATTACCAGTTTATCTTTCCCAATGCCCCTTATCCTTACCCCTATTCTTCTATAGGAAGGGCGTGGTATGACTTGAGAATGGAAAATATGTATCAAGGTTTAGCAGAAAGTCGCCAACTGCTAATAGATTGGTTGCAATCTTTAGAAAGTACTACTGGTGTGCCTTTGTCACGCACTATTTTGAGTGGATTTTCTCAAGGTGGAGCGATGACTTTGGATGTAGGATTAAAGTTACCCTTAGCAGGTTTAGTTGTTATGAGTGGGTATTTACATCCAGATGTAGAAACCACAGCTAAAAGTAGTTTTCCTCCAACTTTGATCGTGCATGGTAGAAACGATGAAGTTGTGCCGCTGCAAGCTGCCTTAAAAGCACGCGAAACTGTAGAGTCTTTGGGAGTTGCCACAGAATACCACGAATTCGATCTGGGACATGAAATTAGTCCACAAATGTTAGAAGTGCTACGAAATTTTGTTGTAAATGCAATTGGCTAGTCTCGATTGCAACTTTTTTACAAATAAAGGTAAAAATCCGGAAAATTTTTACGAAATCTATGCACTTGAATGAGTAATATAGATTGGGTGGCTGCGTCAAGCGCAACTCAACCCATGCTGGGTGCGAATGCTGCATAAGGGAGGGGCAAGCATTATGAAAACTCTAAGCATTTCCAAGAAAGAAATTGCTGCCATCAGTGCAGCAGAGGTGGAAGAGCTGGCTAATCGTTTAGAACTCGATAATTACAGCAATGCTTTTGAGGGTTTAAATGATTGGCATTTATTACGAGCGATCGCGTTTCAGCGCCCGGAGTTAGTTGAACCCTATATCTACCTCTTAGATTTAGAACCCTACGATGAAGCATAATTAGGAGTCATGAGTTAGAAGTTATGAGTTACAATTGCTAATTTTTAATTACCAATCATAACTTTTTGTCATGCCTAATTCCCAATCCAAAAACGAAAATCTCACCAAGAGGGTTCTAATTGGTGTAAGCGGCGGTATCGCCGCCTACAAAATTTGTGAGGTGGTTTCGACGTTATTTAAAACGGGAGTGGAAATCCGAGTTATTCTCACCCGTTCAGCGCAAGAATTTATTACGCCTCTAACTTTAGCAACTCTATCTCGTCATTGTGCTTATACAGACGATGATTTTTGGCAACCAATTCACTCGCGTCCGTTACATATTGAGTTGGGTGAATGGGCAGATGTATTTCTAATCGCTCCTTTAACTGCTAATACATTAGCAAAGTTAGCTTACGGGATGGCTGACAATTTACTCACAAATACTGTGTTGGCTTCTACTTGTCCCCTGCTATTAGCGCCAGCCATGAATACAGATATGTGGGAACAACTGGCGGTGCAGCGAAATTGGCAGCAATTACTCACAGATAGCCGCTATCACTGCATGAGTACAGCATCAGGCTTATTAGCGTGCGATCGCGTCGGTGCTGGTAGGATGGCAGAACCAAGAGAAATTGTCACTCATATCCAATCGCTGTTACACACTAGAGGTAAGCGAGATTTAGCAGGTAAACGAGTGTTAATCAGTGCTGGGGGGACGCGAGAATATCTCGACCCAGTTCGATTTATTGGCAATCCTTCCACAGGTAAAATGGGGCTGGCTTTAGCCCAAGCTGCACTTCACCGAGGTGCAAGCGTTACCTTAGTGCATGGCCCGGCAAATTGGGAAGTACCATTAGGAGTGCAAGCAATTTCCGTTATCAGTGCAGACCAAATGCAGCAGGTAATGTTGAAATCCTTACCCAATGCTGATGCGATTATCATGTCAGCCGCTGTGGCGGATGTGAAGCCCAGAGATTATAGTACGGAAAAATTACCTAAGCGATCGCTTCCCCAAACTTTACCCTTAGAACCCGTACCAGATATCGTTACCCAACTAGCACAGCTCAAAAAACCGCATCAACGTTTAATTGGGTTTGCCGCACAAACAGGAGATATTATCACACCAGCTCTAGAAAAGTTACACAATAAAAACTTAGATGTTATTGTTGCTAATCCTATCGATCTACCTGATAGTGGTTTCGGCAGTGACAACAATCAAGCAATATTTTTAGATTTGCAAGGACATAAGTTAGAAATTGCACCTTGCACTAAATTACAAATGGCACATCATTTATTTGATTTTGTCATCTCTGAAGGAATTTGAGTAAATAGAAAGACACAATTAAATAAAACCCAGTATTAAAAGCGTTAGTACTTTAAAACCTTGACTATAGCGATAAATCTCTTATTTTTGTCCGAGGAAAAACCGCTCGTTAAGACCGCAAAGAGGCTAAGGAGAGGGCTTTTCGAGCTTTATGTATAGATTTACTTAATTAAAACTAATTAGCCGGATTTGATATTATTAATGCAGATAAGCCAGATAATATGAAATACTAAAGGCAAATATTACTAACAAAACAGGAATAAAAGTACTAAACTCTATTTTGCGTTTCTGAAATACTTCTAATAAAGACATTGGAATAGTCAAAGGCCAAAATATAGTCGCAATTATAAACATCACAAAAGACAAAAACTTTTCTTCTGGAGACGAACTAGGATGTCGCAGAGAAAATATTAGCCAATTGCTGAAGAAATAACAGGATATCAGTACATAACTAATAATTAAAGTTAATAGTATCTGATTCATTGTCAATACTCCTTCAGATATTTGGCAACTCATTCAAAATAAACTAAACGAAGTTATTATACAATCACCTTGCTAGCAATCTATATATCTGACTTTTCACGGCAAATTTTAATATACCTGATACTCGATACCTCAGACCTTCTAACTTTCTCCGGTATGTGGAAAAGTCTAATTTAAGATTGCCATATCAATCCAATAAATATTATGCGAAGTCAGAAAACATATTAAAACAGTAATTCTACGTTTTTAAAGCGCGATCGCCTGGAGTCATTAATCATCAATCAGCAGTCAATTGCTGATTTTTTCAGGAAAAATTTAGGATCTACTGACTTTCCACTCTAGCAACCGCTAAATAGACCATCGGGAAACCATAAATGATTTTTGATGAAGACAAATCGAAACTCGTTTGGCAGAATAGTACAACAATTGCAATGTATCAAATATTCTCATTAACCTGACAGTAGGAGTAACAAAAACATTCGTTTGGATGGTTGTACGCAAAGCTTTGGCTCAGAATTCTCACAAGCTATATGGGTAGATTTTTGATCGACCTTGTTATGACCAAGCCCCGTTGGGGCGGGGTGTGGGGTGTAGGGTATGGGGTGTGG
>NZ_JAECZA010000130.1 GCF_016056275.1 Dendronalium phyllosphericum CENA369 | reverse complement strand
AGCTTCCCCAGCCTCCCCTGCTCCCCCAGCTTTGCCACCTCACGAAATCGCGTTGCTCCCTCTCAACTTGAGAAAGTTCCTCTTGTGTTGGCTGCGATGTTACAGACTTCTTGAGAATCAGTAACTCAGATTTTTTGATAGGTTTCATGTTTATCCAAATGTCAAAAGCTTTAGGCAAAAAACAGATGCAACTTGAAATTGAGTAAACGCCTCATTTATAGTGTGTGATTTAGGCAAGATTGAACAAGTAGTGAAAACAAGATAATTTGTTCGGTCTATCACGCAACTGACGGCAAATGCCAAGATAGAAGAAGCTAATAAAAACCCCAACCTCAATCAAAGGGTGGGGAATAACTAAAATAAGATTACTACCATGATCGTACAACTAAATACCTGTTCAACCACCATTCATGGGGAGGTGGCTCTATGAACAAACCCTCCTCTAGACGCAAAAAGGCTACTTCTGCTGCATCTAGCGAGCCAAAGCCAGCACTTGAGCCGGAAAAGGAAAACCCAGCTTCAGTCACGATTGAGGTGACAGCGCTCGTTGTTCCAGAAGAATTGTCAGAGTCAGAGCAGCACGACCGCCTGCACTTGGAGAGGAAGGTAGAACATGCTTTTTATGAAGCGGGTAAGGCTTTGACCGAGTTACGCGATCGCAGGTTGTACCGTTCGACTCACCGCACTTTTGAAGAATACTGCCGCGATCGCTTTGGCTTTACCCGTATGGCAGCGGCTCTGAAAATAGCATCTGTGAAAGTCATTGATAATTTGTCAACCAATGGTTTACAAAATGCGCCAAGCACTGAAGATGGTTTACAAATTTTGCCAACGAATGAACGGCAAGTGCGCCCAATGACAAATCTAGAACCCCAGCAACAACGAGAAGTATGGCAGCAAGCAGTAAATAAAGCTGGTGGTAAGATTCCCTCTGGTCGCATAGTCCAGGATATTGTAGATAAAATACGTGAGCGAACCAAAGTTCCCAATCCCTACCGAGAGGGTGAAATCTGCATTCTTTTGCCCAAAGACAACCCTGACTTGCGGGGTAAGGGCGGTTGCTGGGGTGTGATTGCTCATGTTGGGGATTACAGTTGCACAGTCGGGACATGGGACGGTGACTATACAGTAAAGATAGAACACCTGAAATTAGTGGAACTGCTAGAGGAAGATTGTAAATTCATGCAACAGTTATGTATGCGATTGCGGCAGTTGCATCAAGTGGCCAGCCGTGACCCGTCTGTGGATTGGCTGTTGCAGGGTTTGGGCAAGCAAGCGAAACCTTATCTGTCATCATTGCAGGCGAAGCTACTGGCGGCGATGGAACGGGAGTATAAGCTGAGTTGGAAGCAGCAGAAGTGATGCAGTGATGCAACAATGCAATAAATTAAGTCGTTATATGTTGGGCGATCGCTTCGATGAAATAATAGAAACGCAGCTTCAGTTCAATAAGTGCTGGTAGCGTTAAGCAATTTATCTGCATTGTTTTTCAATTTTGACAAGTGGCTGTTTGGATAGTATGCCAATTAGAAGCTTTTGAACGGATTTGTTGAAGTTCCAATGGAGAAATCCGCTCTAAATTACGCAAAATTTGAGTCATGCGTGGCTGGTTTTTGAGCTTGTCATAATGACGAGCCAGGAAGTCCCAGTAAAAAAAGTTGAAAGGACAGGCATTATCGGTACTGCGCTCGCGGGGATTATAAGCACAATTTTTGCAGTAGTCGCTCATGTTGTTGATGTAGTTAGCAGAAGCAGCATAGGGTTTAGATGCAATCATTCCACCATCAGCAAACTGCCCCATACCAATGACATTAGTCTGCATCACCCAATCGTAGCCATCAATAAAGGCGGCATGAAACCAGTCTTTGAGTTCTTGGGGTGAAATGCCAGCAATCAAAGCAAAGTTGTTCAAGACCATCAACCGTTGAATATGGTGGGCATAACCGATTTGTTTGACCTGAGTTAAAATCTGGTGTAGACAATTCATCTGTGTATCGCCAGTCCAATAAAAAGCAGGCAGTGGATGAGTATGGTTAAACCAGTTAGTTGATGGATATCGATCGTCTAGGTAAACATAAACACCATGCATATACTCTCGCCAACCTAACACTTGGCGGATGAAGCCTTCAATGCTGTTTAGCTCCCAGTGACTGCTGTTGTCTAAATATGCTTGTTCTACTGCTTGATGTGACTTGAAGAAGATTTTGGACAGGTTTGGAAGAAGAAATTGGACAAGTTGCAAGCTGAAATACTTATAACTTCGTTAAGAAAAAAATAAAGCAATTGTCCATTTGGAAGAAGAAAATGGACATGATAACAAAAATAGAACAAGAAAGTGGACACAAATGCAATAAACTGAAAAGGAGAATTAAACGCCAATCAATGCTTACATCCCAAGAGTTTGAGCAATGGTGTAGTCAACTCAAGCTGACCCAAAATTCCCGTTGTCTTATAGCTCAGATTCGCTCTGTTCCACCATCTCGGAGAGTACAAGGGAATTATGGCAATGTTTGTGGTAATTATTGCAGTCAAAAGATGGGCCATACCATACAGTTTGAATCTCATCGGGGAGAATTAGCACATATTATTGACAAATTAGAGCATAACCGACAAGTTTTAGAATATTACGACCAACCGCCACCAATAGAATTAAATTACGTTTCAAAAAGTAATCGTCAAGTTCGTACAAGCCATACTCCAGATTTTTTTGTAATCGAAGTCAACTGGGCAGGATGGGAAGAATTTAAACCAATTAGTGAATTAATCAAAAAAGCACAACAACAACCAAATCGCTACGTTCAAGATGAAGCCGGAAATTGGTTTTGCCCACCAGGAGAAGAATATGCTCAAAAATACGGACTTAACTATCGGCTGAGGACAGATATCGAACAAAATGTAATTCGATTAAGAAATTATCAATGGTTAGAGCCATATTTTCAAGAAAAAGAGTCCTATAAAAGTAAGAGTAATAATCAAAAAATAGTATCTATAGTCAAAGGGAATCCTGGAATAACTTATAGTGAATTGCTATTAACCATAACTGGAATTAGCCCTGATGAAATCAATAGTTTAATTGCCCAAGAAAAGCTGTTTATCAATTTTAATACTGCCCCATTAGCCGAACCCGACCTTGTTCATATTTTCCCCACATTAGAACAAGCTGAATTGTCTGAAAAAAAAGGATTATCAGATTTAACGGAAGATACCTCAAGTCAAGGTAACGAAGAAGTTCAACAACTACTGCTCAAAGCACGTCCTGAAGATTTAGAAACCGCTACTGCTCGGTATGAGGCCATAAAGCCATACTTAGAAGAAAATTCTCCACCTATTACCAAAGCCAGTCGCAGTATTCGTCGTTGGCGTAAACAATATCAGCAAGCACAAAAACTATATGGAGAAAATCATGGTTATGTAGGCCTACTCCCGAAACATTTAGATAAAGGCCATCATCAAAAACTAGAACCAGCACTCTTAGATTTTATGGCAGAATTCATTAAAAAACATTACTTTACTGCCAAAAATAGACGAGTTAGTGGAGTCTATCGAGAATTTCAATTAGCCTGTAGTCAACAAGAACCTTCTTTTAAACCACCCTCAGAGAAAACATTTCGCGAGCAAATTAAAAGACAAAAAAATTATCAACTCACCCTAGCCCGCCAAGGCTCAAAAATAGCCAAACAAACTAAACCATTTGGCTCAAACAGTGGAATGCCCAAAGATGGAGAATTACCTTGGGAAAATGCTCATATTGACCACACTTACTTAGATATTAACCTAGTTACTTCCTTAATTTCCCTAGCAACTTGTAATATTAGTAGTGCTATTGGCAGCGAACAAATGAGCTTAGGTCGTTGTTGGGCAACTTTTCTGGTAGATGGTTATAGTAAAAGAATTTTAGCAGTTTATCTTTCCTTTGAAGCACCCAGTTACCGTAGTTGTCTAATGGTAATTCGGATTTGTGTCAAAAGGTTTGGTCGATTACCTCAAACCATAATTACCGATAATGGAAAAGAGTTCCATAGTGTTTATTTTAAACAACTTTTAGCTTATTACAAATGCAACCATAAATACCGCCCATCAGGAGAACCTCGTTATGGAAGTCCCGTGGAAAGAGTGTTTGGCACAACTAACACGTTATGGTTGCATGAATTACAAGGAAATACTCAAATTCTCAAAAATACCAGACAAATAACCAAGTCTGTTAACCCCATTCATCAAGCTGTCTGGACAATTGGTGAGCTTTATCAATCATTAGAAACATGGGCTTATTCAATTTATGATAACCGACTTAATTCTAGTTTAGGACTTTCCCCATTTCAAGCTTATGAAACTGGTATTCAATTAGGAGGGGAAAGAGAAAGTCGTCGTTTGGAATATGACCAAACTTTTTTAATTTTAACCTTACCTTCTCCCCATAGTGGCGATACCCGGAGCGTACAGCCTGGAAGGGGAGTGAAGGTGAACCATATTTATTACTGGTGTCATGCTTTCCGCAATCCAGAAGTGGAGAAAACAGCAGTTTTGGTCAAAATTGACCCCTTCAATGTGAGTGTTGCCTATAGCTATGTTAAAGGGCTTTGGCATGAATGCACCTCGAATCATTATCCCTATCTACAAGGACGTACAGAAAAAGAACTGCAAGTTATCAGTAGTGACTTACGCCAACGCAAAAAACATCAAGGTCAGGCGACTGTTTTGTCTAATACTGAATTAATGGAGCATTTACAAGGGGCTTATCAAGTCGAAGAAAAATTGCTTAAACAACGCCTACAAGCATTAGAAAATAAAACGGTACTTAATCTGATTGAAGGAAAAGAATTTTCTCAAAATAGTCTTCAAATGACTCACTTTCATGATATAGAAAATAATTCAGAAGTCTTAGTAAATCAGGCTGATAATGAAGAAACTCTTGAATCTTACGGAGAATTTTAATAAATGGAACAAAAGCACTTACCTCAAGAATTATTAAAAGCTTCGATATCTGAAAAGGTCACATTTTTTGTGAATTATACAATGGCTCATCCTCATCTAATTCAGACTTTTAATGAGGTGATGCAATCAGTTTATCAAGCACCAGGGATTTCCTTAATTTTTGTAGTAGGAGCCACTGGAGTCGGGAAAACTACCTTACTGCGCCGTTTAGAGCAAAAACTAACTGAGAAAGCTTTACCCGAATTACAGCACAACCAGGGTAAAGTTCCTGTAATTGGTTTAGAAGCTAAAGCCCCAGAATTTAGTCAATTTGATTGGAAAGATTTTTATATTCGTCTGTTAAAGGTGTTAAATGAACCTTTAATTGAAAAAAAGATTAATTATGGGCAATCTTGCTCAAAGTGGCGAAGTGCGGTGGAGTCGACTTTAATTCATCGTTCTCCCGATGCTTTTTATATTGATGAAGCCCATCATCTTGCTATGTTACCTAGTGGTCGAAAATTAAAGGATCAACCTGAAACTCTCAAATCTTTAGCCAATCTAACTCAAGTTAAGATTATTCCTACTGGAACTTATGATTTGTTACCTTTAATTGATTTAGGAGATCAGTTATGCCGGAGAAGCAAAACAATTCATTTTCAACGGTATCATGCTGAAAATTCACAAGAAGCTAAAGCTTTTAAAAGTGTGCTTCAAACTTTTAGCCAATATCTTCCTTTATCTCAACAACCTGACTTATTATCTAACTGGGAATTTCTCTATGAGAGAAGTTTAGGTTGTGTAGGCATTCTTAAAAATTGGCTTTCTGTAACACTTAATGATGTTTTAGATAATGATAGAAATGCTCGAACTATTACTTTATCTGATTTACAACGTCATGCTTTAGGGGTACGCCAATGTTTAGTCATCCTGAAATCTATCACCATAGGTGAACAACAACTACAAGAATCACCAGAGGATTTACTCAACCTACAAAAAGGCTTGAAATTAGTTTCTTTAGCTCATGGTATTGCTCAGGAAAAAAACACCCAAGGCAAAAAAGATAAGAAAAATACTCACTCGCCAATTGCACAAACTTCTCCTCGCCGTTATCCCTTAAAAAATCAAGAGCCAGAAAAGGAGGATAAGGAAACAGAAATCTTTCAATCCTTATGATTCTTGGAGCTTAACGATTCAAAATCTACCTAAAAGGAGCCAGCTTTATTCTCTGCAACCAATAGGTTTAGGAACTCCTGACACTGAGAGTTTAAGTAGCTATTTACATAGATTAGCACAGCATCATTACCTTCGACCTTGGCAGCTTTATACCTATGAACTTCTTCCTTTGATTCAACATCATGAATATTTATTACATAAAGATACTAAAAAAACTTCCCTTAAACAGATATTTTTAACAAACAAAAAAACTAGCTCTAATTTATCAGTTATAAATGGACTTCAATCTATTACTCCAGTCATTGTCACAGCTATAGAGCAATTAACATCTCGTCAAGATTTATACTCTTTAACTTTAATGAGTTGGCTGAAAGTTTTTGATTCACCAGAGTTGCTTTTTAAACCTTCTTGTGCTTGGTGTCCTTATTGTTATCAAGCTTGGCGAGAGCAAAGGCAAGTTATTTATATTCCTTTACTCTGGTTAATTGAATATGTTAAATTCTGCCCTCAACATCAGATTTCTCTAGAGAATACCTGTCCTTCTTGCAATCAAAAAATGCTAAATTTTTGTCAACCAGGTTATTGTTCTCATTGTGGAGAATGGTTAGGTCAAACAAAGTATCCCTTAAAGTTGACTAGTTATTTTCGCTCGATGGGATATTTGTCAACCTATCAACGCAACATCTCTTACTTACAAGAGTTAATTGCGATTACACCTTATTTATCAAAACAACCTCAGATTCAAGATGTCTATTCATACCTTCATGAACGTTGCGTGCATCTTGATGAACAAGGCTTAAAAGACCTTTCTTTTTCATTCTGGATGAGTTCCCACTTAATCGCTAAACCTCAAAGCTGTGACAATGCTTATAAACCACGCATTTCTTTGCATTTTCTTTCTGAAGTTTTTCGTTGTTTTAATATAACTCCTCGTCAACTTTTCCTTTAATTTTTCTGACTGTTATCTTTTTCACCTTTTTGAAAGGTAAAGTTGGACATCTGCTTTTGGAAGGTAAAGTTGGACAACCTGTCCAAAATCTTCTTCAAGTCACACTTGAACAACTGACAATGGATGAAGTAATCCAAGATTAAGATAAGGAGAAAGCATAGCGTGCCACATAGTCTGCTCTCCTGTGAGCATTGCGTCCTGATAAGGGCCAAAGGCAGACAATCGAGTTTGGACAAAAAACTTCAGCACTTGTAGTGCTTGCTGCCGTGTCACTCCCCAACGAAATGGCTCAAGGAGCCAATAACTTTGACTTTCTTTAAATGCTTCAGATTGCTTGATAAAGTTGATAACATCTTGTGTAATCGAGTCAGGCTCAAACCATAAAGCTTCTGGTAAGGTCAGCTTGCCTTTGGGGGGTTTACGATTCTGCCGGTCAAAGTTCCATCGTCCGCCAACGGCTTTGTTCCCCTCCATGAGAATGTTGAACCGCTGTCGCCCTTGACGGTAAAAGTCCTCCATGGGCGTATCTAGCGTTTGGGGGAGGGGGAACTAACGTGCCAGACTCCGTAGCAAGTGGGAAGATATCTGTGTGGCTAAGACTTCAGGTTCTAGGTTTTGATTTTGGACAACGAGTAGATCGTAAAGAGTCCAATTAATCGTACCAATAATGCTGTTAATAGTAATTTGAACATTAAGTGCAGGTGGATTGAGGAATATCCCTTGAGCAATACCATCTTCAATAATGGTCAATAAAATATTGCGATAGTTTAGTCGCGCCGACTGAAGTTGTTCAGTTGCTGCGATGTCACCATAACCGACTTGCATGAAGAATAGTTTGATTAGTCCTTGATGCTGATGGAAATAACGCAATGTAAGCAAAACAACCATCTGCATAGCCTCTATTGGAT
>NZ_JAECZA010000013.1 GCF_016056275.1 Dendronalium phyllosphericum CENA369 | reverse complement strand
AAAAGAATTAAAGAAAGCATTAGATGGCAATAAGATTACAGTAGTAATAGATGAAACAGGAGACAGGAAAAAAGGTAAAAAGACCGATTATGTAGCGAGACAATATTTAGGTAGTGTAGGAAAAATCGATAATGGAATAGTTTCAGTCAATGCCTATGGAGTTTACTCGAATATAACCTTTCCATTAATGGTAAAAGTATTCAAACCAAAAGGAACACTAAAAGAAGGAGATAAATATAAAACCAAAATAGAATTAGCGTCAGAAATTATTACAGAGCTAATTGAAGAGGGCTTTCAGATTGAACTGGTACTGGCAGATAGTTTATATGGTGAGCAGCGCGTTGGGCGGCTTTGCCGACTTGAAGCGACTGCGAACCCGAAGGGTGAAAGTAGCCAATTTCTAAGAAAACTGGGTGAATATAACTTAGCCTATGTAGTAGCAATTAGAACTAATCACGGAGTCTGGCTTCCTTCAGGGCAGAGCGTTAGGGCGAATAAATGGTGTAAGTTTGAGAGAACATTTAGCAACCAAAAATCAGAAACTAGATACATTAGGGAAATAATTTATGGTAAAAAGAGAGCCATAAGTTACTGGGAAATAACTACCGACCCAGAAACCATGCCAGAGAATTCTACTGTTCCAGATTCATCTTTAGATGCTCCCATAGTAAATGAACCACCAGGTATAGAAACCATTTCTAGTTCAACACCATTGTTCAA
The DNA here is from genome assembly GCF_016056275.1 of Dendronalium phyllosphericum CENA369. Taxonomy (GTDB): domain Bacteria; phylum Cyanobacteriota; class Cyanobacteriia; order Cyanobacteriales; family Nostocaceae; genus Dendronalium; species Dendronalium phyllosphericum. The sequence goes on along the minus strand of NZ_JAECZA010000013.1, from coordinate 59,367 downwards.
ATTTTCTACAAAGTATTCTGTTTGTTTAATATAACGTCTAGTAATGTTTCCCTGCTTACCTACTGTTACCGTTTCAAAATAAAAGGTTGAAATAGCTGGCAGTTCTGATGTATGTGAATATTGAAATATTTCTGAAGTTTTGCCTTCTAGCTTTTCACTTATCTCATAATCAACTGCTGGTAAATTTTTAGCTGATATACCAATACTTGTATTACTAAAAACCTCTTGTAATACTTCTCGCAAAACTTCCTTGATTCCTTCTGAACTTATGCCTTCGTGGATATCGAATTGATTACCTTTGGCTTGTCCCATGTTGGAATTATATTTTCCTAATTGAAAGACAATTTGAAAGACTTGCTGCCTATCTGCATTTAATATTGATGTGAATTTCTGTATATCATCTGCTGCTACTCCAAGATTCGTTAGTGTACTAATGTCATTTGATATATCAGTTTGTACTGCTTCACTTTTAGCAATACGTTCAAAAATGCCAATCAATTCACTGAAATTAGACAACTGAAAACTCCATAGCTTGGTTGAACTTATATAGCAAGTAAGATATTTGTATCAATTTAAAGGCAGTATATTTATCTTTAATAAAAAAATTAAGTTACAGCAGTTTCCGATGATATGAGGTACAGTTACTACTGTTGGCAATCGCACTTCGCCTGCCCAGTTAAGCAAATTCCTATCTAGCAACCTTTTTGGGCTTTTCTATCCGTCGAACTCACGTTATTTTAATTGAGCAAGCTGCCAAATGCCATTTATCTTCCTCTTTGGGCAAGGAAGCCTAACCCAATGGTCGTCAACAGTCCAAAGCTCAAAAGAGTATTTTCCCACAATGGTGATAAAGTCCTCACATGATTGATGTGAAGGATATCTCCGATAACGCTTGGAATGTTAAAGCCAACAATGACCGAACACAACCAGAACCGCCAACGACGACCAAGGACATTTCTACTGTAATAGTTACTAATCCACAACAAGATGCATCCTAGCAAAACCAAGACATGCAATCCGAGGCTCCGCCAGGGATTCTCGTGGAGGAGAGGACGAAAGTATATCCACCACACCAACCAGAACACCGCATATACCGCAACCAGACCCCAACTCAACCACGAAACCCACCGATTATTGTTATTCACGATCTGCACCAATTTGTTTATTCTCCGATCTTGTATGTGGAGAAGTGAACCCATTTCAGTTGAAAATCCTTATATTTTATGCTCTTAAGAGATTTATTAGCTCAAACAAGGTTAAACAAAGCATAAATTCATTATTGCCAGCCAATGCATTAACAATGCAAGTCGATGCATTGCGAATGCAAGGCAATGCATTACGAATGCAAGGCGATGCATTAACAATCTAAGCCAATGCATTACCAATGCAAGCCAATGCAATTTAATTGCAGACCTATGCATTAATAATGCAAGCTAATGTGTAATTTCAAACTCATATTTTATTAAGTCGTTCCAATCCGCCGCAGGAACTCAACATTTACTTCTAGCTTTTCTCCCAACCACAGAGCATGTTTGGTATGATCTGCAAAAGCATTGCCTGTCTCAGGGTGAACCAAAACATCTAATCCCTCACGATTCAACATTAACCAAGGGATGACGTTGGCAAATTGATTTGGTGAAAATGCCACTTGATACATTGCTTTTGGATGTGGTCCGATGGGAAGATCGTGCCAACGTCCAAGTTGTACCTCAAACCTAGCCCCCAATTCTTCGCGTACACGCGCAGCCGCATCTCGACTTGCAGGATCGTAGTAGATATGAGCGTGAAAACCAGCGATCGCAATAGCATCTTCTTTCATTGTTTTCAACTCTCCTTTTCACTCTCAACTCTAATTTGACAGTATAGAGTAACTTTTTAAAATATAACAATTTGCTTCAGGAGAAGGCAGCACACAAGCAGGCAGAGAATAATTAATAGCTGAATGAATACAAAGTTTCATAGTTCCAGATTACTTCAGATTTATTCAATATTTTTGAAAATGTAAAATAAATAGAATATATATTGAGAGAATGAATGGAATACTAATGAAATATCACAGCATTGATGAACTACTCCGAAATAATCAGGCTTGGGTTGTAGAAAAACTGGCTTTAGACCCAAATTATTTTGAAGAGTTGGCAACAGGACAAACACCACCTTTTCTCTACATTGGTTGTTCTGACAGTCGTCTGCCTTTGACAAACTTTACCCGTACAGAACCCGGAGAGTTATTTGTACATCGTAATATTGCGAATCAAGTTTCTCTCACAGATATTAACTTATTAGCTGTTTTAGAGTACGCAATTACTCATCTTAAAGTTAAACACATTATCGTTTGCGGTCACTACGGCTGCGGTGGAATTACAGCAGCTTTAGAAGGAAAAACAACTGGAATAATTGATAATTGGGTAAATCCTATTCGGGAACTCTATTTACAGAAACAAGACGAAATTGATACTTTACCAACCAGAGAAGAACGTTTGAATCGTTTAGCAGAAATTAACGTTCTGGCACAAGTTAAAAATCTTTACCAAACTTCTATCATGCGTAAGGTACTCTATGAAAAAGATGCGCCTACAGTTCATGGCTGGGTATTGGATATCCAGACTGGTTTAATCAAAGACTTGAATATTTCAACTGTACAATGGCAATCGCACTCATCTTGTTTGTCTTGCAAACTGCCTATGGTTACTCTGGCTGATTTTATACCGAAAGATAAAATAGCAGATTTTGCTAGCAATGAAGAGGTGTCTGAGCCGAATGGCACGAAGAAAACGTGAAATAGCCATAACGTAGATGTGGGGGTTTAGGGAAAAACTCTCAGCCGCACGAAAGGCTTTCTTCCCCTTTTTTGCTTGCGGTATTTTGGTGATAGCGATCGCCTCAAAAAACCCGGTAAACTGCTAAATTAAGTACAACTTGGATTAAATTGCCTTTAATCCTCAGTCCGGTACTTTTGTTGTAATTGGCAACATTTATCAAATCCAGGCTACCGCTGCAACGCTGTGATTAATGGAATATTAGAACGACTCCGAGCCGCGTTGGTAAAAAATAAGAGTTCTCGTGTCACTTCTGCAAACAAAAATTGGTTGCCGATTTTGGCTACAAGTTTGAGTGTGACTGCTTTGGTATGGGGCGTTCGGGAACTCAAATGGTTGCAGTCTTGGGAATTAAAAGTTTACGACGGAATGCTGCGATCGCGTCCTGCGGAACCTCCAGACGGGCGGATTTTACTGGTAACAATTACTGAAGAAGATATAGCGCAACAAAAATGGCCCTTGTCTGATACTAAAATCAATCAGCTATTAGCAAAATTAGAGTCTTATCAACCTCGCGTCATTGGTCTAAATATTTACCGTCCAGAGCAAAACAACTTTGCTGCTGGGCTGAAGAATCAAAACAACATCGTTGGCACTTGCTTATTAAGCAGCATGGGCAGATCGGAAATTCCCCCACCACCTAATTTTTCTATAGACAATGTCGGCTATAACGATTTGATTCCCGATAACCAAGAAGACCAAATAGTTCGCCGTAGTTTATTATTTGCTCATTCTACAGACAGCAAATGTAAAACTACATTTTCCTTTGCTGCTTTATTAGCAATTAATTATTTAGAAAAACAAGGTTTAGAAATAGATTTTCCCGATCAACACAATTTTTATTTAGGTAAAACCTACTTCCAAACCCTCAAAGCAAATTCTGGTAGCTACGAAGGTTTGGATACGGCTGGTTATCAAATACTTTTAAATTATCGTCATCCAGATCGCCTAGCTCAAACAGTAACTCTTACACAAGTCCTCAACAATCAACTCAACCCTAACTGGGTGAAAGACCGACTCGTAATTATTGGCACAACTGCTGCAAGTCTGCATCCTGGGTTATATACACCTTATAGCGCTTCACCAGAACAACCAGCTAGAATGCCTGCACTATTTATACATGCAGAGATCGCAAGTCAGCTTCTTAGTACAGTGCTGGATAAAAGACCTTTAATTTGGTACTGGAGTGACTGGGTTGAACTTTTGTGGATGTGGGGTTGGTCGCTGGTAGGTAGTGTTTTAGCTTGGCAATTACGACATCCTTTATTGCTGCTAGCAGCTGGAGGTATAACTTTAGCTAGCTTAGTGGGGATATGTACTGCTTTGTTTCTCCAAGCTGGATGGATACCGCTAATTCCCCCAGCCATAGCCTTAGTTGTGAGTGGTGTTATTGTCATGGCTCATACCACTTATCAGACTCAACAGCAAACTAAAGCAATTATCCTGCAAGTCGAACAACAACAAGAAGCGATCGCTCAGTTAAATACCCTCTTAAAAGAAACTACAAATACCACAGACACTACTGTAATTCGCGACTTACATTTTCACACAACATCGACAATCACAACGCCAGAAAAAAAGACTGGCGATTTGCTTTTAGGTGGACGCTACCAAATATCTCAAGTTCTAGGTGCTGGCGGATTTGGTCGTACTTATTTAGCACAAGATACTCAAAGGCCAGGTAATCCTAGTTGTGTAGTTAAACAGTTAATGCCAGCACGTAGAGATCCAAAATTTTTACAAGTTGCTAGAAGGTTATTTAATACTGAAGCCGAAATTTTAGAAGCTTTGGGTAAACACCATCAAATTCCTGCATTGTTAGCTTATTTTGAAGATAATGAGGAATTCTATTTAGTTGAAGAATATATTCCCGGACATACTTTAGGTGAAGAATTACCACCCGTGCAAGGCGTACAGAATGAATCTTTTGTTATTGATATGCTCAAAGGAGTTTTAGAAGTTCTGGCATTTGTTCACGAGCATCGCGTAATTCATCGGGATATCAAACCAACTAATATTATTCGCTCTGTTCTAGATAATCGGCTCGTGTTAATTGATTTTGGTGCAGTGAAGTTGATGCAACCACCGACTAGCGAACAAACAGAATTAGCAACAATCGCCATTGGAACGCGGGGTTATGCACCGCCAGAGCAAATGGCTGGCCATCCTCGTTTATCTAGCGATATTTATGCTTTGGGAGTGATGGGAATTCAAGCCATTACCGGCATAACACCCCAAGAACTCCACCCAGATCCAGAGACAGGTAATATCATTTGGCAACAAACACAAATTAATCAAGAATTAGCCGTAATTTTAGATAAAATGGTGCGCTATCATTTTAGCGATCGCTATCAATCAGCCGTTGCAGTTTTACAAGATTTAAAAAGAATTACAAGTTAAAAAAGAAAAGGGAAAAATGGAAGACTTACAGCGTTTTTCAGGTAAATGAAGTACACGCGTAGAGGCGAACGGCCGTTCGCCCTTACATTATTTCACCAGATGTCTACTTAGTAGTACTGGGTTTCAAAGCCAACAACATCTCCAATTCACTGGTGGATTTGTCAGGACTAGTAGCAGTTGCACTAACACCACGAATCGAACTGAGGATAGCACTGGTTTCAGGCGGGATGGGTTGACCTTGGGCTGCAAAACGACTTACTAGGGATACAGCTTTGTCCATATCCAAGTAGAAGTAACCACCATTGGGTTTTTGCAAAGAACTAGTAACAGCTTTGAAAGTTTCGCTATTTTCCAGAGATTGATTTTTGCCAGCGGTAATGGAATCAGCAACAGGGCCGCCAATCGCTAAAAACACAGTATCTTGGTCGAGCCAACCGTGAGATAATAAGGCTCCTTGTTGAGGTATTTGCCATTCAGTTACGTCTTTACCACCAATTTGTCTTTGAGTGATGTTAATTCTTTGGGTTTTGGCAAGAGTATCCAGTTTGGTAAAGGTGGCTTCTGCTGTTTTGCGATCGCTAGTATCAAAGATTAACGCTCCTCCAAAACCTACACTCGCTAATACACCTTGATTGGATGGAATAGCACCAAAACCAAATTCTCCATTCATCCATCCGAAAATGTCTTTATCCAAATCGATATTAACTGTTTGCAGCTGTCCGCGCACCTGTTGTAGGGCTTGCTGTAATTCTGGATAATCTTTGGACTGTTCTACTATGGTTGACCAGCTACGACTGATATCTTTACCGTTAATTAAAGCAAAGGTCTCAATAGGAAATTGCCCCACGATGTTGGCAGGAGTTGTTTCATATTGAAATTTGCTGAGTTGCGGATCTAAATTGGCGATCGCTTTCATCCGCAATCCCGCATCATCAACACCAACAGCCGCTGCCATCGATTTTACCTGTTTTAACTGCGCTAGAGTTTGTGGAGGCACTTGCTTTGCTTGAGGGCTTGCTGTGATAAATTGCTGTACCATACCTGCGTAGTCTGGGATATAAATTTGAGCTAGGGTGTTTTTTACATCTACACCTTTGTTCAAAATATTGCTTGCACCTTCTTTACTCGCAAAGGAAGGCTGTCCTTTATAAGTGTCAATAGCATTCTCTACAGTTTGCTTTTCAGGAGCAAATAGTACATGGCTATTATTTAAAACTGCACTATATGTTGGTTTACCATTTTCGATTGTTTCTGTAATTTTTTCACCTTTATAGTCAGATTCTTGGCTTTTGACATTTTTTTGTTCCTTTAGTCTTTTCGCAAAATTCAAAGCGCTGATTTTGTCCTTGATGCCCACTACCATCAGAATTTTTGGTTCCTGCTGTAATGTAATGGGTGGATTCGCTGGATTAGAAGGCTCTGTTAACTGCGCGGGTTTAGCTGCATTTGGTGGCAACACTGCAAACATCACACCACCAATCCAAGGCTTGATATCTTTCTCATAAGAGATGTTGCTGTCTTTAAACGTATTTTTATTAAAATCTTCTAGACTTTTTGCTAGTAACTTTTGTGCTTCTGGAGTGCCAAACTGCTGCAACTTTGCCCAAGCTTGGGGGTCGGTGGTAATATAAGTTGCCATGAGCGCTGTAGAAGGTACTAGTTTAGCACTGCCTAGAACGCCTGAGCTATCTCCAGAAGGCCCTTTTAAATACATGTAAGCAACCAGACTACCTGCTACAACTACGGCAGCACCAATAGCAGGAATGAAAAACTTCGATTTACTTTCAGACATTATTGCTCTCCTGTTTTCCTCAAATTGTCACCGAGGTTAATAAAAACGTCACTATAGAGTTTTTGGAATTATTCCCCATTTCAAGTAATTTCTCGGTATTTACTGAAAAATTTAGTAGTTCTACACAAAGAAGAATTAGAAAGGACTCCCAAAAATACTTCAATGCTATGACCAGGAAATCCGTAAATGGTGCGTTATATCTCTAAAACACGATCTACCTTGCGGAACGCTCTTGAAAACAAGCTAGGAACCCATCCAACAAAGTTATTCGATAAAATTAATGGGAATGCCAAAACAGCGCCCTGGCTATAAGGAGTTGACAATGACAGAAGCTAAAAATGTAATTGGTACAAACCTAGAGGTATGCTGCACTTCTCCAATGACAGGGTATTACCGCGACGGCTTGTGTCGTACAGGCGGTCAAGATTTTGGTTCGCACGTTATATGTGCCCAAGTTACAGCAGAATTTCTTGATTTTACTAAGTCACGGGGTAACGATCTTAGTACACCTGCTCCTGATTATAATTTTCCTGGTCTCAAACCAGGCGATCGCTGGTGCTTGTGTGCTTCTCGCTGGCAAGAAGCTCTAGAGGCTGGTGTTGCTCCACCCGTCGTTCTCTCATCTACCCATGCTAGAGCTTTAGAAGTTGTTTCCCTAGACGAACTAAAACAACATGCGCTCTCTGTATGAGGAAGTCTATTCATGTCTTCGCTTTCCAAATTGGATAGTTTAATTTCTGGAAGTCCCTAGGAAAAAATCAAGAAAATTAAAAACAAGTGCGAACATTAATAAACTTCTTCGTCACTACACCCCACACCCCACACCCTACACCCGCTCATCCTTATGAATAGCGGATTTGCCGATAACAAGCGTGCCATTCGCCTCCCTGCCTTTGTTCAAGTTTGAAGTTGCCAATGGAGAATCCTGGCAATTTGTTCGGGTAGATCGAGCGAGTTAAAAGGTTTGGTAATCACGCCACTGACTCCCAAATCATTAAACTGCCGCTTTTCTGACGTTTGTGCTTTAGCGGTTAAAAAAATCACCGGGATGTGTTCGGTTTCTGGATGTGACTGGAGTGCTTTAAAAGTAGCGATACCATCCATATCGGGCATCATCACATCCAGCAGAATTACGTCAGGTTGTTCAGTTTGGGCAGTTTGAATGCCTTTAGGCCCCGAACTAGCGGTAAAAACGTCCCAACCTACCGCCATGCGGATACCAAACTGCACTACTGTTTGAATAGTTTCTTCGTCATCAATTATTAAAACTCGTTTTGTAGCCATCACAACCCGCCTTTTAGCTATGCAAAGCTGGCAACGTGAAACAGAAGGTACTACCTTCGCCCAGCGTACTTTCTGCCCAAATTCTACCCTCGTGTTGTTCGATAATTTTGCGGCAAATAGCAAGCCCTAAACCTGTGCCTCCTTTTTTGCGCGAATCTGAAGAATCAACTTGTTGGAATCTTTCAAAGATACTTTCGAGTTTACTTTGAGGAATGCCCTGTCCCTCATCGCGGAGGCTAAACAAAACTTCAGATTGTTGCACGAACTCAATCGTCAACCACACAGTCCTGCTAGGTGATGAGAATTTGATTGCATTACTAAGTAAATTGGTGAGTGCTTGCACGATGTAATCTGAATCAGCCCAAATCTGGATGTCTACTGGCTGTGTTACCAGAGTTACTCCATGCTGTTGGGCCATCGGCTGCATAGCCTCGGTAGCTTGAATCATTAAATCTGCGGCATTGCAGGCTTGCTTTTCCATTTTGAAATTGCCCGACTCGATCCGCTGCAAGTCGAGAACGTTGTTTACCAAGCGGACTAACCTTTCAGTGTTTTCATCGGCAATTTCTAACATTTGCTGTCCATCTGTTGACAGAGTGCCCAATCGTCCCGTAACGAGGATTTTCAGGGCACTGTGTAGGGAAGTTAGAGGAGTCCGCAATTCATGGCTGACAACGGAGATGAATTCGTCTTTCATGCGTTCGATCGCTTTGCGATCGCTAATATCACTAACTAGGGAAAAGAAGCCTTTGACAGTGTTTTGTTCGTCTACATGGGGAATGTAGGTGATATTAACCGAGCGAGAAATGCCATTCTTCAAAGCGATTTCGTTTTCGTAGGTGACGACATAACCTGAAAGCGCCGCTTCTACATGACTGTGCATCCGTTGATAGCAGTCCTCTCCCCAGACATCCTGAAGATGACATCCGTGAATCTCGGTTAAGGATTGTCCGAGCCAATCTTCATAAGCTTGGTTGTTAAAGCGATATCTTTGTTGCTTGTCAACATAAGCAATTAGCACCGGCAGGGCATTAGCGATCAGGCGCAATTGCTCCTCACTGCGCCGTAAGGCTTCTTCTGCGTGCATTCGGTCGTTGATTTCCTGTTGGAGATTGCGATTTACGTCTTTGAGTTCGGCGGTGCGAACTTCGACAATCTCTTCTAAGTTTTCTAGTAGTTGTGCCTGAGCCAAAGCTATACTAATTTGATCTGCTAGTTGTTGCATCAGTTCCAATTCAAAATTCCCCCACCGTCGCGGGCGATCGCAGTGATGGGCAATCAACAATCCCCAAAGCTGATTCTGAGATTTTGATTCATTTTGTTGATGGGAATTCAGATTTTGTAAAATCGGCACAATCAATTTGGCTTTGATATCGAATTGGTCGATAAACTCGATCAAACAATCGGCTAATCCAGCATCGGGATTGTGGACATCTGCGATCGCCCGCACGCGTCCTTGGGCGTATAACTGCTGATACTCCTCTGGAAAAACTTCTTCCGGAAACTCTAAATCTAAAATGTGGGGATATTCTGGCAGAACGGCTTCGCTAATCGCTTTACCCGTTCCATCTGGAAAAACCTGATAAATTAGCACCCGATCTGCTTGCAAAATTCGTTGCACTTCTGTCACGGTAGCCCGGAGAATTTCTTTTAACTGCAACGATTGGCGAATTTTCAAAGTGACTTCAGAAAACAACTCGACCCATTGGCGCTGACACCATAACTCGTCTTGTGCGGCTTCTTTACGGTCAGTAATATCTCGCAAAATGACGAGATGACGATGGGGAACCACATTCAAGGTTAAGGTGTACTCAACCTCTCGTCGAATGCCATCGGGACGCAACAGATTCAATTCTCCAGTCTGCTGGCTACCGTTTTGTACGCTGAAACGAACTCGTTCAAAGTTAAAGTCAGCATTTGTAAAATCAGTTAACAACTTCCCTACTAAAGCTTTACGGGATAAACCAAATAGTTGGCAACTAGCAGCATTAATTTCTATCAGACAACCTAAATCATCTGTGACGGCGATCGCATCACAAGCTTTTTCAAAAATGGGTTGAAGCAACTGTTGCTTTTCTTGCCGCTGATTTGCCGTTGTAGAACTGGATTTATGGTTACGAGTTCGTAATGATTGCCGAGAAGATGAGCGCTTAGACATACAGAACAAAAGCAACGACTCTAAAGAAAATAGTTCGTTACTCATAACTAACTCTGTATTTTATTTCAATACCTTCACCAATAGAAAGGTAGGAGGGGGAGCAGGGGAAGCAGCGAACAAAAAATATCTATGTTAAGACTTATGCACAAAGTATTCTCTGTTGAGACTCGGTGTAGGGAGGTAAGCGTATATGGGTGTAAGGGTTTTGCTCACCTACACCCTTACACCCATTCGATTAATGGGTGTAAGGGTGTAGGGGGTAGGGTGTAGTGTTTAAGAAAATTGAATTTGGATTGCGCCCAAGAATTCAACATCTTCGTTAATTCCCTACACCCTACCCTGCAACCCCACACCCTCCAAGCCAATCATATCAAGGGTTTGCGCTTAACTTAGTGGCATTCACCCATTAATCCTTGCACCCTGACCCAAACACTTGATTTTTCGTCTTCATGCGTAAGTCCTATATGTCATTAATTCTGTCTGAGTACTACCCTGATACTTCGTTGGAAACTGCTATAGGATAACTATATATAGTCGATCCCTTAAATCATTTTTTTCATCCCTTATACTTGTTCCTCATGAATGCCACTCTCCAATCTTTGATTCGTGCTGTGGAAGAAGCAGACTCTTCTACCAAAATGTTAGAAGCTGTAGAAAACTTAGCAGCGGCTCATTTAGAAGAAGCTGTTCCCACTTTAATTGCAGTTTTAGGTTACAACAACCCAGGGGCAGCAGTTGCCGCTGTGGATGGACTGATACAAATCGGAGAACCAGCAGTGTCCGCCTTGCTAGAGCAATTAGACCGACATAACTACTCCGCTAGAGCCTGGGCAATTCGTGCTTTAGCAGGGATTGGCGATCCCAGAGGCTTAATAACTTTATTGGGGGCAGCAACTGCCGATTTTGCTTTAAGTGTCCGCCGTGCGGCTGCTAGGGGTTTAGGAACCATGAAGTGGCACTGGTTCCCAAATGACGAGTTATTGGAAATTGCTCAAGAAGAAGCCCTAGAAGCCCTGTTATTCGTAGCTCAACAAGATGAAGAATGGGTAGTGCGATATTCAGCCGTCGTCGGCTTACAATCATTAGCAGTGGCGATTTGTGAAACTCATTTAGATTGGCGATCGCAAATCCAAACTCTGTTTGAGCAGATGGCGAAAAACGATAAGAGTTGGGCAGTTCGCGGTCGTGTCTTTTTGGCACAGCAACAACTCCAAGCAATCGATCGAGAACAAGAATCTATTGATAACCAACCTTCTCCTCTGTCCGCTATGGATTGGCACTTGATTATGGAGAAACTATACGTTCGCCGCAATCAAGAACGGTTAGTCTTTTCAGAAGGCGATCCGCGCCGTTATCGAGAACTAGCAGTAGCGATCGCCCAAAATCCCAGCGATTCTTAACGCTAAAAAATGCAGACTACAAATATTGATACTGCTTGCCAAGCATTCGCCTATCTCGCTCAGGGATGGGCAACAGGAGATTTTCAGCCTTATATTGAGATGCTTAGTGATGATGTCAGTTTCTCGCTACCAGTTGGTACACAACGAGGTCAGCCCTTTAGTTATGAAGGTAAAGAAGAGATTATTGCAAGAGTGCGATCGCGGCAAGCAGCAGGCGATCGCCTGACATTCAGTCCACCAGATCGAATCACTAGTAACGATACAACCGTTACATTTGAGTTTGAAAGTCAAGGCACAATTCGCAACCAGCCTTTTCAAGGACGCAATGCTATTTCCTTTGATGTGAAAAACAATCAAATTTCCAGCATCAGAGAGTATTTTGGCGACATCAACTGAAATGAGTATTGAGTATTGGGGACTGGAGACAGTAATATTCTTTATTCTTCTCAATAGCCACTATGTTAATACCTAATACCCAATCCCCGATCCTAAATCCCCAGTTCCCAATCCCCAAGAAAAAGGTTTGGCCGCTGGTAACGCAATCTGAGAAAATCTAATACAAGTATTTAGCAATCGTATTTAGGAAAAACAATAGATATGGCTGAACCATCAGAACTCACAGCAACAGATGAGGCGATAACCCTTGAAGAACTGACAGAGATTATTGCAGAACTAGAGGAATATCGAGAACGTCTGATCAACGATACTTTAGCAGCAGCGCAACGGGCTAAAATGCAAAAGTCACAAGCACTCGCCCAACTAGAGCCTGATTTGAACAAAATTGATGGCACACTCCAAGCACTTCGCAATCAGCAGGCTATGACAACAAGTAACTAGTACGTCACAGTTGCAATCAAGCTACTATCTAAAATAAGTAACAAGCTTTTTTACTTTTACTTTGTTGTACTAGTACCGTAGGGCGGAAATAAAGATTTAGATATAACAAAAACTCAAAACCTAACAATTCAAGAAGGTATTTGAATTTGAAATTTGGAATTCCGCAAAGCGGTCAATTGGGAATTTGCGATGAGTAACACGCTCAACTTAGAAACTCAGTCTGGAGACGATCCGATCTTGCTAGCCCAGGCACAGAACGATGCCCTGATGGAGACGGTCAGCGAACAAATCACGTTGGACACCTTCGATCCAAATGACCAACAACTCCTAAAGCGTATGGTGGTTGAGGGTCTAGGCGATTCACGAGGTCTAGTTAGGCTACGTTTTGCAGAAACGCTCGGTGAAATTGGAGAACCAGCGACCCCATTCTTACTAGAAGCGCTGGCTAATCACCCCAACCCAGTCGTGCGGCGAGCTGCTGCTAAAACTCTAAATCTAATTGCTGACCCAACAGCCGTGTCAGGATTGCTCCACGCCTTATTAAATGATGAGGATATCGTCGTCAAAGGTTCAGCAGCGGGAGCATTGGCTAGAACAGGCGAAGCAGCTGTGCCAGCCTTGCTAGACATCTTAGCATCGCCACAGCACCCCGAAGATACTAAAGGTCAGGCAGCGTGGGCGTTAGCATTTATGGGTTCGGAAGCGGCAGAGCATTTGTATAAAGCGGTGAATTCAGATTCTGTGGATGTCAGGTGTGCGGCGGTGGGTGCGATCGCTCATGTCGCTCAAGAACAGTCTGACGAACGTGCATGCAAAGTGTTGGTATCATCTTTGACCGATCCAACTGCCGTCGTTCGTACAGAAGCCGCTGCGGCATTAGCTCAACTCAACTATCCTCCCGCAGTCCCTCATCTGATTTTGGCGCTGCGAGATAGCGATGGTGATGTCAGAAGGGCAGCCGTGACTTCCCTCGGCAAAATAGGCGATCGCAGTGCGCTTGAACCTTTGCAAACTGCCCTCAACGACGAACTCGAATCAATCCGCCGACTCGCCAAATTGGCAATTTCTCAAATTGAGAATCAGTGATTGGGGACTGGGGACTGGGAAATGAGAATGTGAAGAATTTCTCACAAATACTCACCGCGTCCCCCTCCTCCCCAATTCTCTGAACTAGTTTTCGTCGGATGTAATTTCCGTGAGGGGACGGATGTTAACAATTTTGCCGCCTAAGCGAGAAATGCGACGCATTTGCTCATTCATGCGGTTGTAAGGCACTTGAATCAAAATCGTGCTGCTATTGCGAATTGGATAGTTGTTTTGTTCGGTCTGATCGCTTTGCCGTAATCCTTCCACTTCATAGACGAAGATACGGTTATCTGAAGTTGAGCTAGAAGCTCTCGTTAATGCAGATTTTCCAAGCATAACGGCAATGTCTCCTAGTAGAGATAATATGGTGGTTTTTAATTTTGGTAATCGCTTCGTTGCTGACTGCTGACTGTAAGGGCGAACGGCCATTCGCCCTTACAGTCAATAAAATTATTGTGCAAGTGTCACACTTGCTACTTTACCTCCCTGCTTATTAATCTGCTGGAGGGTGTTTGATAACTGGTCGTAGGGAACGATAAACTCTTTATTGCTGCGACGAACCCAAGGATATCTTGGTAGAGAAATCCCCGCTACCTCTATCCGGTAGAGACGACCAGAGGAACCTTGTGAGGATCTACCAAAGGTACGGTTAGGTGCTACACCTTGCGCCGAGGGGCGGTAAGCAAAACCTTCATTACTACCAGAGGGAGCGAGGACCGCAGAACTGCTATTTTTTGCGAGTTCAGCCGCTAAACGGGAACTGCTTCCTCCTAACTGAGAGCGATCGCTATTAGCATAGCCTCGGTAGAGACGAAACATCCGGGTAAACCCAACGGTTTTTTGACCTGTTTGAGTTGAAAAACCGCGATAGTAAGGCACTATGTAATCGCCAAAGTTTGCGTCGTACTCAGCAGAGTCAATATAAGAATCAATGTCTGCCTCAAACCCATGATTTTGGTAGCGATCTAGATGCTCAATCACTTCCGATTCATCATAAGGGGAGCGTCCCAGCAAGTGCTTGAAGTTTAGTTCAATCACTCGTGTTTGGAAATGTGGGTAAAGGAACTTAGTCTTATACAACTCAGACTTAGCAACAGCACGGACAAACTCGCGTACAGAAAGTTGACCGTTAAAAAGCAGAGATTCAAGACTTGTCAGCCGTTCTGCTGCCATCAGATGGTCATTACCCAATAGCTGACGGTAAACTGCATTAATCACAGCTTTGCCATCTTCTACTGTCCAATTTGGACGTAGTTCAATTGGTCTAGTTTCGCTAAAAGCAGCAGTTCCTAGACGTGAAGCCGCAGTTGTAATTGCCACTGGCTCTTCTCCTTGTACGTTTTACTTTGTCAACTAATTTTCGATTTTTGATTTGTGATTTTTAGATTTTTGCCACTCATGAATCCGCTGTGATGAGGATTACTAGATTTACAGTACGTGGATTTATTCCATAATCAAAATTAGTCACTCTGTAAAGGTTTGAGCGATATCTTAATTTTGCATTATTCAATTCAAAATCTAAAATCTAAAATTTAGTTAACTTTAATATTATGAAAAATAACATGCCCAGAACCACAGACTATTGCTTATGTAACGAAATGTAGCACCAACAATATTCTGTTGTTCTGGGCTAGAAGAAACCCTTAACTCAGGGCATTGATGGCGTAGTCAATGTAAGAATTGGCTTCTACAGCGGGGTCGCCGCTCAAACCGTGGTTAGCCTTGACATGCTTTAGCGCTTCAATATACCAGCTGGGAGATAACTCAAAGGTTTTGTTGATTTCAGCCAGTCCACCAATGAGATAATCATCGAGGGGGCCTGTGCTACCTGCAACTAAACAGTAAGTAATTATCCGAACGTAATAGCCAATATCACGCACGCATTTGTCCTTACCAGCTTGAGTAGAAGCATAGTTAGCACCTTGAGTGCTGGTAGTATAAGGAAACTTTTGATACACCGCGTTAGCTGCACCATTAGCTAAACTCTGAGCTTTGCCGCTTAGTGCTTTAGCAGCTTCCAAGCTAGCAGCCGCTTGACGGAAGCGACCAAAAGCAACTTGAAGTTCTGTAGAACTGAGAAAGCGTCCTTGAGAATCTGCGGTTGATACTGCTTCTGTTAAAGGAGTTTTCATGTTAATCTACCTCTCAAAAATCTTGCAAAATGGTTGTTGATTTTATGAACTTTAAAGATTAGTAGTCTGTGAGACTAACTTGGCAGTGTCTCAAATTCTTGACTATGCAACTGCTGAAGCAGCCCGGTCAAAGTAGCTGCCCAATTCGGACATCAACGAACTACAGTCACCACGGGTAACTCCATTGGGGTCATTAGCGATCGCGATCGCAGCTTCTTTCATCTTGCTGACCCCTGTAGCTACGGAACCACCAGGAACGCCCAAAGCCAAATAAGTTTCTTTGAGACCGTTCAAGCAGCGATCGTCTAAAACACTGCCATCGCCTGTAAACACAGCGTAGGTTACATAGCGCAGGATGATTTCCATATCCCGCAGGCAGGCTGCCATCCGGCGGTTAGTGTAAGCATTACCACCCGGTGCAATCAACTGGGGTTGTTCTGCAAACAATGCGCGTGCTGCATTAGCCACAATTGCAGATGAGTTTGAGGTGATGCGGTTGACAACATCCAAACGCTTGCTACCTTCTGTCACCAGATTCTTTAAAGCATCGAGTTGAGAATCGTTTATGTATTCACCGCGCGCATCTGCTTGAGCAACTACTTTAGTAAAAGCGTCTAGCATTTCAAAATCTCCTATTTTTACATGAGTGAGATTGGTTTCAACAACGGTTCGATTAAAGGTAATAAGCTTTCGACTTTTGAAGGATGAAGTTGATACGGAGATATTGATAAACAAAGAGAATAATTCTGCTTCCTAACTCCTGCTGTGTGCGTTTTACCTTTCTCCAGCCCGAAGAGGTAAAAACTTAAGCAAGAAAAAAAGCATTTTCACCTTTTTTCGTCACCTTATATCTTTAACCGAACAGTATTGAGAGTGGTTCAAAGCCTGGCGTTAATCAGGAAATTGAGCTGTGAGCATTGATAAATAAACAAAACTTTGAGGGAATACAAGGAGAGCTTAGTCCCTGATACTATTTGCCGATTTAGAGCAACCCACTGCACAGCCCAAGAATTCAGATAGATATCCATGATTACCAATTTCCCAATACTCATAGAGTTTGAGGGAATCTGAACCCCGACCGTAAGTCAAGAGTTCAGTGCCTTTTGAACCTCCTTTGATTAAACCAACCTGTTTGTGCAAATCTTGTGCAATTTAAAAAGCTTTCTGAATAAACTCGATTAAGAAATATAAAGGAGGCAGGTGGCAGGAGGCAGAAGGCAGGAGGCAGAAGGCAGGAGAGACGCGATGCCAGTCGCTACAACGGGGGGAACCCCCGCAACGCGCTGGCTCATTAATCGCGTCTGTACAAGGGTTATTTCTCCCTCGTCACCGCGTCACCGCGTCACCGCATCTTCTTCGTCCGCCTGCCTTCTCCCTAATCAAGCAGCACAGTCAAAAAGCATGGTAGTCATGTAGCGTTCTGTCCATTCCGAACCAAAGGATTTTTCTAGAACTCGTCGAGTTTTATCATTCTGTTGCTGTCTTGTGCAGTAATTTCGTTGCCCTGCAATTACCTTGGCAACCTCAAGATGCGAAGTTAGGGGAGTTGTTTGACTAGCAATTTGACAATGCAAGGTTAAAAATTCCCGAATTCGTCCGAGAAAAGCCTCTTCTTCCTGAGTGCCTATTGGGCGCACAAATAGACAAAATTCTGAAAAAATATCACCCCATTGGGGCAAAGCGCGTGGTTGAGAAAACTCTATGGGAGAAAGAACTGATAGTGCAGTACGGTAGCTTCTAGGTAATGACCGATCCGCAGCGATGGGAGACAAATCAGCGATCGCAGCACTAATATTATCTCGTCCTCCCACCAAATCAGCTCCAAAAATCGGCAGAGCATATTCGGGATTGGGAAACATCACGCAGTGGAGAATATCCAGCGAATTGCCTACTTGAGCCAGTTCCAGATGAAGCTTGCGAAATTGTGGTGTTTGGTAGCAATGATTTTCAATAACCAACCTTTCCCCTTCTAGACACCCCTCGACGTAGCCTAAATCTTCTGGAACTTGGTAAGGGGATAAATCTAGGTACTCTTGCCAAATTTCTTCAATGCAATTTGCCAGTTTGTGAATTAAGGGATGCTGACGCGATCGCAGCGACTCCATAAACTTAGTCATACGCTTCCATCCAAGTAAAGTCAGGACTTACGCAATAAGTCTTAAAAGTGTTGATACCTTACATTGGCGTATAGTCTGTGCAAAATTTGTGCAAGATAAACTCACGCCCAGCCTCAACCGCTGTATCTGCCGATGGTAATTATCGCTAGACAGTTGAGTTAGAGTCAAATCTGTAAAGTATCTTTAATTATGTCCACTCACGTTACCAGCAATATGCAACAGCTATTTCCCGGAGAAGTATTTGCCAATACTGCTGATTTTGACTCAGGCATTCGCCAGCTATTGCCTCGATATGATGAGATGCTGGAGGTAATTACCCGTTGTCTGCCGTCTACCAGTCGTCGCATTCTAGAATTAGGTTGTGGTACAGGTGAAGTTAGTCTTAAAATACTCAATCGTTGTCCAGATGCCCAAGTAATTGCTTTAGATTACTCACCTCGAATGCTGCAATTTGCTCAAGCTAAAATCACAGCTGCTGGGTATCAACAACGGTGGATTGGTATACAAGCAGACTTTGGCGATTGGGCAAACAATCCCCAAGAATTAGACATTAGCAGCGAATTCGATGCTTGTGTTTCATCTTTAGCAATTCACCACCTTCAAGATGAAATGAAGTTGAAGTTATTTCAGCGCATTGCTGCTAGCCTGAGCCAAGATGGTTGTTTTTGGAATGCAGACCCCGTTTTACCAGAATCTCCAGCTTTAGCAGAAGTTTACAAATCAGCGAGAGAGGAATGGGCTGCTCAACAAGGAACTAATTTGATCGAGATTCGCGCTAAACTCGGCACTAGTAGTACTCAAGGGCACTCTAATCAAGACCAACTCGCATCCTTGAATGCCCATTTACAAATGCTCGCAACAGCCGGATTTAAGATAGTGGCAGTACCTTGGAAGTATTACGGTTTAGCTGTGTTTGGTGGGTGGCTTCATTGAGTGCTGAGTGCTGAGTGCTAAGTGCTGAGTTTTGAGTAAAGAATTGTCTCCCTTGTTTCCTCTTACTTTCCCTGCTTCTGAAGTGAAAATGCTGAGTAAAGAAGTAGAACTCAGCACTACTGACAATTATATTGCATCAATTTATATAACAAATCAGTAACAAATAGTACAATCACTCTTGACAAGAACTATTATATAAAGCTACTAGCTGGTTCTTTGAGGAAGGTTTTGTTGACTGATGGAAAATGAAGCTGAAACTTGCCATATCCAAGCTTGTTTGACGGTTTCTGCCATTTTGCAACATTTAATTACCCCATGAGGGTACTATCCACTCTCAATTGAGCTATCCGACAATAAAGAGTAGAAAATATCTTCAGAAGATCGGGTGTACGCCATTTGCATTAGTTTTTACTTTCTTCAACAGAGGAGTTCGCCCCGCTGTTTGCCATCACTTAGTTTGTAAAGGAGAATATCTTGGATGGCTCGAAATAACAAAAAATCGTCTGGGTTTAAGTGTGAGCATCCACCAATCAATAGATGCCCGATCTGTTGTATTGTCCCGCCCCACATGCTTGAAAACGTCGCCGTGAATGGCAATCCCCAGCAGCGTAGTTGGGCTTTTCATACATTAAATGTTTCGGCACAGTTGCGCGGACGAAGAGACATAGTAGGTGCGATCTCATTTGCGCCTTCTCCTGGTGAGAAGCGTCGCACCATCTACGATGCTCAAAATAGCCAGCAACTCCCTGGTACAGTGGTGCGTCATGAAGGAGATGCTCCCAGCAGTGACGAAGCAGTAAACGAAGCTTACGATGCTGCTGGTGCAACTTATGACTTGTTTTATGAAGTATTCGACCGCAATTCTATCGATGACAAGGGATTGCGTTTAGATTCTACAGTGCATTACGGTGTCAAGTATGACAACGCCTTTTGGAACGGCGACCAAATGGTTTATGGAGATGGCGATGGAGAACTATTTCAACGCTTCACCAAGTCGATTGATGTAATTGGGCATGAATTAACTCATGGTGTCACTCAGTACGAAGCTGGTCTACAGTATTACGGCGAACCTGGAGCGTTAAATGAGTCCTTTTCTGATGTCTTCGGTTCTTTAGTCAAGCAAAAGGTAAAAAATCAGACAGCAGAAGAAGCAGACTGGATCATCGGTGAGGGTTTGTTAGCATCGGCTGTTAAAGGTGTTGGTATCCGCTCGATGAAAGCTCCAGGAACAGCTTATGATGACTCTGTACTAGGAAAAGACCCCCAACCAGGCCACATGAAAGATATGTATACCGGTCAAGATGATAATGGTGGAGTGCATATCAATTCAGGTATTCCTAACTATGCTTTTTATCTAGCAGCAGTTGAGATTGGTGGCTACGCCTGGGAAAAAGCGGGCAAAATTTGGTATATAGCTTTACGCGATCGCCTGCGTGCTAGGGCAGACTTTAAAAAAGCTGCTAATGTCACTATTCAAATTGCTGGCGAACTTTATGGAGTTAGCAGTAACGAACAGAAAGCAGTGCAGAACGCTTGGCAAAAGGTAGGAGTTCTTTAAGACTGGGAACTGGGGATTGGGGATTGGGGATTGGGGATTGGGAAGATGAGGGTGAAAAATAACTCTCCTGACTTGAAAAAGGGTGTAGGGTGTAGGGTGTAGAGAATAT
The DNA here is from genome assembly GCF_016056275.1 of Dendronalium phyllosphericum CENA369. Lineage (GTDB taxonomy): Bacteria > Cyanobacteriota > Cyanobacteriia > Cyanobacteriales > Nostocaceae > Dendronalium > Dendronalium phyllosphericum. The sequence goes on along the minus strand of NZ_JAECZA010000013.1, from coordinate 38,742 downwards.
TCCTTTTTCATGCATGGTGATGAAAATTTTTTCATCGGGACTGCCTCCTGCCTTCTGCTTCTTAAACAATACCCAAATGCTAGACTGGGAGGTGATAGTTATCACCTCCCAGTCTTTGTATTTCTCCTACTAAACAACGCAATGGAGAAGAAAAATGCGAATTTCCTTTGAACGTACAGGCGGTTTTGCTGGGATCAGTAAAAAGACAACTGTTGACACAGCTACTCTCTCAGCACAAGAAGCTAAAGAATTACCTCAGTTAGTCGAAGTTGCCGATTTATTTCAGTTACCCGAACAAATTACCTCTCCCAATCCCCAGAGCGATCGCTTTCAGTATAAGTTGACTGTAGAAGACAACGGTAAGCAACATACAGTGACTGTAAGTGAAGCAGCATTACCAGGAACTTTAAGACCCTTAATTGAATGGCTAAATAACAGGGGACAAGGGAAATCGGAGGGATGAAGGGGATCGGGGAGTAATAGCTGTTAACTAATAACTTTTTACTTTTAACTCCTGCCTTACAGCTTTGTTTCTTACAAAACTTCCCAAGCTACTCCTTTATAGCCATATTCAAAAATTTCGGGATGCAAAATTTCTGCCAAAATTTCTAACGAATCTACTAATCGCGGCCCTGGACGGTTGAAGTAGGAATTTCCATCAGTAATGTAGACTCTACCAGTTTGGGTAGCGTGGAGTTTTTGCCACTCTGGACGTTGAGCTAATAACTGGGCTTCTTGGCGAGTACGATTTAAATCAAAGCCGCAAGGCATAAAAATTATCGCATCTGGATTACTTACTATTAAAGTCTCCCATTCCAACTGAGGCGAAGGCTTGCCTGTAGCGCCAAATAGTGATTGTCCTCCCGCTAAGTTGACTAATTCGGGAATCCAATTCGCGCCGGTCATTAAAGGATTAGTCCACTCGATGCAAGCAACTGTGGGAATTTCCGTTAAAGAAAGTCCTTGAATTTTGTGTTGACAAATTTTAACACGAGCTTCTAAGTTTTCTAGCACCTTTACTGAGTCAACATCAAAGGCATTACCCACTCGTTCAATATCATTCCAAACATCTTGGAGAACATTGGGTTGTAAAGAAATAATCTCAGGAGAACTATGGGTTAGGTCAGCAACTGCTTTTTCAACTTCTGAGAAACTGACGGCACAAACATCACACTGGTCTTGAGTGATAATGTGGGTAGGCTGTAATTGCTCTAAAACATCTGTTTTAATTTGATAAATACTGAGAGCAGATTGCAATAAATTATTTACCTCATCGTTAATTTCGCTACTGGGAGCATTGGAATTTAAACGTGCTTGGGTACAAACAGGGCGATTTTGAATTTCTGGAGGATAATCGCATTCGTGCGATCGCCCAACAATTGCATCTGTCAACCCTAATGTAGCTAAAATCTCCGTTCCACTGGGAATCAAGGAAACAATTCTTACACTACTATTTTTCATTCTCCACCTCCACAACAGTCGCTATTACCTCAATTCTTACAAACTTTGACGTTTGCAGTATCTTTCTGTAGAGGAATGCCTGCATAGTCTAGTAGTCAATGCTGAAGAAATTTTTATATGTCTCAAATAGCTTGATGACTGTCGCTTTTTTGACAAAGTACTTTATAAATATCAGTTTGACATGTAAAATAATTAACGTTATTCAAATTTTGCGATCTTCATACAGAATTGGTATTACTCATTGCTTGGTTAAAACCTGTACTTGTTAGCTGCCCCCTGCCTCATCCCAACAATAATTATTTACGCCGACCTACTGATTTATTAATTTGCAAGTCCTTTGAAGTGTTAGCCCTAGATTTATTCATTAGGAGTGATGCGAGGTTAGTGTCTAAAGTGTTATCTAAATACAAGTATGAATGACACTATTAAGGCTACCTCTTTACTAGAGTTTCAGATGGTTCAAGCTCAAAAATTTCTGGAGGCTGTGCATACTTTGGATACGCATTTTCTAGATTTAGCTATATTAAAATTATTCTTAAAAAATAGTAAAGAGTTAATAATTATCTCTCTTGTGTATGGTTGTGAGGTCGCACTCTTGCTGGGAGACTTATTATTTTGACCTTTTGTCGTAGCAAGTGGTGTTTTCCTAATGCTCCTTGAATAATTTTAAGAGCGAGTCAAGGAGATTTCTTGCTGGCTTGAAATATGGCGTTTGTAGCGATCGGCAATTTCAAGAATAAAGTTGTTGAACTAATTGATAGTTCGGGAGTTTGCCAGCGACAGAAAGTAGAGTAACACCGCTGTTGAGGTCTGATGCTACTTCCCGTCTGAGTGATGCTTCTTCTCGCAAAAACAGACCGACGCGTAACTCGCTTCTACCTAAGAGTACATCGCTAATGCCACTTGTTCTATGTATGTATGGAAATTCCCAGCTAGACTTACTGCAACAGAGTGACTTCCTGAGTAGAGGAAGTGCCATCTAAGATAGTAACTCCCCCACAAAGTAGTTTTTACCCGAACGCCAACACTAAAACCTAAACTTTAATGAAAAAAATATACTTTCCGGCTGAGGAAAACCCTGTGAAGTATTTGTAGTTATAAGAAAGATTTTTACTTTCCCCATAGACCTACAAGGTCACGTAGTCTCTTTCCAGGGGTAACAGATGCAGGTAATGGTAGTCAAAAATATTACAAAACACCAGCAAGTTCAAGAAGCTTTGCAAATTGAAACACTGGCAGTAGAAGCCAGCGAGCGAAACACTGCACAGGAAGCACTACAAACAAGCGAGGCGCAATTTAGAGCGATTTTTGAGCGTTCCACTATTGGTATCGGACTGATAGATATGAAAGCAAAAATAGTGGATGTTAATCCCGCACTATCTCAAATGCTGGGTTACACTTGCCAAGAGTTGTGTGGCAAGCGTTTCATAGATTACATTTCACACCAAAGAGGAGATTTAGCACTTTACAGACAACTAATTTCCGGAATACAGGTGGACGCAAAGCAGCTTTTAACCAGACATCGCGTTGAAATAGAAAGACGTTTGTTGCATAAAGATGGGGGATTAGTTTGGACTCGCCTCTCTGTTTCTATAATTCCAGGTTGTAATAATCAGCCAGAGTTTTTTCTGGCAATGGTTGAGGATATTACTGAACGCAAGCAAACAGAATTGAAACTACGCACTTCTCAAGCAGCAGCAGAAGCTGGTAGTCGAGCGAAAAGTGAATTTTTAGCAACCATGAGCCACGAACTAAGAACCCCTCTCAACGCAATTATGGGGTTATCGCAATTGTTGCAACAAGAAATAGTAGGCTCTTTGAATGAGAAACAGAAAGAATATATAAGTTGTATATATGGTAGTGGCGAACACTTGTTAGCAGTGATTAACGATATCTTAGATTTGTCTAAGGTAGAAGCAGGAAAAGAAGAACTATCTTTTATACCTTTATCAGTACCAGAGTTATGCGGTTATGTTTTATCGACAGTGCGCGATCGCGCTGTGGAAAAAGGATTACTACTCGATAGTAAAATCGATCCCAAAGCCGAGATTTGCATGGCTGATGCACGGCGGATCAAGCAAATGCTAGTGAATTTACTAAGTAACGCCGTTAAATTTACCCCAAGTGGTCGGGTATCTTTAGAAGTGAAAAAAGTACCTGAAGGCATTAATTTCATAGTTTCAGATACTGGTATTGGTATTGATTCAAATCAGTTTCAATTTTTATTTGAACCGTTTAAACAACTAGATAGTCGATTAAATCGCCAGTACGAAGGCACTGGTTTAGGTTTAGCTTTAACACGTAAGTTAGCACGTTTGCATGGTGGAGATGTAACATTTGTCTCAACTTTGGGAGAAGGCAGTGAGTTCACTCTATTTTTACCAAATCGAGTAGATAGCAAAGATGAAGAAGATAAGGCAGTAATATCATCTTCTATCTCTACTACCAAAAAACGCATTTTGCTTGTGGAACAAGAAGAAAACACTGGCATATTTTTACAAGATTATCTTGAGATAATCGGCTATCAAGTAGATTGGCTCAAAAATGGAAATAGTTTTTTGGAAAAGGTACGAACTCTCAAACCAGATTTAATTTTTCTAGATGGAGACTTAGCAGGAAATATTAGCAGTTGGAATTTATTGAAACAACTTAAAGAAAAACCCAAACTGCAAAATTTACCTGTAGTAATAACCAGTGCGAATCAACCTGATTTACAAGAACTTAGTAGTTTGCAGATTAGTGCTAACGAATATCTCCTAAAACCAATTCGTATAGCTAAATTAGAAAAGATGCTCAAGCAATATTTAAAATAATTCCGGGCTTACACCCAGGGACGGAATATCGAACCACAGCAAGTCTTATAATTGTCGATCGAGCATCGATTGATTAATAAAATATATTTTTAATTTTTTCAGACGGGTAGTTTTTTCCTCATTTTTACATGAAGAATGCCAACCTCCTCAAATAATTCTCCGTTTTCTGTAAAATCTAATTTTTGGTACAAAGGTTTGATATATTCTTGAGCGTGAACCACAACTTCTGGAATATTTTTACTAGATATAACCTCTAATGCCTTTTCGGTAATCTTTTTACCAATGCCTTGTCCTCTGGCTACAGATAGAACAGCTAGTCTTTCTATTTTTGCAGTTTGATTATCCAAATATCTAATTCTGGTAGTACCCACAGCTTTATCTTCTAAATAAGCAATCAAATGGTCAGATATTTCGTCTTTGCCATCAAACTCTAAAGCAGGATCTACCCTTTGTTCTTTTTGAAAAACTGATATTCTAATTGCTTTAATTGCAGCGAATTCTTCAGACGAATCCACAATCTTAATAATTAAGCTCATCAAAATCTCTCTCTCTGTGCTCTCTGTGCCTCCGTGGTTCGATTATAAAAGAAGTAGGGCGTATGCCCTACTACCGATTTAATCTGCACCTTCAATTGGTGCAAAACCTTGACGTTGAATATTTTCTGTCACTGTGCGCGGTTCCAAAAATTGCAGCAGATAATCAGGGCCGCCTGCTTTTGAACCAACACCAGAAAGTTTAAATCCACCAAAAGGTTGCCGTGCCACGATCGCACCTGTAATATTGCGGTTAACGTACAAATTCCCAACTTCAAACTCTTCCTGCGCCTGCTGAATGTGCGAAGGAGTTCTAGAATAAAGTCCTCCAGTTAGAGCGTAGTTAGTACCGTTAGCAACTGCTAATGCTTCGGAAAAGTCTTTAACTTTAATTACCGCCAGTACAGGGCCAAAAATTTCTTGTTGGGCAATTATCCCATTTGCTGGCACTTCACTAAAAATCACAGGGCCGATAAAATATCCCTGTTCTGGTGCTGGTAACTCCAACGCCAATTGTGCTTCTGCTTTCCCTTTTTCAATATACTCGCGGATGCGATCGCGGGCGTTAGCATCAATTACCGGGCCAACTTGGGTACTCGGTAACTCCGCCTCACCAATATTTAAGGATTTTGTCGCCTCCACCAATCGCCGCACAAAAGCATCATAAATTGATTCTTGGACAATTACCCGCGAACATGCAGAACATTTTTGACCGCTGTAACCAAATGCTGATTGCACCACACCGACAACAGCTTGGTCTAGATCGGCACTTTCATCAATAATAATCGCATTCTTACCGCCCATTTCAGCAATTACCCGCTTCATGTGTCTTTGTCCGGGTTTCAGCGTTGCCGCCTCTGCAAAAATTCGACAACCAACTTCTTGGGAACCAGTAAAAGCAATCACATGTGTATCGGGATGATTCACCAAGTAAGCGCCAACTTGCGAACCCTTCCCAGGTACGTATTGAAAGACACCTTGAGGAATGCCAGCAGCTACCAAAATTTCTGTCAATTTCGCCGCAATGATAGAAGATGTTTCCGCAGGTTTAAGCAGCGTACAATTGCCACTTACTAAAGCTGCTACAGTCATACCACAAGCGATCGCTAAAGGGAAATTCCAAGGAGAAATTACCACAGCAATTCCCCGTGGCTGGTAAATATAACGATTTGTCTCGCCTGCAACGTCGTAATTTACACCTTGGTCTAACCGTTCTATTTCATCGGCGTAGTAACGGCAGAAATCTATCGCCTCAGAAACCTCTGCATCTGCTTCCTTGACAGGCTTCCCGACTTCCAAAACTATCCAAGCGGAAAGTTCGGCGCGGCGTTGTTCCATCAAATCGGCAGCTTTTCGTAACACAGCAGCGCGTTGCTTCGCTGGTGTTTTGCGCCAACCAGGAAAAGCCGCTTTTGCAGCTTGCATCGCTTGTTCGGCTTGTTCGACGCTAATGAGTCCAACTTTACCAATTACCTGACTGAAATTAGAAGGATTGAGAGAATCAACACTTTCTTGTGTGTTAACGTACTCCCCATTAATCAGCGGCAAATAACTTTTACCAAATTGTTGGCGAACAGATTGAAAAGCTTCAGCAGCCATCTTTCTTTCTTCCTCTTCTGCATAATCTGTATCCGCCGCGCCAAAGAAGGAAGAGGACGCGGGGACATTTTCATTCTCCGCCTCTTTTAAAACTGGAGGCGCTAATAGTTCTTCAATTGGTCGATTTTCTAGATTTTGTCGGAGAAAAGAACTGTTAGCTGTATTTTCTAACAAACGGCGAATTAAATAAGCCATCCCTGGCAGTAATTCGCCATAGGGACAGTAAACTCTGACGCGATAACCTTTATTAACTAATGCCTTCGCCAACTTATCGCCCATTCCATACAGGACTTGCATTTCAAAACAGCGGCGAGGCACATTTAAACTTTCAGCTATGGCTATGGCGCGGGCTTGCGATCGCACGTTATGGCTACCAATGGCAGAATACACATATTGATGATTTTCTAGCAATAACTGAGTTATCGCTTCAAAATTAGCGTCGCTGGCAGCTTTATCGTTGTAAACTGGCTGCGACCAATGTTTTTGTGCTGCTTTGATAGTTTCTTGATCCCAGTATGCGCCTTTCACCAAACGAATGGTCAGGGGATAACCGCGCTGTTTTAACCAAGCAATTAAATCTTGAGCATCTGCTTCGCTATCGCGCAGATAAGCTTGAATTGTGATGCCAATGTCTGTACGTTGCCTAAACTCTTCTTCTAACAACAATTTTTTGAGAATGTTGAGAGTTAAATCTTTATAGGCATACTGTTCCATATCAAAATGCACAGCTGCGCCTAATTCTTGAGCGCGACGTAAGAGAGTGCGAATGCGATCGCTAACTCGCTCTTCACTACCTTTAGCATCTAATGGGTCAAATTGCGAATAAAACGCCGTTAACTTCACAGAAACCTGAACTTTTGGTAGCGGTTTCCCATCAGCTTCATCAATGGCAGGAATTGTGCTCCAACTTTTCGATGCTTCTACCAATTGTTGCATCAATTCTACATAGCGTTCTAAATAAGATTGCGCTTCTGCTTCGGTAATTACTGCTTCACCTAATAAGTCAATGGTGAAAGCCATTTTTTCTTTTCGCAATCGTTCAACTGTCTTAATTACCTGTTTAATATTTTCCCCAGAAATATATTTATGAGCTAATGTTTCTACAGCTGTGCCAACGGTTGTAGCGGCAACTTGTCCTGGCATTGAATCCGGGTTAGCAAAATTTAATATTCCTTTGAGGGCTGCTGGTAATTCTACAGATTCATCTCCTAAATATTCTTGTAAATGTGCGGCAACTTCTGGTTTACCATGCAACGCTGGTAAAGTATCTATAAAGCGAAATAATTGCACCCGTAAACCGGGGTTACTCATTGCCCAAGCAAGTAATTGATCGTCCCAACGTATGCGATCGCGTAAAGAAGCTAAAAAAGAGCGATTTTCTTGAGTTGCTGCTAAAAGTTGTTTAGCAATTTCTTGAGTTTTAGCTTCGTAGGTGCTTGTTTTTACTTGTAATACCACTGATAATAATCTCCTGCTGAAAGCTGTTCGCCCTTGGCGTTCCCAAAGGGGAGGATAAAGGCTGAAGAATGAATCATAAATTTCACACTTCATTCTTTATTTTGACTCTTTCATCTTGCAGCTACCAGATATAAAACCTAGGTATAGTTACGTTTTGACCGAGGGGATTTTTGCACAAACTGTTAAGAGAACTCCAAAAAATATAGGACTTACGCAAAAACTCTCTGAAACTCTTATAACTTCGTGCACTTTGCGCCCTTTGCGGTTTGTTTTTTCATAATTTTGTGTAAGTCCTGAAATCAATTATTCCGCTTCAAGTTTTGGAAGTTACTAATATCGTTGAGTTCCAAAAAGCGTCGCTTTTTGAATGCAATGGGATGCATTAACAATGTATGGGGATGGATTGGCATTGCAACGCGATGCATTGGCATTGCAGCGATATGCATTAACAATGTATGGGGATGCATTGGCATTGCAGCAATATGCATTAACAATGTATGGGGATGCATTGGCATTGCAGCAAGATGCATTATGGACGGAACGTCCTAACGCACCGAAAATCTTTGGCGGTGCTGTACTCTCACCGAATATACACCCTACAACTGATACCAATTCACCAAAATCTTGATATACATGCAAGAACTTGTAGAGGCTAACGGTTGTTCGCCCTTACACCCGTATTTGCATCATTTATAAAGTGAAATGGTATGATTTTCCGACCCATACCACAAGAAGATTGATGACCAAGCCTCGTTGGGGCGGGGTGTGGGGTGTGAAGTGTGGGGGAAGAAATAGCCCCAACAACCTCTTGGGTACAAGCCCCGTCTTCCCTACACCCTACCCCCTACACCCTCTTCGTGACATCCATTTAGCCTTATTATCTTGTATTCTCAATGCATAAGAACCATGAAACAAGATACTCGCATCAATATTAATAATTTGGTACAAAAATATGACTCAGTTAGATAAGGCAGTTGTGCTGATTACTGGTGCAGCTGGTGGATTTGGACAAGAACTCACCCGACAGTTATTAGAAGCTAATAGCCGACTAATTTTAACTGATTTAGATGAAACAGTTCTAAGCGAAGGAGTAGAAGTTATTCAGCGCCAAGTCGCAACGGGTGAAGTACTAGCTTGCTTGGGTATCGATCTCTCTACTCGTGAGGGATGTGAAATTCTTTATCGTCAGGTGAAAGCACTCAACATCCCTATCGATATTTTAATTAACAATGCCGGGATTGCAGTCTATGGTCGCATGGATGAAATTCCTCAGGAAAAATGGGAACGTCTCATGCAAGTAAATCTGCTAACGCCGATGCGGTTGAGTGCTTTATTTGCTACTGATATGATTGCTCGTCAACAAGGTCACATTGTCAACATTTCATCCTTAGCAGGCTGGTGGGCATTGCCTGGATTAACTCCTTACACAGCTAGCAAATTTGGTTTGCGGGGGTTCAGCGAAGGATTTTTCCATGAAGTAAAAGACTACAATGTAAAAGTCACGGCTGTTTATCCTTTTTTTAGTCGTACCCCAATTCTTCAGTGCGAACGGTTTGGCAGTTTAGGTAAGAGTAGCCATGACTTTCTAGAACATGTAGCAACCGAACCGGCTAAGATCATGCGCGCGACGCTTCAAGGAATTATTCATAATAAATTGCATGTCTTTCCCGATGCCACAGCTAAAAAAGCCCATCTTCTCAAACGATATTTTCCTCAAATAGCGAACTCGATTAATGATGCATTTCTCAGGAGGTTGAAAGGTGGTCAAGGTAAATAGCTTTAATAAAATTGAGAAGATAATCGATACTGCTGACAAGCATCTAATTATTGGGGCTGGTTTTGTGGGATTGGGTATGGCTCAAGCGCTGAAAGCTGCTGATATTCCTTACGATCAAGTCGATGCTAGCGATAATATTGGCGGAAATTGGTATCACGGTGTTTACGAAACAGCACATATTATTTCGTCACGCAAGATTACCCAATTTACTCATTTCCCCATGCCCGATAATTATCCCGACTTTCCGAGCGCGCAGAACATGCGGGATTACTTAAATGCCTTTTGCGATCGCTTTGATTTGCGAGAAAATATCGAACTGAATCGTACAATTAGTTATGCGCAACCAGTTGAAAACAATCTTTGGGAAGTCACCTTTGCTGATGGAGAACAGCGAATCTATAAAGGAGTGTTGATATGCAACGGCCATCACTGGAACAAACGTTTTCCTAAGTTCCAAGGAAAATTTAACGGCGAGATTATCCATTCCAAAGATTACAAACGCCCTAATCAGCTCGTAGGCAAACGAGTTTTGGTTATCGGTGGAGGAAACTCCGCCTGCGATTTGGCAGCAGAAGCGGCTCGTGTGGGAGCTAAATGCGTTTTGAGTATGCGCGAGTCGGTGTGGTTTATCCCCAAGTCATTTGCAGGATTCCCAGTTGCTGATTTGATGAAATGGTGGATGCCACAATGGTTTCAGCGACTTATGGCTTATGCAATTATTCGCCTAAGCTTTGGTACGCACAAAGATTATGGTCTATCCCAACCCAACCATCGAGTTTTTGACAAGCACCCAACTCTCAATAATGAGGTTCCCTACTACATCAAACACGGACGAATCATTCCCAAACCCGCTGTACGTAAACTTGATGGCTGGGAAGTCGAATTTGTCGATGGTAGTCGAGAAGCATTCGACCTAATTGTTTGTGCAACAGGTTATCACGTTGCTTATCCTTTCCTACCTCCAGAACTTCAGCGTATCGAAGGAGCGGTAGTTAAATGCTATGGCGGCTCTTTTTTTGACGATTACAAAGGACTTTATTTTATTGGTTGGGGACAAGCACGAGGCGGAGTCGGTTCGTTAATTGCGGCTTTCGGTTCGCTATTTACCCGTTATCTGAAACTCCAAGATAAAATTAATGTGCCTATTGGTTTAGTCCTGAAAGAAATAGGACAAAAGTTACCACAAAGTCATTTGGCAGATCCCCAGCAGATTTTTAGACAATTAAAGCTGGCCAATTTTTTATTTGATTGGCTTGTGAAAAAAGCACATCAAGTTGATGCTCAACATCCTCACTTTCACAATCAGCCACTTCCTCCCTTGCAAAGTATTCAGCATCAGCCATTAGTACGTTAAAAGTAGCAATGGAGTTATTTGATTACTGGCAACATACACTCCAGTCTTTTGGAGTTGACCTAATAGCAAGCGAACAAGCTTTTACTTCTTTAGTTGAGGCTTATTCTAGCTGCGATCGCCACTATCACACACTAAAACACATTCATCATGTCCTCAACGCAATAGAAACTTTACAAGCCCATGCTAAAAATCTGATTGCTGTGCAGTTGGCGGCGTGGTTTCACGATGTCATTTATGACACTCAAGCTCAAGATAACGAAGAAAGAAGCGCGGAATATGCTGGCGCTGTGCTAAATAGTCTGAACGTTCCACCTACTGCGATCGCAAGTGTCACTCGTCTCATTCTTAACACCAAACACCACCAAGCTGCTGCGGATGACTGTGATAGCCAAGTCCTACTTGATGCAGATTTAGCAATTTTAGCGGCTAACCCAATTCAATATCAGGAATATGCGCGTGCAATTCGTCGAGAGTATGCTTGGGTGTCAGAAGCCGAGTATATTGCAGGTCGCAAACAGGTTTTAGAACGATTTTTGCAGCGCCAGCGCATCTACTTTACGCCCTTGATGTTCGAGACTGCGGAACAATCTGCTCGCTTCAATCTTCAGGCAGAAATTCAAAATCTTTTAGATTTTCAAGCAAAAAATATGTTTATCTTGAGACAAAATACCCAAGCTGACGATACATAAAAAACAAACATTTTCCGGAAAATTAAGGAAGAAATAAAATCCTCAAAAGCAATCGGCTATAAGTTTCAATGCTGTCTTAAAACAAATATTAAAATCTATACAAAAATTACAAAATTTTTTACATAGACCGATATAGCGATAACAAGCTAATATCAAATAAGTCACGAAATTAAAACATAAAAGTAATTGCATTATTGCAAATTAAATGTTTTACAGCTTATCCTATAGATCGCCGTATCCCTTTGATACTGAATAATGCCAGCAAGGTTACAAATAAAATCTGAAGATTGCTCCCCGTTAGGACGGTTAATTCTTCAACATCTGGAAGAACAAGGTATTAGCATGAACCGTCTAGCGGAGTTGTCTGGAATTCCTCAACCCAGGCTGAGAGGAGCCTGCTTTAAAGGAACCTGTCCTACGCCTGAAACCTTGAGAAAGCTGGCTAGAGTAATGGATGTACACCATCTAGAGCTTTACACTCTAGCTTATGAGGGAAGGATTGAAAAACTGCCAGAAGATGCGAACGATAACTCTCTAGATGTACTGATGAGGGAAATGTTTGAGACTGCTAGAGAGATGGGATTAACTCCTCCCACAATTCGTCCTTCTAAAGCCAAAATTCGCAAAGCACTGATGGAGCTAGGGTTTCGCGCAAAAGATGAGGAAAGTGCTTGATTAGTTTGGATGTTAGTTGCGATCGCTCAACGAATACAGTTGAAGCTTGGAAATGGGAAATCATTGACTTCTCATCTCCAAGCTTCAAATTTTGTAAAATCCCCATGAACTAATAGGGATTTACCTAATTTATGCCAGATAACTTGCGATAAGGTACAGATTGTTCAATATTAATGTTCTGTGCCGAAATTTGTTGAGGTTGATTCCCTTGTGGACTTATGCTCTTGGCCATATCCAGGAATAGAGATGGATTGCCTGCTTTCGCTTGCTTGTCTTGGGGAACGTAGCTACGAACAACAGTTTGCCAGATAACTTGTGGGAAGCCCAATTTGCCGCGATAGTATTCATCGTAGCGTGGAGACTTGATGTTGAAAGGCAGTTCACCTTCTGTTCGTCCAGGTAGAACTCGACGACGCTGGAAGGGAACGGTGTCGTATCCAAAGGCTTCTAGGTACTCATCGCTGTTGAGTAAGTCATCGATAAAGCCTTTAACACCCTTTGTTGCCACGACAATTGACCAAGCAAGCTTTTCGCGGTTATCGTAAACATCACGACCGAGGACTCGCTGTACTGTCTGCTCAACAAAGCGATAGTTGTTATTTAAATCGTAGAAACTACGCTTATATGTATTAGACAGCACTAAGCCACGAATGAAGTCTCTGACAGTGATCTGACCGCTGCGGAGTTGGGACTCCAGATAACGTTCGCGATCTGCCGCAAAGGCATAGAAGAAAATCTGACGATATGCCGCTTCGATCAGATTGTCTAGTTCCGTAGAAGAAAGCAGGTTTTGTGTGGAGTAGATCCGGGGTTGCTCATCCCCAGGAACTTCGTACCCGACAACACGCTGATTCTGAGAGGATGGAGAATACTCTAAAAGAGGAATTGCCACGCCGAAAAAACTTCCTTTATTTACAAAATATTTTGCATAATTACTCACAATCATACGGTTAAGGGGGACTTTTATTCGATTTAGTTTAATGAAGCGTTACATATGTTAATTTGATTTTCATCTTCAAGGAATTGGGGATTGGGGATGAGTCGGTGGTCATTTAACATTTTTCTCCCCCCATCTCCCCCTGCTCCTCTTCACCCCAGCCCCTGCCAAAACGCCAACGGGTCTTTAGTAGGGCGGCAGTTGGGGTAAGACCGCAAGCTAGCTTCCATACCAGCTTGCCAGGAGGGAGGTGCGATCGCTAGTCCTAAGCACAGATGAGCCAAAGATTTAGCGAACTCTTGATGATGACCAGGAGAACCAGCATGAGCGTGGGCATATTCGTGCATAACCAATAACCACCAGTCTTCTGGCTGCACTCGTCCTACATCAATCAAGATAGTAATTGGGTTTGTCTGAAGATTACATAGACCATCAATCCCAAAGGATTGAGCGAAGGGAGCCGCAAATATCTGAATTACACACTGTTCCCACGGGTGAAAACAGTCATGGCAAGCTTGGAGATAGGCGTTGAGTTCGGCATTAACCGCATCAATATGATTGCCAATCCAAGTACAGATAGGAATGCGGTTGTCTAGATCGTAAACCACATCCACTATCTCTGGTTCTAAAGCCAAGCTGCGAGCGCCATACAGGTAATCCAACCCACGGGTAAAGGGGTCGGTGCTAGTTGTCAGTAGCAATTTACCAGCCAAAGAAGGAAAAGGATTTTGTCGGTTCAACAGTTTTTTGAATTTGCTCTGGAGTTGGGTTTGAGAGACTAGCCACGTCTGCATTAGAGGCAGCCTCCAAGACATCTGCAATCCGGAATTCAGTACAGAACGTAGCCGTACTGAAGCCACCAAATCGTTTCACAGTACTAGTCCGCATCCGGAGGCTGGGACTGGCAAACCAAAATCGTTCAATCGAACTCATGGTTTCGTACTCAGTTGTTAAGACTAACCCATCTTCCTCATCCATGTGATAGTGACCTGCTACAGGGACAATTTCGGCATAACCCCGCTCCCGTAGCAGCGTTCCCTCCCGTCCATCGGCAGTATCTGGTAACAGTGCAAACACAGTCGAACCTGTGTGGTTTTCTTCTTCTCTATCCCATCCCATTGAACCTTGCCAAGAAACAAAAGCTCCACCAACTGCCAAGCTAGGGCCAAATTCATGGAGATGGCAAATTTCAATAATTTTCGGATCGTCAGCGCTCAAAGTTTCGATCTGAATTTCAGATTCACCTTTTTCAGAGCGTTTGAAGGCCAAGTGATGTGTAGTGCGTTGCGATCGCCACCGCCCAGTACTTAGTTGAAAAAACTCCATTGCATCCATAGATTGAAATCTGACTCCTATCGAGGATATTTCCTAACGTTCAAAATTGAGTAACTCTACCTTCTACATCATAAAACTAGGAGGTAGGAGTCAGTTGTCGTACAGACGCGATTAACCCTTGTCTGTACATGAGTCAGTTGTTATTCCTCTTGCTCCCCCTGTTCTGGAACTACTGAGAAGTAGCTAGTAATTTTATTTAGCAGAGGTACTAATAAAAGCAGCATACAAGCAGAGTAGAGATCGCCGCCCCAACCCTCATGCAACCATTTAAAAGCGGCTTCTTGACCTGTACCGTGAAAGAAAGCTAGTAAAGTGTTACGAACGATATTTGCACTAATGCTAATGATTACGGCAATAGATAAAAACCATGCGATGGTGCGACGTGAAGATAAAGCACCAGTCCAATAAAGTAACATCAAGCTGACGTAGAGAGTAGTAAACAACATTTTTAGCCCCGCACAATAGGGGGCAACTTCTACAATCCGTCCGCCGACATATATATTCATCTCATCGACAGTTACTTCCATACCAAATTGATTTAGTATAAAGCCTGCTGTACCGGCGATGAAGTTTTGTAAAGGCAAGGTGTAAGGAGCAATTAGGTATGGTACTGCTGTTGGAGTTGCTAGAAATACTAGCAGTAGCGGAAAGCCTTGTAATCGGGAGCCCCGTAAGCCTTTGAACCACAAACATAATCCTGCCAATATCGTCGGAAAAGAAAGGTTTACCCACTCTGGAACGCCGCTGAGATAGAAAATTCCTGCCACAAAAAGTAGAACACCACCCAAAGGATGGGTGGTATCTGGCAAACGTTGCCACTTTTTCCGGTTAAGCCAGCTTAGGTAAGCGGCAAACGGTAAACCGATAATACCGTGACTAAAATATTCATGTTCTATACTGATACTTTTGTGCAGCCAACCATCTAGCCAGTGGAGCAAGATAGGAGCATAGAGCAGCACCAAAACGCCTAAAATCGCTATGCTCAGTAATTGTGCCGCGTTTCTATTTCTAAGCTGTTGCTGAAGTGCCATAATTTTTCGGGTTAGTCAGTAGCGCGCTATAACGCGTCTGTATAAAAGTCAGGAGTTAGATTCTGGATTCTGTCTCCTGAATTCCTGCTATCGGTTTAATACTTTTTAATGTTGATTTACTGAATTAAAAACTCAATAACTATTGTCGTTTACTACTGAGGCTAGTGCAATTAGCCTCCATCATAAGTCTTCATTTTATGCAGCCTTACTGCCAACTGAGACAGGAGATTGGTTCGGGTGTAAAGTAGTTGAGACTGAACGAGCGATCGCCAATGTAACTTCTTTAATTTGGCTGCTGCTCAAACCAGGATACATAGGTAACGATAATATTTCCTTTGCCAGCTTTTCTGAGTGGGGAAAGTCTCCTTGTTGATAGCCTAGGTAGGTGAATGCTGGTTGAAGATGGCAGGGGATTGGGTAGTGAATGCCTGTCTGAATTCCCTCTGCTGTTAATTTGTCCTGGATTTGCTGGCGTTCTGACATACAAGATTCATTAACTTTAATTACGTAAAGATGATAAACATGTCCCGAACCGCTTTGATTTTGCACGGGCATAATACCAGAGGCTGCTAGAGGTGCTAACTCATCGTCATACTGCTGGGCAATAGTCAAGCGATCGCGATTCCACTCTGGCAAATATGGTAATTTTTCTAATAATACTGCGGCTTGTAATGTATCCAAGCGACTGTTCGTACCGGATTCAACATGAAAATACTTTTGGGATGCACCATAATTCCGCAAGCGCACCATCTTCTGGGCTACATCTGCATCTCGCGTCAATAGCATCCCGCCATCGCCAAACGCTCCTAAATTCTTGCTGGGATAAAAACTAAAAGCTGCTGCTGTTCCCACCGAACCAGCTCGATATCCATCTCTTTCGGCGAGGTGTGCCTGTGCGGCATCTTCAAAAATTAATAATTTATAAGTATCGGCAAAGTCTAATAGCTGTCGTGGCGATACCATTTGACCGTATAAATGTACCGGAATAATGGCTTTGGTTTGAGGTGTAATTGCCTTGGCGGCTGCTTCCAAGTCAATTAAAGCTGTTTGGGGATCGCAATCTACAAGAATTGGCTTGGCCCCAGCACGTAGCACCCCAATTAATGTTGCAACAAAGGTATTGGCTGGTAAAATCACTTCATCGCCATAACCAATATTGCACGCTTGTAAACCGAGGGCGATCGCATCAGTACCTGAAGCCACACCCACACCAAATTTGGTTCCAGAGGCCGTTGCAAATGCTGCTTCAAAATCTGAAAGTGCCCGCCCTAAAATAAAATCTCCCCGTTCCAATGTGGTATTAATTGCCTGTTGTAGTTGAGTTTGAATTGGCAGGTGTTGTAACTTCAGGTCTACAAAAGGAATTCTTACAGTCATTTGATTCATTGCCAGTTAGCCTTGAAATTATATATTAAACTTTGTTCGCTACCGTCATTATCCATTTATGGCTTAATCAGAACATTTCGACAAATACTAATCGTGAAAAATTAATGAATTTTTGATGATTTTCAATTTATAATATTTACTGAAAAACATTTATCGACTTTTCAATAAGGCATTTTAAGTTGGCATTTTTATTTCTTTGCCAAAATTATAGTTTTATGCTTGATAAAGATTCGTCGATCGGTCAATTATTGTTAGGTAAAAAAGATGAACTGTTTTTCTGAATAAACAAGATTATTTCCTCAATAATTGGAGATTTTTCCACAATTAAAAGGTCAAAAATTTAATAATATTGCTACTTCAAATGTGAATTTAGCATAAGACTAAATTATTAATTTAAAATTAAAAATAATTCAATAGTTTAGTTTTTATATAAATTAATCTCCGGTTTTATACTTAGGAGTAAAAGACTTTAGTTTTTTAGTTGACCAGTAATTTTAAGCAAGTCGAGATTAAGCGTAGAGACTAAACAATCATCACTTGATAATGACACAAGCTTTTTCATCTATCCTTAGCGTTATAGTACCCTAGTTGCATTTGAAACTAACGTTATCTAGTATTAAAACTTAGGTAATATTTAGTTACACCAGCCTGAAGTAAGACATTCAGCACCAGTAACTAAGAACTTGTGTGCGATCGTACCTCCCATTTACGGAAGTAATGCAAAATTTTTGTTCCAAAATTGTTTATCGGTAGCTAAATTGGGGAATGCTTAAAGATAGAAAATCATAACCCGGAAACAGCGGTTATAAAAATTACAATATCGAGCAATTATCAAGGTAGCGGTGGCAATGGTAGAGCCTGAAAACAAATTATTTTCCCTAAAGGATGGTTGGGCTTCCCAGGAAACAAGAGAACAGCAACGCCTCAAAGTACTCTCTGAGTTAGGTTTGCGGCAAGCAGAAACAATACCAGTCTTTGAAGAAGCCACTCAAACAGCTGCCCATTTTTTGGAAGCGCCAATTTCCATCTTGGGATTTGTAGATCAAGAACGCCACTGGTTCAAGTCAGCAGTAGGCTTATCTCGGTTAGGGTTAATGAATCATCTGGCACAAAGCCGACAACTATTACGCCGGGAATCTTTTTGTACCCAAGTAGTAGAAAATTTTCAAATAGTCGTGATTAACGATACGCAAAAACTTACAGATTCAATACTCGCCACTAGCAAGTTGGTACAGGAATATGGTATCCGCGCTTACTTAGGAGCGCCATTGATTGATGCTTCGGGGCATTGCTTAGGTGCATTAGCAGTAATGGATTTGGTGCCACGCAACTTTACAACGCGAGACATTGAGTTTTTGCAAATAATAGCGCGTTGGAGCATGAGTGAATTTGAGCGCAACAGACTGCTGCAAGCTAGAACTGAAACAACTACTTTCAAGAACGCTCCTACCTTGACACTCAATGATAGCCACACCAACGAAATTAAAGTTACCCCACCGACATTAGAAAAAGAATCTGTTTCTACGAAGCAACTGAAACTAGAACTTTTAGAGCAGCTCACTCAGGAGTTGCGTACACCTTTAACATCTGTGTTGGGGATGGCTAGTGTCTTGGGACGCGAGATATATGGGCCGTTGACAACTAAACAAAGAGAATATTTAGAGATTATCCAACATAGTGGTCGATATTTACTTTCTTTAGTTAACGAAATTACCGAATTAGGAGCAATAGATGAAAATGCAGCTGTGCTGAATTTAGTTCCTGTAGATATTGAAATGCTATGTCAACAAGCTATCAATACGTTAGAAGAAGCGGCTAACCGCCGCGAGCAAGACATTCGCTTGTCCATAGAACCAGGACGCAGTCGCATTTGGCCTTTAGATAAAGACAAAGTGCGGCAAATTCTGTATCATCTGGTTTTTAGTGTAATTCAACTTTCTGCTACAGGCAGCATTGTTCGCATTCATGTTTCTTATAAAGAAAATACGCTGAATATTACTATTTGGGTTTCCCATCCCTGGCTAGGAGACGGTATGACAGAGGTTGACCCGTATTTCCGCCTTAATCCCTTGTCCTTGTTTGAGCTTGCAGGTGAAGCAGCAACCTACCCTAATCACTCAGAAGAGCGTGAAGATCCAGACATCTGGCCAATTGCAGTAGAGAAGTCGCAAAACTTGGGTGTTTCTGACTCAGATGCATTTACTATATCTACTGGTATAGATTTAGATAAGTACCGTGATAATTTGTCACGCGAACGCTTGGGACTGTTACTTAGCTGTCATTTAGCAGAATTACATGGTGGACAAATCATGATTCAAGGTTCGCCAGAGTCAGGACATCGCTATGTACTCTCTTTGCCACTACAAGTAGCTACTACTTCACCAGAAAACGAAATCTAACATCAATTTGAGATTTTGGATTGCATGGAGCGCTTGCAGCATAATCTCCAATTCTTAGTTCCTCATAACTGGCAAATCTTAGCAAGAGTACAACTAGCAAAGCTCGATTTTATAATTTGCGCTATTACTTTTATCATTACCCGCATTATGATTAAGTCCAGGTTCTACGCGGGCGTGCTAATTGATTACAGCGTGTTTTATGAATTTAGTCTGGCAACGATTTACATTATCCTATTTACCGCTCAAAGAATATCTTGCTACTAGCTACCTACACCGTTTGGTTGGGTTATTACATTCTTGGCGGCAAAGCAGTTTCTTCATCCAGCAGGGGGATATAATAGCGACAGCTTTACTAAGCTTGGTATATGCTTTTGCCCCTTTTGTTTCCAGTTCTCTGATCGGACTTTTGCTGATAGCTTGTGTCGGGTTTTGGCTGCTGTTGACTTTATCTGACGAACCAGCGATCGCACGTGCTTCCTTATTTACCCCTATTCACCTGCTAGTATTTTTCTACTGGGTAATCGCCGCTGTCGCCACAGCATTGTCACCTGTGAAAAAGGCAGCATTGAACGATTTACTAACTTTGACCCTATATTTGCTGCTATTTGCCCTTTGTGCTAGGGTACTGAGGTCGCCCCGCCTCCGGTCTTGGGTTATTACTCTCTACCTTCACGTATCTTTAATTGTGAGTATATATGGATTGCGGCAATGGTTTTTTGGAGCTACAGCACTAGCAACTTGGGTCGATCCAGAATCACCTCTGTCTAAAACAACAAGGGTTTACAGTTATTTAGGTAATCCCAATTTACTGGCTGGATATCTATTACCAGCAGTAGTTTTAAGCTTAGTTGCAGTTTTTGCATGGCGAAGCTGGATTAAGAAGGCATTAGCATTAACAATGGTGATTGTCAATAGTGCCTGCTTGGTTTTGACTTTTAGTCGTGGCGGTTGGATTGGACTATTACTGGCAATTTTAACTGTGATGGCATTGCTAGTTTATTGGTGGAGCGTGCAAATGCCTCCTTTTTGGCGCACTTGGTCGCTGCCGATTATCTTGGGAGGTTTGCTAGGAATATTAGTGCTAGCTGTGATATTTGTAGAGCCGGTGCGTCTACGGGTTTTTAGCATTTTTGCCGATCGCCAAGATAGCAGTAATAATTTTCGTAGGAATGTTTGGGACGCTGTGTTTGAGATGATTGGCGATCGCCCTATTATTGGTATTGGCCCCGGTCATAATTCTTTTAACAAAGTCTACCCACTTTACCAACATCCTCGTTATACTGCCTTGAGTGCCTATTCGATTTTTCTAGAGGTAGCTGTAGAAACGGGCTTCATTGGTTTAGCTTGTTTCTTGTGGCTGATAATTGTGACTTTTAATAGCGCATTTCTCCAGATACGGCGATTGCGATTATCGAGAAGTGTAGAGGGATTTTGGTTAATTGGAGCGTTTGCTAGTGTACTCGGTATGCTCGCTCATGGCACAGTCGATACTATCTGGTTTCGCCCTGAAGTCAATTCTCTCTGGTGGTTCATGGTTGCTTTGATTGCCAGCTACTGGAGACCTTTGAATCAAAACCAATCTTCAGAACAAAATTCACCAGACCCAGAGCCTGCGGCAAACTAAAGTTGGTGAATTAAGTCGCTTGTTTGCGTCTATTATTAAAGCACTATGATGGTAACTTCTTGTTTCATCAAGTGTGAATTTTGCATTGCTTAGTCCCTGTAAGTAGTGGCCCCAGGAGTATTGGGGTCACGATAGCGGGTAGGTTCATCATCGCGTTTTCTACCCGATAAGCCAGCTAAACCTAATAAACCTATTAATCCCAACCAACCCCAATCAAAATTGTCACGGCGATCGTAAGTTGTTGTCCTCGGAACAGTATTGGTTCCAGGGGAAGTAGTAACTTGAGCTTTCGCAGGTAGCGTCAACGGCATTGACATACTTAAGGCGAGAACAGCAGCGCCAACAGATGCGGTGAAATTACGTGTCATGGTGAAAGTTCCTCATCCCTTGCAAAGCTATTTACAACTGTAACGAGTCCTAAAATGAGCCAAATCAATCTGTGGCTATAAACCCAGATTTCTCAACTCACGCTGAAGATATACAATATAGTTTTTACTTCAGTCAGTTCCTCAGTCTGTTGTAGTAGTTGAGTCACACCAAGATTTAATAATTTTTCATTGCCCGTTGAATATCACGCTGATCTTGCCGTCGTTTGAGGTCTTCTCGCTTGTCGTGCAGCTTTTTACCTTTGCCCAAGGCTATGCTCACTTTTACCCAGCCTCGTTTGAGATACATCTTCAAAGGTATCAAAGTCAAACCCTGCTGTTCCACCTTGCCAGTTAGTTTACGGATTTCCTGGCGATGCAGCAACAGCTTTCTCGTGCGGCGCGGTTCGTGATTAAAATATTGTCCACTGGCGTTATAAGGAGAGATATGCACGTTGATCAGCCATGCTTCACCATCACGAATCAAAGCATAACCATCTTGAAGATTAACTTTACCCGCTCGGATTGACTTGACTTCGGTTCCTGTTAACTGAATTCCTACTTCATAAGTTTCCAGGATTTCATACAAATAACGAGCTTGACGGTTGTCGCTAATAACTTTATAACTTTCGCTTTTGTCACTCATTGAGAATTTTGCTGTCGTTAAATTTGCTTCAAAAATCGTTGGAACTAGCTTGTAAACTTATAGAGGGATATTTAACCACTATAAATGCTCAACTAGCTCTCAGTGTTATCCTATTAATTTAGCTTTTCCCTGTTCTCAATTAAAAGATTGTCGGCAATTTTAGTTCTTAAAAGATTATTTATTAAAGAAATATTAATTTATATTAGGCTAAGTAATGGTTGTGTATTATTGGTAGGTTGTTAAAAATGACAAAACTCTCTGTACCTTCCCTGCAATAGGAATCAAAGGTAGAATGAACTTCGTAAACCCTTCCTAAAGATTTAAGATTGTCTTTATAAATTCACCCTCAGGCAGTCATTAGTCGCTAATCCTGTCATAGTATGAAACATATGAACACTATTTATTGCCTGTGTTCGCTAGTGGAGCTTGTAGAAGCAAATTTCTGAGTAAAAAAATGCTAGGGGTGTATTGTCCATGCCCTTGACGATCCTTGTAGTGGATGACGACCTGGGCACTCGTCTGTCTATTAGCGATTATCTTGAGCTGTCTGGCTACTCGGTAATTACAGCTAATGATGGTCAAGAGGCTTTGGTAATGGTGGATGAGTACCATCCTGATTTAATTGTCACTGATATTGTTATGCCACGGATGAACGGTTATGAACTGGTTCGTCGGGTACGTCAACAACCAACTTTCCGTTTGTTACCTGTAATTTTGCTAACAGCACGCACCAAGACTCAGGAAAGAATTCTGGGCTATCAGTCAGGGTGTGATTTATATTTGCCTAAACCATTTGAACTAGAAGAGTTAGCAGCAGCAATTCGCAATCTTCTTGAACGAGCGCAAATCATTCAATCAGAGTATCGCTTTTCTCATAAAGATAATTTGAGCAGTGCTACCCCAACAAAAGTTGTAGATGCCCATCAATCTTTATTCACTCATTTTCAGAAATCTCAACTGCTCTCATCTTTGACTTCCAGAGAACAAGAAGTCTTAGAACTTTTAACTCATGGTCTATCCAATGCTGAAATGGGTCAACGGCTACATCTTAGTCCGCGAACAGTAGAAAAGTACGTTAGTAGTTTATTGAGAAAGACCGAAACTAGCAACCGAGCAGAATTAGTGCGTTTTGCAATTAAGCATGGTTTGGTCGAATAAAAGCGAAAAGTCAGAATTCAGGAGGGGCGCAAGACAGGGTGTTGACTTTAGAGGATATTTTTGTGAGAAAGCTCACAAAGTTTATATTCAGAAGACTTGGGGTATAAGGATTCAAAGCCAATAACCTAGGGATAAGGTCTTACAGCTATGCAGGAATTAGCAAGAGAAAAGAAACTTCCAAATAAAAAATATTCCGTCGTTTTTAAGACAGGAGGGTAGGTAACTCTTAGCAGGGGCAGCGAAAGTCGTGATGAAGTCTAGAAATTAGATAATTTATTTTTGGGAACTTCAGAAAATAACTCATAACTCTTTAATTTCAACTATTAATCGCTGACTGGTAATATTTTGGAGTAGACCTTCACAAGCATCCACAAGCAAGTCAATTACTTGATTAAAGCCTTCTACTCCACCATAGTACGGGTCTGGGACATCCTCAAGGGTGTGTCGAGAGCAAAATTCACACATTAAGAAAACTTTATTGTGATATTGTCCTGTTAGGTCAAGAGCAAGGATATCCTCAAAATTTTCTCGATCCATTGCCAAAATCAGATCGAAGTCCTGAAAGTCCGACCTTTGAAACTGGCGGGCCTGACCTCGTAGCTTAATTCCTATTTTTGTCGCAGCCGCAGCACTCATCCGGCGATCGGGTGGGCTACCAACGTGATAGCTAGATGTGCCAGCAGAGTCACAGAAGATGTGTTCGCTCAAGCCAGCCCGATCGATCAAATAATTCATAATGTTTTCTGCCGATGGCGAGCGGCAGATATTTCCCAGGCAAACAAACAGCAGTTTGTAAGGCATAAATATTTCGTTTTACGTGTCAGTTGTTAGTTATCAGTTGCCAGTTGCTAATTATTTATTATTCACTACTGACTATTGACAACTGACAACTGACCGCTGATCGTTGACCATCGACTAAAATCCAGGCAGTTCCAGTCCGCTGGTTAAGTCTTCCATGCGTTCCCGCATTGTTGCTGTTGACTTTTCATAGGCATTTTTCATGGCTGCTGTCACAAGATCCGAAAGAATTTCTGCTCCTTGTGCTAAGGCTTCTTGGGATATTTCTACTCGCTTGGGTTCTTGATTACCGCTGACAATCACTTTAACCAGACCACCGCCAGACTCTCCCTGAATCTCCATTTGCTCCAACTCTTCTTGGAGTCGCTTTGCGCCTTCTTGAACTTGCTGGGCTTTTTTGAAAGCTTCAGCTAGTTCTTTCATCTTTCCTAAACCAAAGCCAAATCCTTGTCCTTTGCCTGTCATAATTGATTGTCCGCGTTTGCTATGAATAACAAGTCAAATTCAATTATAGATGCGGTCGGTAATTTGCCTGTTTTATTACCAATAATTAATGCGAGGTAATAGGTACTGGCAAAAGCTTCATCTTTGGCAAGTAGTAAAGGGAAAGGGGAAACGAACTAAATAAAGTTTTTCTCCTTTTCCTTTAATATTACACCTTTACCTCTGTTACCTAGTTCCCAGTACCTTAACATGCTGGTTGAAATTCGCCGAGCATTTTAACTTCTGGCTCTAATAAAATTGACCAATTTTCTTGCACTTGGTGCTGAATATGACGGATGAGACAGAAGATATCACTAGCTTTAGCTCCACCACGATTAACGATAAAATTGGCGTGGAGTTGTGCAACTTGTGCGCCACCAATCTGGTAGCCTTTTAGACCTGTTTGTTCGATCAACCATCCAGCAGCATAAGGCTTGGGATTACGGAAAACACTGCCACAACTGGGGAAGTTATAAGGTTGAGTAGTTAACCGATGCTGTTTGTGTTGCTTGGTTGTCGCCAAAACTTTTGCTGGATCGGCCCCTGGTTGAAGTTGGAAAGTAGCTTGGGTAACGATGCGATCGCTACCTTGTAGTAATGAAGTCCGGTAGCTGTAGCCTATCTGCGCGGGGGTGAGGGTTGTCAGCGTACCGTCGGTTAAAAGTACCTCGGCACTAACTAACATATCTGCGATACAGCTATTGTGTGCGCCTGCATTCATGACCACAGCACCCCCAACTGTTCCAGGGATACCAACAGCCCATTCCAGTCCTTCCCATCCTAGTTGTGCTGCTTCCCATGCTAAACTGGGAATTGATTCTCCAGCAGCAACGGTCAGTTGACCTGTTTGTGGGTCAAAATAGCTCTGGCGAAGATGCCGGGTAGAAATCACCAAGCCTGGGATACCGCGATCGCTAACTAACAGGTTAGAACCCGCTCCCAATGTTGTTACAGGTAATTCATGTTCTTTTGCATACTCAAGGCTTGCTTGCAGCGCTTCTAAATTGCGGGGAGCAACGTACCATTCGGCTGCTCCCCCAACTCTGTATGAAGTATATGCAGATAATGAAGCTTGGGACTTAATCACACAATCTGTGCCTCGCAAGTAAATTATCTTACTTTCGCCTGAATTATCTGTTTTCTGTTTTTGTGTAGTCGAAACTGTGCAGACGTTTCCATCTGCCTGAGAGATTTTCATTTTTACGTCGATTTGTGAAATTTTACATTTATCTGCCGTAAATATACAGCAATAGTTTGAATCGATAAAACCGCGGCCAGATGGTCATAAGGCTAGAGAAAATCAGCCTCTATTACTGTCTTCAATTAAAATGTGGCTGTAGCAGGTTTGGGTTCACAAAGTGTTGTAATTAATTCCGGAATCACCTGATTCAAATTCCCAGCACCTAAAAACAAGGCTAAGTCTCCAGGACGCAGCGTTTGTAGCAAGAACTCGCATATTAAAGGTAAAGTTGGTTGATAAACCACCTGTGAGTGCTGTTTGGCAATTTCTATTGCCAACTGTTCGCCGCTAATTTGTCCTAAATTGGGTTCGCCTGCACTATAAATATCGGTCAGCACAACAAGATCCGCATGTGCAAAGGATTGGGCAAACTCTTCTAAGAATGTTAGTGTCCGACTGTAGCGATGGGGTTGGAAGATAGCTACTACTCTTTGTCCCGGTCTTGCTTGCAGACGTGCAGCAGCGAGAGTTGCACGAATTTCACTGGGATGGTGAGCGTAGTCATCAATAAAAGTAATTCCAGCAACTTCACCTCGAAACTCAAAGCGCCTTCTGGCTCCTTCAAAAGTAGCAATGCCTTTGGCAATTTCTCCAAATTCTAGACCTAAGACTCGACCAACAGCCACCGCTGCTAGAGCATTACTCAGGTTATGCCGACTGAGCAGCCGTAGTTTCAATACGCCCAAGGCTTTGCCACGTTCCCAAACCAAAGCTGTTGTGCCATCAGCACGATAGTCAACATTCGTAACGGTGTAGTCAGCGTCGGTGTCTGAGTGTAAACTATAGCTGATTGTTGGTTTTAGGCGATCGCGTACTGTAGCACAATCAATGCTACCGATTAAAGTTTTACAACCAGCTGCAAATTGTTGGAAGGTGTCAACAACTTCCTCTAATGTCTCGTAATGGTCGGGATGATCTAGTTCAATATTGGTAATGATGCCAATTTCAGGAGCGTGTTTTACCAGGGAACCATCTGATTCATCTGCCTCAGCAACCAAATACCGACTTTGCCCTGAGCGAGCATTGCCTTCCCAAGCATTGACTTCGCCACCGACAAGAATCGTCGGGTCTAACCCAGCTTGCAATAGCATATAACCAATCATGCAACTCGTGGTAGTTTTACCGTGAGTTCCTGCCACTGCGATGCTGTAGTAATCGGCAATTAAGGCAGCTAATACATCTGAACGATGGAAAATTGGGCAGCCTAATTCAAGAGCTGCTTTATACTCCAAATTACTTTTGTTAATTGCTGTTGAACAAATGACTTGAGGTAGTTTTGCCTCTACTCCATTAGTAGCTGCTTTTGAGCGAAAGAAATCAAAATTACTGGCTTCTTGTTTAGCAAAAATATGAGAACCAATCGCTTCTAACTGTCGGGTAATGTGATTAGGACGAATATCCGATCCGGAAACTGGTAGATTGCGCTTTACCAGTAAATAAGCCAGAGCAGACATCCCTATCCCGCCGATCCCGATAAAATGAAATGGTCTGCCGCCAAAATCTACAGAATTACTCATTTATTACTCCTCTTAACACCACACCACACCATAAATCACAAATGACACGCGTATCATAACAGGAATTTGATTTTTACCGTAACTGCTCCTGTATTATGTTTATTCTGGCTCTACAGTTGGTTTTTTAGCACTGTTTCGCTGGTTGAGAATGATTTTACCTTGGTTGGAGGTTTTTGCTAATTTTGAATTGTTTTTAAGATTATTCTGAAAATTTTCGCTACATCGGGAAAGAAATTCTTGTAATGTGAAATACATCTTTTGAGATTCCTCACTAGTATCGGTTACAATAGTAAATTCTTAGCAAAACTGCTTTTAAATTTCATCACGCCAAGGCGTGAATTGCGTACTATAGTACTTTGATAGTGCAACTATTTCTCAATTGCACAAAGCCAGGGCGTAACTGGATGCAAAAATTAGCAATTTTTGGTGGCACATTCGATCCAATTCATTGGGGACACCTGCTCGTAGCTCAAAGAGCTTTGCATCAAGTACCCTTAGAAAAGGTAATTTGGGTACCATCACGAAATCCTCCTCACAAGAAAGCAGCTTTGTTTGAGCATCGGGTGGAAATGCTACAACTAGCTACAAGAGAAAACCCAGCGTTTACGGTCTCACTATTAGAAGAAAATCGCGGGAATTCTTATGCGATCGACACTTTGATCGACTTATCTGCTTTTTACCCAAATACTCATTGGTACTGGATCGTGGGTTTAGATACCTTCCAAACTTTACCTCGGTGGTATCGCGGTCGCGAACTAGCACAAATGTGTGATTGGTTAATCGCACCCCGACTGCTCGGTGGTGAGAATATAACTCAAAGCGAGTTCATCTGCAAGCAAATAGAGCAACAACTAACAGAAAAGTCACACTCTATTCACTGGCAATTCTTGAATATACCTTTAGTAGGAGTTTCGTCAAGTCTAATTCGTAAACTTTGCCGCGATGACTCCGTTAGCGCCATTCGTTATTTAGTCCCAGAACCAGTTAGAAACTACATCACTGCTCACAACCTCTACTCAGGTAATCCTGAATAAAATGTGTGTTTTTTTATAGATCCAGCACTTTATGGTTAATAATAATCCCCCTTTGCGATATGATTGGGGTCAAAGATATCAACTTATAGGCATAAATACAGAGGGCAAGACACTGTGATTAGAGTCGCAATCAACGGTTTTGGGCGCATCGGGCGTAACTTTGCGCGCTGCTGGGTGGGCAGAAAAGATAGCAAAATTGAGCTTATCGCTATTAATGACACATCAGACCCTAGAACGAATGCTCACCTCCTAAAGTATGACTCAATGCTAGGGAAGTTAAAGGATGTTGACATTAGTGCCGATGATAACTCTATCATCATTAACGGTAAGACCGTTAAGTGCGTATCCGATCGCAATCCAGAAAACTTGCCCTGGAAAGAGTGGGAAATTGACCTAATTATTGAAGCAACAGGCGTGTTTACCAGCAAAGAGGGTGCGTTAAAGCACGTAAATGCTGGAGCCAAGAAGGTTTTGATCACCGCCCCTGGGAAAAATGAGGATGGCACTTTTGTAATTGGCGTAAATCATCACGACTACGATCACAACAAACATCACATCATTAGCAATGCCAGTTGTACAACCAACTGCTTGGCTCCAATTGCCAAAGTGTTGAATGACAAATTCGGAATCATCAAAGGCACGATGACCACCACCCACAGTTATACTGGCGACCAGCGCTTGCTAGACGCTTCTCACCGGGACGTGCGTCGGGCTAGGGCAGCAGCCATTAACATTGTACCCACCTCCACCGGTGCAGCAAAAGCAGTGGCGCTGGTAATCCCAGAATTGAAAGGCAAGCTGAATGGTGTTGCCTTGCGCGTACCTACCCCGAACGTTTCAATGGTAGATTTCGTGGTTCAGGTTGAGAAGCGTACTATTACTGAAGAAGTTAATCAAGCTCTCAAAGATGCCTCGGAAGGTTCACTTAAAGGCATTTTGGACTACAGCGACCTACAACTAGTATCGTCCGATTATCAAGGTACTGACGCTTCTTCGATTGTTGATGCCAGCTTGACTTTGGTGATGGGTAGTGACTTAGTAAAAGTCATGGCATGGTATGACAACGAATGGGGTTACAGCCAGCGAGTACTAGATTTGGCGGAACTGGTAGCGCAAAAGTGGCAGTAATTTGTCAGTTGTCAGTAGTTAGTTGTTAGTTATCAATTGTCAGTCACACTTTTGTTGCTACTGACCGCTGAATATTGACTACTGACTAATCACTAAAATGTTGAAATCCCTGACTGAGACTCAAAATTCGGTCAGGGAATTTTTCGTATTTATCGTGTAAGAGTACTTGCGATCCCAATGTAATAGTTCCGACAATAGCTGCGCCTTGACCAAGCATTTCTACTAAGGTATTTGCTTGTTCTGTTGGCAAGCATAGGACTAATTCAAAGTCTTCGCCACCATACAAGGCATATTCTAGTGCTTGTTCTTCTGTCAGCCAGCGATTGAAAGCTTCTGGAAAAGGGATTTGTCTGTGTTCTAGGACAGCACCAACGTCACTAGCGCGGCAAATTTGTAAAACTGCGTCAGCTAAACCATCGCTACTGTCCATCCCGGCGACTGGGAGTGGGGAATTAGGAGTGGGGAGTTGGGAAGTAGAAGTTAAAATTGCCCACAATATTGGTAAAACATCTAGTCGCGGTTGCGGGCGCTGGTGGGCTTTGATGAGAGTTTTATATTTGGCATCGTTGAGGTTTTGTCTCAATTCGGGATGCAAGAGCAATTGTAAGCCAGCGTGGGAGGCTCCGTGAACGCCTGTGACAACGATCGCATCTCCGACAACAGCAGCAGAACGGCGGATAATTCGATTAGGATCGGCTTGGCCGAAAGCAGTAATTGCCAATGTTGTTACAGGCGATCGCACTACATCACCGCCTACAATCGGGGTATTGTATTTTTGTAAGCATTCTGTCATTCCCTGGTATAAACGCTCAACCCAACTGACAGTGACTTCACCAGGTAATCCCAGCCCAACAGCGATCCCCATAGGCAAAGCATTCATTGCTGCCAAATCTGATAAGTTAGCAGCAGCAGCCCGCCAACCTGCATCTTCTGGGGAAGTCGTTACATGACTAAAATGCACGCCCTCAACTAGTAAGTCTGTTGTCACCACCAAAGATTGCCCTGGTGCAGTTACAAGCACCGCTGCATCATCTCCAATCATTTCTGGGGGACAAAAGCGTTGTAATTTTTCTAAAAGACCTTGTTCTCCAATATCTCGAACTTTTATAGTCATTAGTCAATTGTCAGTTGTTTTCTATTTTCCTTCACTAGACAAACGCTCTACGAATATTTGATGTTCTGGTGAATTTAATCCCAACTGTAATACAGTCAATACTTGCTGCATATTGCCAGCAAGTAAATCTAACATTGATAACCACAAACCAGGAAATACTTGACTTTTGATAATTCCTTGTGCATCCACTTCTAAGGACACATATTCTCCTTTTTGGAGGCTAAACCAATCTAATTTATTTTCAAATATTTGCCAAATAATATATTCTTTTACACCATTACGACCATAAGCTTTTTTCTTATCGTGTAAGTCAATAGCAACGCTGCTAGCAGCTATCTCTACTACAAGTTCTGGCGCGCCTTCTATATAGTCGTCATCACTGAAACGAGATTGTCCTCTAGCTGTTGGTGTGATTAATAACACTCCATCTGGTTGCGGTTCATTGTCTCGATCTAAGCGAACTGTTGGCTCAATTCCTAATCTCACACCAGGAGTTGATGCTTCGTAAACTCCCAGCCAAGTGATTGTATGACCATGTGGTTCGGCATGACTTTCAAAGCGTAATGGGGATGCCAAGTATACAACTCCTTCAATTAATTCTGCCTTTTGATGACGGGGCATTGCTTGATAGCGTCGCTCAAATTCGTAGCGAGTGAGGCGATCGCCATTCTCTAAAGGAGGAATTTGCTGTTGGGGTACAAGCTTGATCATGATTTTCCCAGATAGCAAGGAGTTTTACTTTATTATGACTTGATACCTTAATTACGAATTAGTATTGGGTTTCTCAAACACCATTAAATGCTGCTGGGGTAACAAGTTTTTGGTTTCCCGCCAAACTAAACCAACAGCTTGCATTTCTTTGCGTACTTGTTTTTGAGTCATCTTATGCAGACGCTTAATCATAATAAAGGGATTTTCGCCCCGATATTCAACCAGCACGACTCTACCACTTGGTTTCAGTGCTTTTATAATCCCTTGCATAACGTCTTGAGGATACTCTAACTCATGATAAGCATCCACCATCAGCGCCAAATCGATACTAGCAGGTGGCAGATTGGGGTCAGTCAAAGTTGCCAAAACAGGTTCAACATTAGAAATATTTTTTTCTTTTTTGAAAAACTCAATAATATCCAGCATTTCTGGCTGAATATCTACAGCAATAACCTTTCCAGCTGTTAATAATGGTGCGATGCGGAAACTCATGTAACCTGTACCAGCCCCAATATCCGCCACTACATCATGAGGTTTCAGGTTCAGGACGCTGATAATTTTACTTGGTTGTTCTTCCGCTTCTCGGTTAGGACGTTCTAACCAACCAGCGCCAGTATGTCCCATAACTTGGGCAATTTCTCGGCCCATGTAGTATTTGCCAATACCATTTAGGTTATGGATGGTTCGTTGTTCGTAAACATTTGTGGATGGAGAAGCTGCATGTGCTGCAATAGTTGGAGCAAGCAGTAAGCACTCCAGTATCACTAAGAGAATTACTATAATATTTAACTTTTGCTTATGGCTCATGTTTTTATCTGGTTGAATATAGCTATACTCCCATAGATTGCCAGTTCCAAAAGCTATGGATACCTATAAACAAAAACTCATAGAATTTTATAATTCTAGAACTACCTATGATACTGAAGAAGGTACGCGCCATCCGCTGGAAGCTAATATTTTACTTGAAACTGTCCCACTTGAAAGCGGACAGAAAGTGCTTGATGTTGCAACTGGAACGGGTTTAGTTGCGATCGCCGCAGCCCAAAAAGTTGGTTCGGAGGGTTACGTAATTGGGATTGACATGACCCCTGGAATGCTACATCAAGCAAGACAAAAGATTACAGCAGCAAAATTACAAAACATCGAGTTGATTGAGGCAGATGTAGAATACTTCAACTTTAGCGATCGCAGTTTTGATGTAGTTTTCTGCTGTGAGGCAATTGTACTTTTTCCTGATATTCTTGCCATGTTGCAAAAGTGGCATCGCTCCCTGAAAACAGGAGGGTTTGTGGCATTTACTTGTCCTCCCGAAACTGCTTATATGGCATCTCTTCAAAAGAGAATCTGCACTAGAGTTTTGGGCGTATCGCTACCACATATATTGGAACCACTAGGAACTCCAGAAAAATGCCGTAATTTGCTAGAACAGGCACGGTTTAAAGATATCGAAATTCAAATTGTGCCATCTGGACGTTATCGCAATCTGATGGATAACAGATTATCTTGGACAGCAATTAAGATAAATTTTAAAGGTAATCCCCTATTGTCAAAATTATCACAAGAACAATTAGAACAGTTACAAGTTGAGTACAGATTAGAGATTGAAAAACTTACAAGCGATCGAGGATTCTGGGAAGATACCACCAAGTTTTTTGTCTGCGGTCGAAAATGAGATGATTCAGCTCCATTTCACAATAAACTGAGAAATGTGTTTTGTCTGTAATGAAAGCTCTTTACTAAATTGAGGCTATATTCATGCCTGATATCGTAGATACTGCAATCAATGCGGGAAGTTTCAACACCTTGGTAACGGCTATCACAGCTGCTGGTCTTGATACAGCACTAAAGGGGCCTGGGCCATTTACAGTCTTTGCTCCAACCGATGAAGCTTTTTCTAAGCTACCATCGGGAACTGTTGAATCACTACTAGAAGATATCCTTCAACTTAGAAAGATCCTAGAATATCATGTCGTCTCTGGTAAAGTAACATCAGCTGAAGTAGTGAAACTGAGTTCGGCAACCACAACAGCAGGTTCAGATGTCAAAATTGATGCCTCCAACGGTGTCAAGGTGAACGACGCTACAGTTATTACACCAGATGTCGAAGCGGACAATGGGATCATTCACGTTATTGACACAGTACTGATACCTCAGTAAGCACGTCGCTTATTTGTATAGCTTTGTCAAACAGTAGTTTACGGTACTCGTGGCAGATTAACTCAAAGGCTGCGAGTGGTGAAAGTAAAGAAAGCCGAGGACTGCTGTAGCTTAATAAGTGCAGCAGTTCCAATATCATAGTAATTCGTAATTATAAAAATACGTAAGTAATTATACTTAAAAATAAAACTTATATGATAATTTACACATAAAACTTAGGAATTGAGCTTGCGTAATAATGTTTTATAAATCTCTATTTTGTATAAAATGTAATACGAAAAGTACCCATATGGGTACTTTTAAAACTTAATCTGAAAAGCTTATAAGTTCCTTGGGGCAATAGTTATAGCTTTAATGTTATTTATTGTTCGATTGTGACGAAAAACTCAAGATGTGGTTGAACTTAACTATTTGTTACCACAATTATTTAGGAGTATCTTTATATGACATGTAGAATAGATTTGAATAAACAAATTTTAGAACAACTACAGCGACAAGATATTAGAGAGTTACTGAATTTACCATTAGAACAATTGCAAGGAAAGAATAGCTTAGAGGAATTGTTGAAAGCTGCTCAAGCTGCGATTTGTGGAGAGTTAGTTGATACTGGTTACGATGAAAAGGAACTACTTGGTCTTCGGCTGGAATGTACATTAGCACCGAAAGAAAGTCATAAGTCAGAGAATATTTATTCAATCGAGTGGCCTCAGCCTTCTCAAGAGATAGATTCTAATAAAGTAAAACTTGCAAATACAGCAATTCCAATTGCTAACAATAGCGAAGAAGAATTAGATGATTCTAAGCAAGTATCTAGTCCACAGCTTCCAGTATCAATTGAATTTCTAAAAAAACTAACTAAACGTTTTGATGAAGCAATTGCAGATGTTGTTCCTGAGAGTACAGGTAGTAACCTATTCTGGAGTTTCAGGTCTTTTCCTATAAAAAAAGGAGGTTCATGTCGTTGTAAAAATGAGCATGATGGTCTATTGTACCACGGAAAAAAATTAGCAACTGGTGAGTGTTCTGGTTCTGGCCCATGTGGAGGATTCATCACAGATAGACCTCCTATAGAGTAGTTATTAAAGTAGGGAAATAATTGACTGGATTTCTTGTTGTAATTGAGGTCTAGCTCTGGCAAGATTATTTAAAGTACTAATAATCTCCTTTTTTGCTGCTTCATCTTTGCCCAAAGTATTTTTGACCTGCTGATAGGTTTTTTTGGCTGCTTGAATATCACCTGCTTGTATTTGAGCTTTCCCTAAGTAATTGAGGCACTCGTAATCATTTGGCTTTCTCTGGCAAGCAAATTTTAAGTCTGCAATTGCTTTTTGGAAATTATCCTGAGCTAAGTATGTGTCAGCTCTGTTAATACGGGCTATTAACCCTTCCTCAGATTCAGGGTTAATTCTAATTAAATCACTGTATGCTTGTTCTGCTTCACGAGAATTACCCAATTCTAGTTGTATATTCCCTTCTTCAATAAAAGCTTGCTCATTCCTTGAATCTAGCTTTCTAGATATTTGAAAAAACTTTGCTGCATATATACAGTCTTGTCTATATTTTGGACAATCACCTTCTTCCATCGGACTGTATAGAATACCAAGTCTTGAGTTAGCAATTCCTAATTTTATACGAACATATTTATTTTCTAAGTCCGTGTTTGGTGGTTCAGTCAACTTAATAGAATATTCTAAAATTTTCCGAGCTACTAAATTTTGTTTTTCTTGTATGTTATAAATTTCACTTAATGCATGGGTTGCCATCAAAGCAATAATGTTGGGAAAATCCTTTATTTTTTCAAAATTTTGGGCATCCTGCATGGGAATAGATAAAGAAGTTAAGTATGCAACCTTGATTTTTAATGTAGTTACTTGAATCTCAAACTCTACCTGGGTTTGCCTGCCCCAAATGATTATTGCGGCTCCTAATTTATTTCCTAAATTACTTGCTTCCATTTCGCTCGATACACTATCTTTAACTGAACAAATTGTAATCCGATCGCGAATATTAGGTATTATATGTTTAGTTAATTGTTCATCTATTTCATTTGAAAGAAAGGGGTAATCTCTAGACAAAGTGCTGTCGATACCTTTCAATTTAGCGATCGCTACAACTAATTTTTTCTCTTTTGCCGCTGACTCAAAGCAATTGGGTTGTACAAGCCTGAGTTTTTTGGCAATGGGTATCCGATAAATTAACATTGGACTGGCTACTAATAAAAGCACGAGTGTACTAATTAGCCAGCGGTAGAATTGCCGCTTATTTGGTATTAGTTTATCTAATTTCTCAGTGATAATTACAGACACTATCCTATGGGAATCATTAATAATAGAGTTTGGAATATTAGTAGTTTGTTGCAGCCTTGGAATACTTTTTTCAGCAGACTGTATTAAACCTTTTTTTTTAAGAACTGGGATTTGCCCTTCAGAAATATTCTCTAGTTGAATAGCGACTAAACCTTCATTAAAAGCTCTTTGAAATACATCTTCTCGAACTGAACTTTCATAACCCAGCGCATCATAAAACCCTTGAGCAAATGCGATCGCAGCACTATCTCCAATAGCCTGATTCATACCGATAGCGTAATCAATGTGTTCGCTAATTACTTCGGCAGTTTTAACTGAATAGCAGGCGTTGATTAGCACACAATTCACATAATCAGCGTGCAACTTAAACAGTGCTGCTAGCCCTTCTGGTTGCACAGATTTGTTGTTTCCCCGATCATCTTCTAACAGCAAGCTGCCATCTGGCATTCCATGACCGCAAAAATGAACAATTTGGGGACGTTTCTCTGCGATCGCTCTACGAAAATCTTGAGGGCGTACCGCAGTGCTAATGCTAACCTCAAACCGTTCTCGTCTGATGGCACGGTGGATGGCTTCTTCAATTTCACGAATTTCTCGATCTAAGCGCAAACCGTGAGGAATGGCTGATAAAATCAAGATTTTTTGTCGCTTTTCTAGCCACATACTCATCTAAATTGCTTTGTGTATCTAAACACTAATACAATTCTCACATAAACAAATCTACTGAAGTAAAAACTACAGGTCTTGGGTGGGAACAAGAGCGAGCGCAACATCATCCACCATTTATATTACAAACGGTTCCAGCTGATGACTGTACCACTGTTGCTCAACGCGTTCGGCTACCAACGGTCTGACGATGAACTTGGGCGGACAACCATCTCGAACATCAATCCGCACACAGGAGTAAGGTACTCGCTTTTGGGAAGCATAGCCACTGCGACCGACATACAGCAGTGAATCTGCAACTTTGCGGGTGGGACTATCGGAAATCTGAGTAAAAGTCTCCATTAATTCCGTCCCTTCTGGACGCTGGCGGCGGGGACGACGACCGCTACCACCAGAGATAATGTAATTGATGTGAGAGTCAGCGTATCCTGTATCCACTGTGCGAAGATATTCCAGACAATGAGCGTGACCGTTTAAAATTAAATCGACTATGGGACGTTCTTTAATTAAGGAACCTAAAGTTTCCCCCACCTGTTGCAACACCCAACGCAGACGATGACGTACAGCCAATGTTTGTGCTTGGTTCCACTTCGTTGCTTCTGTAACGTAGGGGGGATGGTGGAAGTAAATCACGCGTCCGCGCACTTCAGAGGTATTCCAAGATTCAATTAGCCTGTTGCGTAACCAGTCAAGCTGTTCAAAGTCGATAATTGGTGCGGTGTCAGATGCGAGTTGCTTTTCGATGTCGATTTTGATTTCGTTGATTTGATCTAACTTGGCACTGAGATCGTCGAGTTGTTCGGCTTCTATAGGGTTGTCTGCGTTCAGACGATCGCACTTTGCCAAAATCTGCAACTCTTCTTGGTCTATCTCTTGGCGGCGCTTTTCCAATTCCCGACGGCTGATTTCTCCTGCTTGAGTTGTTGGTAAAGGGGATGGCGTATTAAAGGTATTAGAATCGAGGGCAAAGAAGTCAATACCGCCGTAACGAAACGTATAATAACGGTTAGGTAAACGGGTAAACTGTCCTGGTTCGTATCGCAAACAGCGGCCCGTGTCAGTTTTGGCAGTGTAATGGCTATCTAAATGACGTTGTAACTCTTCTGGGGAAGCGATCGCTGCTGTATAGTCAAGAAACGCTCTTGCATAGGCATCACCTTGATTTGAACCGTGCCAGCCAATCTCAAAATCTTTGTAGCGCAGCATCCGACGCAACCGCAGCGTGCTTCCTGTCAGCAAACGGTACATAAACGGCACATCATAGTAATCGTGATTGCCTAGCACCGGCAGAAACGGGAGATTAAAGACCATGCGATCGTAGGCAATACTTTTAGGATTGTGACCGCCCACCAGAAACTCCCGGTAAGGTTCGATAAAATTTGCTGGGTAGTACTCATGGGAACCCACCACATAAATGACATCGCCAGTGTGTAGCACAAAACGGCAATCGTCTTTGTGAGGAAGCATGAGTTCTGCAACTTCTCGTTGGGGATGATGACCGTAATGCAACTTTGTACCAGTATCGCCGATGACCAGAAATGAAAATTCGGGACTATCTTCCTTGCGATCGTCTATAACCATACTCGTTTGGTCGATTCCCGATGAGATAATCTTGGGATGCTTCCATCGCACCCGTTCTTTCATCTTTTGAATTTTCACCGGAATCGATGGTTCGGAAATTAGTTTCATGGTAGATACTCCCAAATATCAGTCAACAGTCAAAAATCCACAGTCAAACCCGAAGCTTCAAGCTTAAAAGCGCAACTTCCGAGTTCAAAGGCGCAACTTCCGAGTTCAAAGGTGCAACTTCCGAGTTCAAAAGCTCAACTTCCAAGTTCAAAGGTGCAACTTCCAAGTTCAAAAGCTCAATTTCCAAGTTCAAAGGTGCAACTTCCGAGCTCAAAAGCTCAACTTCCGAGTTCAAAGGCTCAAGCTTCAGGCTCAAAAGCTCAACTTCCGAGTTCCAAGGCTCAAGCTTCAGGTGTAGAGGTTCGCCCTTCAAGCTTAAAGGCTGAAGCTTCAGCCTCAAAGGTTCAAATCCCACCCTCAAAGCCTGACATTTCACCATCAAAAGCTCAAGTTTACAAAACTCAGTGCTGAGTGCTGAGTGCTGAGTGCTGAGTAACAAGAAGATTACGAGCGCACTTTCGCACTAAGGTAAAAGCCCCGCCCCTTATGGCGCGGAATCTTTGTATCTGGGAGAAGGTTGATACCCCGTCCCTTGTGGGCAGTCTTTGAATTCAGCACTCAGCACTTTCAACTCAGCACTCTTCATTAACTTCTTTAACATCAGTTCACCTTTTCACACTAAAAATCACTTCCCCTACTCCCCCCGCCTCCCCTGCTCC
>NZ_JAECZA010000129.1 GCF_016056275.1 Dendronalium phyllosphericum CENA369 | reverse complement strand
CCCCACACCCTACACCCCGCCCCAACGGGGCTTGGTAAGGGTGAAGGATGAAGATACATAACCAACTTCATACTTCACCTTTCAGTATGTCCGGATAAATTTACCGTAATATGTTAAATTTTGTATTTTAAATTTGCTCTTGAATAGTAGCAAAAGTCAGAATTTTGCAAAGATGCAGTAATACTACTGGCGTTATAAAATATTTATGGTTAAATTGAAGACATTATCCAGTAGCTATGCTTGACTGATGAATGCTTCTTCAGGAACGATCGCAAATTTTCACGAGTACAATTTACAGCAAAATCATCTTGGTCAGATGTGTGGTTCTAAGCAGTTATTTCGCGATCGCTATGAAATATTGCGAATTTTAGGTAGGGGTGGTTTTGGTATCACTTTTTTAGCTAAAAATGCTGTGTTGCCTGGAAATCCTTTGTGTGTTATCAAACAGCTTTGTCCCAAAGTGACTAGTGCCAAAAGCTGGCAAAGTGCATGTCAGCGTTTTGAAAAAGAAGCAAAAACTTTGGCTAAACTCGGTAGTCATTCGCAAATTCCTATGCTGCTAGACTACTTTCAAGGCAATGGAGAATTTTATTTAGTTCAAGAATATGTACCGGGTGATACCTTAGCCCGTGAAGTGAAGCGAACAGGCCCCAAAACTGAAGCCGCAGTTAAACAGTTTTTGCAAGAATTACTACCAGTTTTACAGTATGTTCATCAAAATCATGTGATTCATCGGGATATTAAGCCACAAAATTTGTTGCGTTGCAAAGATGATGGACGGATAGTACTGATAGATTTTGGCGCGGTGAAAGAAAAATTGGCTGACGCTGGTGAAAACTCACTTCACAAAACTGCAACTACCAATTTTGTAGGAACTATGGGGTTTGCACCTCCAGAACAGTTTGCTTTACGTCCAGTTTATGCTAGTGATATTTATGCTTTGGGCATGACTTGTCTGTATCTGCTGACTGGCAAAGCACCTTTAGAATTTGAATACGATACTGATACTGGTGAGATATGTTGGCATAAAGAGGTCAATATCAGCGACAGTTTTGCTCAGATTTTGACAAAAATGCTGAAAATTTCTTTGCTAGAGCGTTTTCATACAGTTGATGATGTAATTAAAGCTTTAGGTACTCAAAAATATTCACCAACTATGACTAACTGTTTGACTACCCAACCACTCAACAGCAATAGTAAAAAAGTAGAAAGTTATGAGAAATATGTGCCACCTATATCACGAACTGCGATCGCTATT
This sequence comes from Dendronalium phyllosphericum CENA369, assembly GCF_016056275.1. Taxonomy (GTDB): domain Bacteria; phylum Cyanobacteriota; class Cyanobacteriia; order Cyanobacteriales; family Nostocaceae; genus Dendronalium; species Dendronalium phyllosphericum. Next base: position 6,628 of record NZ_JAECZA010000129.1, on the reverse strand, counting down.
CGGGCACGGAAAGCCAAACTCCAAGAAAATAAGTCGCACCGACAGTTAAATTATTACTTATCGCAAGTATCAAATTAACGTGACTGATAGATTGTCAAAGGTTTTTCTGAGAAAATTGTAATTTTTTGCGTAACAATTTACTATAATTAAACATACTTTCAGTCAGTGTTTTTATCTCATTATCATAAATATTAATAAGTCATTAATAATAATTTTTACTTAATATCTAGTAAAATTTAATTCAGATATGATCAAGCAGCTTTACCTGACTTTTAAGTTGTAAAACACTTTTGCGATATAATATTCTATAATCGTAAAATAATATTTTTCAGGCTCTTGTAGTTTTCCAGCATTGAGGAAAACTGGCTAGCATTTACCAATATTGTCTCTACAAAGAATTTCCAATTTCAATACCAGTGTTTTCTACCAACATCACGCAAGAGCCAATCTTAATTAAGGGAAATTTCTGGACAAACTTAGCTTATTTCGTAGTGCAGTCGCGTTTGTCAGATTATGATCTGCTGCTTAAATCCCGATTGCCCAAATCCCCTAAATCCCAATGGAAAGAAGTTGTGCCGAACTTGTAGCACCCCCTTGGTGCCGCTTTTGAGAAATCGCTTCCGTGTCATCCGGGTGCTTTCTGATGAGGGGGGATTTGGCAGAACTTATCTATCAGAAGATACAGATAAACTCAACGAACGTTGTGTAATCAAGCAACTAGCGCCAAAATTTCAAGGAACTTGGTCGCAGAAAAAAGCAATGGATTTGTTTGCAGAAGAAGCAAAGCGATTGCAAGAACTTGGAGAACATCCACAAATACCAACTCTCTTGGCTTACTTTGAGCAAGACAACTGCTTATATTTGGTGCAACAGTTTATTAACGGGCAGAATTTACTCAAGGAGTTACAGCAGCGAAAGACGTATAGACCGGGGGAAATTCAAGCAATTTTGTACGATTTACTACCTGTCCTCCAGTTCATCCACGATCGCGGTGTCATTCACCGAGACATCAAACCAGAAAATATTATCCGCAATCGTAAGGATGGGCGATTAAGTCTGATAGATTTTGGTTCCTCTAAACAATTTACAGCAAAAGTACAAAAGAAAACTGGCACATCAATAGGCTCGCATGGCTATTCTCCCTTAGAACAGCTTAGAGATGGTAAAGCCTGCCCAGCTAGCGATTTATACGCTTTAGGGGCTACTTGCTTTCACCTACTAACTGGAACTTCCCCGTTTCAGTTGTGGATGGAACATGGGTATGGCTGGGTGAACGATTGGCGGCAATATTTACGGAATCCATTAATTCCTGAATTCGATCGCCTTCTCGACAAGCTATTGAAAAAAGACATCCAGCAGCGCTACCAATCAGCTGATGAAGCGATGGGAGATTTAACTCCCAAACAAATACTTGCATTGCCAGCTGCCGGTCAATCATCTGGAAAATTACCAGTAACACAGACTCCTTTATTACCTGTCAAATCCACTCTGTTCAGAAATATAGTTCTAGTTAGTGCTGTCATCCTCCTGTTCGGATTCCAACAAACTTGGTATAACCAATTTCGCCGCGTTCATACTATTTTGCTATCTAGATTAAGTCAGCATCAAAATAGTTCGGATAAGGGTGCGCTAAATATTACCGCAAATAATATTTCCTTAGCTAACACCCTTAAAGGTCATGAAAAATCGGTTGTATCGGTGGCTATCAGCCCAGATGGCAAAACCATTGCTAGCAGTGGCGATGCTGAACGCACAATCAAACTGTGGAATGCAGCTACAGGAGAGGAAATCTCTACATTTAAAGGTCATTCTCTCAAGGTAAATGTTGTGGCTATCAGTCCAGATGGCAAAACCTTAGTTAGTGGTAGTGATGACAAAACTATCAAACTGTGGAATCTGCCAACAAAAAAGGAAATCCGCACGTTGGAGGGGCATTCTGACTCGATTCAAGCGCTAGCCATTAGCCGAGACGGAAAGACTTTGGTGAGTGGGAGTGATGACAACACCGTTAAAGTGTGGAATTTAGCAACGGGACGGCTAATACGCACATTCACAGGGCACACATTTTGGGTGCGGTCAGTTGCTATTAGTCCAGATGGTCGGACTGTGGCTAGTGGTAGTTTTGACAAGACGATTAAAATTTGGCATCTGAACAAGGAAAATGCTATCCGCACACTTGCTGGGAATGCTAACACGATCACATCCGTTGCCTTCAGTCCTGATGGTAAAACTCTTGCTAGTGCTAGTCGCGATCGCACAATCAAATTATGGAATTTAGCTACAGGGCAAGAAATTCGCACCCTTGTCGGTCATAGCAACACCATTACATCTATCGCCTTCAGTCCTGATGGTAAAACTCTTGCTAGTGCTAGCCGCGATCGCACAATCAAATTGTGGAATTTAGCTACAGGAGAGGAAATTCGTACCCTTGTCGGTCATAGCAATACTGTGACATCTGTCACCTTCAGTCACGACGGTAAAACCTTAGTTAGCGGTAGTGAGGATAATACTATCAAGATTTGGCGCTTGAGTATTGAGTGAAGAGTTAGGAGTTAGGAGTCAGGAGTCTGTTCTCCTTACCTTGACTCCTTACTCTTTAATTAAAAATTTTAGAAACTGCATAAACATAAATTCTTTTTTAATGAGTCTATCTAAAGACTGAAAAACCAGCTAAATTAAACAAGCCTCAATGTCTTGATTCTTCACAATTTCCTCCAATTTTTTTGATAAGTTTAAGATAAGTCAAAGCGTTATTGTTTTGGCTCTTAATTCCTCGATCGAAAGCGAAGGAACAAGTTATGGATACTGCTGTTAAATATGACATTGAGGTTATCAAGGAAGAAGCGCGCCTACTGGTCAATAAAGGACTTGTTAACCGTCAGCAACCAATTTATGCACTCTGTAAATATATCCACGATCGCGACTGGGCATGTTTTGAGCTAGAACTCGAAAAAAATGAATTTTTGCTCAGAGATAGGGTGATTGACTTATTGGGTTGTGAAAATTGGGAAGACGATTAAAGCTGCACATAGAAATTGCTTTACATCAACAGCGTCCCCTTTAATTAAAAATTGAAAATTAAAAATTAAATAGAAAACCCTCGAATCGATTCGAGGGTCTTAAATAAAAAGTTATGCAACAGAATTTTTGGAATTTTAGCACCATATTTTTAGATATAAAATAGGTGCTTGAGTGTATTTATAAGAAATTTTGACAGATTTGACGCGATCGCGTTGCAGTATTTGGGCAATAAAGCGATTTTCTTGGCTATTCGAGTAGGATACTAAATTGGGATAATTTACATCTTGCACCAAGCGACTGGAAGTCGCGGCTACACAGGCAAAACCCACCTACGTGGGTTTTCAATCTTTGATTTTGGATTAGTCCGCGTCGGCGGACTTTGTTTGTATAGCCGCGATTTTTAATCGCTAGGATTAGGTGCAAGATATCAGATAACTAGTATTATTTGAAATTCCGAGAAAAGCTTTGGAATCCCAAATCGGTATGTTCTGCTCAACCTCAGCGTTGACTTTTTTAAACTTTGGGATAGGGCAAGATATACAAGTTGAATTTTATAGCCGTAGTCACATCTTTTAGGACAATTGCGATTGCTCAAAGCCTTACAGCAACTTGGTTTTTACTCAGCACTCAGCACTCAGCACTCAGCACTTTGGTATATCATTGCGTTCGCCCTTGGCGTTGGCGCAGCTATGACTTTATGCTGGCACATCTTGTACACCTATCCATCCAGTTACAGTTTTGCGGTTGCTAGTATATTTTCTGGTATTGGTAGTTTTTCGGCTCTGAACATTAGGCGATAATTCTCCTACTACAACCTCTGTCAATGAACCAGAATTATTTCCACTAAATACTGGCATGTCTTGCCAGCAATGGCGGCAAAACCAGGAAATTTCGGAACCACGAACATGTTGTAAAAGTAATCCAGAACAGCAAGGACAGTAAGTCATATTTTTTGAAATCCTGATTATAAAAAAGTGCGCTCGACATTAAAAACAGTCAGTTGACAAGCCAGTAGTTTTCTAAAACAAACTATTTATAATTCGAGGATAGTCATGAAATATGAGGAAGTTGTGAAGAAAATCATATTAATCAATTTTTTTTAATATTTATACATATTTGCGTAAGTGATAACTACAGGGTTAACTTCTAAAATTTCACTATAACTACAGATATATGTTATTTTTAATACTTATTATTTACTTATAAGCCAGTTGCTATGCCGCAATAAAACCCATTCACTGTTCAACACAGTCTGGTAAAAGCTTTCTTCCCCTCTCCTAACCCAAATGTGAATGTAATTGCTTGCCACCTCTATCCTCACAAGATCCTCAAAATAACTCTCTATAAACATGAAGCGGGAAACTAGGCAGTAGATTCATTTACTACATACGTTTTCAGTACCTTTATATTTATGGAAACTTTGTCCATGTTAGAAATACTTGTACATTCAGACATTAAAAAACCAATCTCTAAAGAACAAGCCTTAGTTTTGCCTTTGAGTAAAGTGGGGATTGCAGACATTTCTTTAGTAGGCAGTAAAAACGCTTCTCTGGGTGAAATGATTCAGCAACTGCGACGCAAAGGAGTAAAAGTTCCCACAGGATTTGCTACAACTGCTTGTGCTTATAGGTATTTCATTTCTTCAGCAGGATTAGAAACAAAACTTAGAGAAATTTTTGCAAATTTAGATGTCGAGAACGTTACAAATCTGCGGCAGTGTGGCAGAAAAGCAAGATTGCTTATGCTCCAAACTCCGTTTCCTCAGGAATTACAAAAAGCGATCGCTCTTGCCTACGAAAACCTCTGCCAAAATTATGGTGCTGATACTGATGTAGCTGTCCGTTCTAGTGCCACTGCTCAAGACCCCCATGCTAGCTTTGCAGGACAGCAAGAAACCTTTTTAAACGTTCGCGGACTAGAGGGCGTTCTGGAAGCTTGCCACAAGTGTTTGGCTTCAATATTTACAGACCGGGCGATTTCCTATCGACAAATTAAAGGCTTTGACCACTTTAATATTGCCCTATCGGTAGGCGTGCAAAAAATGGTGCGTTCTGACTTAGCAACTTCCGGCGTACGGTGCAGTCTCAGAAAATGAACAACGTGCTGCGTAACTATCGCCTTGTCGGAAAAACAAAAGAGCACAGAAGAGAATTCTTAAATAATTTCTCCTTGTCTTTCCATCCTCTTGTTACTGGTACTAGTGTTGGTGAAACGATCGGGCAAGGCAAAGCCAGAGTGATTGTAGATGTAGATCGAATTAACGAGTTTCAATCGGGAGAGGTGCTAGTAACAAACCGGATCGATCCTGACTGGGAACCAATTCTCAAACGCGCTAGCGCCATTGTTACCAATTCCGGCGGGCGTACTTGTCACGCAGCAATTCTTGCTAGAGAAATGGGAATTCCGGCGATCGTTGGTTGTGATAATGCCACTAATATTTTAAAAACGGGGCAAGAAATCACTGTTAGTTGTGCCGAAGGTGAAACTGGAAAGGTTTATCAGGGTTTATTGCCCTACGAAGTAATAGAAGTAGCATTAGAGAAACTACCCCGCACCCGTACCCACATCATGCTTAACGTGGGTAATCCAGAAGAAGCTTTTGGCTTAACCGCTGTTCCCAATGATGGAGTGGGATTAGTGCGGATAGAATTTATGATTGCTAATCACATCAAAGCACACCCTCTAGCGTTGGTTCACTTTGATGAGTTAGAAGACGAACTTGCTAAATACAAAATTGCTGAATTAACTGCCCAATATGAAGACAAAGCACAATTCTTCGTAGATAAACTAGCACAAGGTGTTGGTGCGATCGCTGCTGCTTTTTATCCCAAACCTGTAATTGTCCGCTTATCAGACTTCAAAAGTAACGAATACGCTCATCTTTTGGGTGGCAAGCAGTTTGAACCCCAAGAAAACAACCCGATGATTGGCTGGCGTGGTGCTTCTCGCTACTATGACGAACGCTATCGGGAAGGTTTTGCCCTAGAGTGTCAGGCAATGAAACGGGTACGGGATGAAATGGGTTTAACCAACACGATTTTAATGATTCCCTTCTGTCGTACTCCCCAAGAAGGTCGGCGGGTGTTGGCAGAAATGGCAAAACATGGTTTGGTGCAAGGAGAAAACAGCTTGCAAGTTCATGTAATGTGCGAGTTACCCAGTAACGTGCAACTAGCAGATGAATTTAGTCAAGTATTTGATGGCTTCTCCATCGGCTCCAATGACCTGACGCAGTTAACACTGGGATTAGATAGAGATTCTGAGTTAGTCGCGCATTTATTTGATGAACGCGATGAAGCTGTACAGCAAACAATTGCTAAAGCGATCGCTACTGTAAAACAGTACGGACGTAAAATTAGTATTTGCGGTCAAGCACCTAGCGATTATCCTGAATTTACCCGCTTTTTAGTCAAACAAGGAATTGATTCCATCAGTCTTAACCCTGACTCAGTACTCAAAACTCTACTAGAAATTGCTACAGCCGAAGAAGACAGTCAGTAAATGAGTGCATTCGCTGTGCCGATTGCTGAGTTAGGAGTTAACAAGAGGATGGGGAAGATGAGGGAGATGAGGGAGATGAGGGAGATGAGGGAGATGAGGGAGATGA
>NZ_JAECZA010000128.1 GCF_016056275.1 Dendronalium phyllosphericum CENA369 | reverse complement strand
CCCCCAGCTCTCTTTCCCCCCTTCCGGGTCTCCCCCCTCTCCCCAAATATACAGATGACTATTACATTACTTATAGTGGCTTTACTAGCCTTTTACGTTGCTTGGAATCTCGGAGCCAACGACGTTGCAAATGCAATGGGAACTTCTGTAGGTTCCAAAGCTATCACTCTGAAACAGGCAATAATCATTGCCGGGATATTAGAGTTTACGGGTGCTGTATTGTTTGGCCAAGAGGTAACGGAAACCTTAGCAACTAAAGTTGCAAATCCTGCCTTATTCGCAGCCACGCCCCAATTATTAGTGATTGGGATGGTAACAGTATTACTGTCGTCTGGCATCTGGCTGCAAATTGCGACATCACGAGGTTTACCTGTATCTTCTTCCCATGCGGTCGTAGGTGCGATCGCTGGATTTAGTTGGGTAGCTTTAGGAATAGATGCAATTGATTGGTCATCAATTAGCTCGATTACCATCGGCTGGATTTTAACGCCGATTATCAGTGGTGCGATTGCCGCATTGTTCTATAGTCAAATCAAGTATTGGATTTTGAATCAACCCAATCAAACAGCACAGTTAAGAGAGTGGATTCCCTGGTTAAGCGCAATTCTCTTAGGAGTATTTGGCGTGATTGTACTACCTTCGCTCACTCAACCACTCACCAATTTTTTACAAAATCAAATTGGTTTCAACATACCTTCTCACGACATCCCCTTGTTAATAGGTGTAGCAGCAGCTGTCGGACTCAGTATTATTAGTTGGCGACAATTAGATGATGTAAGAGAGAAGGGAGACAAGGAGACAAAGGGACAAAAAAGAGAAATTCTCAGTCCCCAATCCCCAATCCCCAATCCCCAATTCCTAGTTGAACGGTTATTTGGTCGCTTTCAAGTGTTGAGCGCTTGTTTTGTGGCTTTTGCTCATGGTTCTAATGATGTTGGAAATGCGATCGCTCCTTTAGCTGCGATCGCTTACATCAATCGTACTGCCAGCGTACCTACGGATGGCATTAATACCCCCTTGTGGATTTTAATCCTTGGGGGTGCTGGCATTGTCGCTGGTTTAGCCATTTGGGGGAAAAAAGTCATTGCCACCATTGGCGAAAATATCATTGCTTTGCAACCAAGTAGTGGCTTTTGTGCCGAACTTGCAACTGCTACTACCATCCTTGTTGCCTCTCGGTTAGGCTTACCTGTTTCTACCTCCCACGCTCTCGTTGGCGGTGTAGTCGGTATTGGATTGGTACAAAACATCAATTCAATTAAATTTCAAACTTTACAAAGTATTGCTGGCGCATGGCTAATTACAGTCCCTTTGAGTGCAGTTCTCAGTGCTACCATCTTCAGCATTGTCCGCATTTTCTTCATTTAAATTAAAATGAAAATTTTTTTGTTAGATTCCACACCATTACCCCCCTACACTCCTACACCCATTTCCAAGATAGAATGGCTTTTAATTACTAAAGTGTTGTGCAGGGGATAGTAATAGTTCTCATTTGTGCGATCCGCAACTCTAATTCTTATTTGAGATATAAACTGTCTCACAAGTCACATTCTGCATAAATTTATATATATACTTAACAAGTTTGATAATTCTGTTGTGGCAATGCCTGGATTTACAAGCCTGAGAAAATTAGTATTGCTACCAAAATAATAAGTATTTATATTGGGTGGAATATTTTATTCCAGGAAAATCTCACTTGCGGACAGAAGATTAAAATAAGACCGATGTCATACTGGTCTCTTGATGTTGAACGGAACACAGTATAGTAGGCTGTGAAAAGCATAAATTGTATACTTTGCCAACCTTGGTTCAGCATGACAGAATTACGTTGATATGCGTAAATTCTGTGAAAACTATTAGTTTATCTGACAAAATACAGGAAACTTAATATGAGTGGCAAGCAAGTTTACGGGAAGCAGCTTTATCGTCAAGATGTTAGAGGTTAAAAGCTAATGGGACGATTCGAGAAGCGACCAGACAACCCACGAGTTAGAGGTGAGTTATCCAGATCGGCAGAGACAGCTCTGTGGGCTATTGTGGAAGATTTGGAACATCTCCAGCAAAATGTACTCAAATCGTTGCAGGAAGAAATTAAACGGCTTCAGATGGAAAAAGACCGTTTAGCGAATGAAATTCAACAGCTAACAGAAGAAAAAGAACACCTGCAACACGTGCGGCAAATTACTGAGCAGCAAGTGTTAATCCGTCAATTGGCGGAAGCTTTGGCAAAACACATATCTTCGCAACTGCAATCCTCACTGAGAACTATAGCTAACCAAGCGATCGAGAGTGAATTTCAGGAACGAACTGGGTTGAAATCTGCCGAAATTAGCAAAGATATCTCAGAACAGAACAATGAAAATGCCGAAAGACTACTCGGTACTCTGGATGATACCTTAACGATCGCCTTTAACTCGTTGCAACAAGAACTGAAGAATTATCAAAGTGATATTTCTCAACAGTTATCCCGGATGTACAGCCAACAGCAGCAGGGAGAAGCAATTTTAGAAGAGTTAACTAATCACCTGCAAAGTTCGCTAGCAAAAACAATCACAGAAACTTCGCAAGCAGCAATACAACCATCACTGCCAACAGTACTGCAACCTCCCGAACCGCAGCCAGAAAGTCCCCCAAACCCCTATCCACTGTTAGCAGAAGTAACTAAAAGTCCGAAAGTATCGCCACAGACAGTTTTACAACCGCCTGAGCAACAAATTGACAGTACCTCAGAATCATCATCGGCAGTCACAAACAAGGCCCAAACTCCACCGCCGACAGTTTTACAACCGCCTGAGCAACAGCCAGAAAGTTCCCCAAATACATTTGAGCGGTTAGGAGAAACAACCAGGAATACTGACGAGCCAATTTCTGTTATTCCCAAAGACTCGTCTGAGAATGTCACGGAAGCCTCACCGAATCCATTTGCATTGCCTGAAACAGAAATCGCGCCGCCAACTCAGGAAAATACCTCCGAGCCGATTTCTGTTATTTCCCAAGACAAGTCTATAGAAACTACATCACAGCCAGCTACAGAAAAAGTTATTGAGTCAATTTCTACTACTCCTAAAGAGGAAATTAAATCTTCATCTACCAGAAGAAACTCTAGAGAGCCGATTTCTGTACTCGGTAGGGATTCGTCTAAAAGCAATACTAAATCGCCGCCTCCTACACCAGCACCAAGGCGAGGCTCGACATTTCCCCCGCGATCGCGTCCATCTTCGGGTTTGTCACCAGTTCAGATCGGTTTTCTGCTGGTGGTTTTATCAACAGTGGTGTCATCGCTTTATAACGTAGCTCTCAAGCAGATGTTTTTTAAAGCCATCGACAATCTCGGCGTTTTGGAGGTTGAAGGTTTAATATCGCCGACTTTGGGCAATATTTTCTTAATTTTGACACTACGGTTAATGGTGGTCGTGCCACTAATGGTACTGCTGGCTCCCATCATGTATCCCCAGGTATGGCAAGACCTGCAAAGCTTAATGGGAACGGTGCGTGGCAATTCTACGGCTGGTAATCCCAAAACACAGCAGAAAACTTTGCAGTTATCAATCGCTAGTGGCTGCTTCTTGTTTTTATCGCAAGTATTAATTTATCTCGCCATCGGTCAAATGGCGGCTGGAATGGCGATCGCTTTGTTCTTTGCCTATCCACTGTTTAGCGGACTGCTGTCGTGGTTACTGTTTCGCGATCGCCCCAATTCATTCCGCTTTGCGGCGATCGGTTCTATCTTTTGTGGTGAATTGCTAGTTTTAGGAGGTTCTCTCAGCACAGGTATAGATAATCTTCCCCTATTAGGCAGTACAGCCTTATTTGCTGGAGTGGCTTTTGCTTGCTACGTGATTTTGACGCGGATGTGTGCCACAAAAGTGCATCCTGTGTCTTTTACTTTAGTTAACTTCTCTACCATGCTTGTGTTGAGCTTTATTGGTTTAATGTTACCTCTGCCAGAAAGTTGGAACCTTGTAGTCGATCGATCTAAGTTGCTAGAAATAGTTTTAAGTGCTGCTATTTTGGGCGTACTGACTCTTTCGGGTCATGTATTCAATCATTTGGGAATTCACAAACTAGGCGCATCAAAAGCCGCGATCGTCGGTGCAGGCGTACCGATTTTAACCGTGATTTTTGCTGGTTTGATGATTCAGGAGACTTTGGATATTGTCCAGATTTTGGGAGTGTTGTTTGTCACTTTTGGAGTAGCAGCTTTCAGTTTGGAAAAAATGCGAAGTCAGGCGAAATCATCTAGTAGCGAACAAGTGACTGGTGACACAGAATAAAAAACAAGATTTTCATACTTTGTTTGTAGAGATTTTTCGGGAAAATCAGGTGAGAAAAGCCGTAGTTTTATATTTATTCGGGTATCTGATATTTACAAACAATTATCCGCTAAATATTTCTGTGTAAGAAGTTACAAAAGAAGATTTTTTTACTTTGTTGCGAGTAACAGCAAGCGATCGCTCCTTTAAGACAGTTCTGAACCAGACTTCATTCCAGAAAAAATTGCAATAATCAATGCTTGTTTAAATCTGGGCACATCTTGGCATTAGCGCGAACAAGAAGTCTTTAAGCAGCTACTATTTGACAACACCTGCTGTCGCAGATTTGCGGCAATTGGACAATTTTAAGTGCCAGTAAGTAGGTGGACATAATTAAATGTAAAATGCCAACCTGTGAAATCCGCTCAGAATTTGGCTTTTTCCTTCTGCCATCTGCCTTCTGCCTTCTACTTATCAGCAATGAAGTATGAGGATTAACACCAGTTTTGACTTGAAGATGTTGGACTAAAAACCTTTACCAAAAATCTGTTACAAAAATATCAAATAAGACTACTTAATCAAAATGTAGGAGCGGCAGTTAATTTCACCTACATACAAATAACTACAAACAAAGTTCGCAGTCAAAATCGCAAAGCTGAGATTTCCACTTGCTTAGATAAATCGAGAATCTTGTTGTTGAATCTCTGTGAAAATATCAGCAAACCATAATACTCAGTTGTATATAAAAGATTTCAATAATAGTTACAGCAACATTAAAAATACATGACTTTATCCAAAATTGATAAAAAGACAGTCAAAATGGAATATCATACTATAAAAAGATAAAAGGTATTCTGAAATTGAAATTATTTGCCTTGTTTGAGGTCTACGATCGATGACACCTACAAAAAACTACATATACTGCCGAAAAATCACTGTAAACTGTCAGCAGTATAGCGATTAAAAATGAGCTACCTAAATTCATTGATTTTATGAAGGTCAGCAGGTGACTTCTTATTAAATAGTTTCCAAGCTGTGGGATGTTTACAGTTGAGATAATATCTCCCCGGTACGGGTACGTAGCTACAATAGTTTTCCCTTTGTTGCTTATTAAGGGTGGGGAAAACCCGGATATCACAAGAAGTCTTTGTAGAGTACTAGTAAGAAGCACAAAGTTTGCTTGTGATTTACGAAGCCACCATTGAGGGAAGTTGAATGTTCTTTGATGATTTTCCAGTCACAAACAAGGCATTAAAAATACTACTTATGGCTGCAAGCCATAAAACACGGAGGTGAGCGCTTAAAACTACTAATCAATTTTAGAATTAACCCGTAATAGACAGCCTAGAGCGATTTATCGCCTCCATTCGGGTGTATACTACATACTTTCGTTTGACTAATAATCGTGTAAACTTGCTATTCAACTATTTGTAATATGAGTAATGATGTCGATCTGATCAAACAACTCGGCCCCAGTGCTATGGATCAGATTATGCTTTATCTGGCTTTTAGTGCCATGCGGACAAGTGGGCACAGGCATGGGGCATTTTTAGATGCAGCAGCAACAGCAGCTAAGTGTGCAATTTACATGACTTATCTAGAGCAGGGACAAAACCTGCGGATGACGGGGCATTTGCACCATCTAGAACCAAAACGAGTAAAAATTATTGTTGAGGAAGTCAGACAAGCATTAACAGAGGGCAAACTGTTAAAGATGTTGGGTTCTCAAGAACCTCGCTATCTAATTCAGTTACCTTATGTCTGGATGGAAAAATTTCCTTGGCAACCAGGTAGATCGCGCGTTCCCGGTACAAGTCTCACTAGTGAAGAAAAAAGACAAATAGAGCAAAAATTACCCAGTAATTTGCCTGACGCTCAGTTAGTCACCTCCTTTGAGTTTATGGAGTTGATTGAGTTTTTGCACAAGCGATCGCAAGAGGCTTTGCCGATTGAGCATCAAATGATTTTGAGCGAAGCCTTAGCAGAACACATTAAGCGTCGTCTACTTTACTCCGGTACAGTCACCAGAATAGACTCTCCTTGGGGAATGCCCTTTTACGCTCTGACTCGTCCTTTTTATGCTCCAGCAGACGACCAAGAGCGTACTTACATTATGGTAGAAGATACTGCTAGGTATTTCCGGATGATGAAGGATTGGGCAGAACGGCGACCAAATGCCATGCGAGCCTTAGAAGAATTGGATATCCCACCGGAAAAATGGGATCGGGCAATGGAAGAATTGGATGAAATAATCCGCGCTTGGGCAGATAGATATCACCAAAGTGGCGGTATTCCCATGATTTTACAAATGGTTTTTGGTAGGAAAGAAGATTAATTAAGTCAGATTCTCTCTAACAACCTTATCCCAGGTAGAACATAACTATAGTCCAGTTGTTAGTGAATTCAACATCGATATATTTAAAAGTCGCAATGGGCAGTTTCTTGCTGTACAAATAAAAGGTTCAGCTTATAACTACCTCATACCATTTTGGATTTGAGATTTCGGATCGCACCTTTAGGGTGCTGGATGCACAACTTGGATTTTGAAAAACTTGCTGTACTTTGCTTTGATAAATCCATCTGCCAAATTCTATTTTCAAATTGGTATCAGATAGCAACATTGTCCATTGTTATGGGTTGGTCAATGCCCGTGTTCGCTCTATTCCTAGTAATCGACCAACCCAAAAGTGCCGAGTGAAGGCAAGCCAAAAAACAAAAGGAAAATTTGTACCTTTATTTTCGAGAATTTCTATAGAACTACTAAGTATTTTTCTACGCTTAAAGAAAATTTAAGCCAATAGTTCGTATTGAGGTTAGTAAAGTACTTAACCCAAAAATATGCGTTGCTAAATCAGTATGAGGGAGGAGGACAAGGCTTCGCTCTGGGAAAGGGGTAAAGGAATTAAATTCATCCTTTACCATTTTTAACAGACAATATTTAGAAGTGAAGAGTACTTATCCGAGAAATATTGGCTGCCTACTCCCTACATCATAGTTTGTAGCAACACTCTAATAATTACTGCCTGGATTTGCTGGAATTGGACTAGTTTGATTTCCCGGAACTGGACTAGTTTCATTCCCAGGAATTGGGGTAGTCTCAAAAGTTGGACTAAATTCCGTGGAGCGTTGAGTTGGCAGTAATGTAGATGAAGGTGGAAGACCACCAATGCGATCGCTACCATCAATACAAGTATCCAAGACTTGAGTGGGTGCTAGGTTTTTGATTTCGGTACGCAAGCCTACAACACACTCAGCAAAACTTACAGGCAACAAACTACGACCACAATATGTTAAAACTTGTTGCTTTGTTGCTTCTTTATCGAGCTGCAAATCTTCTGGTCTTACAGTCTTCTGAAAATTCTGGCTCACATCCACGACACAGGAGCCATAATCTTTAGGACGGCGGGCTTGACTACAGTTAGCAAGGGCATCCGCAGCAACAATTTCGGTTTTATTCTTAATGTCAATTACGCAGGAAGCCAAATCTCTGGGACGCAGCGACCTCGCACAAGCTTGGGCTATTGCTTGTTCGGTCACGCCCTCGCCTGCTCTGATTATTCGACCCGCACAGACAAGGTATTCATTATTGTAAGAAGCAGTGATAGCCATGCTAGGAGCGATCGCTGCCAACCATCCAGCTACAGTTAGAACTGGTACTGTTATCCGAATTGCTTTATTTGCGAACATTTTAGAACCAGAACTGCTTTGTGGGGTTAAACCTTTGCCAATCTCTGTTTTGCACATTGCCCTTCTCCAAACACCCAAAGTTATGCTAACTCAAATATGCAGCAACTCTTCTGTAAAACAGGAAATTTCAATAGTTAATAGTTAGTTGTCAGTTGTCAGTAGTAAAGAGTGCTGAATGCTGAGTTAGGAGTTTTATTTCTCCCCTCTCCCCCATCTCCCTCATCTCCCTCATCTCCCTCATCTCCCCCATCTCCTCCATCTCCCCC
>NZ_JAECZA010000127.1 GCF_016056275.1 Dendronalium phyllosphericum CENA369 | reverse complement strand
AGCTGGGGGAGATGAGGGGGATGAGGGAGATGAGGGGGATGAGGGAGTGAAATTCCCAATTCCCAATCACCAATCAGCAATTCCCAATCAGCAATTCCCAATCACCAGTCCCCAGTCTCCAGTCCCCAAATTAAAAGAAATTTGTCATCCAAGGCGAGTCTCCTGCGAATATTTGCGTGGCTGCTGAAAGGGCTGTTTCTGTAGCATTAAGTTTTCCTACTAGCTGCAAATGCTGGGGAGTAAATAAGCTTGTGTATAGTGGTGCTAATTCTTTAATGTCTAGTTGAAATTCACCTTTGCCGCCTTTTGTGACTTCACCTCGGCCGTTGGCGACAGATAAAATAAATTTACCGTTGTTGGCAACTAGTAAGTCATCTTGAACTGCCAAATGTAGTTCGGCTTGAATTCCTGGTGGATAACCCCGCATCTCTAGCGCTTTGACTACATCTATTACTCGTAACATCCAACGGTCGTGACTGTGGATTTTGGCAGTTTGCTCTGGTAGTAGCAATGTCAAAGAATCGATAACAGAACTCTTCCAGCGTACCTTTTCGATTTGGGAGCGATGACTGGCTACAAAAGACCAGAAAGTTTGGGCAGCAGTAGCCGTGAGTATTACCCAATCTCTCACTTTCAGAATTGCCCCATCTTTTGTTGAATGCTGGCTGACGATAATGTAGCCTTGAGGTTTTTCTTTATTACCTATTAAATACCCATAGACAGTTTCTTGACCGTCTGGTTGAATTAATGCTTGCCAAATAACTTGATTGCGGTCTAAATACCCATGAATGAGTTTTGCTTGCTGGTGATATAGGTCATGAAAGATTTGATGATTGCTGACATCTACAGATTGTAGAGGTAATGTTTGCTCTCGCACTTGGATAGTTTCAGTAGGAATTTCCCAAATGCAATAACTGCCTGCTTGCTCGTATCCTGCTTTCCGATACAACCGTTGAGTAGCTGGATAGAGAACAGAAATAGGTACTTCTTGAGTATGGAGTTCTTGGAGGGTATGCTTTACTAATGCGATCGCCGCTCCACCTCCGCGATATTCTGGAGCAATACCCACTGCGGCAATTCCTGCCATCGGTACGCGTTGACCTCCCCACCACTGACCCATTGAGATAATTCCCAGTCCACCTGCAACTTGCTTGTCTCGATAGATAACGCGAAAGTTTTCTGAGCCAACACGGTTAATGTATGTTTCACTGTCACCAGTTGCCATGAGAAAACACTGTTCTAAGATACTTCCTAGTTGCTGAATATCTTCTGTAGGTGCAAGTGTAGTGTATTCAAATTTAGATATCATACTCATTCGTTATTAAGACACGCATAAAAAGCTCAATCCAGGGGATTTCCCATCTTTCCCCCTGTTTTTAAAACAATCCATCTTTTGTCAATTTGGTGTCATCGTTTTTACTTTAGTCACACGAAAATACAATCATACTACAACGCGCAGTACTTTTAGCATTTCACTGATTCACTACTACACAAACTATGAATTGAGACTTGACAAACAACTTCTCAGGGCGAACAGCCGTACCCTACTCTTCGAGAACGCCTAACGGCGAACGGGAACGCTAAGAGCGAACGCCCCTACAAATTCTTGCATGTGTATCAAGATTTTGGTGAATTGGTATAAAACGTTTTGCTAGCAACAAAAGGACTTTTCAAACAGCCTCTTAGCCGGAGATTTTTCTACATCCACTTAACTTTCCAAAATTTCCAATAATTGTGCTTCATTTAACTGAATAATTCCCAACGCCTGCGCCTTTTCTAATTTAGAACCGGCATCTTCTCCTACAACCAAATAATCAGTTTTTTTACTAACTGAATCAGTCACTTTCCCACCAGCTTTTTGAATTAATGCCTTTGCCTCGTCTCGCTTTAAAGTTGGTAAAGTACCTGTAACTACAAAGGTTTTACCTGCTAATTTTTGATTGCCATCACTTATAGTTGTTTCTTCTGCGGCGGCAAATTGTAAACCTGCGACTCGCAAACGTTCAATTAAAGTTTGATTGGCATCAATGCGAAACCATTGGTAAACAGACTGAGCGATTTCAGCACCGATACCATAAATGCCTTCAATATCTGACTGCTTTGCTGCCGTCAACTGTTCTACTGTGAAATACTTTTGCGTCAATAATTGAGCATTCACACTGCCAACGTGACGGATGCCTAAACCATACAATACTCTTGACCAAGGTTGATTTTTCGATTGCGCGATCGCATCTACTAATTTCTGCGCTGATTTTTCCCCCATCCGTTCCAATTCACATAATTTCTCTTTTGTCAATTCATATAAATCAGCAACGGAATGTACTGAACCTTTATCAACAAGTTGATGCACTAGTTTTTCGCCCACGCCTTTAATGTCTAAAGCATCACGACTTACCCAATGTTCAATTGAGCCTTTGAGAATTGCCGCACAAGAAGCATTGACACACCTAGTCACCGCTTCACCCGATTCTCGCACCACGAGTTGACCGCAAACTGGGCAATGAGTGGGCATGACAAAAGGTTCGGTGTCACTAGGTCGGAGTTCTTGGAGTACCCGTACTACTTCTGGGATAATTTCCCCAGCTTTGCGAACAATGACAGTATCACCAATGCGGATATCTAATTGAGCAATGCGATCGCTATTGTGTAAAGTAGCACGGGAAACTGTCGTTCCTGCTAGTTGCACGGGGCGCATTTCTGCCAAGGGCGTTAACGCCCCTGTTCTGCCGACATTTACGGCAATATTTTCTACACGCGTCGGTGCTTCTTCTGCTGGGTACTTCAACGCCACAGCCCACCGAGGAAATTTCTGGGTAAATCCTAGCTGTTCTTGCAGTTTAAATAAGTTGAGCTTCACCACTACCCCATCAGTCATGTAGGGTAAATTTAGCCGTTCCGTATCCCAGTATTTATAATATTCTGCTACTTCTGGTAGAGAGCCACACAGCTTATGATTAGGGTTAACCCGAAAACCCATCTTCTGCAACAACTCCAAGGCTTCCCATTGCGTATTAGAAATACTCGCGTCGTCCATCCCAGGAATGTGCAGCGTATAGGCAAAGAAATCTAACCGTCGCCGAGCGACAATGCGCGAGTCTAATTGTCTGAGCGTACCAGCTGCGGCGTTGCGAGGATTGGCAAATAACTGCTCGCCTGCTTTTTGCCTTTCCTCGTTGATTTGTTTAAACACTTCTAAAGGCAAAAACGCCTCACCCCGCACTTCTATTTTTTCCAGGTTTTCTAAACCTGCTAAATTCAGGCGCAACGGAATTGAGCGAATTGTTCGGACATTTTGGGTAATATCTTCACCCATCACTCCATCACCTCTAGTTGCACCCCTAACTAGAATGCCATTTTGGTAAGTAAGAGCGATCGCAGAACCATCAATTTTGAGTTCACAGACGTATTCTACCGAAGCTACTGTTGGTGCTTGTCGCCGCCAACGCTGTTCCCACACTCGCAATTCATCAACATTAAAGGCATTCTCTAAACTGTACAGGGGAATGTTATGCCGCACCGAGGTAAACTGCGTTGCTGGTCTCTCACCCACGCGCTGAGTGGGACTATCCGGCGCGATTAATTCTGGATACTGAGTTTCCATCTGTTGCAATTCCCGATACAGCTGGTCATAAACTGCATCCTCCATGATTGGTGCATCTAGCACGTAATATGCATAGCTAGCTTGTTGCAACAACTGGCGCAGTTCTTCTACACGCTTTACTTCGGGCTGAATCTGTATCATTAGACTTTTAATTGAATACTTAAAGAATAGAGTTTAAAGACGATGAAACCTGCATAGGCAGGCTTTGTGAGTGCTGAGTTCTGAGTGCTGAGTGCTGAGTTAGAAGTTAGATTTTCAAGATTAGCAGAGATATTTTAGACAAACACAACGTACTTATCTAGGTTACTCAATTTAAAGCGAATCGTTACATCCATCAGTAGACCTAATATTTCGTGTGCTGTGTCTTCTTCTAATTAATCACCAGTTGCCCTATCTATCAAGATAATTTCTTTGTAAGCTTGGATAGTTTCCGTTTTCGTAGATTCGGGGAAACCTCTGATTTCTAATATGATGTTTCTTCCTATGTAGGAAAATGAATCTTTAAAACTAAACTTTAATTTTTAACTAACAAAATTACAAATGGTGTGTGTAGTTATGGTTAAAACTTTCACAGGCGATCGCCCAATTATCATTGCCCACCGAGGCGCTAGCGGCTATCGACCAGAACATACTTTGGCTGCTTATGAACTAGCGATCGCTTTAGGAACTGACTACATCGAACCAGATTTAGTTTCAACCAAAGATGGTGTTTTAATTGCTCGTCACGAAAATGAAATTTCCCAAACAACCGATGTTGCTAATCATCCAGAATTTTCTCATCTTCAAACTACTAAAATAATTGATGGCGAAGCAAAAAATGGTTGGTTTACAGAAGATTTTACCCTTACTGAACTGAAAACACTACGAGCCAAAGAACGCATTCCCCTGATGCGTACTCAAAATACTCAATATGATGGATTATTTGAGATTCCCACACTCCAAGAAATCATTGATTTAGCCAAGTTGAAAAGTGCAGAGATTGGGCGTAATATTGGCATTTATCCAGAAACTAAACATCCAACTTACTTCAAATCTATTGGGTTATCTTTAGAAGAACCTTTATTAGAGATATTACAAGCAAACGATTATCGAGGAGCTAATGCACCTGTTTTCATTCAATCTTTTGAAGTGAGTAATTTACAAGCTTTATCTACAAAAACTGATTTACCGCTGGTGCAATTACTCAACATCAGCGGTCAACCTTATGATTTTATTGTGAATGGCGATGAGCGCACCTATGCGGACTTAGCAACTGCGTCAGGTTTAAGAGAAATTGCTAAATACGCACAAGCGATTGGTATTCATAAAAACTTGTTGCTTCCAAGAGATAACATTAATAAATTACGATCGCCGACCTCTTTAGTAAAGGATGCTCATATAGCTTCTTTATTAGTTCATGTCTGGACTTTTCGTAATGAGGACTTTTTTTTACCGCTAGATTTTCAAGGAAATCCCCAAGAGGAATATAAATTATTTTTTAGCTTAGGTATTGATGGCGTGTTTAGCGATTACCCAGATATAGCCAAACAAGCAATTCTAGACTTTAGATTTTAGATTTTAGTCAGCTATACAGCTATAAAAGACATTAAATTTCAGTACTTTGATTTGCAAGGTAATTGAGCGAACGAAAACGGATACTAACAAGTTGTTCGTAAAGTGGGTTGAGCTTACACAATGGTGGAATATAAAGGATTGGACGCTCAAAAACTTTGATAGTCCGTTCAAATGGGCAACAAGATGGAATCAGCCAACAAAAGAATTGAGCAACTTTAGGATTAGTAATTTCGATTGAATCAAGTTTTTGACGTAAGTAATCCAATAAATTATAATAGGCGATCGCTTGAGTTTTAATTAACATTTTTTCACTCCCCACTTATTAGATAATTGAGATTTATCACTTCCAGAGATTACGCCGTTTTCAAATTTTCTTTGAATGTCATGATTCGAGCTTGTGCTGTTGGAATTAAAGTCCAACCTGATTGACGCAATTTCTGATAAGTCGCCCATCCCTTAGAACCGTGAGGAATATCATAATCTTGTACAGCTTCTGGACGAGTTGTATAAGGTTGCCAAGGTCGATCGACTGACGTTCTTAAATGCAAAATCAATTCACTATTACTTCCGAAAGTGGAGAGCCAGCACATTTGTCCAGTCATAAGTTTACATCCTTATAGAGTGTTTTCTGCTGCTTATTAAGCATTCAATTAGTAAATAGAAAAGAAACACACAATTTGCTAATACTCAAGATGCATTAGAAATTAGAAAATACCTAAAGTTAATATTAGTTTTGAAGTAACAGCTAGTAAGGGCAATAATTAAAGCTCTCTTCAGTTATTCATGCTTTCACTTGCAAGACCGATTAATTTAGAAGCTATTTACTATACTTCTATTGTGTTGAATGAAACTCTAATAATCTTCGCCCTTGAGAATTAATTGTAAGTTTAATTCAATATTCCTTTCGATTTTTTTACAATACCATTTGGTGTAAATACGATGAATTTATAGTTTTCTAAAGTTTGTATTAGAAGTGACTACTCTGTTTTTAATTAAGATTATTTGGTGAAAATTGTGAATTGTTTCTAACTTTCAAGAAACTTTACTTATTTTTGTTTAAAAGTTTAAATAGCTTTGATTGCGGTATCGAGCTTCTTCAACCATGATTTGGCATTAAGTCGATATCCGTGCGACTTCCAGACTGCAATCAGCCGTCCTATCTAAAAGCTGCACTATTGTCACATTGGTTAAAACCTGTAAACCTTCTCCTTTGCCCCACGTCTACGCAACTTAAGATATACTTTGAAGAAATGTGAAATTAAATTGCGTTTTTATAAAAATCAGCTCTCCATCAGTTGATTCATGAGCCAGCCTGAAGATATTGCTGCCAAAACAAATTCTTTGACTAACCACGATTTCAAACCCATTCACATACCTGGCTCTATTCAACCTCATGGCTTACTACTAGCACTTAGTACCGAGCTAGAGATTCTGCAAGTTAGCAAAAATACCCAAGAATACTTGAGCAAAGAACCAGAAGATTTGCTCGGTCAACCATTGAGCTACTTGTTTGACGCTCAACAAGTTGAAGCGATCGAGCAGTATTTAGTAAAAAAAACTAGTAGCATTAATGTTTTTAAAGTATCAATCATGACTGTGAATGGTGAGCGATACTTTGACGGCATCGTTCACCGTATAGAAGCAGCTGTGATTCTTGAGCTAGAACCGACAGACTCTAGCTCAGAGTTGAGTTTCTTGAGCTTTCAAGCTTTGGCAGGTGAAGCGATCGCTAATATGCAAAACACATCAAACCTGACAGAGTTCTTGCATCTAATAACAGAAGAATTACGAGAAATCACAGGGTTTGACCGGGTGATGGTCTATCAATTTGACCGACAGCAAGCAGGTTCGGTAATTGGCGAAGCCAAACGCGAAGATTTATCACCATATTTAGGACTCCACTATCCCGCTACAGATATTCCCCAGCAGTCAAGAGAACTATATAAACGCTGCTTGCTTCGATTTGTCCCCGATTTAACGGCTCAACCCGTTAAGCTAGTCCCAATTGACAATCCCATAACACAACAACCTCTCGACTTAAGCTTATCTATACTCAGGAGTTGTGATTCGTGTTGCGCGGAATATCATCAAAATATGGGAGTGAGAGCTTTTTTAGTGATTTCGCTCCTTCAAAAACAGCAACTTTGGGGATTAATTGCTTGTCATCATGAAACACCAAAGCATATTCCTTATGAAATGCGGAATATATGCGAGTTTTTAGGAAGGATTGTGTCGTTAGAGTTAGCGCACAAAGTCAGTCAATCAGAATTGGACTATAAAGTAAAACTCAAATCGCTACAGTCGGAGTTTATAGAGTCTATTTCCCAAGCAGATAATTTTATCGATGCCCTAATCAAACCAGAAATCCGCTTGCTGGATTTAGTCGGTGCTTCTGGAGCAGTAGTTTGTTTGAATGATGAAATTACACTTGTGGGAGCAACACCAGATATCGAGCGAGTGCAAGCGCTAATTGAATGGGCAGACACCCATGTTAATGACAATTTATTTGTGAGCGATTCTCTACCGAAGCTTTACCCAGAGGCTATTGCATTCAAACAGACTGCCAGTGGCTTGCTACTATTGCGGATTTCTCAAGTTCTGCGATATTACATCCTTTGGTTTCGCCCTGAAGTCATCCAAACCGTAAATTGGGCAGGTAATCCTAACGAATCCATTCAAGTTGAGGCAGATGGTAGCGTTACTCTTTGCCCGCGAAAGTCTTTTGAGAGTTGGCAAGAATCAGTTCAATTAACTTCCTTACCTTGGAAACAGTGTGAAATTGACAGTGCCTTAGCTTTGAAGAATGCGATCGTCGGTATTGTACTTTCTAAAGCGGATGAGTTAGCCAAAATCAACCTAGAGTTAGAGCGCAGCAACAGAGAACTAGCTTCCTTTGCCTATGCTGCTTCCCACGACCTCAAAGAACCTTTGCGCGGCATCTATAACTTCTCGACAGTGTTGTTAGAAGACTACGGCGAAATCCTAGATGATGACGGAGTTGATTATTTGCAGACAGTAGTTTCCTTGTCCGTGCGAATGGAAACTTTGATAAATGCGCTGCTGCGACTGTCGCAGTTAGGACAAGCACAATTGCGAAAGCAAGAAATTAATCTCAATGAATTGCTCAAGCAAGTAATTGATGTTTTTCATGCTAGTCGGCAAGACTCAGAGCTTATTGATATTCGCATTCCCCGACCTTTACCAACGGTTCAGTGCGATCCAGTTCTCGTTAACGAAGTCTTCAGTAACTTGATTGGCAATGCTTTGAAATACAACGATAAAGCAGAGCTATGGGTAGAAATTGGTTATTTAGGGGAGCAGGGGAGCAGGGGAGCAGGGGAGCAGGG
>NZ_JAECZA010000126.1 GCF_016056275.1 Dendronalium phyllosphericum CENA369 | reverse complement strand
TTGTATCCCACATTCCGCACCTAAAACTGGCACACAGAGAAAGCAGTAAGTAAATTCAGACTATTGGTAAAAATTGAGACAATAAAAACCGAGAAGTAAAGTTAATAGCCAGAATCAGGGTAGAAGTCAAAAAATAAATAAAATTAGCACTCTATAAGCTTCCATCATGAAAAGCTAAAAATAGTTGATGGGAAATAGTGTGAAAATGAATTCGCCCTTGAATATTGAAGTAAAAAATTTAGATCACCTGGGGATAGTAGCAGGAATCATTGATGAAATAGAGTTGGTAGACCAAATAAATAAAATACTGGGACAGCACCCGCAAGAAAAGGTAAGCGCGGGTCAGGCAGTTAAAGCAATGATATTAAATGGGTTAGGTTTTGTATCAGGAACGTTATATATGTTTCCTAAATATATGGATGGCTACGCCTGTGAAAATTTGTTAGGAGAAGGGATATTACCAGAATATTTAAACGATGACAGATTAGGAAGAGTATTAGACCAATTATATTTGAAAGGATTAAGTGAAATCTTCACTCTAGTAGCGTTAGCAGCAGTAAAAAAATATGGAGTAGAGTTGTCATCATTGCACTTGGATTCAAGTTCAATGCACCTACATGGAGAATATGAAACAAGCTTACCAGAAGTAGTGTTTGAAAAAAATGCAGTCACAGAGAATGAAAATAGAGTTCTAGAAGTAGCACCACAACCAATAAGTATTACCTATGGTTACTCAAGAGATCATAGACCAGACTTAAAACAATTTATTATCGAGTTAATTTGTAGCAGTGATGGAGATATTCCCATTTTTTTAAAAGCAGCATCAGGAAATCAATCAGATACGAAAGCTTTTGCGAAAACTCTCGTGAATTTTCGAGAAAATATTGATATAGATGCGTTAATGGTAGCAGACAGCGCATTATATAGTGCCGAAAACCTGAATTTGATGAACAACCTCAAATGGTTATGCAGAGTACCATTGACAGTGGGGTTAGCCAAGCAAATTCTATTAGAAATAGACGACAAAGACTTAATCCAAAGTGAAATAACAGGTTATTCATATATAGTCAAGTCTAGTAACTATGCTGGTATCGCTCAAAGATGGCTAATAGTTGAAAGTCAAGAACGGAAAAAAGCAGATTCTAAACAACTGATGCGCCGTGTTCAGCAAGCCCAAATAAATGCTCATCAAAAGCTCACGAAATTATGTAATGAAGAATTTGCTTGTCATCGAGATGCGAAAAAAGCAGCATTACATCTATCAGAGCAATTAAAATATCATCGGTTGACTGCAATTAAAATATTTAAAAAACAGTTAAAGCCAGAGAGTAAAAGCAAAAATAACTCTCAGACTGATTGGAAATATTGCTATCAGATTTCAGCGCAGCTAGAACAGGATAAAGAGGCAATCGAAAAAGACAATCGCGCTTCGGGAAAATTTATTTTAGCAACTAATGTTATTCATGAATCCCAACTGAGTCACTCAGAGATGATTAAAGAATATAAAGCCCAACAATCATGTGAGAGAGGATTTGCTTTTCTCAAAGACCCTTTATTCTTGACAGACAGCATATTTATCAAATCACCGGAGCGCATTGAAGCATTATCTATGATTATGGGTTTATGTTTGTTGGTTTATACTTTAGGTCAAAGACGGTTACGTGAAAGTTTATTAGCTCAAAATCAAAAACTAAAAAACCAATTAGGTAAACTTACATACCGCCCCACTCTCAGATGGATGTTTCAATGTTTCCAAGGTATTCATTTATTAATTATTAATGGTGTTTCACAAATCTCAAACCTCTCTGATGAAAGATTATGGATATTACAATTCTTCCCTAATGCTTGTCGTCGCTACTATTTATTAGTTTGATTGTCATTTCACTCCAGCTTTCCTTTTATCAACTTTTTTGAGTTACTCACTCTATTTTCAGTAACTCTACTTTTTTATGCAGTATTTTTTATAACCATCCATTTTTTTCTCAACTTCAGCTTGATTTTTGACTTTCCATACCTTATTACTTTGGTTTTTTATTAAAAACTAGCGGACATATTCCCTATCATTTCTTTTGTGGCACTTTCAGGTGCGGAATGTAGGCTATATACAATGGCTGACCTATAGGCCATTGCTGAAATTAGTAACAGTAATCGGCTGTGTCAAATATTATTCAAATCATGAGAAAATTAGTTGAGGATGCATAAAATAAATCTTGTAGTTGATGAGATTTACTAAACTTAACTATTGCCAATACTTGTTAATTAGTCAGATTAATTATACTCTCACAAATTTGGCAGAGCATTTAGAACAGATTAGTCATGATAAAATTAACCGCTATCTCAAGAATGAAAAGTTAACGCCAAGGTTGCTTTGGGATAATGTTAAAGAGATCATCGAAGTGAGTGAGAACGCATATCTAGTGTTTGATAACACAGGGTGCTGAGTGGGGAGTTGCGTATTTTCTTCTGCTCCCCTGCTCCCCTTGCTCCCTCTACCTTACGGCGAAGCCTTTTTCACCCGCCAACACTCTGGTGTTGGATGCACAAAAATTTGTCTAATATTACACTAGGAATTGGTCGTGGGCGCATTGTTTTTCTATCTACCCATACCCATAGCGCCTCTGCTGTTACTAACAAATCATCTTGGTTTTGTTTGCGAATTTCGTAGCATCGTGAGGAACGAGTACCGCGCATTTGCTGTACCCAAGTGGTAACTTCCAGCGTGTCACCTGCTACGGACGGACGTAAGTATTCAATTTCTACGCGCCGCATAACAAATACACCACCCAATTCTCGGTAGAAATCGAAATTGACACCCAGATATTCTGAGTGTTCTATAGCTGCCTGTTCTAAGTAGTTTTGGTAAACTGCGTTATTGACGTGTCCGAGGGCATCCATTTCATAGTGCCGAACGCGTAGTAGAGTTTTGAACGGTTGCATGAATTATGTGGTGCGACGCTGTTTGAGATAACTTTATATTAATTTTTTCACTTCAGCGTCACTGTTAACTCTACAGAAGTTGAAATCTTGCTTGAAAGAAGCAAAGATACTTCAGCTTGGAAATTATCTTTAATCCCGCAGGCGATCGCAATCCACCTCTTGCGCTTACTATCAATAAAATACTATGCAAATCTAATACATAGTATGTTCAAATCTATGATATTCGCGCCCAGGAATTGGATAAAATGAAATCCACTCCAGTGTTTTAGGATTTTGTCCAATTGATATATGTTAAATTAACTATCTCCCTCTAAGGTGGTGCGCGCTCTTTGCTCAACAAGTCAGTACTGAGAAAGAGTTGATAAGAGTAAAGCCACGTGATGCTTATGCATGATATATATATTCCATGAAAGAAGTAATCTTTTGATGGCTAAATTAATTACTTCCAAAGATAGTGTCAGCAGACGATTTATGCACTGGTTGCTGGCAGAAAACCCACAAGAAAAGAAAGGCCCTTACCGCAAAGAAGAAACACACCGCAAACACGCTTGGTGGCAGGTGATGTGTCTTACTGGTGTAGATTATTTCTCAACACTTGGGTATCAACCAGGAATTGCAGCAATAGCCGCAGGCGCTCTGTCTCCTGTAGCTACCTTAGTTTTGGTTCTACTGACACTTTTTGGAGCTTTACCAATTTATCGACGTGTTGCTGCTAAAAGTCCTCATGGTGAAGGTTCGATCGCAATGCTCGAACACTTGCTAGCGTGGTGGCAAGGTAAGCTATTTGTCCTGTGCTTACTCGGCTTTGTGGCAACTGACTTTATTATTACCATTACACTCTCAGCAGCTGATGCCACAGCTCATATTATCGAAAATCCGCTTGCCCCGAATTTTCTCGACCATCAGGAAATTGCCATCACCTTGGTATTAATTGCATTACTGGGCGTGGTTTTTCTGCGAGGTTTTAAAGAAGCTATCGGGATTGCGGTATTTTTGGTAGGAATTTATTTGCTGTTAAACTTGGTTGTCGTTGGTGTTGGTCTGTATGAGATTCTAAATCATCCATCTGCGATCGCTAACTGGAAAACAGCCCTTTATGCCCAACATTCCAACCCTCTTTTAATGATTGGTGCAGCTATTTTGGTATTTCCCAAGCTAGCACTGGGATTATCAGGTTTTGAGACTGGCGTGACAGTGATGCCCTTAGTAAAGGGTAGCAGCAATGATACCCCCGATCGCCCCAAGGGACGTATTCGGAATACGCGCAAGTTGCTTACTACTGCTGCGGTGATTATGAGTTTCTTTTTGCTTACCAGCAGCTTTATTACAACTCTACTGATTCCAGCAGCAGAATTTACAGTTGGCGGCAAAGCTAATGGACGCGCCCTTGCATATCTAGCGCATCTTTATTTAGGTAATACCTTTGGCACAATTTACGATTTAAGTACCATTACTATTTTGTGGTTTGCAGGTGCATCGGCAATGGCAGGGCTGCTGAATATTGTGCCTCGCTATCTGCCACGTTATGGTATGGCTCCTAATTGGACAAGAGCAACGCGACCTTTAGTATTAGTCTATGTAGCTCTTGCCTTTATTGTCACAGTTATCTTTCGAGCTAATGTCGAAGCCCAAGGTGGAGCTTATGCAACTGGCGTATTGGTGTTGATGAGTTCAGCCGCATTGGCTGTAACTTTATCAGTTCACCGTCAGAGGTCAAAACGGAACACATTTGTGTTTGCAACCATCACGCTGGTGTTTATATACACCACTGTGGTAAATATCATCGAAAGACCGGAAGGTATCAAAATTGCTTCGTTCTTTATTGGGGCTATTGTTTTCACCTCATTAGTTTCTCGGATTTGGCGTTCCACGGAACTGCGAACCGAGCGAATTGAAATGGACGAAAAAGCTCGCCAATTCATCGCTGAGGAAAGCCAAGGTGCAATCCGAATCATTGCTAATCGCATGAATAAAGGCGACGAGCTAGAGTATTTTCTCAAAGAAAAAGAGGTACGAGAAGACAATCATATTCCGCCTAGCGACTCTGTTATCTTTCTAGAAATTATGGTGTCAGATGCTTCGGAATTTGCTGATGTCATCAAAGTTAGGGGAGTGGAGGTTAATAATTACCGCATCTTGCGTGCTGAAAGTGCAGCAGTACCTAACGCCATTGCCGCTTTACTTCTTCATATCCGCGACCAAACAGGAAAGATTCCACATGCTTACTTTGGGTGGGTAGAGGGAAACCCGGTACAATATTTGATGCGTTTTATTTTGTTTGGTGAAGGCGATATTGCTGTTGTCACTCGTGAAGTACTTCGCAAAGCCGAGAAAGACCCGGAATGTCGTCCTGGTATTCATGTGGGAGGGTGATAGAAGAGGGTAGGGGGAGATGAGGGAGATGAGGGAGCTGACTCTTGTACAGACGCGATTAATCGCGTCTGTACGACAACTGACTCAGCACTTTGCTATATTTGCTCTTCATTAGGCATTTAAAGGCTGTTAGACTGGGATTATAAGTATAATTTCGTATATTTTTGCGAATTTATGGAGCCAGCATCACTAACAGCAGCGGCGATCGCAACCTTAGTCATTACCAAAGCTTTTGAAAAGACTGGTGAAATCGTCGGCGAAAAGGTTTGGCAAGAAGGCGAACAGTTGTTATCACTACTGAAGCGCAAAGAACCTAGTACGGCGAGTGCGATTGAACTGACTCAAGTACTACCTTTAGATTATAGTCGGGCTTATCTGATTGGGCAGCAAGTAGAGGAAGCGGCGCAGAAAGACGCTGAGATTGCTGAAGCAGTGGAAGCTGTAGCCAAGGAGGCACAACCGAAACTGACGAATACTATTATTGAAAATTGGCAGGGGATAAACATTAAAGGTGGGACTAATACCATTTCTGGCAATACCTTTAATTTTTGACTAGAGTCGCCCGAAGGGGAACGGGTAAAGTTAAATCCCTCTACTGAAATACCGCAAAATTTGCCCTTGAGTGGGGTGGTGGAATTTGTCGGGCGTGAAGAGGAATTGCGAAATCTCCACCAACTTTTGCAGGATAATAAACAAGTAGCAATAGCAGCGATCGCTGGCATGGGTGGAGTTGGGAAAACAGAACTCGCCCTGCAATATGCCATTCAGCAGCGCGAAACATATAACGGTGGGCTTTGCTGGTTGCTGGCGAAAAGTGGGGATGTGGGCATTCAAGTTGTGCAGTTTGCCAGAACGCAGCTCGATTTAAAGCCGCCAGAAGATTTTGATATACTCGCGCAAGTGCAATATTGCTGGCGGCGTTGGCGTGAGGGTGAGGTGCTGCTAGTGTTGGATGATGTTGGCGACTACCAAGAAGTTAAGCCTTACTTACAGTCGCTACCTTCCCGGTTTAAAGTGTTGATGACTACCCGCCAGAAGTTGGGACGCATCCCACAGTTATCTTTGGATGTGCTGCAACCAGAGGCGGCGCTGGAGTTGTTGAGGTCTTTACTCAAGGAAACACCAGAGCGAATTGAGCGAGAATTAGTTATAGCAAATCAGTTGTGTGAGTGGCTGGGATATTTACCTTTGGGTGTGGAATTAGTGGGGCGCTATCTGGCGCGGAAACAGGATTTATCTTTAGCAGAAATGTTGCGGCGGTTGCAGAACAAGCGACTAGATGAGCGTTCTTTGTCTAAATCTAAGTCGGAAGCCGACATGACAGCACAACGAGGTGTGTTAGCAGCCTTTGAGTTGAGTTGGCAAGAATTAGAAGACAGTGATAAACAATTGGGCTGTTTATTAAGTTTATTTGCCGCCGCACCCATACCTTGGAAGTTGGTGGAACAGTGTTTACCAGAGAAAGATGCTGAAGATTTAGAAGATATTAGAGACAATAAGTTGCTGAATTTGCATTTACTCCAGCGAAAAGACGAAGGAGTTTACCAATTGCATCCACTATTGCGGCAGTTTTTCCAATATAAGTGTACAGGTTTAGAAAAAGCAGAGGAACTTAAGCGATCATTTTGCCAGGTAGTGGTAGCAGTTGCTAAAAATATTCCTGAAACACCTACACTTAAGCAAATCACCGATGTCACCCCTACCATACCTCATATAGCTGAAGTCGCAAACAATCTCATTGAATATGTCAATGATGATGATTTACTTCGTCCTTTCATCGGCAACGCTCTATTTTACACTGGACAAGGATTATATACTCAGGCTGAACCTTGGTATCAGCAGTGTCTAGAAGCTATAAAAGAAAGCTTGGGAGAAGAACATCCTGATGTGGCCACTTGCCTCAATGACTTAGCTAGTGTTTACCATTCCCAAGGCAGATACAGCAAAGCCGAATCCCTATACATACAAGCATTGGCACTTTGGCGCAAACTGATGGGAGAAGAACATCCCGATGTGGCCACTTGCCTCAACAACCTAGCTAATGTCTACCATTTTCAAGGCAGATACAGCGAAGCCGAACCCTTGTTCATCCAAGCATTAGAACTTTGCCGCAAACTGATGGGAGAAGAACATCCCAATGTTGCCACTAGCCTCAACAGCCTAGCGTATCTCTACGCCTCCCAAGGCAGATACAGCGAAGCCGAACCCCTTTTTATCCAAGCATTGGCACTCAGGCGCAAACTGCTGGGAGAAGAACATCCCTCTGTTGCCTATAGCCTCAACAATGTAGCTAATGTCTACCATTTACAAGGCAGATACAGCGAAGCCGAACCCTTGTCTACTCAAGCATTAGCACTTAGGCACAAACTACTGGGAAAAGAACATCCCAATGTTGCCACTAGCCTCAACAACCTAGCTAATGTTTACCATTCCCAGGGCAGATACAGCGAAGCCGAACCCCTTTACATCCAAGCATTGGCACTTTGGCGCAAACTGCTGGGAGAAGAACATCCCAATGTTGCCACTAGCCTCAACAACCTAGCTAATGTCTACCGTGACCAAGGCAGATACAGCGAAGCCGAACTCCTTTTCATCCAAGCTTTAGATATTTCTGAGCAACGGTTAGGGGTGGATCATCCTGATACTGTTACTACTCGTGAAAATCTAGCAAATCTTCGCGATCGCCTTTCCTCAAATCCAGAATAGGCAAGTTTTGTACAAACTGTACCATGTTAAAAGTTAGATTTGCGATCGCCTAAACTCGGTCTTTCGTGTTCTGAACTCGGAGTTTCGTGTTCTAAACTCGGTCTTTCATGTTCTGAACTTGGTCTTTCGTGTTCTGAACTCGGTCTTTCGTGTTCTGAACTCGGAGTTTCGTGTTCTGAACTTGGTCTTTCGTGTTCCGAACGAGAAAGTTTCTGTTCCTAGTGACAACGTTTTAGTTTCGAGCTAGTCGTTCCGAGTTCTGAAGTGGAATGATGGTGTTGTAAAGGCGATCGCTCATCTGATACCAGTCTCATTTTACTCATAACGGTAATCGCCTCACCCGAAAAGTTTCATTATTTACAGAAATAATTGCCCCTACCTCTAAATCTTCTTGACATTCACGCAAAACTTGCGTCAACCGTTCATTAATTGCATCGTAATTTTCATTCCCTAACCTAAACAAAATGACACTGGGTAAACTATCCCCACTAACTGCTAAAAGCTGGGCAAAATCTAAATCTATAGTTAATAAAATTCTCCCTTCTGCACGGGCTTTAATTAAAATCTCATCATCTGATAGTCTTTGCAAACCTTCATCGCGCAAATGCACCACATTATAACCACCACTACGCAACCAAAATACAGTGCGTAATGAAATTCCCATATCTGCCAAAAACTTCATTATTATTTTTTAAGCACTTTTGAAGGGATAAACCCGCTCTTGAGTCAACCACGCCGCGTAAAGTAGAGATTGACGAATATCCTCTGGTTCTAAATCGGGATATTCTTCTAAAATCTCCGCTACAGGTTTGCTATTAGCTACCAAATTTACGACTAAAGAAACTGGAATTCGCATCCCTCGAATGCAAGCTTGTCCACCCATAATGCTAGAGTCAAATGTAACTCTGTCCAGACCTAACATAAAATTCTCTCTCTAAAATCTCGTTTCTCTTTACTGTTGGGCTTCATCTCTCTGGGTGGAATGATGGTGTTGTAAAGGCGATCGCTCCCCTTTAGATTGTAAACTTACAAGCGATCGCACATCAAATTCCCAGATTCCAAGATAAACTTCGGGCAAAGTTGACAAGTTGCATCAAGATAAGGCTATGCGATCGCACTCAAAAACCAACTTCAATCAACAGCAAACGCTACCCTATAACTCAGTAAACGCGATCGCGATCGCTCAAGCTTTGAAGTTTCAACTATGAAAACTTCTCCTCAACACAACTACCTCACCCCTGAAGAGTACCTCCAACTAGAGGAACAAAACTCTGTTAAACATGAATACATCGACGGCTACATCTACGCAATGGCTGAAGTACTCGATCCATATGTTACCATTGCCGGAAACCTTGCTGTTCTCCTGCGCGATCGTGTACGCGGTACTGGGTGTCGTGTTTACATCGCTGACATGAAAGCACGAATTGAATCTCTAAATCGCTTTTACTATCCTGATGTTATGGTTACTTGCGACCCACGCGATCGAGAAACACCAGCTTATAAAAGATTTCCTTGTTTAATTGTCGAAGTTTTATCTGATTCTACCGAAGCCTTTGACCGCGGCGACAAATTCGCTGACTACCAAGCACTGGAAAGCCTCCAAGAATATACTTTAATTAATACCAAACGTCAGCGAGTCGAGTGTTTTCGTCGCAATGATGAGGGGCTATGGATTTTACAATCTTACACATCAGAAAATCAATCATTTCGACTTAACAGTGTGGATTTCCAGGAGACAATAGTATCACTTTACGAAGATGTAGTTTTTGCATAATCGACTTATCATGAAGTATGCTACACGATGTTTAGTAAACTAAATATCTATTAAGGCCTTCAAAGTTTCCTAACCCGGCGGAAGCGTTAATGAAATTAGGCTACTTCATTCAATAAAAAAGTTATGGCGCTCATAGTTCAAAAATACGGTGGTACATCTGTCGGTTCAGTCGAACGCATCCAAGCTGTTGCACAACGCGTTTATAAAACAGTTAAAACAGGAAACTCACTTGTTGTAGTGGTTTCCGCAATGGGCAAAACCACCGATGGACTCGTCAAACTAGCTAATGAAATTTCCACAAATCCTAACCGCCGGGAAATGGATATGCTGCTTTCTACTGGCGAGCAAGTTACCATTGCTTTACTCAGCATGGCATTGCAAGAACTCGGACAACCAGCAATCTCGATGACTGGCGCTCAAGTCGGAATTGTTACCGAAGCAGAACACACCCGCGCTCGAATTTTGCATATTAAAACCGATCGCCTCATCCGTCACCTGAATCTCGGTAAAGTAGTTGTAGTAGCTGGCTTTCAAGGTATAGCCAGCACAGAAGAGTTAGAAATTACAACTCTGGGGCGCGGTGGTTCTGACACCTCAGCGGTAGCTTTAGCAGCGGCATTAGGAGCAAATTTTTGTGAAATTTATACAGATGTGCCGGGAATTCTAACCACAGACCCCCGCCTAGTTCCGGAAGCCCAGCTGATGGATGCAATCACCTGCAATGAAATGCTGGAACTAGCAAGCTTAGGTGCAAAAGTGCTGCATCCTAGGGCTGTAGAAATTGCTCGTAATTATGGCGTTCCCCTAGTAGTCAAATCGAGCTGGACAGATGACCCCGGTACATGGGTAACATCAGCCAAACCCCAAGGGCGATCGCTCATAAATTTAGAAATTGCCCGTCCGGTAGACCATGTAGAATTTGACACAGACCAAGCCAAAGTCGCTTTATTGCGCGTCCCCGATAAACCAGGCGTAGCAGCCAAGTTATTTGGTGAAATAGCCCGCCAAAACGTCGATGTAGACTTGATTATTCAATCAATTCATGAAGGTAACAGTAATGACATTGCTTTTACCGTCACAACACCCATATTAAAACGAGCCGAAGCAGTAGCAGCAGCGATCGCCCCAGCACTGAGAAGTAAATCTAACCCAAATTTTGACGAAGCTGAGGTGATGATCGAGCAAAATATCGCCAAAGTTAGCATTGCTGGTGCAGGCATGATTGGCCGTCCTGGCGTAGCTGCAAAGATGTTCGCCACCTTAGCCGAAGCTGGCGTAAACATCCAAATGATTTCCACCAGCGAAGTCAAAGTCAGTTGCGTCGTAGATGCAGCAGAATGCGATCGCGCCGTCTCCGCACTTCGTAACGCCTTTGAAGTGGAAGCAGGGGAGCAGGGGGGTAGAAGGGGAGCAGGG
>NZ_JAECZA010000125.1 GCF_016056275.1 Dendronalium phyllosphericum CENA369 | reverse complement strand
CCCCTGCTCCCCTGCTCCCTCATCTCCGCTCCCACTCCTTGAGCAAATCGGGGCGGCGATCGCTAGTTTTTTTGAGCTGTTGTTCGTAACGCCATCGGGCAATTGCCGCGTGATTCCCAGATAGTAAGACATCAGGCACTTTCCAACCCCGAAAATTCGCCGGACGGGTGTACTGGGGATAGTCCAGCAACCCCTCTTCAAAACTTTCTGCTGTCAGTGACTCTGTTTTGGCCACGGTTCCTGGTAACAGCCTCACGACACCGTTGATTAATGCCATTGCTGGAATTTCTCCTCCAGTCAGAATAAAATCACCTAAAGAGACCTCACGCGTCACTAAATGCAGCACTCTCTCGTCTACTCCTTCATAATGTCCGCAGATTACTACTAACTGGTCGTAATTAGTTGCTAGTTCTCGCAACAGCGGTTGATTGATTGTCTGACCTTGAGGACTCATCAAAATCACCTCTCTTCGAGGTAGAGTCGGCAAGGACTCTACAGCTGTAAAGATGGGTTCTGGTTTCATCAGCATCCCCACACCGCCGCCGTAGGGTTCATCATCCACCTTTCGGTGTTTGTCGGTGGTAAAGTCTCTGGGATTGACCAGATTCACTTGGGCAATCTGTTTGGCTAAGGCTTTACCCAGCAGCCCAGAACTGAGAACTGAGGTAAAACAGTCAGGAAAAAGTGTAACTATATCAAAGCGCACAGTAATTCGTATTCAAGAACACTAATCTTAAAAGTAAAAGGGACTGGGGATTAAGGATTAGAGATTGGATAAGAGCATGGAAAAATTATGAAATTCTACTTTAACTCCTCCCAAATTTTGTCATAATTTCCCAGCTCCCAGTCCCCAGTCCCGGAGCGGCGTTCCTCCCCGCTAAACTTCGGTATAGTCGGAGACTCCGACGCTTGATGACTCGCTAACGCTGCGCTATCACCGCGACCAGTTGAATGTTTACTAAACACAAGAAGCTAATCTCAGGTCAAACTACAGATCGGCTTGTCCAATAGTATCTAAAAGTACCAGAAGCAGATGTTTATCCACGGGATCAAAAGTTTTTCTAATCACTTAATTTATGTTTAAATATTGTCACAACTACGATTTAAATTAATAATCTGACCAGGTTAACAACTTCCAGGATGCATCGAGCCAGCCTCAGAATTGCGTAAAGACCTGCTCGCTCCCAACCCTAGGGGGAATTCGTTCCCAACCTCAGAGGGGAAACAGACACTCGCTCGAACAAAGGGTAAACCTTCCACGAAAGTGTCCTCCCTTAGCCTCCAAGCACAATTGTGCCAGTCTGGAAAAAGTGGACAGATGAAAAACAAGGCGCTGGCTTTGAGGAACGGCAACGGACACATGAATACTGAGGCTTCGTGTCTGTCCAATGAGAATTTTGAACGCTGGCGATCGGCGATCGGAATCTCGGTGCAGTGTCCTCCTACAAAAGCAAAGTGCGTAAATCATCGGGCTACTGAACTTTGTTAAATTCACATGCCATTCGCCACAAGCCCTTCGGGTACTCTTCGAGTTCTCCAAAGGAGTACACAGTCCCCTAGTCGGGGAAACCCTCCTTCAGGGCTGTCTCACCTGGGAACACGTCCAAGGCGATGGCTCCTGAAGTTGTTGACAGGAGAAACATAATGCCGCAACTAAAAGCTAAATCGCTGGAAATGAGGACACCCCAAGCAACTAAAACTGCCGTTCTGGTGATCGGAGGCGCAGAAGATAAAGTTCACGGACGCGAAATCCTAAGAACTTTTTTTGGCCGCGCCGGTGCTAGTAAGGCCTATATTACAATTATTCCATCTGCCTCCCGCGAACCCGCTATCATCGGTGGTCGGTATATTCGCATTTTTGAAGAAATGGGTGCTGAAAAGGTTGAAATTTTGGACATTCGGGAGCGGGAACAGTGTGAAATCCCACAAGTCAAAGCATCCTTAGAAGCTTGTAGCGGAGTTTTTTTGACCGGAGGAGATCAATTGCGCCTCTGTGGCGTGTTGTCAGATACGCCAGCGATGGAGATCATCCGGCAGCGGGTGAGATCGGGGCAACTTACCTTAGCAGGTACTAGTGCGGGGGCGGCGGTAATGGGGCATCATATGATTGCTGGCGGTGGTAGTGGAGAGACACCAAATCGTTCCCTAGTAGATATGGCAACGGGTTTGGGATTTATCCCAGAGGTAATTGTTGACCAACACTTTCACAACCGCAATCGTATGGGACGACTGATTAGCGCGATCGCAGCTCATCCCGACCGTTTAGGCATTGGTATTGATGAAGATACCTGCGCCGTCTTTGAACGCGATGGGTGGCTGCAAGTTATGGGCAAAGGCAGCGTCACCATTGTCGATCCCACCGAACTCACCCACACTAACGAGCCGCATGTCGGCGCTAACGAACCTTTAACCGTGCATAATTTACGTCTGCATATCCTCAGCTATGGCGATCGCTTTCATCTGTACCAGCGGACTGTATTGCCTGCCGTACACCGCATCTCCAGCTGACGGGATAGAGTATCTGAGGTTACACTGGCATCGATCGCTGACTTTATTTCCTGCGGTAGAAAAATTAGCGGAATACCATGTAAAAAGAAAAAACTGTTTGTCATGAACAGTTTAGCGGTCAATTCCAGTAAGAAACTAGAATTTTGGTTCCGAATCTCCATCTACCTATTCCCATGAGAATCCTCAAGATCCAGACCTTACGCGGCCCGAACTACTGGAGCATTCGACGCCACAAGCTGATCGTCATGCGCCTCGATTTAGAAAACCTTGCCGAGATGCCCTCGAATGAAATCCCTGGCTTTTATGAAGGATTAGTAGAGGCGCTGCCAAGTCTGGAAGGGCACTATTGCTCGCCTGGCTGTCGTGGTGGTTTTTTGATGCGAGTGCGAGAAGGCACGATGATGGGTCATGTGGTAGAACACGTAGCCCTAGAACTCCAGGAATTGGCCGGAATGCATGTCGGCTTTGGTCGCACCCGTGAAACTGCTACACCTGGAATTTTCCAGGTAGTCATTGAGTACTTAAATGAAGAAGCAGGACGTTACGCGGGACGAGCCGCTGTGCGGCTATGCCAAAGTATCGTCGATCGCGGTCGTTATCCCAAAGCAGAACTAGAGCAAGACATCCAAGACCTGAAAGACTTCTGGCGCGATTCTTCCCTAGGCCCTTCAACAGAAGCGATCGTCAAAGAAGCTGAAAAAAGAGGTATTCCTTGGATGCAGCTGAGCGCGCGCTTTCTGATTCAGCTAGGCTACGGCGTAAATCAAAAGCGAATGCAGGCCACAATGACCGATAATACCGGCATTTTGGGGGTAGAACTAGCTTGCGACAAAGAAGCCACCAAACGCATCTTAGCTGCGGCTGGAGTACCCGTACCCAGAGGTACAGTCATTAACTTCTTGGATGATTTGCAAGAAGCTATTGAATACGTCGGCGGTTATCCCATCGTCATCAAGCCGCTAGACGGCAATCACGGACGCGGAATCACCATCGATATCAGAACTTGGGATGAAGCAGAGGCAGCTTACGAAGCAGCCAGACAAGTTTCCCGCTCGATAATTATCGAGCGGTATTACATCGGACGCGATCACAGGGTATTGGTGGTAGATGGCAAAGTAGTAGCAGTCGCCGAACGCGTTCCCGCTCACGTAGTTGGCAATGGCAGATCCACCATCGCCGAACTGATTGAAGAAACCAACCTCGACCCAAATCGTGGTGAAGGTCATGATAACGTCCTCACCAAGATTGAACTAGACCGCACTAGCTATCAACTGCTAGAAAGGCAAGGCTACACTCTTAATAGCGTTCCACCCAAAGGCACAATTTGTTACCTGCGGGCAACAGCAAACTTGAGTACAGGTGGCATTGCTGTAGATCGTACCGACGAGATCCACCCAGAAAACATTTGGTTGGCACAAAGGGTAGTGAAGATTATCGGTTTGGATATTGCCGGACTAGATATTGTCACTTCAGATATCAGCCGTCCTTTACGAGAAGTGGATGGCGTAATTGTGGAAGTTAACGCTGCACCAGGATTTCGGATGCACGTTGCTCCCAGTATTGGTATCCCCCGCAATGTTGCTGGCGCAGTTATGGATATGCTGTTCTCCAACCAACAGTCTAGCCGCATTCCTATTTTGAGCGTGACGGGCACTAATGGGAAAACCACAACTACGCGACTGCTAGCCCACATTTACAAACAAACAGGGAAAGTAGTAGGTTATACAACTACAGATGGCACTTACATCGGTGAATATTTAGTAGAGGCAGGAGATAATACAGGTCCTCAAAGTGCTCACTTGATCTTGCAAGATGCAACTGTAGAAGTCGCCGTACTAGAAACAGCTCGTGGTGGTATTCTCCGCTCAGGACTGGGTTTTGAAACTGCTAATGTCGGTGTAGTATTAAACGTCGCCGCCGATCATTTAGGAATAGGCGATATCGATACTATAGATCAATTAGCTAACCTCAAAAGTGTAGTCGCTGAAGCAGTATTCCCTGATGGCTATGCAGTACTTAACGCCGACGATCGCCGCGTTGCTGCTATGGCTGAAAAAACCAAAGCGAATATAGCTTACTTTACAATGAACCCCGATTCGGAATTAGTGCGAAAGCACATCCAAAAGGGAGGAGTAGCAGCAGTCTATGAAAATGGCTATCTGTCAATTGTTAAAGGCGATTGGACGCACAGAATCGAAAGAGCAGAAAATATACCTTTGACAATGGGCGGACGCGCGCCGTTCATGATTGCCAACGCTTTAGCGGCGAGTCTAGCAGCCTTCGTGCAAAACGTCACAATAGAACAGATTCGCGCTGGCTTAAAGACCTTCCGTGCTTCTGTGAGTCAAACACCGGGGCGGATGAACTTATTTAATTTAGGCAACTTCCACGCCTTAGTAGACTACGCCCACAACCCAGCCAGTTACGAAGCTGTAGGTGCTTTTGTCCGCAACTGGAATACAGGAGAAAAGATTGGCGTAGTTGGCGGGCCAGGCGACCGCCGCGACGAAGACTTTGTTACCTTGGGTAAACTGGCAGCAGACATTTTTGACTACATCATTGTCAAAGAAGATGATGACACGCGAGGGCGACCGAGGGGTTCGGCATCCGATTTGATTACTAAAGGCATCACCCAAGTCAAACCTGATTGCCGGTTTGAGTCCATTTTGGATGAAACTCAAGCGATCAACAAAGCTTTAGATATGGCTCCTGATAACGGCTTAGTGGTAATTTTACCCGAAAGCGTCAGTCGGGCTATTAAGTTAATTAAGCTGCGCGGCGTAGTCAAGGAGGAAATACAACAAAGTTCCTCCACGAGCGTCGTAGATAACCAAAATGGGGTGACATCTTCTGTAATTAATACGCTACTTTAGTTAGCAGTCAACAGTTAAAAGTCCACAGTCTCGAATCTGTTGACTGTTGGCTACTAACTATTGTTGTTCTTCTTCTGGACTTTTGTCCTCATGAGAATTTTTAAGTCCTTC
Organism: Dendronalium phyllosphericum CENA369; assembly: GCF_016056275.1. Taxonomy (GTDB): domain Bacteria; phylum Cyanobacteriota; class Cyanobacteriia; order Cyanobacteriales; family Nostocaceae; genus Dendronalium; species Dendronalium phyllosphericum. The sequence goes on along the minus strand of NZ_JAECZA010000125.1, from coordinate 3,728 downwards.
TTTAAAACCTCGTAGAGTCTTACCCAGTGCATTCCCCAATTCCGGAATTTTTTTAGGCCCAAAAATTAAAATAGCAACTACGGCAACTACACCTACTTCCGGCCATCCCAGTCCAAACATATAACTTTCCTTTAGAGTACCTGTAATTAACTATAGACATTCATGAGACGCAGGAAAGACTTGAGAAACTTCCAAATAAAAAAAGAACCAATTACGAATTGGTAAGCTAAAGCGCATTTAATTTTCAGAAATACTCATAGCGGTCAAAAACAGGGTGTAGCGGGTAGGGTGTTGGGTGTAGTGAAGACGGCATTGGTCGGGGCTTGAACCCCTAGATGGTGCAATTGCCTCAAAAGATGGAGCTTGTACCCAAGGGTGGTTGGGGCTATCTCTTCCCCCGCACCAACTCAGCCCGCCCCAACGGGGCTTGGTCAATAATCAACTTTGGTTAATGTGCAATTTAAAAGCTTAACAGCTTATGATTTAGCGATCGCTGAATATTTTACCAATTTTAGAAAGTAATCTCGCTCGTGATTTTAACTCTACTGCCTAGTAATTGGGATGCCTAGCCAATCACTTAATTCATTAGCCAGCCATTCAAGTTCCGCTTCAGATTTAATAGCCCCACCACTACCACCTAGCCGATACTTATAGACTCCTGAATAAATATTTAATTGTGCTGGAACGTCTACTCTAGAGCCTTCCGAGTCTTGGGTGAAGTGTTTGGAAATGTAAACGAGCTTGGTAATACTTTGTCTTGGCGATGGCCGCGGACGATGGAATTTAAATTGAAATAACTCGTGGGTTAAGGCAATTTGCTCTTGATTTAGGCGTAAGCGAGTGCGTCCAAACCAAGGGAAGACAATTCCATACAACATGAAAAAGCCAGCACCCCAAAAAGGAAGTGAAAACAAGGCAAAGGGGATATTAATAGGAAAAGGGGCACTGAGAGCGCCAATTGTCCAAAATAAGATAAATGAATTCCAAGCGATCGCAAATAAACCTGTAAAAATTATTGCAGGATGAAAGCCAACTGGTGGAATGACAATTTCTAAAGAATCCCAATTTTTAGTTAATTGAATCTTACTGCCAGATGGTTTACCAACAGTTAAAATATCAGTGCCTTGAAACTGGGACTTGTCCAAAGCTGCTATTGCTTGACTTGCAGAACTCAAACGCTTTTCTAAACTGGGTTCAGTCATTTGCTGCAACCAGTGGGTAAAGCCTGGACTGAGATTAGCTACTTGCTCAAATTGAATGCGAAAATCCTTTTGGGGTAAATCGGCTGGATGAATACCCGTTACTAAGTAGATCAGTGTTGCACCTAAGCTATAAAGGTCAGAGGCTACAACAGTGCGTCCACCAAATTGCTCCTGTGGCATATAGCCATAAGTACCTACTACAGTTCTAGTGCTACCTTCTGTAGCTAAGACAGTTTGCACTGAACCAAAATCTACCAAGTAAACTTGACCGATATTATTGCCAGAGCGATTGCCCAATAAAATATTGCTAGGCTTAAGATCGCGGTGAATGACAGGCGGATGCAGTCCGTGTAGATAAAGTAAAATCTCTAAAACTGCTTTAGCTATTTGTTTGACTTCGGCTTCTGTAAAAGTCCGCCCAGTTTGTAAGTATTGCTCTAAAGTTTGAGCTGGGATATAACTCTGTACTAAGGCGAATCCTTTAACGGTTGGTAAATTTACTTCAAAATAGTCTAAATAGCTTGGAATAGAGGGGTGTGACAAAGATTTTAAAGTTTCAGCTTCCCGCTCAAACAGTTTGAGATCGTCCCATTCAAAGTCACTACTAAAAGAGAGTAACTTGACAACTACTAATTCACCACTGACGCGATCCCGTGCTAACAGTGTCCGCCGTCCTGCTTTTTTTCCTAAAACTTGCTTGACTTCGTAACCAAGACGCGTTCGAGAAGGGTCTTGTCCGCGGACATCACCTAGTATTTCCCCAATCATTATGATTGCTGATAACGCCACTCTAAAAGGTTTTATAGCTTGTCAAATTAAGCAAGCTGATATTTCTTAGTATAGTTGTGTATTTCTATGCCCTCCCAACTTTGGCCTTACGTTACCCCTGGTATTCCCGATGAATTGTTCGAGCATTTGCCGGGGATTCCTTTTAGTCAGCGAGAAGTGCGGCTGCTGTTGATTTCTCAATTGCGGCTAAAACCTGATTCAGTGTTATGGGACATTGGTGCAGGCACAGGTACAATTCCCATAGAAGTAGGGTTGCTGTGTCCCAGCGCCCAGATTATTGCTGTAGAACGGGATGAAGAAGTAGCTAACTTAATTAAGCGTAACTGCGATCGCTTTGAGGTGACTAATGTCGAAGTCATTGAAGGCAATGCACCAGAGTGTTTGCATGACCTGAAAGTTGCTCCTCACCGAGTTTGTATTGAGGGAGGACGACCCATCCAAGATATTTTGCAAGCAGTGTGGGATTATCTACCATCTTCAGGAAGAGTTGTGGCAACAGCTGCTAATTTAGAAGGTTTGTATGCTATTTCTCAAAGCTTTTCGCAGTTGCGAGCGATAAATATCGAAGTTGTCCAATCAGCGGTTAATCGTTTGGAAACGCGGGGTTATTCTCAAACCTTTGCTGCTGTAGATCCCATTTTTATCCTGAGTGGTGAGAAACTAGACTAAATAGAGACTGGGGACTAGGGACTAGGGACTAGGAACTGAGGAAAGGTTTTCCGCTCTCCCCAATCCCCAATCCCCAATACCCAATCCCCAATACCTAGTACCCAATCCCCAATCCCCAGTACCCAATCCCAAATACTGCTATGCCTTGGTCTCGGATTATTAGTGGAATTGTTGCGATCGCCTTTGCTTTGATTGCCGTCCTTTTAGGGGGTTGGTATTTTACAATTGCGATCGCGGTTATCGTCTTTTTGGGTCATCAAGAATATTTTAATTTGGTGCGAGCCAGAGGCATAGTTCCCGCTGCTAAAACCACCATATTTGTCAGCCAGGTCTTGCTGGTTATTTGTACAGTCGATGGCAGTTTAGCTGATGCTGTTATGCCAATAGCTGGTACATTTATTTGTTTTTACTTATTGTTTCAGCCCAAAATGGCAACAATCGCGGATATTTCCGCTTCCATTATGGGGTTATTTTATGTGGGTTACTTGGCTAGTTACTGGGTAAGGTTACGCGCCCTTGGTAGTGCATCTATTAGCAATCTTCCTTTAAGTGGTTACTGGCCTCCAGCTTGGGCAGATATTCTCCAGCAAAGAAATTTTGCAGCTTTACCTCAAGGATTGACAGTGACAATGCTGACTTTCCTGTGCATTTGGGCAGCTGACATCGGCGCTTACTTTTTTGGTAAATTTTTTGGCAAAACCCAACTATCTGACATTAGCCCGAAAAAAACCGTTGAAGGCGCAGTCTTTGGAATTGCTGCTAGCGTTGCCGTAGCCTTAGCAGGGGCTTATTATCTTCACTTTCCTAGATTTGTCTTTACTGGTATAGCCTTGGGTTTGCTGATTGGGATTGCTAGTCTTTTAGGCGACCTCACCGAATCTTTGCTTAAGCGCGATGCAGGCGTTAAAGATTCCGGACAATTGATCCCCGGTCATGGTGGTATTTTAGACCGTACTGATAGTTATATCTTCACAGCTCCTTTGGTTTACTATTTTGTGACACTTTTATTGCCGCTGTTATAAGAAGGTAGGGGGAGCAGGGGAGCAGAGGAGCAGGGGAGCAGCTGTC
>NZ_JAECZA010000124.1 GCF_016056275.1 Dendronalium phyllosphericum CENA369 | reverse complement strand
AACAAACCCTCTATTGATATTTACCCTAAAGACTTGCCTGCACTGCCTCCTGCTCTTTTTTAGTTCTGTCGAACTCACGTTTATTTAATTTTTTGCTATTAGAGTATGTAGTATTTTTAATGAAGTTGCGAACAACTAATTACCTAAAGTAATGCCATTTGGGATTAATAAAATCTATGCAATTTTCTAATCTGAAACATAACTTGTTAGCATTGATTTTGGTAGCGATCGCTTCTTTTTCTAGCAGTCTGCTAACAGCTTGTTCTACAACTTCTTCGGATACGCAAAGCCAAAATAACACCACTGCTACTGATACTAGCAACGAGCAACCGATGAACCACCGTGAAATGCATCACGGTAGTGGCATGAATCATAGTATGGTGATGGATTTAGGTACAGCTGATGCTAACTATGATTTGCGATTCATTGATGCGATGATACTGCACCATCAGGGTGCATTAGCAATGGCTAAAGATGCTTTGCAAAAATCAAAACGCCCTGAAATTAAAAAGCTCGCAAACGACATTATCAAAGCGCAAAATCAAGAAATTACACAAATGAAGAAGTGGCGCACAGCTTGGTATCCGAAAGCGGGAGATAAACCAATTGCCTATGATGCCCAACAGAATAAAACAGTGGATATGTCATCTAAACAAATGCAAGCCATGATGATGAACATGGATTTAGGTAATGCAGATTCAGAATTTGACTTGCGCTTTATTAACGCGATGATTCCTCACCATGAAGGCGCTGTGGCTATGGCTAAAGATGCTTTACAAAAGTCACAACGTCCAGAAATTAAGAACTTGGCTCAAGAAATTATCAAAGCCCAAAATATAGAGATTAACCAAATGAAACAGTGGCGCAAAACTTGGTATAACAAGTCGTAAATATTTTGTTTTGGTTGTTGACCTTCAACAGTCAACAGCCTTACCAAATTTCTCACAACTCAAATGGAATTGCTTTACTAGATTCTGTCTTCACGAACATGGATTGTAAGTAATTTCATAAATAAAACCGGATTTTTATATATGCGTGTTTATAAATATTACACATCTGTAAAAAATTATTTTTTTTAATAGATTTTTGTCAAACATAATTCAGGATGAATTCTGTGCGAATACGGATGAATAAACGGATTTAAAACCCCTTCCAAATTAGAAATTGTCTGGTATTCAATCAGTAACGGGTTCCAATCTCCGACTGATTGATTCTGACTCCTGAATTCTTCAAAAAAATAACTTATAAATTAGCAATGCTCAACTAAAATTTATGAGTGATTTCTGAGCTTCCTAGCTTGACTTAATATTTTTCATCGAAACAATCGATAAATAGAGTTGCAATTATGAATAAAAGCAGCAAAAATCACTGAGCTTATATTAATGTCCTAGAGACTTACCTTGCTAAAATCAATACTTTACTTGTACAGAATAAATTAAAAGTGAGTAACAAATGAGACACGAAAAACTTTCACCCGGTTTGCTATTGGCATATGAAGACTATCAAACAGAAGGAGAACAAGCTTTAATCACGCACAGGCGATCGCTAGGTATAATTGCCTCTAAAAGCCCTGTTAAGCCAACTAAGAGCGTCGTTTTTATCTATTGCGACTCTGATGCAGACTTGAGCCATTTGTCACAATACGGCATTGAAGTCAATCAAAACTCAGGAAGTGTACGGACAGCTTTCTTACCTATCGATGGTTTAGATCCCTTATCTGAAGAGGCTGCCGTCCAGCGTATTAAGCCATCACGTAAATTAAAACTACGGATGGACGTTGCACCAAAAGCAGTGCAAATATCAGATTTTCAGAGCAAAAATGCCTTGACTGGCAAAGGAGTCATCATCGGTATTGTAGATAGTGGCATTGACTCGTTACACCCCGCCTTTGCAGGTCGGATTTTACGTGTTTGGGATCAAACGCTGCCTGGCCCAGGAGTACCAGATGGTGGCTATGGGGCAGAATTTACAGGAATACAAATGAGCGTTTCCCAAGATACTAACGGTCATGGTACTCATGTTGCGGGAATTGCTTCCGGATCTGATACCACCTATGGAGGTGTAGCACCAGAGGCAGAATTAATCATTGTCAAGTCAGATTTGCAAGATGCCCACATTGCCGATGGTGTTCGCTACATTTTCCGCATAGCTAGCGAATTGGGGCGACCAGCAGTCGTGAATCTCAGTTTGGGCGGACACGCTGATGCCCACGATGGTAGTGACTCTCTGTCAAAAGTCATTGATGCCGAATCTGGGCCGGGACGAATTGTTTGCTGTGCGGCAGGCAACGAAGGAAACGATAATATTCACGGTCAAGCTCATGTAACCAACAAACGAAGCAAAGGTATGCGCTTTAATGTTCCCTTGAACCAAGTAGGTATACTCTGGTTAAACGCTTGGTATGGCAGTGAAGGAGAATTAGAAGTTTCAGTGCGGAGTCCTAATGGTTTCGTTACCCCCTTCCAAAAAATCATCACCGAGGGTAATCCCAGCCAAAAACACGATTTGCCAGATTCACAGGTAGAAATTGTGACACCGGGGCCAGATCCGATCAACGGCGACCATAATTTCTTCGTGCAAATTCGCGGTAAGGGTAATTCACCAGTACAAGGCGGTATTTGGCAGTTACGAGTACGTAATATTTCCTCGTCTGACACACGACTTGATATCTGGACGCTAGATGATGCTTCGGCAGTGTTTTTCACAGGTACAAGTGTAAAAGATTCACTGAAAATCGGTTCCCCAGGAGCTGCCGCTAGTGCAGTTACAGTTGCGGCTTATACTACTAAAGTTAAATACACAGATATTGATAATCAAGTGCGAGAAATGGGCTTGGAATTAAATACTATTTCTGAGTTCAGTAGTGAAGGGCCGCTGCGAAATAACGCTCAAAAGCCGGATGTAGCAGCACCAGGAGCAATGATTGTTTCTGCGCTTTCTTCAGCCGCCAATTTTGACCGTTCTATGACTATTAATTCTAAGTTTCTGGTCATGGCTGGTACGAGTATGGCAACTCCATTTGTAACTGGTTTAGTAGCATTGCTATTGCAGCGTAACCCCAAGCTTGACCCAGATGCGGTAAAAGACTTGCTACGCAAAAATAGCACCATTCCTGGAAAAACTACCGGAACGTTTGATAACAAATGGGGTTTTGGGCTGATTAATGCAGTTAATCTGTAGTTAAACTTATACCAATTCTTTATGAAGCTTCGCTAAATAAAGCTTCATAAAGAATTGGTATAACATCTGCTGTTACGGATGCTAGTGAATTAGCTGAAATTTTCAAAAGCTATCTACTTACTCTCACGAACTTATTGAGAATTTAAGGATGGTATCGTCTTAAAAAAGCAACATTTCAGCAAATCTGTAATTAGGATGAGATTCAAATATATTATACCTGTACTAAAGATAGGCGATAAAAACTTATAATTTTGGTAACTTGGTTATAACATAGGTTAGAAGTTGCTTGCTCTTTTACCAAGGTGTCGCTTATGAATTATCAGAAACTAGACGCTGCCTTATTGATGGCACTAAATGATGTTCAAAATCCTCAAGAACCAAGTTTAATAGTTTTTATCCATACAAAATCAGTTTTAGATTCTGCTGAAACTGCTGTTTTGGAAAGTTTTGGTATCAGTAATAGAACTAATAATAAAGATATATTGACGGCAACATTATCGCCAAATGCTATTTCTCAATTGTCGGAGCAAACTTGGGTGAAGTATATCCAATTGTCACAAAAATTGAATTTGGTTAATCAGACAAAAACAATAAGTAGTTTTAGTTTTTGAGTGCGATCACTCTTTAAAATCGATGGCGAATCAATGGCAAAATTAATAATTAACAGTTTGTGTAAAGTGTTGGGTGTTTAAAACTTTTACATACTATCTAGTTAGTAGCAAGATGTAGGACAAAATTAAGTCTTTAGGAATACATAAATTGCTAGATGGCATGTATACTAGGCAAATTTTAAATTATATAAGCAGTTAGTCAAAATAATTTAAAGTAAAGAGGCGAATATGACTCAGGAAGAAAAAAAGCTTATTAATTTATCAGTCCATGAATCCGTCGATCCAAGTATATTTAGTGCTAATTCAGAGTCTCAAGCTACCGGAGAGACGGGAGACTTAAATGACTCCGTTCATGATGACGAAAATGTTGATGTTCCCCATCCAAAACCGTTAGAGACTGAGAACGACGGTAACATTGTAAATAGTCAAGTTACCATTGCGAATTTAAGCGCTGGTTAAGCTTAAGTTATTTCTTCACTTCAGCAAAATACGAAGCGCGATCGCAATTTTCCTTGAATTCTAGAATTAATTTTGAATTTAGTGGTTTGATTTGATTGACAATCATCATCTCTACCCTTTCGGGGGTAGGGACACTTTCTCATCTGTGCCGTCCAATTAAATACTAGTATTAAAATACCTTAGTATGCACAGTGTAATAGTGAAATCTAGCTCTAACAGATATTCTTTAAATAAAAATTAAGTGCCTATTTATACCTCTTATTTGAGGAGTGAATTATTAGTAGCATAATTTATTATCAGTAAATGACTAATTAGAATCTGGGATTCCCTCTTACCAGTTGCTACATACAGTCCTAAACTGAAAGTGAGAGTTGAAAGGCAGTCGGGAGAAATTTTGTGAAAAAAGTATTAGCAATCATTCTCGGTGGTGGTGCAGGTACTCGCCTGTATCCCCTAACCAAGCTACGTGCAAAACCAGCTGTACCTGTAGCAGGGAAGTACCGCTTAATCGATATCCCTGTCAGTAACTGCATTAATTCAGAAATCTTTAAAATCTATGTCCTGACACAATTCAACTCAGCATCTCTAAATCGCCACATTGCTCGTACTTACAACTTTACAGGCTTCAATGAGGGATTTGTAGAAGTGTTAGCGGCACAGCAAACACCAGAAAACCCTAATTGGTTCCAAGGTACGGCTGATGCTGTGCGCCAGTATCTATGGCTAATGGAGGAATGGAACGCGGAAGAATATCTAATCCTCTCAGGCGATCACCTGTATCGCATGGATTACCGCCAGTTCATCCAGCATCATAGAGAAACAGGTGCTGATATTACTCTTTCAGTTATTCCCATCGACGAACGCCGCGCTTCAGACTTCGGTTTAATGAAGATTGATGATTCCGGCAGAATAATTGACTTTAGCGAAAAACCGAAGGGCGATGCCTTAAAAGCAATGCAGGTCGATACTACTGTTTTGGGATTGTCACAAGAACAAGCCCAACAACAGCCATACATCGCCTCAATGGGGATTTATGTCTTTAAAAGAGATGCTTTGTTTAAGTTGTTGAAAGAAGGTACAGAACGGACTGATTTTGGCAAAGAAATTATTCCTGATGCAGCCAAAGATTACAACATTCAAGCTTACTTATTTGATGACTACTGGGAAGATATTGGGACAATTGATGCATTTTATCATGCAAATTTAGCGCTGACTCAGCAACCAATGCCGCCCTTTAGCTTCTACGACGAAGACGCGCCAATTTACACTCGCGCGCGTTATTTGCCTCCGAGTAAACTTCTAAATTGCCACGTCACAGAATCAATTATTGGCGAAGGTTGTATTTTGAAAAATTGCCGCATTCAACATTCAGTGTTAGGAGTGCGATCGCGAATTGAAGCTGGGTGTGCAATTGAAGAATCTCTGCTCATGGGTGCAGACTTTTACCAAGCATCTGTAGAGCGTCATTGTAATATAGATAAAGGTGATATTCCCGTAGGCATCGGCACAGACACAATTATTCGTCGTGCCATCATTGATAAAAATGCCCGTATCGGTCACGATGTCAAAATTATCAATAAAGATAACGTGCAAGAAGCCGATCGCGAAAATCAAGGCTTCTACATCCGCAGCGGCATCGTCGTCGTCCTTAAAAATGCCATCATCCCTGATGGAACTATTATTTAGTCAGTAGTTAGTAGTCAGTAGTCATTAAGTTAATAGCCACTGACAACTGACAATGAAAAATGGACAAATGACTAAACTCTTGTTGTTAATTGGTCTTCCAGGTAGCGGTAAATCTACTTTGGCAAAACAATTAGTGGCAGAATGCCCCCAGATGCAGCTGATTTCAACGGATGCTATTCGGGGGCAACTTTTTGGTTCGGAAGCAATTCAGGGGGCTTGGCTGCTGATTTGGCGGGAAATCGAGCAACAATTTCAGCAAGCTATAGTCGCAGGTAAAACAGTAATTTTTGACGCTACTAACGCCCAGCGAAGACATCGCCGCGAAGTTATTGCCTTAGCACGCGATCGCGGCTTTACTTACATTACTGGAATTTGGGTGCATACGCCAGTTTGGCTGTGCTTGGCACGCAATAAACGTCGCATCCGACAGGTTCCTGAAGAAATTATCTTGCGGATGCATCGTCAACTTCGGGATGCCCCTCCCAGCCTAGAAGAAGGACTTGACAACTTGATTCGCTTTCCAGACAGTTAGAAGTACGGAAATTGCGCTGGCACGGTGAGCAAGAACCACACTTGATTTTGTCTATTGTTTGTTAATTTTAAATCAGAATCTTTTGCTTGGCATTATACCTGTCAAACAGCAAATCTCATATCTTAGAAAAAATCATAAACTAAATTTATACAGGAGGCTGGTAGATGGCTGCAACCGACTTCAAAGACTATTACGCAATTTTGGGAGTAAGTAAGACTGCCACTCCAGAGGAAGTTAAACAAGCATTTCGCAAACTAGCTCGTAAATATCATCCTGATGTCAACCCAGGAAACAAACAAGCAGAGGCAAACTTCAAAGAAGTTAACGAAGCTTATGAAGTTTTGTCAGACCCAGACAAACGCAAAAAATACGACCAATTTGGTCAATATTGGAAACAAGCTGGTCAAGGTTTCCCATCCGGCGGTGCTGGTGTCGATATGGGTGGTTTTGACTTCAGTCAATATGGCAATTTTGATGAGTTTATTAACGAGCTATTAGGGCGCTTTGGTGGTGCTAGCCCTCGCAGCGGACGACAAAACTACTCTTATCGTACTTCCACAGGCAGAACAAGTAGCGGTTTTAGTGGCTTTAATGATTTTGGTTTTCAAGATGCAGGTGCGGCTACTGCCCAGGATAGCGAAGCTGCGATCGCTTTAACTTTTGCGGAAGCCTTTGCTGGCGTACAAAAGCGCTTTAGCTTAGGTAACGAAACTTTAGATGTTCGCATTCCCGCTGGGGCGAAACCTGGTACTCGTCTGCGCGTGCGAGGCAAAGGTCAAATCAATCCTATGACCCAACAACGGGGCGATCTATTTTTAAAAGTTGAACTTCAGCCGCACTCGTTCTTCCAAATTGAAGGCGATAATCTGGTTTGCGAAGTGCCAATTACGCCAGATGAAGCCGCTTTAGGAGCATCTATCGATGTACCCACACCCGATGGCTCAGTAAATGTTAAATTGCCTGCGGGAGTGCGTTCTGGTCAATCTCTACGTTTGCGCGGTAAAGGTTGGCATCTCCCCAAAGGCGGGCGTGGCGATCAGTTGGTGAAGGTGGCGATTGTTCCACCAAAAGACCTGAGCCAACAAGAACGAGAATATTATGAAAAAATCCGGGCTATACGTACTTATAATCCCCGCAGTCACTTGCAACAGGTCAAATTGTAGTCAAGGCGATCGCAAATTCATTACAACTAAAGTTGCGGCTATCCCAACTTCGATTAGCTGCAACTTTAATCGTTTGGCGGCTTTTGTGCCATTCTCGCCATAATTATAGACTTGAAAGCTTTGATCGCCTCTGGGGTAGCCTCAGTAGCTTGCCATGATGGACGTGCCATCAAACGAGCGCACCAAGTATTTAGTTTTGGATATTCGTTCAAAGACACGCCTACATCTGGCAAGAGTGTTACTACAGTCCCAGCCACAACCTCGGCAAGAGTGAGGTTGTGACTGGCAAAGTAAGGGCGATCGTCTAATAAATTTTCAAAAAACTTCAGTACTTGAGCAATTTTTTGGAGTGCCTTCTCAATTTCTTCTGGTTCTCCTCCAGGTAAACCTAGAAATTGAGGTAGAAAGGTGGTAGTTGCTGGCAAAAGCTCATTCACAGTTACGAGTTGCACCATCCGCGCGATCGCTAAATCTTTTGCGTCCGTTGGCAACATAGTCGGCGTAGGATACTTTGCCTCTAAATAGTCCAAAATTGCCAGGGATTCCACTATATTTAAGCCGTCATCTACCAAAACTGGAACGTGGTGGAAAGGGCTAATTGCTAAAAAATCTGCTTGAAACTGCTCGCCATCTAGGTTCATCTCTACTAGTTCAAATTCAAGCTTTTTTTCCAGCAGTGTAATCCAGACACGGCGCGAATTTGGAGAAATCGGTGCGTGATACAGCTTCAGCATGAGAAACCTCACAGCTTGATGAGTAGAGCAGATAATGCTAATTTTACACTTTGCATTTTGGGGATTTGGCGATCACAGCATATTCCCACATATCATGCCATTTTCCTTAGCCAAGCATAAAATTTGTTTTATTTGCCAATTCTCATTTCGGAATTCTGAATTTCGCTGTATCTTTCAATCTGAAAGTAAAACGGTATTATGTATGCTCTTATTTCTTATTGAAAATTGCCATAAATTGGAATTGAGTTCAACAAATTAACTACTGATTATCCAGTTCGGTCAAACTCAATCCCAACTCAATCAACAAGAATTTTGCAATTTACTTCTGTGGAGAACCAATGCTAAGTATCAGACTAAAATCTACTTAGCCTTTCTTCCTGCTCGTTCGAGCAATGAGCCAATTTGTTGCACTTTTGCCGAAATATTAGCAGGCAAGTCTGCTGCAACTGCTTTTGTGTCCTCACCTAAATCAGTGAGAATTCTAGAAACAGCTGCGGTATCGCCACTTTGGATAGCTTGTTTGAGTTCGCCTAAATCTTCAGAAATATCATTACCTTCAAGCTTTTGCTGCCAAGCGTCAATGATGGCGAAGGCATCGTTGCTTTGAATTGTAGTTGGGTCTTTTTGCAGAGCGGCGATCGTGGTGTCGAGATCGACGGATTGAATCGGATTAACCATGATAGATTCCTCTGTTCAGTCGATATTGGTCGAACAAATTGTTGAAATTAACAAAATAGAACTCTCCCACACCGCCTTAATATTTCTAAATGTCTTAACTGAAATCCTCATTCTTAAGACATAGACAGAGGTTTAATTCCTTAGTTGATGAAATGTGTTCTATTTAACGTGAGTTCGACAGAACTAAAAAAGAGCAGGAGGCAGTGCAGGCAAGTCTTTAGGGTAAATATCAATAGAGGGTTTGTTAGGTAAGTAGGTGTAAGCAACCAAACCAGCTAACAAGTTAACCAGAAAGTTTAATGGACTCCGGTGTCGTGAGTGTTCTATTTGACATACATTTTTGAGATAATCATTAACAGACTCAATGACTGCTCGCTTGCGTAACAAGATTTTATCAATCAGTTTGAGCAAACGGTTTTTCATGTTTTTCTTTGACTTAGTAATAAACTCTAAACCTCGCTCATACAGTTCTTCAAAGATTTTTTGTGAGACATACCCTCTGTCTCCAAAAAGTTTACCAATTATATCCTCAGTCATCTCTGGAACAG
>NZ_JAECZA010000123.1 GCF_016056275.1 Dendronalium phyllosphericum CENA369 | reverse complement strand
ATGCATGAAAATGGGACTGGGGACTAGAGACTAGTATTTTTACTCAGCACTCAGCACTCAGCACTCAGCACTTTCAAGTTAGAAGGCTGGGTATAGATTTTTCATTTTTAATTTTCTCTGCTTACCACAAGATATGATTCAGGAAATAACGTAATAGCTTTACTCCTGTTGGCTCTTGATAGTCAGTTGGCAACAGAGCAAGCATAGCCTTTTGTAATGCTTCCAAAGCTATATCTACTTCTTGTCGCTTCGGTCTAGTAGTTTGAGTAAAATGCAATGGTTCGCCAACTCGAATAGTTAATTCTTTGCGTAGATAAAGATCGTGAGTGCCTATGAGGATGACTGGTACTATCGGCACTCCAGCCCGCAAAGCGTAAATTACAGTCCCTCGCTTCAGCGGAAGATGCAATTTACCCTCTGTGTTTCCCAACTTTCCTTCAGGAAACAGAACCATCCCATCGCCGCTAGCCAGAATTCTTAGTACAATGCGGTCTATTTGTCGCAGTGTTTGTATATCTTTGCCTGTGCGTACAGTCTGTTCAATTGTTGTAGCTAAATCAATCAAATCTTGCCGTCCTGCTTTAGCTGCTGCAACCACGGCGACTTCTTCTTTCCATATCCGTTCTAAGGGAATGACACCTCCCGCCAAACGGAGGATAAAGCGCTTCCAGCGCTTGTTATAAAGGGTGCGTGCATCACCTAGGATGTAGTAATAGGGTTGGGTGGGAAATTCTGCTAGCAGGAGTAAAGGATCGATGTGGTGGAGATGGTTAACTGCGAGAATTGCTGGTTGTTGAGGAATCTTGTCGAGGTCTTCCACCTTTACCCGAAAAAGAATATGAATGAGCGATCGCAATACAAACCGCCGCACGCTAGCATTAACTCTAGGTTCTGGACGATCGCGATCGATGGCATCTAGACGCTGGAGAATTGATTCTATTGTATGGCTAACAGCGCGATCGCTTGCCGCAGCCACACCCTCTTGCACCCGCTTGATAGTTGCAGCACTCAAACACGGCAAAGTTTCTGATAGCGTACCATTTTCCTGCTGATGGCTAGATGTTAAGTCGGCTGTTTTTTCATGGGTATGAATTTGGGAAGTTACGCCATCAGCTAGGTCTTCCCGAAAAGATTCGCTAGAAGAACTTTTGATAACATCCACCTTGAATTCATGAACAAATCATAATTCTTGAGCGCAAAATATGAAATAACCTACGGTTATAAGCCGTGGTTTTATTTAGATGCGTAACGACTAAAATCGCCAGTAATATTTAGTTAATTACGAATTAGTATGATTTCTCTCACAGCCAAAAACCATGTATCTTGATAAGCTAGTAGTCTGCTGGGAAAAACGTTAAAAATTAACCGTATGAGCGACGACAGCGTTTACCAAGTGCTTCACACAGAAGGCACATTTAAAGGTGTTGGGGAACTGGAACTGTATTACCAAAGCTGGTATCCAGAGGGTAAGGTGAAGGCAGTGTTAGTCATTGTGCATGGACTCGGAGCGCACAGTGACAGGTTCGGTAATGTCGTTAGACATCTCATACCCAAGCAATATGCTGTCTACAGTTTTGACTGGCGCGGTCATGGACGTTCCCCAGGTCAGCGAGGTCATATCAACTCCTGGGCTGAGTTGCGTGAAGACCTGCAAGCCTTTTTCAAGTTAATTAAAACCCAGCAGCCAGAAAGCCCAATTTTTCTTTTAGGTCATAGTTTAGGTGCTGTAATTGTTTTAGATTATGTTCTGCGCTATCCACAGGAAGCATCAGCATTGCAAGGCGTGATTGCCTTAGCGCCAGCCTTGGGAAAAGTGGGAGTTTCAAAAGCCCGCCTCATCTTAGGACACTTACTTTCACGAGTTTGGCCGCGTTTTTCCTTAAGTACTGGTATGAATTTATCTAGTGCTTCTAGAGATGAGAAAGTTTTAGCCGCCTACGCACAAGATAAATTACGCCATTCTCTAGGCACTGCCCGTATGGCAACAGAATTTTTTGCCACAACTGCTTGGGTTCATGCTCGTGCTGCTGAATGGCGATCGCCACTTTTAATTTTACATGGTGGCGCTGACCGAGTGACGCTCCCAGAAGGAGGCGAAATTTTTTATCAGCACGTAACCTATGAAGATAAGCTGCGAATAGTTTACCCAGAAGCCTATCACGAGCTGCAAAACGATCTGAATTATCAAGAGGTATTGGCTGATTTAGAGGATTGGTTAGAGCGACACCTTTCACCAAAGACAGTACAGTTGGCATAGCGCAGCAAGTTTATTAGTACGATCGCACTTTAGTGAAAACTCTTGAATTACCCTACTGCAAACTCGGTAAACTTCCGCTTGTAGGGAGCATGAAAACCCAAAACAATATCCTGTTTGGGAACTCCAGCAGCAACTAACTCATTAGCTACTCCCACCTCAGTCCCATCTCGCTGAATCCAAATTTTGCCATCCTTAATATCAATATGGATGATACAACCATAAACCCGCCTTAGCTCTTTTTCTTTCCAACCCAGATGGACAACTTGATAGTGATGACGCTCTGTATCAAAAATTAGCTCTACTTCTGTTTCATTTTCCAGATCTTTGTCTAAATGACCTGTGAGAATTTCTTGTACCAACTTAGAATAATTTATTCTTTCCATAACAGAACCTCTTTTGTTACTGGGTCAAAAATTAATAGTTTTATCTGGTGTTCTGCAATTACATCCTGAATTAACTTACGAATAAAGAAATCTCGGTAAGTATCCCAAGAAATTGCTAAATACAAAATTCGATTAGGTTGTTCTATTCTTAAAGCAGTTCGATAAGTGAGAGTTTGACCAAGAGCTATATAAAACTCACTTACTGCTGATGTTCCCAGAAAAGATTTAATTTCAACTGCAATTTTTTGTCCTGATTTTTGAGCAGCTATTATTCTCTCAGCTCCTAAGTCTACATACAACTCAATGTCTTCTGTTTTGATACGTAAAGGGTCATGGGTAATTGTCCAATTATCTTTTTCTAAAGCTGAACGAACAGCATTATGAAAAGTGTCTTTAGCTGACATACTTTGATTATAAATATACTTTTCGGTAGGTTTTATTAGCAGCGGCTAGAAAAGCTTTACTCAAATCAACATCTTTATAGTACATTTATACTATATCAGCATTACCAAGGCAACCTACTTCCATCCCAAGAGAAAAACTGTCCGCTATCACCTTCTTGAAGCTGTTCTATAACAGTTAATAACTGAGTAACAGTGCGTTCTACTGAGAATAATTTTTCCGCAGGTACATTTTTCTGAAACGGACGGGAAAGGCGTGTATCAGTCGTACCAGGATGCAATGTGACTACCAAAGTTTTGGGACAACTTCTACCATATTCAATTGCCGCAGTTCGCATAAACATATTGAGTGCAGCTTTAGAAGCACGATAGCCATACCAGCCACCAAGTTGGTTATCGCCAATACTACCAATTTTGGCAGAAATAGTGGCAAATACGCTGCGTTCTTTGTGACGAAACAGAGGCAATAAATGTTTAGCTAGCAAGACAGCACCAATACTATTTATATGAAAGTAGCGCAGTAAATTTTCTGAATTAATCTGTTTTAAACTTTTTTCTGGTTGTAAATTTCCCTCGTGTAATAATCCTACACAATTGATTACTAAATGCAGTTTGTTAACTTCGATGCGTATCTGTTCCACAGCTTCAACAATCTGTGATTCATCAGTGATATCCATTTCTAAACAAATTAATTTGCCAGAATGTTTATTTACTAAAGATAGTAATTTTTCAGCAGTATTTTTTTGGCGATACGTTGCATAAACTTTGGCTATTCTGTCGTCTTGGAGTAATTGTTTTACAAAACCTAAACCAATACCTTGATTGGCTCCTACAATCAATACATTGGCATGATTCACATCATCAAGAAAATACATACAAGTATTAGATTATTTGTGAAAGTATTTTATATTCGTAGCGAGAGACAAAACAATGGCCAACTTGTCTATCGCTATGATGACGGAAACCAAAGTTTTCATATACCGCTTTTAAGCGCGGACGCGAAGCATCGCAATCTAAACGTAAATAACATCTATTAAGGCTTTGTGCATGTTCAACTGCCCAATTGAGCAGTGCCGAAGAGACTTTACCGCCAGAATAACACCGTCGCACTGCTAAACGATGTACAAATGCTGAGTTTTCCTGAGCAATGTCGGGCCAAAAAAGTAAATCCTCAAGCTGAAACTTGATTGTACCAACTGGTTCACCAGCGCACTCAGCAAGGAAAAACAAACCTTGAGCAACATCTTCAGAAATATTTTTTAAAGAAACTTCGGTATCGCACCACAAAGGTATACCAAGCTGCTGAAGCCATGAAGCTGCTTCTAAAAGCACACCTGAAACTATCACTGTATCTTGTATAGTTGCTTGGCGAATTGAGATGTACATAGCAGTTTTGTATTGTTTAGTTTCTCAGTTTATTTTCCGATACAAAAGCGGCTAAAAATTCTATCTAAAACTGATTCTGTTACTTCCTCGCCTGTAATTTCTCCCAGTGCTTGAATTGCACCGCGTAAATCAATTGTCCAAAAGTCAAGGGGTAACTGCTGGGCTATTGTTGCTTGCACTTGTTTTAAGGATATTTTAGCTTTAGTTAAAGCAGCAGCTTGTCTTTGATTAATTGCTAAATCCATATCAGCAGCTTGAACTTTTTCCAGTCGAATTATTTTTAAAATGGATTTTTCCAAATCATCAATACCTTGATTTTGTGCCGCTGCTGTTTGGACAGCATAATTGATATTACTGGGATATTCTAAAGATTTAGTACGTCCATTCTCTACAAGGTCGATTTTGTTAAGAACTAAAATCAACGGACGGTGTTGTACCTGCTCGTAAATTTCTCGATCGCCTGCCGTCCAACCAGCTGAGGCATCGATGGTCAACAGAACTAAATCAGCCGCACTAGCAGCACGGCGCGATCGCTCAACGCCTATTTTTTCTACTCGGTCTATTGTTTCCCGAATTCCCGCAGTATCTAGCACCTGCACGGGAATTCCCCCAACAACTAGCTGAGATTCAACTACATCGCGGGTTGTACCGGGTAAGTCTGTAACAATAGCGCGATCGCTCCGACTCCAAGCGTTTAATAAACTAGATTTACCAACATTCGGACGACCGACAATTGCCACTTTTAAACCCGTGCGTAGCAATTCACCTTTGTCTTTTGTTTCTAATAACCTGTTGATTTCTGCGGCAATGTTCTCAATTTCTGATATTATGACTTTATCATCCAGCGGAGGTAAGTCTTCCTCAAAATCAATTCTGGCTTCAATTTCTGCTAATATATCCAAACAGTTAGCGCGTAACTGCCGAATTGGATGAGCTAATTTTCCTTGCAAACCAGCTAAAGCAGTTTGGGCAGCTTGAGGCGATCGCGCTCCCACTAAATCAGCAATACCTTCAGCTTGTGTCAAATCCAGCCGCCCATTCAAAAATGCCCGTAAGGTAAATTCTCCTGGTTGGGCTAGTCTTGCCCCGCTTTCCAAACACAGCTGCAACACCTGCTGCACCGCCATAATTCCCCCGTGGCAATGGAATTCCACCACATCTTCACGGGTGTAAGACCGGGGTGCTTTCATAATCAGCAATAAAGCTTCATCTACCAGTTGTTGTGTTTGGGGATGGCGGATATAACCATAGAGAATGCGATGACTTTCCCAAATTTGCCGCCCAGGCGCGCGAAATAGTCTTTGGGCAATGTCCATCGCTTGGGAACCAGAAACCCGCACAATCCCGACACTACCCTGCTGCGGCACAACAGCAGTAGCGATCGCGGCGATGGTTCCAGCAGTGGCTAATAGTTCTGACATGAGCGCCTTTTCCAGCAAGACATTGCATATATTGGTTAGCGTAGCAGCAGTGCTATCATCTGCGACTTATATTTTAATGGTAGATATTAAGACTAAAGAAATAGCAACTACAAGGTAAGATTTATCTTAAGGGTAATGCCTGAGAATAAGAAGTTAAGAGAGAAGAGTTAAGAGTTAGGAGCAAAACTGACAACTTATAACTCATAACTTTTAGAGAGAGGAATTAACTGTGGAGCAGAAAATTAACTGCGCTGAAGCCTGTGTCAATGGCTGCGTTTTAGGGAATAAATGTCCCAATATTGAGTTTAGAGAAGCAGCAGCAAAATTTATTGAAGAGACTTCCCTAGACCAAATGCTAGAGATGGCTGAAGAACGTCTGCGAAAAAAAATGATGGAACCTCCAAAATGGGTTCTTCCGGAAGATACATAATTTTATGTAGGTCAAGAGGATAAATTCAAATAATTAGCAGTTTCTTTCGCAGGCAAACCCTACGAAAGAAACTGAGTTATCTTTATAGGAAAGCCACTGCGTTGCTGAAACCGCACAGTGAGTTACTAAAAGAAAGCGCTTTTGCCATAACCACCGCTATAGCCATAGCCATCGCTATAACCGCCATAACCACCGCTATAGCCATAACCACCATAACCACCGCTATAGCCATAGCCGCCACTATAACCACCGTAATATCCACCCCCCTTAATAATTTGACTATCTTGAGTAACTAATTCATTGAGAAAGCTTTCGGAATCATCAAACAGATTGTAACCAACAGGATATAACTCAGAGATATTGACATTAGCCATTAGGCTTGCTCCTTTTTTACAAAGCAATTTTTTTCACATCAAAAGCAAGATTAAACTATATTTTGTCTAACCTTAGTTCTGATGTTTGCAAATTTAATTGAGCAAATCAAGGCTATGGAATTTGTTGCTTAGACATAAGTAAAATGTTTTTGTCTATATATGTTTTTAGCTTGCTACTTTAGTTACAGATAATGGCAAATTGTTAGAAATATGCTTAAAATCTCAGTTTTTTTTTAGAATAGACTATTACTATTTTATTTGTTTAAAAACATAAACATATCGCTTCGATCGCACAATATCTTGCCCATACAAACATTTATCAAATTAAAAATTTTTATAAGTTATGATTTTAGAAGTTAATAACAATCTTAATAGAGCAAACTTACAAGTGAATAATTTAGATATAATTACTTTAGTTATGTCTAATAATTGGTAAATTATTACTATATACAACACTCAAGATGTTCAGAAGTTTAATAAAGTTTTTATACTATATTCATTTGCGATCGCCATTTTAAAGTTAGTAATTTTGCTAGCAATTACACGCAATTTAGATAATTTTAGGAGTTTGAAGTCTAATGCTAATTTCGATTTTAAATATCTAACCCAATAACTGTTAGCTCAGGTGGATACTCAAGGGTAAATTGGTAAGATATCTCTCGTTTCTCATTGGGTGGAATAGTTAACACCCATTCTAAAATAGCCATTTCACCTAGTTGAATTTGCGGATTGCTGCGAATAAGACGTACTTTAATTTGCTCGTTGCGACTAACTGGCAATTGTTCGGTAATTGTCAAATTAGTTTCTTGATTGAGCAAGTTAGTAATTACTAACCGATAACTGTAAGTAATCCGGCGTTGGTTGCTCATCAGTTTTTTATCTACCTGACGCTCCACCAATTCCCGCTCAATTTTTAAACCTTCATCAATACCTAAGTTCAGTTTAAACTCTTGTCCTGGTGCGATATTTTCTAACTTTGTTGTGCCGACAAAAATATTGTCACGGAAAATATTTGCTTTGCCTAGTAATAAAGTCGCACCGTTGGAGCTATTTTTCACATTAGCTTGCAAATAAACAAAGCTTACTAAGCGCGGCATGGCGACATAATTGAAGCTACAAGGATAATCATCGTTGAAAATCGTTGTTTTATGCGGCGTGCCATCACTAGGAATGTTACCGCCACCACTCAGTTGAAAGGTAACTACACTTCCTTGTTTGGATACTTCTGCTACAACGATTTCTGCTGAGATGAGACTATCTTCTGCAACTTCGTCTTCTTGCCAATTTGCTTCAGCATCTGGAGCCGCTAAAGTAGGCAGGGAAGGGCTAGCAGTTAGTTGCCGTCGGCGCACCATTGGTGGTGGGCTTGGGGTATCGATATACCAGGGTTGAAGTTTGGGTGGTAGCGTACCTAATCCTGGTTTAGCAGTAGAAAGAGTAAGTGCTACATTAATCCAATCTTCACCAGTACTTTGAGAAACTTCTGCGAGGTAGCTCAAATGTACGATATTGCTCGTACTATCAACTCGTAAGTCATAAAGTGGAGTCCAGCTAGCGCGATTCACAATGTAGGATAGCTCTAGTTCAAACTCGCCTTCTCCTGATGGTGCAATTCCCACAATCAAGCTCAAACTTTCCTTGGGATGGGGTGTTTGGATTGTTTGCAATGCGGTGCGGAGTGCTTGTAGTTGCTTGTCTAATTCCTGCTGTTGGCTTTTGCATTCTCCAGAAGCGATCGCATATTCGCCGTACTGGCTGCCTAAAAAGTTGAGAAAATCTAAAGTCTCGCTGAGGCTAAGATTTTTCCGCGACAAACTTTGAGCAAAAGGTTCTTGTGTTTTTTCTCGCAAGCCATCGATAAAACTAGACTGTAAAGCCAAGGCATCCACTTGAGCTTGCAGGTGACGTTTTTCTGCTTCTAGTTGCTGAATTTGCCTTGTTAACTGTGCTACGCGTTCGGCTACAGGTTCGCTAGTGTAAAGGCGATCGCTGCTAACTCCTAACAACTGTACTCCCACCGTACCAGTACCGCTAACCCGAACGGACTCCGTTTCTAGGGTCAATGGCAGTGGACTAATTACTAATTCCCGTTCCAGTCCTGTTAAGGAGACACTACCTCGTCGCGTAACTAATGCTCTGTCACTATACACAGTCACAGCCACAATCTGACTTTCTACTCTTTTTTGTAAAGATGATATTTCTGGGTTAACCACTGCCAGATTTCCTGTTTTTAATAGTGCTGAGTGCTGAAGAGCCAGCGCTGTGCGGGGGTTCCCCCCGTTGAGGCGACTGGCGTTGCTGAGTTAGGAGTTTGAGGTTTTGAGACAGATGAATGAGTTTTTCAGGTGGATAAGCTAATAATCATTTAAATTGCATCCCCGCGTCTCCCCTTCTCCTTTGTCCCCCGAAGTTTGCAAGGGCGGGGGGAACCCCCCTTCGGGTGACGCTCCTTCGTCGCTAACGCTACGCTAACGCCAGTCACCTGATGCCACTTGCTCTACTTGGGGAGACCCCAAGACCGCAGTGGCTCCGGAGAGAAACCCTCCCGCAGTGCTGGACTCACCGCACGCAACTTCTCTTTGCGTCTTTCTAAGGCAAAGGATTGTGCAACTTAAAGGCAGATTAGCTTACTTCAAGTTCTAACTTTCCCCCTTGCCCCTCTGCCCCTCTGCCCCCCCTACTCCCTCATCT
>NZ_JAECZA010000122.1 GCF_016056275.1 Dendronalium phyllosphericum CENA369 | reverse complement strand
GCTCCCCCTACTCCCCCTACTCCCTCATCTTCCCCAGCTCCCCTACCTTTCTTTGTAAGCTACCACGGCATAAAATGGATCTCCTCCAGGCGCACCCAACCACTGTAAAATATTCGGGGCTGTTGACTTTCGGGCAATGATTTCTGGGGTAGTAAATCCTGGTACTGAGGCAAAGTAGCTTTTAACTAATTCCACTCTTGCTGCTTCCGAAGCTTCCCGCCAAGCTTGAATTGCTTTTTCAAAAAACATGCGGTTGGAAAAGCTGATAATTGCAACACCACCGGGTTTGAGGATGCGATGAATTTCCGAAAAAACTGCCTCTGGATATTGGATGTACTGCACTGAAACGCAATTGAGAACGGCATCAAAATCTCCATCTGGTAGTGGTAGTTGCGGATTTCCGTTGAGATTTTGCACAAAGTAACGATCTAAGCGAGGATTGCGTGCCAACTCTTCAGCATTGAGTCCGTGTCCCTCTACATGGGCAAACTGCATTTCTTCTGGTAAATGCGAAACCCAACTGCTCATCATATCAAGGATGCGTGTATTGGGTTGGAGTCGTTCTCTGTATAAATCTGTTAGCTGTTGAATAAATCCCTCATCAACATGGGTGACAAAACGAGGATAAGCATAAAACAGTTTGTCGTCTGTATCATCTAATTTTTGGCGTTGATTCGGTCTTAGCATCATAAATCTCGGTTTTGGTGAAATTTTTTACAAAGTTGTCGCCATTTCAGGTATTATTTGGGACAAGCACTTTTTAATATATTTTAATAAAAAATACATAAATCATTCCACATAGCAGCATTCAATAACTATTAATTCAATGTTGTATAGACTACACTCTTTGCAGCCTATCTGGCGACAAATCCGCTTTGCCAGAATATTTCCCTATGTAAGTTTGTTACTTTGGCTACTTCCATTATTACTATTCAGTTCTGGACAGAATAGCTTAATGGCACACGATGAAGGGCTTTATGCTTGGCGATCGCGTCGGATGTTTGACTCTGGTGATTGGATTGCTCCTTGGGGGAATGTCCATCATAAAACGCCTGGCCCTTATTGGTTAATTGCTATTGCTTATAAGCTATTCGGTGTGAGCGAATTTAGCGTGCGAATTCCTAGCGCGATCGCTGGCATTTTGGCATTATTATTGGTATATGAAATTGGCCAAATTATTCTGAGTAAAAAATTAGCTTGGCTAGCTGCGGCAATTTTAAGTGTAGAGTTTCTTTGGTTACAATATTGCCGATTAGGTACACCTGATGTACCGATGATTTTTTTAGTACTTTTAGCTATTTGGTCTTTATTAAAAGCAGAATTACATCCTCAGTATCGCTATATTTGGAGTTTGATTGCTGGTATAAGTTTGGGTTTGGGCTTCTTAGTCAGAAGCTTTATGATTTTTGTGCCAATTATCGCTTTATTACCTTATTTAATCGGCGAACATCGCCGTCATCGTCATCTTGCTAACCCTCTTTTGTATTTAGGGTTTGTTGTCGGTTTAATTCCTACCTTCAGTTGGTTGTGGTTGAATTGGCTGCGCTACGGAAACGGTAGTTTTGAAGAATTATTCCGGTTTGTTGTACGGCAAAATTCTGAACCTCGTTATCCATCTAGCATACTGTTCTATGTCTGGAATATTCCTGTAAATTCTTTCCCTTGGGCTTTTTTCGGACTTTTAGGTTTATTTTTAGGATTTCGTCGCCATGTTCCTCGCTACCATTTATTATTAGTTGGCTTTCCGCTTGTAATGTTTGTCGAACTGAGTCTTTTTTCAACTCGTCTGGGCCACTATAGTCTTGGATTGTACCCCTTTATCGCAATGCTGGCCGCAGTTGGTTTGGACTGGTTGGGTAGAATTTACCAGTTAGGATTAACAAAGCAAAATATTGCCCGAAATCTGAGTTATGCCTGCGGTGTTTTAGGTATTTTACTTTTGTTAGCAGCTGTAGTTATTTTTGCCTGGGATGATGCAGATATCAGTAAGTTTGCAATCGTCAGCTTGATTGTTGGTTTAGGCTGGTTAATTTTGCCTTTGATATGGATTGCTCGTTACCACTTTAATCTCAAGTTTCTCACAGCTCGTTACTGGCTAGCTGGTTGGTTGATTCCCTGTTGGCTAGCTTTGGCTGTAGCTGGTCATTTAGGTTTGTTAAGCGACTACAATCCTTTATATAAAGCTTTTTTTCAACAAAAAGCGATCGCCTCAATTCTCCAAACTCATCCTGTCTATTTTGTGGAAGTTGGTGGAAAAAACTCTGTATTGCTCAACTTCTACACCCCAATTCATGGCAAACAGCTAGATACGGTTTCCCAAGTGCCAGCTTTCAGCTATGCTTGGATCGAGACGAAACAGATTCCTCGATTCTCCAGGTCTTACCGCATTCTCGGTACGGTGCAAAACTACCAGTTAATTCAAGTTCTTCCTCAAGGTAGATAGACAAAACTGTTGTTAAACAGGTATATCTAGCTTATAATTAATAGTACGCACACGAAGTATTTTTTGAAAATGGTTGCTCAATCCAATTATTCTCCAACTTTAGAGTCGTGGCAGCAAAATTTAGCACCACACAATCTGGGCTACCGAATTAAATTGCTATCACAACTAATCAGTCGCAAGTTTACTGAGAGATTAGAACCGTTTGGATTGACACCATTTCACTGGTTGGTATTATGCTGCTTGTGGCAAGAAGATGGTTTACCTACTTCTAGTATTGGGGACAAACTCCAGCAAGTGGGAGGAACTTTAACGGGCGTACTAGACCGTATGGAAGAACGGGGCTTGGTGCGTCGAGAACGCGACTCTCACGATCGCCGCATCTGGCGCATATGGCTCACAGATGCAGGCAAAGAATTAGAATCGGTATTGCCCCCAATCGCAGCTGAAGTACGCGATCGCGCCATGGAAGGCATTCCCTTTGCTGACCGCGAACTCTTTTCTCAAATGTTGAATCAGGCGATCGCTAACTTGTCTTAAGTGAGTGCTGAGTTCTGAGTGCTGAGTGCTGAGTTTTGAGTGCTGAGTGCTGAGTTCTGAGTGCTGAGTGCTGAGTGCTGAGTAAAAGAAGATTTTTATCCTGGGTTTTAAACTTTACCATAAACCCGCCAAGGGCGGGAAGGCAGGAGGCAGAGGGCAGGAGGCAGAAGGTAAACCCCTCCCATGAAGGAGCAGGGCTGTTTCATTCGTTCAGATAACGATTTTGTCAAGAGTATCAGCCAAAAATTTGAGGTAGTTGGTAATTGCAAAATTACTGCTTTAACCACTAAATTTAAGTGCGATCGCTTGGTTTTCGACCCAATTAGATTATTCAACGACCTGATTTTTTTAGCTGATACGCTTGTAAATAAAGGTCTTTTAGGGAATGAAACAGCCCTGCATGAAGGAGAGAGGTTTGATAATGGACGCATCTTTTCTCATACTGCGCATCTCGAAAAGAATATTCCTATTTTTTCGCCTACAAGGGGGAGCCACTGCGGTGGACGGGTTTCCCGGCATATAGCAAGTGGCATCGAGGTTTGTACCCTTTCTTCCTTCAGCATAGCTGCCTCCTGCCTCCTGCCTTTCTTCTATCAAAAACTGCCTTGAGACAGTCTTATAATCACCCTACTGGGTGAGGTATTGTTAAGTTTTTTTTACGATAATACTAAGTGTACAAAATAAATGACAAGTAAATACATGTAAGTGAATATTACGTACCCGAAATAAACTTTTATTTTTTAAATCATGTGGCAAGGGAGCTAACAATCATGAGTGCTAACAGTCTTAATGGACGCAAACGCAACACAATAGTTTTAGAAAAAGAACTGATTACCGATCCAGATACTTTAGAAGCTGTTACTCCAGAGACATCTGCAAAGGTAGAAGCGCCGATTGTGACTCCAGAAGCGCCTGAAACCGATGTACATCAGGAGCCAGAAGCAGAGAAAAAGGTTACGCCAAAGAAGAAAAAACCGATTGCCTTGATTGCAGCAGTAGCGGGTGTAGGTGCGATCGTCGCAGGTACTTTTGGTTATCGCTACTGGCAATATGCTTCTACTCATCAGCAAACAGACAATGCCACAGTTGCGGGTAACGTTCACCAAGTTAGTAGCCGGATTCCCGGAACAATCGATAAAGTATTGGTAAATGATAACCAGCTAGTACAACCGGGACAGCTTTTAGTAGAACTAGATCCACGAGACTATCAAAGTAAGGTACAACAGGCAATTGCTGCTCTAGCAAATGCTCGCGGTCAGGCGCAAGCAGCACAAGCAAATATTGCCTTAGCTTCAGAAACAACCACTGGTAAGACAACTCAGGCACAGGGGGATGTGAACAGTGCCGTAGCTGCCATTTCCACAGCACAAGCAGCAGTCAGAGAAGCCCAAGCAGGTATTCCCGCCGCCCAAGCTCAAGTCAAGCAAGCCCAAGCAGGTATTCCCGCCGCCCAAGCCCAAGTAGCGCAAGCAGATGCCAATTTGCAAAAAGCACAAGCAGATTACAATCGCTACAATCAGCTGTATCAACAAGGTGCAATTGCTCGTCAGCAGTTGGATACAGCCAGAGCAGCTTATGATGTGGCTGTCGCTCAAAAGAATGCCGCTGTTCAAGGAGTACAGCAAGCACAAGCTCAGTTAGCCTCTGCCAATGTTGGTGTAGCTAAAGCCCAATCTGTACTAGCCCAAGCCCAAGAAGGAGTAACCAGCGCTCAAGCTAAACTGGCAGCATCTAGAGGTGGATTGCAACAAGCTACCGCTGGCGGACAAGATACTACAGCAAAACGCAGTCAGTACGAAGCGGCAAAAGCGGCGATCGCGCAAGCAGAAGCATCGCTCAAAGATGCTCAGTTACAACTTTCCTACACTAATGTTACCGCTCCCAGTGCCGGACGCGTAGGTAATAAAAACGTGGAAATTGGCAACCGAGTACAAGCAGGAACACCATTAATGGCGATCGTCGATGACGAGAAATGGGTAGTTGCGAACTTTAAAGAAACCCAATTAGAAAACATGAAGCCAGGAGAACCAGTAGAAATCAAGCTGGATGCTTTTCCCCATCACACTTTTAGCGGTCGTGTTGACAGTATTTCGCCAGCTTCCGGCGCTCAGTTTGCACTATTGCCACCAGATAACGCCACGGGTAACTTTACCAAAATCGTACAGCGCATCCCAGTAAAAATTCTTTTAGACCAAAAGAGCATTCAAGGATATGAATCGCGGATTACTCCTGGGATGTCTGCGGAAGTTGCTGTGGAAGTCAAGTAGCACCAAATTGACTGTTCTAGCTTTTCACGATATGTGGACGCATGAACGAGGGTGTGGGGTGTAGTCCGGCTTTCTTGTTTTCACTACACCCTACACCCTACCCCCAGCCTTAACGAGGGTTTGAGGATTTCCCGTGAAAAGTCAGAATTAATATGACATCTCTCTCCACCTACGGAGAGGGGTTTTTAGTTGAAGTCGGATGATATCTATAAAAGCATATTGGTATAAAGTAAACCTTGTATGACTAGCGAAGGCACTCAGAAAACGCAATTACTACCAGCATTAAGGTCAAAAAACTACCGCCTATTTTTTGCCGGACAAGGTATTTCCCTAATTGGGACGTGGATGACACAACTTGCAACGATTTGGCTAGTTTATAGCTTAACCAACTCCCCTTTAATGTTGGGTGTTGTTGGATTTACCAGTCAAATTCCTAGCTTCTTTTTAGCGCCCTTCGGCGGAGTTTTTGTAGATCGCTTTTCTCGCTATCGTACTTTAATCGGTACGCAAATAATGGCGATGATTCAGTCGTTAGCATTGGCAGTATTGGCGCTAACTGGTGTAATTCAAATTTGGCACATCATCGCTTTAAGTTTGTTTCAAGGATTTATTAACGCCTTAGATGCACCAGCACGCCAAGCATTTGTGCCAGAACTCGTTGAACGCAGAGAAGATTTAGCCAATGCGATCGCCATCAACTCAACTATGATTAACGGTGCGCGACTAATTGGCCCGGCGATCGGAGGCTTACTAATTGCCAGAGTTGGAGCTGCCTACTGTTTCTTAATAGATGGTTTAAGCTACATTGCCGTCATTGCTGCTTTATTGGCGATGAAAGTTAAACCTTGGAGATTTTCAGTTGCTAGGGGTAATCCTTTACAGCAAGTCCGAGAAGGTTTCGTGTATGCCTTTAGCTTTCCACCAATTCGAGCCATCTTATTGCTATCAACTTTAGTCAGTTTGATGGGATTGCAAAATACTATTCTCGTTCCAATTTTTGCAGAAGATATCCTCAAGGGTGGAGCCGAAACTTTAGGATTTTTGATGGCCGCATCAGGAGTGGGAGCATTATCAGGTGGAATTTATTTAGCAACGCGACAAACAATATTAGGAGTTGGTAAACTAATTGCTTTAGCTCCAACAATTTTAGGAGTCGGTCTAATTGGCTTTTCTTTATCTAAGTTTTTACCGCTTTCTTTGTTCGCAATGCTCTTTGTTGGCTTAGGCACAATTCTGCAAATCGCTTCTAGTAACACATTTTTACAAACAATTGTTGAAGAAGACAAGCGTGGCAGATTGATGAGCTTATATACAATGTCATTTTTAGGTATGATCCCATTAGGTAATTTAATGGGAGGTGTCGTAGCTAGTCATATTGGTGCTGCTAATACATTAATTATTGATGGTATTGCTTGTATTATAGGTTCTGTGATTTTTTACAGACAACTACCTGCTTTAACTAAAATAGTCCTTCCCATCTACGAGCAAAAGGGAATAGTAAAAAGTGTAAGATAAATAATCATAGATAACTCTGATTATTATTGATTTAATTTTTCTAAAAATTAAAATTGCTGGAGCAATACAATGGCTGATAATGCAATTCATCAGCAGGGGAAAAATCCTACTGAACCATCAACTGGCGTACCCTTAAGAACCTGGATTGGTGTATTAGCTAGTATGCTCGGTGCATTTATGGCAGTACTAGATATTCAAATAACCAATTCTTCATTACAAGATATTCAAGCAAGTTTAGGAGCAACTTTAGAAGAAGGTTCTTGGATTTCTACTGCCTATCTCGTAGCAGAAATTATAGTAATACCTTTAACAGGATGGTTGTCGCGGGTGTTTTCTCTGCGACTTTACTTATTAGTTAACACTGTCTTATTTATCTTTTTTTCTATATGCTGCGCTTGGGCATGGAATCTCAATGCTATGATTGTTTTTCGTGCTTTACAAGGCTTTTGTGGCGGAGTTTTAATTCCCTCTGCTATGACAATAGTACTGACAACTTTGCCTCCAGCTCAACAATCAGTTGGACTAGCCGCATTTGCTATTAGCGCAGTTTTTGCACCATCTATCGGCCCGACTTTAGGAGGTTGGTTAACAGAAAACTTTGGTTGGGAGTACAGCTTTTATATTAATGTCATACCAGGAATTTTTATGCTATCTGGTGTTTGGTACGGCATTAAGCAAGAACGACCCCAAATTAATTTACTAAAACAGGGTGACTGGTGGGGAATTATTTCAATGGCGATTGGCTTAGGTTCCCTGCAAGTTGTCTTAGAAGAAGGTAGCCGCAAAGATTGGTTTGGTTCAGCTTTGATTGTGCGCTTAAGTGTAATAGCAGTAATTTTTCTCGCAATATTTTTCTTTATAGAATTAACTCGCAAACAACCATTTATTAATTTGCGACTTGTACTTAAACGTAATTTTGGTTTAGCCAGTATTGTGAATGTCTCACTAGGGGTAGGATTATACGGTTCGATTTATATTTTACCGTTATATCTTGCCCAAATTCAAAAATACAATGCATTGCAAATCGGTGAAGTACTAATTTGGGCAGGCATTCCCCAACTATTTATTATTCCTTTCCTTCCCAAAATAATGCAACGCATTGATGTGCGTTTTATGGTTGCGATCGGCGTGACTTTATTTGCCGTAAGTGCATTTATGAACTCTAGCATGACTTACGAAACGGGGTTAGATCAATTGCGGTGGTCGCAACTTGTGCGAGCAATGGGACAACCGTTGATTATGGTTCCATTGACTTCTATCGCCACTGCTGGGTTGAGTCCGAAAGAAGCAGGTTCGGCAAGTGGTTTATTTAATATGATGCGGAATATGGGCGGTTCTATAGGAATTGCATCTTTAGCAACTTTATTAACTAATAGAGAGCAGTTTCATTCAAATAGATTGGGTGAAGGAGTATCTCTATTTGACCCACAAACTCAACAGCGAATTGACCAAATGACACAGTATTTTGTCAGTCGAGGAGCAGATTTGAGTACAGCTAATGACCAAGCTATTAAAGCCATAGATAATATTGTTCGTCGCGAAGCTTATGTAATGGCTTTTAATGATTGTTTCTATTTTATTGGAATTGCTTTATTACTCAGTGGGCTTGCTATATTATTCTTCAAAAAAGTGAAAGCGACGGGTGGTGCTGTTGCTCATTAAATTTGCTTTTTTAGTTAAAATATTTGATAAAACCACTAAGACATTGAGACACTAAGATGGTCATTAGCCAAAGTGGACGCTATGTATCCCCGGAAGAATATTTAGAAGCTGAGAAAGTTAGTCACATCTTATAATTTAATGCCAGATTATTTTGCGTCCACTTTTGAAACTCATCTTTATACTTTGTTTCTGTAATTAATTTTTCAATAATTGATTGAGATTCATGAGTAGCGATCGCACCACGAAATTCAGCTATTTTCTGGGAAATATCCGTGCTTTTAGCTAGTTTTCCTTCTGCAAAAATCAACTCATACACTTCTTGGAACTTGTAAGCTGGATGATGTCCTAAATGAACATACATTTCCCCGATAAAGTCTTTACCCAGTAATAATCCTCCACTAAAATAAATAAGTTTATTTATTTCTTCATAGACCACAGAAGAGTCGTAGTTATTATATTTTGGATTGATATCAAATAATCTTAAACCTTTCCCATACTTAGCAGTTAATCTATCTTTTAATTTCAACCCAATATTTAGCTGTTTTAAGTAAAGATATTCTTCAAATACTTTATAAATACAAACGTAGCCTCGGTAACAAGCTGTTGAAAAACTAGTAGGAGAAATTCCATCTTGCTGAGGATTGTATAATCCACTGCCATTAATAGCCGTAATGCTAAATTCTTGCTCT
This sequence comes from Dendronalium phyllosphericum CENA369, assembly GCF_016056275.1. Taxonomy (GTDB): domain Bacteria; phylum Cyanobacteriota; class Cyanobacteriia; order Cyanobacteriales; family Nostocaceae; genus Dendronalium; species Dendronalium phyllosphericum. Next base: position 3,714 of record NZ_JAECZA010000122.1, on the reverse strand, counting down.
TGATAAAAAACTCGATCGCTAATTTGAGCAGTCATGCTGCTATATCCATAATAAAGACTGCTAAAGCATTATTACCCTAATCTAACATTGCTGGATCGATTCCTAAAGCATTGAGTTGTTCGGTAGAGAGCGATCGCAACTTCTCTACAATTCTCTCTCGTTTTTCTCGCTCAACGTCAGCGCGTTCGTAACCTGTTAACAGTAAATTTCCTTGTGTATCCCACCACCGCAACCAAGGTAACTCTGCATTTTGATACAATCCTTCCCAAATTCCTAACTCTACCCATAAAGGAGCAATTGGATAATGTCCTCGGTCATTGGGTGGCATCAGTTCATAAGTATTATCAATTAAGTGATATACCTCAACCTGTGCTTTTGCTACTTCATAAATACCGTAATAAGGAACTCGAATTGCTTGCTCGTAAACCCAAAACTTACCAACATTCCCATCTTCACCTTGAGAAGGCGGTGTTTTATCGCGTTCTTCTGAACCATCTCCAGACACAAATTCCAGCACAATCAAAGGTGCGACATACTCCTTCCACAGCACATAAGAACGCCGCATTTTACCATCAAGAGTCGGCGGTACATTACGGTACATAAAACCAATCAGGTGCTTCAGCGCCCTTCTCTAAAGGGTCAGTCAATCGCCAGTAGATACCAGAATCTTGTCCAATACAATATTGACCATCAGGGTGGCGTTGTTCGAGAAGAGGTTTAATAGAATCTGTAATTAAAATGCTTTGGGGATGCTCCAGAAAATTCTCCACAAATTTACCATCTGAGTCTGGTAACTGAGTGTGGTCAGGTAAAGTTAATGCCGATAGGGAACTCATAGGCTTTAACCAGGGATCTATCTAAAGCTTAATTCTAATCGTTTACCCCATTAATTTTTCTTTTCATTTGAAAAGGCAGCTATAATTTTTTTGCAGCCAAGCTAATACATTTCGATTTTATAATTATGAAACGCTAGGATCGTCTAAAGTTTTCATCTGTTGTAAAATCTGTTGGACTTGGTAAACTTTTTCATTTCTACTTTGGGCTTTGAAGATATTTAAAGCTTTTTCTAAAGTAGCTTTCGCCTCATCGCGTTTATTTGTTTGCCACAATGCTTGTCCTAAATTAGTTAGCGCATCGCCATAATCGGGATTAATTTCTAAAGATTTCCTATATTCAGTAATCGCTTCTTGCCAGCGATCTTGGCTAGCGTAAACAACACCGATCGCATTGTAAGCTAGAGCATATTTTGAGTTCAAGCGAATCGCTTCTTGGTAGGAACTAATTGCTGCTTCTGGTTTGCTTTGACGAAACAGCACGTTTCCTAACTGAAAATGTCCAAAAGCATCTTTTGGGAACTTTTTCAGGAATTTGCGGAGGTTTTCTTCTGCACCTTTGTAATCTCTTTGATTGTACAAAGCATTGGCTTCTTGCAAAAGCCGCGATCGCTCTGGTGTATCTGAACCTGAAAACTGTGCTATCTTCTGTGATTGTTGTACTGACTGTTCGGACACATGCAAAGAAACTTTTCCATTAACTGCTAACGCTAATGGTGATATGACAATTGTAGTTATCATACCCAGTATCATGCTGCTCAGAGGTTGAACAAATACCGATTTCAGTTGGCTATTCAGCTTCATCGTCCTCAATGCCCTAATAACATCCTAATTCTTATGATAAGGTGAGGATGCTTTAGTAAGTATATAACGCATCAAATAGTGTTTCAAAATTATGACTACAGATGCATTTGGTTTGTATCTTTTCGTAGTCCCATTCAAAGCGTACCTATCGTGCGTGTCATTAAAAATTTAGTCAAAATGTCAGCTTGGGATTAGGAGTAAGAGAACGTCTAACGGGTTGTGCTTTGCAACACAAAAACATTTTACAAACGTACCTTTGCATCTAAGCTGACGCAAAGCTTACTTCTCAATAAACGCAATGGCTGGCAAAAATAAATTATAAATTACCTCAAAGCATGTTCTATTGCTACGCATCTATGCAATAGATAAAATATTGTAATAAATAACTATTCTTTTCCATAAAATTTACTCAAGGAAAATGTATAAACTTTCTTCAATTTTCTTACAATCTTATCTATTGAGAGTCAGGATTTTGCAAACGGATTAATGTATTATATACTTGTCGTTTTAAATTATTGTTATTTTGGATCTCTACAGTAATGCCGTTGAAACGATCGATGCTTAGACCATTATCTTCGACTATTTTTTGCGAGCGATTACAGTAATTGACTGCGATATCTCTAGCCTTGCGTGGCAGATTATTCATACTGTTGGGGTCGTTACAAACAATTTTGGGAACTTCTTGATTACCAACCAGTTGCTTAATTTCTTCAAAAGCTTGTTGACGTGATGGCTCCATTGCTAACACTGCTTGAGCGTAACTAGTGATTTCAGTATTGTTAATTGGGGGACTTTGAGCGTCAGCTTTGGAATGAAAAGTTAAAGTGCCGACGATTAAACTACTAGTAGTCAAAGCACCGAAAAATAATGTTCGAGAAAGCATAGTTGGCAGACTATTTCGGAAAATTAAATCAGAAATTTTCTTCATAACGTTTGCGACACAGAACTACAGTAGAGATTTGTTAAAGACTTTGAATTATTTTAAGAGCGAGAAGTTCCAGAAGACCCCTATGGAGGAAAATTTTAATTGGATTACGAGTTTTGTCGGCATACTTGACACAGTTCTATCACTTTTGTTTGCAGCACTGACATTTCTGTGGCTCCTTGTTTCAGACTCACTTCTAACTCCAGTAGCAAGGGTAAGCAAGAGATTAGCTGCTGTACAGAAAGAAATTTTACTTCTTGCTGTAAAAAATAGACACGCTTGGGATTACCGATTTCAGCAGCTTGGGCGATCGCCTGTGGATTCCGTTCGCCACCTTCCATAACAATTTTGACCCATAACCAAGTGCGAAATTGGCCAATGAGAGTAGCGACAATCCGTAACCCAGGTTCGGAAGCATTCATGAGATCGGCCAAAATATTTAAAGCTTTAGCCGTATCTCCTGTTCTAATGGCTGCTGATAATTGTAAACTATTTTGTGTAGTATTTCTTACTAATTTACTAACTGTTTCTACGTCTAGAGGTTTATGGCTGCCTGCTGTATAGAGACGTAGTTTCTCTATCTCGTTATAGAGTAGGCGTGTATCATTACCTACAGCTTCTGCCAACATTTGGGCAGTCTTGGGAGTCAGTTTTAATCCTACAGTTTGAGCAGCTTGATTGACAGCTTGAACTAGCAATTCTGTCTTCCAGGGTGGGATAAGAGGAAATTCGCGGAATTCACTGGCGAATTGTTTCAATAATTTTGTAGATTTTAGGCGTTCGTCGGGTTTATTACGGGTGGTGAGCAATAAAAATGAGTTTTCTGGAATGACTGGTAGAGTTCTTGTAAGTTCTGCTAATACGTTGTCAGAACAATGCTGGCATAGAGTAGTATTGCTTAACCACACCAAACGGCCACCAGCTCCAAAAGTTGGTGTCAAGACTTGATTTAACGCCTGGATTGCAGCGTCAGCTAAATCGGGAGAGAATAAAGTATAGTTAAAACTTATCCATAGGGGATCGAGGACGCGATCGCGCAAAGAAGCGATCGCTTGTTCCATAGCAAAATCATCCTCACCCCAGTAAACATAGATTGGCATAGCGAACCTCCTGTAGAGATGGAGAGCAGGGGAGCAGGGGAGGCAGGGGAGG
>NZ_JAECZA010000121.1 GCF_016056275.1 Dendronalium phyllosphericum CENA369 | reverse complement strand
CTAATACCGCATAGTTTAAAGTTTAGTTGTCTTTTACTTATTTCTAACTAATGATACTTTGAGCTTGGATTAATTCAAGTCTTGTTTTGGAATGCTCAATTTTATGAAGATAACATTTTGATTTTAGTACTAATAAAAAAAAAGTAGCTATTTTAGCTTTGTATCTACGGTTTTATGCTTAATTTAACTCCGCGCATAAATTTTGATTGGTGATGTATCAGAAAACTACCTCACATCAAGCCATACAAATTGATTTTTTACTGCTTGTGAGAAATCCGGGGGGTAGAGTTTATCGTGCTAAGGATGTTTTGTTGGGAGGCGTACCAGTTGCTGTGAAGTTTCTCGCTCTGTCAATACAAAATGAAAAAATTAGGTTACAAGACCGCTTTGAGCGAGAAGCAAAAACCTGTGCCTTGCTAGGGCAAAAAAGCATCCACATTGTTCGAGTGATGGACTATGGCGTAGACGAAAATAACACTCCGTTCTATGTTATGGAATACTTGCAAGGGCATAGTCTCAACAATCTGATCCGTCAGCATCATCTCTCTTTACCAAGATTCCTAAGCATGGCACGGCAAATCTGCTTGGGGTTAAAGTGCGCTCATGACGGTATCCCAGTTGATGGCACAATCTACCCAATTATTCATCGGGATATTAAACCCAGCAATATGCTGGTGATTCAAGACTCCAGTTTTGGAGAGTTGGTCAAGGTTTTAGATTTTGGTATTGCTAAGTTACTACAAGCAAATAGCGATCAAACGAAATACTATTTGGGAACGCTGGCTTATTCCTCTCCCGAACAGATGGAAGGCAAGGAATTAGACAACCGCTCTGATATTTATAGTTTAGGAGTGATGATGTTTGAGATGCTAACAGGTAAGATGCCGCTGTTAGCACCAACTCACTCTTTTGGAGCATGGTACAAAACACATCACACTCAACCACCACGTACCTTTGCTGAGGTTAGCCCTGGATTGCAAATTCCCAAAAAAGTGGAGAATTTAGTGATGAGTTGTCTCGCCAAAGTACCACGCGATCGCCCCCAAAGCATCAGTGAAATACTCCAACTTTTGGAATCTCTAGAACAACATAACCGCACGCATCCAATTCCAAACGGGAGTAATAGTATATCTAGTCATGCCCTTGCAATTAAAACTGATGTTGAGTCGAAACCAAAAGCCGACTTGCACATATCCCTATCAAAAGATGAAATTGCTCTCTCCACTTCCTGGCCGGAAAATAAACCTATTGCCGATATCGTTTTTCCCCAGCCTATTAATGCCAATGGAGAAATTTTACCCGCTTTGTGGATAATGCTACCACAACGAGAAATTTTCAAACGTTTAACTTGTAAACGTTACAATCAATTTCTTTTCATTACAGTTCCCCATCCCATGTTGCTTTGGATTACTGTCATCTATAATCGCAAACATGGTGCTAAATGGTTGCCTTACTACCTCGATCTCAAAACTAGTCTCGGTCAAGAAATCACCAACTTACTAGGACAAACAGGTTGTTATCGCCTGTTGTTCTTTGCGCGCGAGACACCAAATCGCTGTGCTCATGTCTTAGTTACTAGTATTGCCTCTGCCCAACGCCAACGACTCCAACAATGGGTAACAGCAGGCAAAACTTTAGTATCGGCAGCCGATCCCCAGGTTAGCAAAAGTTTACTTAAAAGCGAGTACGAAAAGATTAAACCCCAAATTTTGGCAAAATTGGAAGCAATTGATACAGACGCTCATTTCGAGATTTCTGGTTAGGCAGAATCCCAAAGTATAGCCTATCGAACTGTTGCTCGTTCCCTTTTAAAGATACCTTTTAACAAAAATGTAAACTATTGTAAACAAATATGTCTATCTAGTTGTAAGGTTAGCTTATAGAAAATATAATTAATGGCAGTGCTAGAGATATTTAGTTGAATCTACGTAACTCATCTTCTGTATGTATTACAGCGGGTAAGTAAGTACAAAATAATGTACCAATTATTGGCGGAATTCAACCTAGATACAGACTAGACTAATATTGATTGCTAATTTCAGAGCACAGTTAGTGTAAAAAAATACAATCAATATGATATGGAGCAAAAAAGTTTGCTCGATAAAAACTTAATTTTTTAAATTGCCAGTACTGAATTAATTGCCGATCTTGAAGTTGACGCCCCGGCATCCCCAGCCCCTTTCCTCCGTGGAACCGAGCAAGAGAAGGAGGTCGCCCACTGCGACACAAAAACTAAATTTATGCCAAAGCGGAACCTGAGTCGATGCCCCACTGATGCTTGAGTAATTCCTGATAAGTAGCCTCGCGCACAACCATTTGCTCGTAAAGCTTAACTAAAAAGTCTTGTGCTTGTTCGTGGCTCATGTGCTGTACTTGAGTAGCAAAGGAGCGGATGCTGAATTGCTGTTCCAAAGATAGTTCGATGGGTTTGCTCATATTAATCTCCGAAGAAAACAACGCGTAAAAGTTACATCGATCGCAGAAGCCAAAAGGGTAATACTTAGAATGGAATTTAGCCTACAGTTGTACCTCTGTATTAAGAAAGATAACAACTGTGTGACAAATTGCCCATACCCTTAAGGATAAATTTTTGGCTTTTGAGAGCCTGCACCTAAACCTACTGATATACAACTCAAGTCTGTCAAAGCAGATTCCGGAATAAATCACCAGTTGTGAGTTCCGGTAGAGTTAGCGTACCTTTATTTACTTTCCTCTTCGTTTAAACACCTCCACATCAGGAGATGTTTTTAAAAGGACGGAAAAATAAAAGGTATTAAGCGTGAATTATATTCGCTATATATCATTAGGCGCAAGATGTCAATTACCTAAATTATATAAACTTAGCCACCAACAAGTAAAATTGGTTGCTAAAAGTATTTTTATCAATTTGTAAATCAGAAAAATGCTCAGGCTGAACAAATTGATGAGTATATTTACCGGATTTGCTACTTGTGAGGCAGTGCATTGGGCGGCTAGCCTTCTTTGAAAAAAAGACGCTGTGCGACGACGGGAACGCCAAGGGCAAACGCCGACTTGTAGACGCGCTCTACGGGTTAAACCAGCGCTGTCTTGAGGTAAACCTCATTTCCATCGCTGACTAATGACTGTTTTCAACTGCGACGATAACGACTGTAATATTGTCGTGTCCACCTTCCTCTTTGGCAGCTTCAATAAGAGAGAGGGCAGCTTTTTCTAGTGATGAGGTGTCATGGAGGTAATCAGCAATTTTTTGATCGACAAGTTCTTCGGTCAGACCATCACTGCATAACAACAAGCGATCGCCAACTTTAGCATCCAGCGGCTGCACATCAACTTGATGTAGGTCTTCGCGTCCCAAACAACGCGACAGCACATGACGGAAAGGATGAACTCGTGCTTCATCAGAGGTAATATCACCAACTTTGATAGCCCTTGCCACCCAGGTATGATCTTCTGTCACCTGGTCTAACTGCGTTCCTCGCAAGCGGTACAACCGTGAGTCACCAACGTGAGCGCACAAAGGCGAATCTGGCGAGCGAAAAATTACTACTACAACTGTAGTGCCCATGTCAGCGCGTTCGGGATGATTTTGCTGATCCTGTAAAATGCCTTCGTTTGCTCGCCACAATGCCTTCTCTAGCAATTTTGCTGTAGACTCAGAAGAATCCCAATTTGCTACCAAATACGCCTGAATTTCGCGATTGGCAATGCGACTTGCTTCTTCACCTCCCGCGTGACCACCCATACCATCAGCAACAATGAAAAATCGCCCTTCAGGGTCGACGTAATAAGCATCCTGGTTACTAGAACGAATCAGTCCCGGATCGCTGAAACCCGTGAAATTAAGTTTCATAAATTTTTGAATAATTAATACATTCGGTCATAACGGTCGAGGCGTAAAAGCAAGCGGATCAGTATCACTGAGACTACTGCGGCGATTAAACCAGCCAGCAGCGCCAACCATACATAATCTTTAACCAATAAAATGGTGGCAGAAAGAGTAAATCCACTGATTATCACAGCGTAGCTCATTGAGAGCTGAATATTGCTCTGTCTTCTGAGCAGGCGTTCCGTTTCTATGGAACGGACGCGCACGCGCATATCTCCGCGCTCTAGTTTCTCTAGTGTGTCCTCTAATCTTCGTGGCAGTCCAAATGCAGTCGTACTTACTTGAACTGCTTGACGACTTAGTTCATTGAGGAAGCTATTACTATCAGAACCATTCATATTGGTCATAAGCTGCATTGCATATGGTTGGGCAACTTCCATAAAGTTAAATTCTGGATCTAAACCCTTGCCTACCCCCTCTAGGGTGGAAAAAGCTCGCATTACAAAAGTGAAGGTTGCAGGAAATCTAAATGGCTGATTATATGCTATTTCGTAGAGGTCGTCACTGATCGCTGCCACAGATTGGTTTTCAAAAGGCTTATCCATAAAATTATCCAGCATATACTGGACAGAACGCCGCACTGGCCCCATATCTGACACTGGTGCGATCGCTCCCAAATCTATGAGAGACTGAACTACGCGACCACCATCTTTTTGAGCAATGCCAAACAACGTTTCCATCAGTCCTTCCCGGATGTTGGACTTGATTCGTCCCATCATGCCGAAATCGTAAAATATCAAAGCACCATCTGGATTGACGGCAATGTTGCCGGGATGGGGGTCGGCATGGAAAAAGCCATTATTGAGCAATTGCATCAGGTACGCTTGAGCGCCTTGACGCGCAATTACCTTACGATCTATGCCTGCTGCCTCTAAAGCTTCGTATTGGCTGATTTTAATTCCGGGAAGATATTCTAAAGTCAGCACGCGAGGCGAAGTGTAGCGCCAGTAAACTCTTGGGACTTTCACCCAGTCGTGACCGCGAAAGTTACGGCGAAAAGTATCAGCGTTACGACCTTCGTTGAGATAATCGATTTCTTCCCAAAGAATGCGACAACACTCTTCGTAAATGCCTAGCCAATCTCGCCCTTGACCCCATTTGGGATGGTTTTGAAAGTAGCGGGCAATTCCCTTAAGAATTTGTAAATCGATTTCAAATAGCTTTTTTAGTCCGGGACGCTGTACTTTAGCAACAACTGCTTCCCCAGTATGCAGCACAGCTTTGTGTACTTGCCCCAAGCTAGCAGCAGCTAGGGGAATAGGTTCAAAATTCTGGAAGAGTTCAGGTATTTTCTTCCCTAATTCTTGCTCAATAATCGTTTCTACTTGCTCGTAGCTAAATGCCGGCACTCTATCTTGAAGCTTTGCCAACTCTTCTACATATTCCCCAGGAAATATATCAGCACGGGTAGAAAACAATTGCCCCACTTTAATAAAAGTTGGGCCTAAGTCCAGCAAGGTATTGCGAATCCAAATTGCTTGGGCTTTTCGTCTTGCAGCTTGCTTGGCCTCAGTTATACCACCTGGATAACTCCAAGATTTGTTGTAACGCCAAATCTTGAACATTAAGGTCAACACGAAAGACCAAATGTCTACAAAGCGCCGTTTGCTCGAGTAGTTTTCACGATTCCAACGGTATGCCTTATCTGAATAACCTTGTTCCATATTTTTTGCGTACCGTTGGTTTGTCACCGAATCACCTGGAAGAAAAGACACTTCAGTTCCTAAACTGTTTTTGATATGTCAATTGTAGAGACGCGATTATACTCTTACGAGCGTCTACGCGTCTGCACAGAAGGCAGTTGTTAGTTGCTACTGACCACTGACTAATGACCAATGACTAATAATTAATAACCAAACTTATGCAGAAGTTCTGCGATGATGTTGCAGTTCTGTTCGCAGCAGGGCAATTTCTGCTCGTAATTCATCGATTTCTGCTTGCAAGTCAACTGGAGTTGAGCCTGGTTGGCTAACACCTGGGGTAGTTTGACCGACATTAGCAGCTTCCGCGGCCCGATTTGCTCGTTCGGTGACTTCTTCTGTAAACTGGCGCAGTTGCTCTCTAGCTTCAGCATCAAATTTGCCCAGTTCGCTCAAAGCATCGGTCAAGGCGACCTCTAAGCGTTCATTAATCACTTCAGCTACTGCTCTACCCACGAAAAAGGCTTGTGAAAGGGGGTTACTCATAAATTTTTGTTACGCTCGTCCGCAAAAGAATTATAACTTGCCTGTATGCTTTGCGGCTTCTGCTGCGGAGCTAGATATTTAGGATTAGAGATGGCTAGACATTGAGATTGCAGTAACTCTTGATAATATTGCTCTGGCGTACTGGGTAAATTAGTCGTCATTTGTAGGGCTTGCTCTTGCAACTTGAAACTTTGAGTAATGTCGATTTGGCTGAGGAAATCGAGGTCGTGGGAAATGACCCAAATAGCACCTTGGCATTCATTAAGTCCGATCGCCATTTGCTCGACGGTTTCAATATCTAGGTTATTGGTTGGCTCATCGAGAATCAATAAATCAATTTGTGAAATGCTGATTATAGCGATCGCTAATCTTGCCAATTCGCCCCCACTTAATACAGACGCGCTTTTATGAACGTCATCGTATTTAAACATAAAGTGTCCCAACTGTTGGCGTAACAGTTGGTAATTAAGGCTAGGATTAGCAGCTTGCATATTTTCCAAAATTGTCTGCTGACGATTTACTAGTTCATAGGTTTGGTCGAGATATACGGCTTTGATTGCTGGTGCAAGCATTACCTCACCTGACTCTAAAACTGCTGTTTGCTTCTCCATCCCCAAAATGGCTTTTACCAGAGTCGATTTACCCGAACCATTTGTACCTAACAATGGCAAGGCGATCGCCAGAGGACACATGCAATTGAATATTTTGAATCAACAGGCGTTTTGATATCCAAAGATTTGCACCTTGAATATCGATGAGATTTCTGCGCTTTTGATTTTTTTGTTCTAGCTGAATACTTGTGAGTTTGGTTGTTTTTACCTTTGTATCTGCAACCTTTTGAGTAGCCTTAGCTACAGCTGCTTCATGTTTCTTTTTCGCAGTTCCGGCTGATATCTCAGCTTTAGTTTTCATCGATCCGGCGGTTGCTCTGTCAATGCTACCATTGAGAAACTTTGCCCGACCATTGCGGTTAGATTGCGCTGCGCGTTGCTGTTCTTGCATCGCCGCAGCTTGGGTGCGTTTGAGTTCCTTTCTGGCGACTTCGTGCGATGTCTAACGACAAGCCGCTTCGCGTCTACGCAATGCTACTTCTAACTCGATTTGTTTCTGTTCTCGATAATAAGAAAAATTGCCTCCATATACTTTCACACCCCCAGGTGTAAGTTCCCAAGTAACTTCTGTTACTTGGTTTAAGAAAAATGGTTTGTGAGAAACAATTACATACGCACCAGAAAATTCTAAAAGAAACTGCCTCAAGCTTTCTAATGCTGGCAAATCCATGTGGTTAGTTGGCTCATCTAGTAACAGCAGATTTGGCTGTTGAGATAAACCAATGGCTAAAAATAGTTTCGTTAGTTCCCCACCACTCAAATTCCCAATTGGTAATGAAAGGTCAAGATTTGTATGAAATTGCGCTTGCAAAATCTCTTCAATCTTCCACCATTCCTCAGAGATAGAAATTAAAAAATTCAGCACTGTACCTGTATTTATTTCTTGTCTAATAGTGCTGATTTGTGGCAAATAGTAGACAATGCCCTGCTGCCAAACAGAACCAGTACTAGGATTAATTTGGCCTGCAAGTATTTTTAATAGAGTTGATTTTCCGACACCATTACGACCTACTAAAGCAATGCGTTGATGCGAAAGCGTCTTGCCAAAGGCATCGCCTGCCTCAATACTCACTTGAATTCCTTGAAATAAAGTCCTTTCCAAACCGAGTTGATAGCTTAAATTATCAGCTAATAATATTGATTTTTTCTGCATTCTTGTCAAACCTCAATTTGCAAACTGCCACCTGTCTATACACAAAAATTACGGGTGGATTAGGTATGCAACAAAATCAGCCGCAGCGATTTTACTAGCAGCTTTATGTCGAAACGAGCGATAATAATATCTTTAATGCATGACTGTTGCGAAGTAACCTGTCAAACTTCTCGTGTTTATTTAGCTTTGCATTTATTGCTTGGGTGCAACAGTTGTTTGCTACTACTTCATTTCAGCTATCTTGCTGGCGATGTGATGAGGTTTTGTGTTGACTACAGTGTAGCACGAAGAACTTCCCTTGGATAGCGATCGCCTACTACAACGCTGCTAAAATAATCGGCAGTTCCTCTACTTGGGAAGCTACCTCGTTCGTTCGCCAGACTTCAGGGATAGCGTGAGATCCCAAGATCGGATCTGAGGAGGTCTACCAACTAAGTGTGAGATTTAAAAGATGTTGGGAACGAGCGGTCTTTCTAGGGTGCTGTCGATCGCAGAAAGATTCAGAAAGTCGCAGAAATAACAATGCAAGTATTTATACTTTAATTCAGTTATTATCTATCTAAAGATTGATAAATGTGGATATTTGTTAATTAAGATTAATGCTTTCCAGACGCATCATTTAATATGCTTTTAAACTAGGAATTAATATTAATTCGTATTGTAATTTATTTATTGCACTCGTTATCTGTTAAATCATTAACCCTCAGAAAGTTGTTAGTATGAAAATCTTAGTTGTAGAGGATGACGAATTAAATGCTTATGCACTGACTGCCGTTCTCACTAACCAAAATTATGCGGTTGAAGTTGCTTGTGATGGTGACGCTGCTTGGGAATTAATCGAAACTTATGATTATGATTTAATTCTCCTAGATGTGATGTTGCCTAAGCTAGATGGCATTAGCCTTTGTCGTCAAATCCGCTCTAAAGGTTTGCAAATGCCTATTTTATTATTAACAGGGTGTGATAGCAGTCATGAAAAAGCGATCGGGTTAGATGCAGGTGCAGACGACTATGTAGTTAAACCTTTTGAGGAAGAAGAGTTAGTTGCTCGTGTTAGAGCGTTATTGCGTCGTGGGAGTACAACATCACAACCAATCTTAAAATGGGGAAATTTGCAGCTCGATCCTCAAAGTTGTGAAGTTACTTATAACCAAGACTTGCTGTCATTAACCCCAAAAGAGTATGGACTTTTGGAGTTGTTTTTGCGAAATAGCCGTCGAGTGTTTAGTTGCAGCATGATTTTAGAACATCTTTGGTCTTATGAAGATACTCCCGGAGAAGAAGCAGTTCGCACTCATATTAAAGGATTACGGCATAAATTAAAATCTGCGGGAGTGCCTAGCGATTTAATTGAAACAGTATATGGTATTGGCTATCGTCTGAAACCGCAGGAAGAAGAGGTAGAAAGCAAGAAGCTGGAGATAGGGGGAGAGTTGCTAACTCCTAACTCCTCACTCAGCAATATTTCTAAGAAGCAGACATTAGCAGCAGTAGATGAAATTTGGCAACGGTTTAGCGGGCGCGTAGACGAACAAGTGAAGGTGCTAGAGCAAGCAGCTTTAAATCAGAAGGCTTTAGATCCAGAATTGAGAGCGCAAGCAACACAAGAGGCGCATACCCTAGCGGGTTCATTGGGCACTTTTGGTTTAGCCGAAGGCTCAAAGCTAGCACGTAAAATTGAGCTACTACTGAAATCTGGTAAAACATTGAAGCCATTTGAGACAGCCAATTTGCAAAATTGGGTGAAGCTATTGCGTCAGGAAATTGCAGCAAAAGGCAAGGAAACAGCATCCGTAGAACTGCAACAGGGGAGTGGAGGAGTAGGGGGAGGTGGGGGAGTAG
>NZ_JAECZA010000120.1 GCF_016056275.1 Dendronalium phyllosphericum CENA369 | reverse complement strand
CCCTCATCTCCCTCATCCCCCTCATCCCCCACTCCCCAATTACCTTGGGAACTCTTCGGAGGTATTTTACTCTTCTTGGGTTGGTTAGTGGCGGTAATAAATTATCCTGGGCAAGCAATAGCTGTGAGTGGGTTGAGTTTGTGGTTTGTGGGCAACCGCTTACAGAGGCATAGTTTAAAGATTGATTTGGCGGCAGTTTTTGCCATAGGTTTACAAACAATTTGGCTGGGTTGGCGGTTAGTGCCATTTGGAGTGCAAGCAGGGGCGATCGCGATTGCAACAAAACTCACTAACGCTCAAAATGAACCTTGGGCATTACTGGGTGTCGCTTTATTTCCCTACGTAATTGTGATGGTGGCGATTATAGATAGCCTGTATCGCAACCAAAAGCGAGAATTAGCTAAGTTTGGCGATTTGCTTCTTCTGGTGTTTGGCACTTTTTTAACAACACTTGCTGTAGTAAATCCCACATTGCGATCGCTAAATCTCTTATTTTCTACAATTACTCTCGCAGTCATCACTCAACGCCGTTCTTTATCTCCCCCAGCTTCCCCAGCTCCCCCTGCTCTCTTCACTCATACCATGGGAGTGCTGACGTTTTGCTCGATAATTGATTGGCTATTGCCAACTCTGACTCTGCCAATCTGGGCAAGCATTTTATTAGCTTTAATGGTAGTGGAATGGATATTTAGTCTTGGCAATGGCATATGGCGACGTAGCGCCTGGCACATTGGGCTAGGGCTTGCTGCTGTGAGTTTTGCCCTATTGTGGCTAAATGTCGAATCCTCATGGACTGGGATTACTCGTAGCCAAAGTCATTGGGGAGCGATTTGGCTAATTACGCCTTTAACTCTCACAGCTTTAGCCAGTCGCACAACTGCACAGCGCCGCAGTATCAGCAGTTACTTGAGTATCTTGGCTGTAACTATGGCACAAGCACTAACTTTATTCTTACCAGGAACCAGATTAATTGGTTTGGCTGTAGCTGCGGCTGTAACGTTTGTCAATACACGCTACTTGCGAAACCAAGTAACTGCGGTAATTACGGTAGGTTATGGGTTAACTTTCATAGTTGCATTGCTTTGGGAAGGTGTTCCAGGTTTACCACGCTTGACAATAGCAGGTTGGTTTATTGTGGGAGCGATCGCTATTTTCAGTTTATGGTTAGCACGTACAGCCTTGATCCGGCGCGATAACGAATTAGCAGCTATCTATGCAGTAGCAGTTGATAAATGGGCGATCGCTTTGTGTAGCATTGAGTTGTTAGCCATGACGCTGCACTCAGTATTAATTTACCAGAGAATTATTGCACCAGGATTATTTTACTTAATAGCCACTGCTGTAACCTTGGGGGCAATTGCCTACCGTAGTTGGGGCGAACCCACAGATTGGGCATTTTATGGCATCGGTTGGTGTTTGGAACTCTTAATTGCTGAGATTTTGGGATTTGGGGAGCATTCCACTATTAGAATAGCGTTCGCGCAGCGCGGCTTGCCGTTCGCAAATATCGCTTTAGGTTTAATAACTCAGTTAGCGGGAGAGTGGTGGCGACGGCGTTACCAATTAGAAAGGCTACCCAATAGCTTCCACATTTTGCCATTAATTTATGCTGTATTCAGCGTCGTGCTGCGGTTGAACACCTTTACTGATTGGACGGGTTTGTGTTCTTTAGGGGTAGCTTTGATTATTATTGGTGTGGGGCGACGCAGAGATAGCTTCAAACCGTTACTGTATTTAGGCATCATTGGCGTATCAATTTCTGCTTATGAACTTTTGTTCTATCAAATGTCACAAGCATCGGGAGGGAGATTAGGTGATGGCTTAATTGCTATGTCAGCCTTGGGCACAAGCATTATGTATGCCTATCGCATCCTTTCCCCTTGGTTAGTAAACTACTTACGCCTTACCCCGCAAGAATTGCAAGGTATCGCCCATCTTCACTGGGCTTGGAGTAGCTGCTTATTAATGACTGCCATTGCCTTTCCCATTCAGGTTAACCGTTTGCTGGGATTAGCAACTGGCGTATTTTTGATTAGATATGCCATCTTTCAAGGACGGCAGACAGCATCCTCTATTTCTGAAGCTTCCCCGCGCATCTTTGGCAGAATCACAATCCAAGAAATCTGGGTTTACCTCGGCTTATTAGAGGTAGCCGGCATGAGAATTTATTGGCGTGAGACAGCAGTAGGAAAATTTTTACTTGGCCCTTTAGTTCCTTGGAATGGTGCGATCGCTTGCGTAGTCGCCTATTTTTTATATATCCTACCTTGGGAAAGTTGGGGTTGGTCTAAAAGACCTTGGCAAATAGCTGCATACATCATACCACTGATAATTTTATGGGAAACTAAACTGCAAATTTATCCCATCACATTATTACTAGTAGCTGGATACTACATCTTCCTGGCAGTTAGTAAAAACATTCGTTTCACCTATATCAGCGTAATATTAATTGATTGGGCTATATTTCGCTGGTTTTCTGACTACTTACATCTCACAGATGCTTTATGGTATGTATCGCTAATTGGCTTATCACTGCTGTATATTGCCCAGATAGATCCTCAACTGAGGTTGCCAGAATATAAAGCAGCTCGTCACAGTTTAAGAATGGTAGGTAGCGGTGTAATTTGTGGATGGGCAATTTTATTTCATCAAAATGCAGCGATAATCCCAGGAATTTTGAGCCTCATTGCCATTTTTGCTGGATTAGCTTTACGAATTCGAGCTTTTCTCTATATTGGTACAGCGACTTTTTTCATTACTAGCATCTATCAATTAGTAATTTTCAGCTTGCGCTATCCCTTTTTCAAATGGGTGGTTGGCTTATTAGTTGGAATCGCACTAATTTACGTTGCTGCCAACTTTGAAACTCGCCGCACACAACTAAATTTTCTACTTCGCAATACCAGCGAAGAATTTCAGGAATGGGAATAACGGGACTTAAACAAAAATAGAGATTAAAAAAGAGTATAATACTATCTCAGCATAGGTTTCACGTGAAAAAAAGCTTATGAAAGAAACCACCCCCGCGGCCATGCCGCCATGCTTTAGAAGCTTTTAGAACAGCTATGTCTTTTCGCTTTTTCGATTGGCTAACTGTTCATCGTGACGTGTTTGCTGCTTATAAATCCAGTTTGGGCTTCATTTGGGCTTCATTTTTGTCTAAGTCCCGTTAGGCGTAATTCGTAATTAAGAAAAGTGCTATTTTGTCTAGGTTCCTCGGTTTGGATCTGTATCATTATTTTTGGGGGTATCAGTTGTTGACATTAATCAATCATGATTAATCCTTTCTAATCCACTGTAGATATTGAACCGTTCGCCACGCAGGAATCCAATTAAAGTAATCCCAAATTCTTGAGCTACAGACATCGCTAAACTGCTAGGGGCAGAAACAGAACAGACAATGGGAATCCCAGCAGCGGTGGATTTTTGCAAAATTTCAAAACTAGAGCGTCCGCTTACCATGAGAATATGATTATTTAAAGGCAATTCTTCACTCAGCAAAGCTGTACCGATTAATTTGTCCAAAGCATTATGCCGTCCTACATCCTCTTGCAAGTTCAATAGCTGCCCTTGAGTATCGAAGACAGCCGCAGCGTGCAAACCCCCCGTGGCAGTGAAGATACCTTGAGCAGCCCGTAACTTATCTGGTAGGCTGTAGATGATTTCAGGTGTCACCATTAGGTTAGGGAGAATGTCAGGATATCCCCGCAGACGCAAAGCCTCAAGGCTAGCTTTACCACAAACACCGCAGGCGCTATTGGTGTAAAAGTGGCGTTCCAAAGGCTGTAAATCTGGAATTAAACCCTGTCGCAATTCTACATTCACAATGTTGTATCTTTGCTCGCCGTCTACTGACTCATCCACACAGTAGCTGATGCGTTGGATATCTTCCCTACTATTAATTACTCCTTCACTGTAAAGAAAACCAGCAGCTAATTCAAAATCTGCTCCTGGTGTTCGCATAGTAACTGCTATTGTGCGAGTTTGGCAGACAAGGCGAATTTCTAAAGGTTCCTCAGTGGTTAGTTGGTCTTGTCGAAGACGCTTTTTGCCATTTTCGACTACCCAGACTTGGGCTTTAATTTTGCTTTTAATAGGCATTTTGATAATTAGAGTTGTGAGAATATTGATTGCACCTACCTCTTATACCCTATAAGATTACGAATATTCCTAGTTGCTAAAGTTATAGAAAAAGTCCTGCTGTATTCTTACTGCTTTCGAGTCATACCCTTTCTTTGTGAAGCTACGCCAAACCTCTTTTTAAGATTTATGCAGGTAAAGTGCGAATTGATAAAAAAGAGTTTGATATTCCCGTGTACGCAGATGATAGCGTGTCATAAATTTTATTCGGTCGTCATCTCATGTCCGCCTAATCACTTATAAAAAAAACTCTCCGCGTCCCTGCGTCTTTGCGTCAGCCCTAATTATAAGCATTCATCCGAATATGATATTAGTGGTAGATATACTGTCAGGAATTTTAACAGTAGAAGAAACCTAATTCAAATTTTTTAAATCGTGCGATCGCATTCTCATCATTGCAGGCGATCGCTTAATTTCAGCTTCTAGGTATCGTCAATTTTTATAAACTCTCTGGGTCGATATTTAATTCTCGCAGTTTTGCTGCTAGACGTTCGGCACGTTGCTTTTCTTGTTCGGCTCGTTGCTTTTCTTGTTCGGCGTGTTCTGCTTCCCATTTTGCAACTTCTTCAGGTGTAGGAATTACCTGTCCTTCCGCAGTGAAATAACGCAATTTTTTTTCATGAACGCCCAAGTACATACTTAATTGCTGACTCCACAACAATCCCTGGGGGTTAGGTTCTATAGGTTGATATGTACCACCCACTAAAATAAAGCCAGCAAATTCTAAATTTTTCGGGTCAAACCAAAAATATTCTGGAGTGCGAAATATATCTTGATAAATTTGTTTTTTTAGTCCTTTATCAGTAGACGCGGTGGAATTAGACAGCAATTCGATAATCAAATTTGGATATTTGCCGTCTTCTTCCCAAACAACCCAACTGTCACGGATTTTGTATTCAGTGTTTAACACCACAAAGAAATCTGGCCCTCGAACGTCTTCTTTCTTACGCTGGCGGTGACTGTAATAAATGCTAATATTGCCAGCAGCAAAATAGTTATTCAAGTGATTAAGGTCTCGCCACCACCAATCCAAGCATTTGATCAATAACAACATTTGCTGCAAATGTAGGTATGTTTCCAAGGGCGGTTCGTTACTTTCTAAATTCCCGTTTGGAAATATAACATCTTCTGGGGCTTCAAAATCTTTGGCGATGGACATAGCAGCAAGTCTTTAAGTGATATTAACTTTAGGTTAGCAATTAAAATCTAGGCGTAGTTTATGCACAGTACTGAAACATAAACTTTTCGGTAATAGTGCATAGATGTTCATTTAAATGAGATAGTGTTTGTTCGGCGATCGCTTTTGGTACGCCACCATAATATGCTTGAGCAATAGCACCCGTCATACAGGCAATAGTGTCGCTGTCACCACCAATTGATACTGCATTGCGGATAGCATCTTCAAAATTCGTAGATTCGAGAAAGGCAATAATTGCTTGGGGAACAGAACCTTGACAGGTAGAATCGTACTGGTAGTTGGGTCGGATTTGGTTAAGGGTTTGTCCTAAGTCATAGCCAAAGCTGGTCTGAATATAGGACTTAATCCCGATTTTCTCTTCACCTGTACGCGCCAGAAAGATAACTGCTGCTATTGCTTGAGCGCCTTTAATGCCTTCAGGATGATTATGGGTAACTTCCGCGCTGCGCTGGGCTTCTCGTAACACGGTATCTAAGTCATTGAAGGCAAACCCAATGGGGCTGACTCGCATGGCCGCACCATTACCAAAACTGTAATATGGTTCGTTGCTATCAGATTTTGCCCATTCTCGAAAGTTACGTCCATAACCAGCATAAGCGTAGCGACGGTAGTACCACCTGAATTGGTCGATGTATCTACTGCTGTGCAGAAATTTCTCGGCGTTCAAAATCACATCTGCGACTGCGACTGTTAGCACTGTGTCATCAGTGAAGCGAGATTGTCTGCTAAACAGCGGAAAATCCTTTGTTTTTATGCTTTTTCCCTCATATACCGAACCAATTATGTCACCTGCGATCGCACCTAGCATATCCATCTTTTGAGTGTAATGATTTATTGTTTTTCCAGGCGTACTACTGCGTTATAATCAGGGACACCTTCAAGCGATCGCTTTGTTTTATCAAGTAGTATATTTCCCTCTGGCCAATGTACTTGCAAGTTGCCTGACTGAATAGGTGCAATGTACACTTGTCCTTTATACTCACCCAACTTATTCTTAAGAATTACTGCGTCACCATCTTTTAAACCCAATTTTGCGGCATCAGAGACATTTATTAGCACTGCCTCGCGTACTGCCCCAGTAATTGCATCCTTGCGTTCTTGCACCATACTATTAAACTGCTTGCCTCGACGCGTTGCTACTAAAAAATAGCCCTCTGGTAATTCTTTCTTGCGTGGCAACAATACCCCAAAATGTGCCTTACCGTCGGGTGTGGGGAAGTTCCAGCCAAAACACAAATGTGCCCCACCATACTGAAACTGATCTCCAGCTTGCTGCAAATGTTGAATGCCAGCATATAAGGGAACGACTTGGGCAATTTCTTGGCGCATAGCCGCTGTATCAACAAAAGTCAGCTTATCTGTTAAATCTGGTCGCACTCGCCTTGCCAACTCCATAAAAACTTCCCACTCTGGACGCGCCTCTCCAATGCGCGGTCCCAGAATTTCTGGACTGAAAATCACCCGACGTTCGGTATTAGTTTCTGTCACTCCTCCTGGTATTTCATAGCGAGTAGTGGCAGGTAATAACACTACTGTGTCAGCAGGTTCTACTAACATTTGGCTGGAAAGCACAATATCCATATGAACCCGCAACGGTATATTCTTTAAAGCTTCTTCCACATAATCAGGTTCTGGTAGTACTTCTAAGAAATTTCCTCCCACCGAGAACAACACATCTAATTGTTTTTGATGTGCGGCATCAATCATTTCTGGTGCAATTAAACCTTTACTTGTAGGTACTTCAAAGCCCCAAAGTTTGCTTAATTGGACAGCATTTTCTGAGTTGATGGGTTTGCCACCAGGAAATACTGTTGCATAACATCCCATCTCTGCACCACCTTGTACCCCTGAGTGACCGCGAATTGGCATTAAACCGCAGCCTTCCCGACCGACAAAACCTTTGGTGAGAGCAAGATTAATGATACTACGGACATTATCTTCGCCACACTCATGCTGGGTAATGCCCATACTCCAGACAAATACAGCTTTGTTGGCTTGTGCAACCATTTTGGCAAAGGCATACATCTCATCACGAGAAGCACCAGAAAGCCGTTCTAGTTCTTCCCAAGATTGGCTTGCAAAAGATGCCTTGAGTTCTTCAAAACCAGCAGTGTAGCGCTCAATAAATGACTGGTCTACCCAGTCGTGGGCAATTAGATGTTTAATTGTACCATTTAAAAATGCTATATCCCCGCCAGCATTAACCAAGAAGAAATCTTCCGCAAACTTTGTACCAAAAAGGGCACTTTCCACTATTGAGGGAACCCAATATCGCTCCATACCTGGTTCGCGGTAAGTATTAATTACCACAATCTTCGTACCAGCTTTCTTAGCATAGTGGAGATATTTGACGGTGACAGGCTGATTGTTGGCAACATTAGAGCCAATAAAGACCAATAAATCAGTACCAATCCAGTCTTTATAAGAACAAGTGGTAGCCCCCGCACCGAGAGCAGCTTTCAGCCCCGCTGTACTGGGAGAATGGCAGATCCGGGCAGCATTATCAATATTATTGCATCCCATTGCCCGCACGGCTTTTTGAGTAGCGTAGTAAGTTTCGTTGACCGTGCCGCGACTGGTAATGTAGAAACTCAGGCGGTCTGGCGTGCTAGCGCGGATGCGAGTAGCAATTACCTCCAAAGCTTCATCCCAGCTAACAAGATGAAAGCCTTTTTCCCCTCGTTGCCGCATCATTGGATAAGGAAGCCTTCCTAAGTCGCGTAATTGAGCACTTTTTTGCTTTTGCAACTGGGAGACATCTTCCAGCAACAGAGGATCGAAAGCTGGCATGGTATTCATCCGCAACAGCCGCAACCGAACATTGCACAGATGAATGCCATCTAACGTCCAATCTTTCATCCCGGTTGTTCCCAAAGCACAACCATCGCACACACCCTGATTCAGGATATTCCATGTATAAGGTAGTTGGTCGCGGGACAACCAAATTGCCCGCAAGACTTCCCAATAGTTATTCGGGTACTGTTCGCCAATGCCAAAGGGCTTCCAACTCGCCCAATACTCAGGTGTCCAATTTTTCTTGGGTTTCGGCAACATAAGGATGCTCAGAGATGAATTAAACCACTACTTTTAGGCTACCGTTTTGAGTAGTAAATGAGTAGTAAAACTAAAAATCTGGACACTCAGAACTAACTATCTCTGGATGGCAGTAGTATTTCAAAACTGTCTCCACGGTGTCGCCAATCCACAAAGCCACCTTGTCGGGACTAATGCCATTGCTGATAGCCCAGGTAGCGAAAGTGTGACGGGTAGCGTAGGGCTTGAGGTAGGGGACATTCCCGGCATCAGCTAGTGATTTGACCACCCCAGGGTATTTGTAGGTTTTCTCCCTGCTGCCGGATTTCCACTCATGCCAAAAACTCACCATTACGCTGCTGCTCATTGGCTTGCCTGCTTTACTCAGGAACACCAAATCAGCAGGTTCGTGTAATGCAGGACGATGCTCCAATAAAGTTTTCTGGAGTTTTGACCCTGGCTTACTAGGGAATACTCTCTTCTTGCCGTTTTTGGTTCCCTTGCGAACTCTATGCCCATTACAAGACTTGTTGATGTTGACTTTGCAACAATCAGCGCTAATGTCTCCCCAGGTTAAAGCGAACGCTTCCCCTGGTCTAGCACCTGTCAGAAACAAAAACTTTACCAAAGGGGCGTAGTGAGAATGTAGCGGATGATTTTCAAACGTTTCGATAATTAAATCCCGCTGCTCAAGGGTAAACGCCCGTCGGTCGTCGTCATCACTCCTTTGTTTAGGCTTTTTTATTTTCAGCTTCTCAAACGGATTGTCAATAATTAGTGCAGAGTCGTTAGCCCACGAGCAACATCTGCTCAGGCAGTTTAATAATTCCCAAGCCATGTAGTGAGTCAAATTGTCTAGTGCCCATTCCCGAATTTTGGCGGCATCGTCTAGCGATCGCGTGGGTAGTCTCTCAATATGGTTGGCGATGGAATAATACTTAGTAAGAATAGTTGTTTTCTCTAGTTGGCTTGACTGAAACCCTGTGTAACGTTCCCAGAGTTGCTGTAAATCATATTGGTAATTTGGTGGTTGAGGCGCGATCGCCACAGCAGGAGCTTTACCTGCTGCTCGAAAGCGATAGCTTTCTAGTGTTGAGTCGAACCGCTCCAGCGTGATGTCATTTACGATGGCATCACGTTTGGAGCGAACTATTTCGCGGTTTCGTTTGGTGTCCTTGAGTCCGCTAGCAATGTAGAACTGCTTGCTGAATCCTTGCACCCGAAAGCGGATCGCTAACTTTTTTGTTTTAGGGTCACGGCTGATCCACTTGTCCTCACTCATCGCGATTTAATTTATTTCTTTGCCAGTAAATGTCTGTTTCAAAAAATTAAAAAACCGCAAACTCTGAAGCGTAAACTTAGCTTTCATGTTCGCGGATCGAGTTTTATCTACTTATCCTCATTCGTCATTCTCTGCGGCCATTTTTTCAATTATTTTTAAAGTGGCCTCACAATCACCCAATGCAGAATGATTGCCCCCGATTAACGGTTGCCACTTGTAATTACCGTGGAAAGCATTCCACTCTCCTACCCATTGGGAATACCAAAGCATTGCACAGTGGATAGAGCCGCCGTTTGTAAAGATGCGGCATTGTCGGCGATCGCTAGTGGGGAATGCTAGCTGAATTCCGTATACTCTCAAAGAATTCTTAATAGCCCGTAAATCAAAATCAGCATTGTAAATGATTAAATCTCTGTTACCTATTTGTCTCATTAACTCTAAGAAAACTTGATCGAAGGTTGGGGCATCTTCTACAGCCTCATTTGTTATTCCGTGTATTTCAATCGCCTCTTCAGAAATTGGGATAGTTGGCTTAACGAGTGTTTGCCAGCCTGGTCTCTCTGGCGTGATAATCGCTATTTGGCATATTTGGGACTGTTTTAAATCCGTCGTTTCTGTGTCCAAAATGCACCAGTTATTTTCAGTCAAAATATTTTTAGCCCAAATGGTGGCAAGATTTTTGTCTTTCATAGCTAAACCCTGTGTTAAGTTTTGGTTGATACCTGATTGCGATCGCGCTCCTCTAAATAACGCGTTCGCATTTTCAAAAATTTTGTCTACAAAAGGCTAAAATCCGCTTCTGACAATAATTTCAGCCGTCTACACCCGAATTTTTGGGAGTGAAAAATTGTAGACGGTGTAGACGCTCTGTTGAGGAGGTACTGATGGGGTTAAAGTCATCTCCAGCAAAACTGGCAGTATTGTAGACTTGCTAGCTAATTCACCCCTAAAGCGCTGCTAGCAAGGTGTAGACGGACTGTAGGCAGACTGTAGACAATACTACGACCACTTCCAGCCGAGGCGATCGCCTTCTCCTTCCACTTGACCCACCCCCCGATCTGCTAGAGCTGCAAAGATGATTCTAATTTCATCTGGTTGCATCCCCTCAAACAGTCGGCTGGCTTGCAGCAGTATTCTGGCTTTCAAAACCTCCCCTGGATGCTGTTTACCCCAGTCAACGA
>NZ_JAECZA010000012.1 GCF_016056275.1 Dendronalium phyllosphericum CENA369 | reverse complement strand
CATCGGGTCATGACGTAATTTTTCATGGTCATTTAAGTCTTCGTATCCCATGATCAACCCATATATTCGTTGTGTAATTAAGTCTTTTATTGAATGGTCAACTCGGTTTGGTTTTCGGTAATCTTTAAAACACTGTGCAAGCTGTGACGTGATTTGTAGTTTTCTGTCTATTTCAGCAATTAAGCTTAATCCGGCATCAGATATTACTCTTCCACCCTGGAAATTAACTACTACTGTAGGTAGTTTTGGCTGTTCAAATTTGAACTGTTTTGCTATACGATCTGTTGAAGCTGGGGTCATGCTTTACAACTGCTGAAATGCTTGCTATATATACATTTTTGCAGTTTTTGACCCCTTTTTTATATCTTTGTGAGAAATCCGGGTACCCATTGCTCCAGTACCGATTAACTCCTGAAGCTGGTAGCGTTTGCCGAGTAAGCGACCAATGTTAGGGTCTGACATAGAAAATTCGATTCCAATAATTTAACAAGTTTGGGTAACACCTAAGCAGTAGGTAGCTTGTAAGTGTTGGGATTTGCCTTCTTTTTTAAGAAGGCAGAAAATAAGAGAATTTGATTTATTTGTTTAATTCATAGTGGGTGGCGTGCCGCCTGTCCCCGCTTTCAAGATATAAATTGAAATATCAACTTTTAACCATCCTTCGCGTGACGCGGCGCTAACACCAGTTGCCTACAGCGCAAAACCTGCCTACAGTGATGGCTCACCAAGGTACAAAGACGAAGGCTGATATTGGAAGTAAAAAGTGCGTTCCCACAAACTTATAAGTAGATTTACCCTGAGCAATAGTACTATCTCGCACTTTTATTTTGATTTAATTTTAGTTTGCCCAATTTTGACGAAATACTTAAAAGTCAGAAGTAACTATTGACCAAGTCCCGTTGGGGCGAGTGTAGGGGAAGAAATAGCCCCAATCACCCTTGGGTACAATCCTAAGCTTTTAAGGCGATTCACCATCTGGGGGTTCAAGACCCCTCCAATGCCGTCTTCACTACACCCCACACCCTATTCTTGATGGTTATTTTGATTTTGACTGATATTCTAGGCTGACTTCCATGGTGTTGGTGAGAAAATGACCTACCATCACACCGCTACTGAGATAATATGTATCATCTGAAATTCGGTGCATGGTTTCAAAACCACTCCGACGTTCGCGATCGCTCAGTACCCAATAACGCTGTACTATTGTCTCTGGGCCAATCCAGCCCTCACCTTCAACCTGTCCTAAAAGACTATGCTGGAGTAAAAAAGTATACTGCCGCTCTCCATCGTGCAAACGCCCTTTGTATTGTAGAGAAATTTCTGGGCGATCGCTGCCTGGAAATATTAACTTTGTTGCCATAGTGAACCAGTTGTCTCGATTCCAAGCTACCAAGGTCATACCTTTTACGCTGATTGGCATCCCATGACGTTCCAACCAACTTCCTTGTATTGTCCAGCGTCCTGGTTCCAATAGAAAAGTGTGAGTCACCTTGTACGTTCCTTGTCTTAATCGAGTACCGCTAAGACTCAAAGATATCTATGAAACGTCAAAATGTCAGGCGGGAAATTAGCAGGGAAGCAGACAGGAAAGAAATTAAATAAAATTCTTCCCCCTTCTGCTTCATAGAATTTTCAATGTTTATTTTTCGATGGGTGTATCGGGGAGTTTGCTCCATTCATTCCAGGAACCATCGTAATTCCGTACATGATAAATACTTTAAGATAAACCAAATATGTGCAGATCGCCCTCCTATAGCGCTGATTAATCTGCCTCTGTTTGAGGGAAAACTACGCGCTGTGAGCGATGAACTAAGGTTGTAGAAACAGACAACAGTGCGAATCCAATCAGTGGATGGAGTACTCCCAAAGGTAAAGATGTTTTGAGGTGAATCGTCAGAAATTGCAGTCCGAGAAGTATTGGTATAGCTTTTGTCAGGCTTTGCACTCTTTGGGGAAACGGACTCAGGTACACCAATCCCAGCAGGATGGGAGCCAGACCGCTGTACCCACGCACCAACCACACATGAATTTTCCACCACTCAGGGTTGTAAAAGAACGCCATTCCAACAGTTAAAATTTGAGCAATTAGGCAAAGATTGAACAGCACAGCCAGCGTGAAAAAAACAATCTGAATCGAGCGTGCTGGTGATTGTCGGCTATCGGCATCAAAACTTGTTTGTGTCATCCGTTTGTCGATAATGATTGCAATAGAATCTATACTAAAAATGTCTAGCAACTACGCCTAGTCCTCGTTCGAGTACAGTTTGCAGCAACCATGACGGTGAATTCTTTGCAGTTTTTGTTTCAAGCGATCGCTCAGGCTCGTAACGAAGAAGAACTACGACAGCACGTTATTATTGATGTTGGTAAGTACTTTGTCGCTAAACGTTGGGGGCTTTTTCTCTTCGAGCGACTTTCCCCGATTGAGGGCAATCTTCCCAGCATCGTAAAACTAGCTTTATCTACAGAATATAATCCAGTTCTACGCTACGTAGTAGAGCGTCATGCCCCAGTTCACGAAGAACTAGTGTTACCGCCTGGGGTTTGGAAAATGATTTGCCCGCGTTCCGACCATGGACATGTAATGGCTGGGCCGATTGTCAGTAATGGTCGCTTAATTGGTGGGGTAGGTTTTACTCGCCATAGCGATACGCCTGCTTTTAATGCTGGGAATTTGGCTGACCTGAGTGCCCTTTGCTTGCATCTGTCAACCTGGATGGCAACAAGACAGTTGCAATCAAAACAATTCAATTCTGCGAATATAAATTGTTTAACACCGCGAGAAATTCAAATTGCCGAACTAGTAGCACAAGGACTAACAAATGCTGAAATCGGTGCAGCTTTGTGGATTCAAGAAAATTCTGTGAAGCAAGCTTTAAAACGGATGTTTCGCAAGCTGGGGGTTTCATGTCGTGCTGAGATGATCGCGCAGCTTTACTCAAAAGGGGGTTAAAGAAGGATGAAACCTTTGATCTTTCTATTCAACAAGGTGAATTTCTCCTAGAAGAACTTCACGAGGTGCGCCAGTAGCAGCAGGGAGATTACCAGGAATACCCAATTGTCGCCAGTAAGCTAAAACAGCAAAAGCGATCGCTTCTTTAAAATCTGCATTTAAACCGACTTCATCTGTAGTCAAGACTGGCACTGATGGCAATAATAACTGTAACCTTTGTTTTAAATAGAGATTGCGGCTACCACCACCGCATAATAGTACCCGCTGTGGCATTTGCGGTAAAAAAGTTTGGTAACTGCGAGCAATTGAAGCAACTGTAAGTTCTGTAAGCGTCGCCAGTAGATCGGCAGGACTGAGTTGATATGGTTCGGCATCTTTTAAACATTCATGCAGGTAAGCCACACCGAAAAGCTCCCGACCAGTAGACTTCGGTGGGGGTAGATGAAAATAATCTTGACTTAGCCATTGTTCTACTAATGGATAACAAGGAGTGCCACTCGCTGCCCACTTGCCGCTTTCATCGTAGGATTTAGCACCAGCAGTTAAATGCTGCACCGCCAAATCCAATAGGCTATTTGCCGGGCCGGTATCCCAACCGCGAATTTTAGTCAGCCAGTCATCACGACGAGGTGGAATATAAGCCACATTACCAATACCACCTAAATTCTGAATACAACGTCCCTCTTGCGGATGACTGAGTAAATAGGCATCGACTCTTGGCACGAGAGGCGCGCCATGACCGCCAATGGCGATATCAGCAACGCGAAAATTACTAATAGTGGTAATTCCTGTGAGATGAGCAATCAAAGCACCACGCCCTATTTGCAGGCTGTAACCGAGTGAGTTTTTATTTCCCAGTTCCCAGTCCCTAGTCCCTAATCCCCAATCTCCAGGAGGTCGATGAAAAACTGTTTGACCGTGAGAACCAATCAATGTTGCTGGCTGATGACCAATTTGAATATTTTGGGCAGCTTGAGCAAAGGCAAGAGCGATCGCATCATCTAGTTCTGCTAATTCTGCCATTGAGATGGCTTTCTGGGCACAAATTTCTAAGATACGTTCTCTGAGATCGCCAGGATAAGGATATGTTTCTCCTGCTAACAACTCAATTTTGATATCTAACTCTGTTCCGGAAATCTCTACCAAGGCAGCGTCTATTCCATCTACGGACGTACCACTAATTAAACCAATAACGCGAGTGGGGATGGCAGCTTGTTCAGTCAGATGCATTGATAGAGATTCTTTTTGTTGATTGCAAGGGGTAATCTCATCCATGCTACTATGCTTTGTTGCTAGTTGCAGCCTCTAACCAAAACATAGGTAGCTTCAATTTAACGCTATTACGCTTAAAGCCGCTTCAAATTTTGGCAAAAATCTAACTTTTAGCGCAAAACATTCGGGATGCCTAATCTTTTGCTGTGGCTTACTGATAGTATGGCGATTAGTTTTAGTGATGCAGGCAAGAGGTACAACCATTACAGAGCGTTGTGTCTGTTGTGGAGTAGCAGTTATTGTGTTAAGTTCTCATACTAAATATATCTTAGTCTTCATTAGTCCTTAAAAAATACCGATCGCAAAAATGTAGCTTTTTCACACACAATATTCAATTTAACTAGTCTTTCATATTTCGGTTTAATTTAGATATTATCTTCATATTTACTAAAAACAAAACTACTGTCTTTGAGTGATTTTCCTCAAAGAAAATGACTCAATAGACAAATTTCGGAGCAAATATAAATCCAGTAATTACATCCTGTTGTTGAGTAATGAATTAATTACATAATTCATTTACCACATACAAAAGCGCTGGAGCTTATACAAATGTTTCTTAAGAAAATCGCTTGTCTGACTGCTTTATCTGTATCCGCGATCGCTTCATTCACTTATGCTGGTTCGGCACATGCCATCGGATTTACCTACGATCCCGGTTCTTACCGTCAAGCTTCAGCAACATCTGAAGGTGTTTTTTCTAAAAATGTTAATGAAGCAGGATATACAACTTTTGATTTCAACAATGGTCAAATACCTGGCAACGATCGAGTAAAATATTCGTTTTCTAGCGGTAGCTATTCTAGTACAGCTTATTCTGGACAAACTGGTATTTACTCCGATGTTTGGGCCCCCTCTGGCGCTCATGCAGAAGTCAATCAATCTAATTATTTAGCTGTTTTCCAAGGAAACGATACCATCATTGAATCTAAAGGTAGCGACGCTTTTACCTACTTCGGTTTTGATGCAGGCGCTCTGAGCGGTGGTAACACTTTAAAATTCTTCAATGGCGCTACCTTAATCAAAGAATTTACTTATGACATGATGAATGCAGCAGCTTCTGTTGGAGCCTCGCAGCATGGCGGTCAAAAGAATGGCTTCTTTGAGTTTTTCTCACAAGATAAGAGTGATACCTTTAACAAAATTGTGATTTCTCAGACCGAAGGTGGCGGATTTGAAAGTGACAACCACACATTCCGTGTAACTAGCGTGCCAGAACCTAGTGTTACTATAGGTATGCTAGCTGTAGGTGGTCTGTTTCTACGCAAGCGCAAGAACCAAAAATTGCAAAGCGCAAAAGAATCTGCCTAAACTAAAGTTGCAGTGAAGTAACTTAGATAAACTCTTCCAAGTCAGTTTTTGTGAGTGCGATATTAGCTAAAGTGAATTGAACTAAAAATTCTCATACTGTATTTTAGCTAGATATAAAACTTGTTATTAAGAGAAGCAAAGGAACCTGAAAATTCTTCGCTTCTCTTTTAGCTTTTAAATGATAGTCAATGCTGAAATTAAGATTTCTTTTCGCTAGCAATGATATGCAAATCGATGTTTTTGACTAAGCGCACTAATTTTTGAGTTAAAGAACCCTTGAGGAGGATCTGCCAGCGCGATCGCTGACTCTCTCCAATGACAATCTGAGTGATACGGTATTTTTCAGCTGTTTCGGCGATCGCACTGGCTATATCATGGCTAGTAGCCCGAAGAAAAGTGCCTTCAAATTCTTTACACAGCTTCTCACAATTATGGATATGCAAGCT
Organism: Dendronalium phyllosphericum CENA369; assembly: GCF_016056275.1. Classification (GTDB taxonomy): domain Bacteria; phylum Cyanobacteriota; class Cyanobacteriia; order Cyanobacteriales; family Nostocaceae; genus Dendronalium; species Dendronalium phyllosphericum. Next base: position 189,510 of record NZ_JAECZA010000012.1, on the reverse strand, counting down.
TTCTTCTTTGGTGAGAAAGCGTTCGGGATTGGCAACAAATAAAGTATAAAGCGGGGCATTCATGTAATTAGCGAGTCTCGCACCTCGGCGTAACAGTTGCACTGAGTTAGGATAGGTAGAAACGCATACTAAAACCCGCTCGTGAATATTACAGAATTGCCCGTTGGGAGTCGTGGCGATCGCATTTTCTTCCACGTTATCAGCAACTTCTCGCAAAGCCAATTCCCGCAAAGCAATTAAGTTGCGGCGTTGAAAAAAGTTATCTAGAGATTGTTGGATTTTTTGTGGCGCGTAAATTTTGCCTTCTAATAAGCGTTCTTGGAGTGTTTCCGGTGTGACATCTATTACTATCACTTCATCTGCTTCTTCTAATATCCGGTCAGGAACGCGCTCTCTTACTACTACACCAGTAATTCTTGCTACCAAATCATTCAGACTTTCCAAATGCTGAACATTCATTGTGGAGTAGACATCAATGCCTGCTGCCAAAACGATTTCGACATCTTCGTAGCGTTTTTCTCGTTGAGAACCAGGGACATTGGTATGAGCTAGTTCATCAATTAACACTAACTGAGGCGATCGCTTTAAAATTGCATCTGTATCCATTTCCGTCAGCGTTAACTCGCCTCTAGAAAGTTGCTTGCGGGGTATAATTTCTAGTCCCTTTGCCTTTTGCGCCGTTTCCTTGCGATCGTGGGTTTCTAGAAGCCCGATCGCAACATCAATTCCTTCCTGTTTAAGTGCGTGTGCTTCTTCTAGCATCCGGTAGGTTTTGCCTACACCAGGAGCCATGCCAATAAATATTTTGTGTTTGCCCCGCCGTGCTGGATAAATTGAGGAACTCACAGAAGTCGAGAATGTAGTTTTGAACTAGCATTATTATCATCTAGATTGCTAGTTGTCAGTTGTTTTTTCTTGACCGCTGACAACTAACAATTTATTGATTTTGTTGACGGTTAATTTCTTGTAAGTCAAGAGCGTAATTTAATCGCAGAATATTGACTCCTGGTTCGCCAAAAATCCATAAAAATCTCCCGTCAGTATATTTATTAAGTAAAGGTAATATTTCATCTTCTTTAATACCGCGAGCGCGGGCCACCCGTTCCACCTGCCGCCTCGCTGTAATCAACGAAATATGCGGATCTAAGCCAGAGCCAGAAGTATAAATTAAATCAGCCGTAGGTTGAATACTTTCTTCTTGGAATTGATTTGCCTGCTCGATAATTCGATTTAGTAGCTGTGGATTACTGGGAGCAAGATTGCTAGCACCAGATATCCCAGTTGGCTTGGCTTTTCTCCCTTGGCTATATCTCACTACACTAGGACGACCTTGAAAATATCGCTCGGACGTAAATATTTGACCGATCAAAGTCGAACCAATAGGTTTTCCTTCTATATTTTCCACAATGCTGCCATTAGCTTGAAATGGCAAGAAAACTTGACCCACTACAAGAATTGCCAGAGGATAAATAATTGCTGTCAACAACCAAAGTACCAGAGTAATGCGAATTGCTCTGCTAGTTTCTCGAATAAAAGACATCAACACTTTTCTACTTGCTCTTAAATTTAATTTTTAATTTTTAGAAGCGTTCTGGCTGAAAAACGACCACAAATAAGTAAATTACCATTGCTAGAGTCACCCCCCCTAAAATACCAATTGCCCAAGCAGAACTGCGTTCCAGCGTACCAGCAGCAGTAGCATAAACGACCGGAGCAACTAGCAAATTCAAGCACAGCCCAATAAAAATAGCGAGTGGTAGTTTTTGCTTACGACATTGCGACCAAATATTAAAAACAGTTGGGATGAAATCCATCGCCAAAAACTTTCCTGGTAAATCAGCTCGTTTCATGATTTTCTTTTTTCTTTGCGTCTTTGCCTGCCAAGATGGCAGTTATTTTTTATTTTTAATTGCTTAAACCAATCCGATCGCCGTTAGCATTACATCTATTAACTTAATGGCGATAAACGGCGCGATCGCCCCACCTAAGCCATAAATTAAAATATTGCGTTGTAGCAACTGATTAGCGCTCAAAGGTCTAAACCGCACGCCTTTCAAAGCTAAGGGAATTAAAGCGGGAATAATTAAAGCATTGTAAATCAGCGCCGAAAGTATAGCAGAAGTTGGGCTAGTCAAATTCATAATATTCAGGCTTTGCAGGTTAGCAGCGGCAAAGATGACCGGAATAATCGCAAAGTACTTAGCAATATCGTTGGCGATGGAAAATGTCGTCAAGGCTCCGCGCGTAATCAACAATTGTTTACCAATCCCGACAATATCGATTAACTTTGTGGGATCGGAGTCCAAATCCACCATATTGGCTGCTTCTTTAGCTGCTTGAGTACCTGTATTCATGGCTAAACCAACATTTGCCTGTGCTAATGCAGGAGCATCATTAGTGCCATCTCCTGTCATCGCCACAAGTTTACCTTCTGCCTGTTCGCGTTGAATGACGTTGATTTTGTCTTCTGGTGTGGCTTCGGCAATGAAGTCATCGACTCCTGCTTCCTTGGCAATGACAGCGGCGGTAATTCGGTTGTCGCCAGTTAGCATGATAGTACGTACACCCATCCTGCCTAATTGGTCAAAGCGTTCGCGGATACCAGATTTCACAATGTCTTTGAGATAAACAACACCATAAATTTCGTTATCCAAACAAACAGCTAGGGGTGTACCTCCCAATTGGGAAACTCGTTGATAGGCAGCATCCAGTTCGGGGCTATTATCGTCTCCATTACGGGAACGCACAAATCCTTTAATTGCTCCGACTGCTCCTTTGCGCGCTTCACGTCCACCAGGTAAGTTTGTGCCGCTCATGCGCGTCTTGGCGGAAAAGTCCACTGCTTCTACCCGGTCGGGGTCGAAGTCAAATCTTGCGCCTAACCTTTGTGCCAGCCGGACAATGGATTTACCTTCTGGCGTATCATCAAAGACACTAGCTACCAAAGCAATATAAGCAATTTCCTCTATGGAGTGACCCTCAATCGGGATAAACTCTTCTGCCAAGCGGTTGCCGAGGGTAATTGTGCCTGTTTTGTCAAGAACTAGAGTATTGACATCTCCACAAGCTTCTACGGCTCGTCCAGAGGTGGCAATCACATTAAATTGGGCAACTCTATCCATCCCGGCGATACCAATGGCACTGAGTAAGCCGCCAATGGTCGTGGGGATCAGCGCTACCAACAAAGCTACCAAAATAGGCACGCTAACTGGACTATTAACATAGTAGGCAAGTGCGGGCAAGGTAGCGACAACAAATAAAAATACTAAGCTTAGTACTGCTAGTAACACCGTCAAAGCAATTTCATTTGGTGTCTTAGTGCGTTCTGCGCCTTCTACTAAGGCAATCATGCGATCGATAAAGCCTTTGCCTGGGTCAGCAGTGATGCGAATAATTAGCTCATCTGAGATGATGCGCGTACCACCGGTCACAGAACTAGCAACATCCGAACCCGATTCTTTGAGGACTGGTGCAGATTCCCCAGTAATTGCCGATTCATCCACCGAAGCGACACCCATGATTACTTCGCCATCAGCGGGAATGATATCGCCTGCGACTACGTAGATGTTGTCACCTTGTTGCAGGCTAGTAGAAGATACTTCAGTAATTGTGCCATCGGAGGCGAGTTTTTTAGCGATCGTCTCTGACTTGGTCGATCGCAAGGCATCGGCTTGGGCTTTCCCTCGTCCTTCTGCCACGGCTTCGGCAAAATTGGCGAACCAGACGGTAAAGAATAAAATCCCCGTTAACAAGCCGTTAAATAGTTGCGGGTTCTTCTGAGTAGATGGGCCGAATAAGTTGGGATCGATGGTGACTGCTAGGGTGATGAGTGTCCCTACCCAAACCAAAAACATCACCGGATTTTTAATTGCACTCTTGGGATTGAGCTTAATAAAAGCATCCCTAATGGCTCTGGGGTAGATTCCTCTGGTATTAATCCTAGCTTTTTTGTGGGCTTGGCGGCGATCGCTAGAACGACGAGATGATTTTGGTTTGGGGGTAGGTGCAACAGGATTCATATTATGTTGTGAGAAAGAGAGGAGGAAGATGAGGGAGATGGGGAAGATGAGGAAGTAATGAGCTATGTAGCTTTAAAATACATGGTTTGGATCGTTAGTAAAGATGCAAAATGCAATCTAAATGATGATTAGCTTATCTTTAATCTTCCTCATCCTCTTCATCCCCCTCATTTCCTTTTTTAGCTACCAGAGGCTAATTTAAAACCTTCGGCAATCGGGCCTAAAGCTAAAACAGGAAAGAAGGTTAGTACTCCCAAAATTAGCACTACTCCAGCTGTGACGGTAGTAAATATCAGAGAATCGGTTTTCAACGTACCAGGGGTTTCTGGTACTTTTGGTTTGCGAGATATGCTGTCTGCTAATAGCAGGATGGCAATAATCGGGATGTAGCGTCCTGCAAACATACTAAAAGAGGTACTTAAATTCCACCAGAGAGTGTTATCTCTCAATCCCTCTAAGCCGGAGCCATTATTTGCAGCCGCTGAAGCATATTCATAAACTACTTGGGAAATACCATGATAGCTGGGGTTGGTAATTCCAGATAGAGAAATCGGATAAGCCAATGCAATGGCACTGGGAATTAAAACTAACATAGGGTGAATCAGCAGCACCACACTGGCGAGGACGATTTCGCGCTTTTCAATTTTGCGCCCTAAAAATTCTGGCGTGCGTCCCACCATCAGCCCAGTCAAGAAAACGGTGAGAATGAGGTAAATGAAGAGGTAAGCTGTTCCAGTTCCTTGACCTCCCCAAATAATCTGGATAAATAAGTTGAATAGTGTAGAAAATATCCCTGATGGCATTAAGGAATCGTGCATCCCGTTGACAGCACCACACATGGTAGCAGTGGTCATGACTGCCCACAAGGCTGTTTGCGCCCAGCCAAATCGGACTTCTTTGCCTTCTAAATTAGGTATTTCTAATTTGAGAGCGTTATTCACAAGGGGATTGCCTTGTTGTTCTGCACCAGCTGTCACCCAAACTAAAATCACAAAGATTGCGAACACCATCCAGAACAATAGCCACGCCTGTTTGATATTTTTGGTAAACACACCGTAGGCGTAAATTAAAGATGCCGGAATAGAAACCATCGCGATGATTTCGATGAGATTAGAGGCTCCATTAGGATTTTCAAAGGGGTGAGCGGAGTTAACACCAAAAAAACCGCCGCCGTTTTCACCCAACATTTTGATGGCCTCCCAGGATGCGACTGGGCCTCTGGCTATGTACTGCGTGCTTCCTTCCAAAGTTTGAACAACCAAGGTTTCGCGTAATGTTTGCGGTACGCCTGATAAAACTAAAGCGATCGCCCCAATTACTGAGATCGGTAATAATATCCTTGTAATACCTAGAGTGATATCGACGTAAAAATTTCCCAGATTTTTGCCTGTCAGCCCGCGAATAAAAGCAATACCTACCGTTAACCCAGTGGCCGCTGAAGTAAACATCAAAAAGCCTAAAGCTGCTACTTGGCTAAAATAACTTAAGGTTGTCTCACCGCTGTAATGTTGCTGGTCAGTATTTGTCACAAATGAGATTACTGTATGCAGCAGTGTAGCCCAAGTAATAGCACCAAAGCCGTTGGGATTCCAAGGTAACAATCTCTGAAAATAGATCAGCGAATACACTAAAATACCCATTAACAAGTTGGTGTACAGTATGGCTCGAATATACTGCCAACCTGTCATATCATCTTTTCTGCGGACACCCACTAATACGAACAGACTCCGCTCTATCGGGTTCATTAAGGGATCGAGTAGCGTTCTTTCTCCCAAGAAAACCCGCGCTATGTATCTTCCCAAAATCGGAACGATCGCGATCGCAATACACAGCGTTAAGCCAATTTGTAAAAAACCTTGTCCCATTTATTTCGCGCTCAATTTCAATACAGGGCTAGAAAGCCGATTATTAGATATAACAAATTCTCTACTTGGCAATTAGATGGTGAGATATTGGGCAATATCTCATATAACCTCAATTTATTTATCTCGATTTACTGTTTTCCATCCTTACTATTTTCTAGGTGCTTGTTAAAGTTTCTGTCAAGAATATTTAAATTTTGCTTGGATTCATCTATCTGGCATGTTAATATCATCTGTTTATACAATAACTACTAAAAATTAGCTACTCCCAAAGCTATCTATAACGAATTCTCATATTGCGATCGCTACAAAATGAAAATGTAGTATAAATTAACACTAAAAAATTATTGTTTTATTAGCCTTAACTTTTTATAGGAATAATTTGTAATGTTTTTTATGTAAAAAATAATGCTTTGATTAATATCTTTTTAGATAATTATCAAAACATAATTCCGAAGTCAGAAGCCAGAATGAGCGCATGAATTTTGTACCAAGCTGCGGATGAATAAGCAGGTTTAATACCCCACACTTTTGATTTTGCATTCTTCAACTATTAATAAATAATTAGTATTGCTTTCGGTCAAGCAAAATATAAGTACTTATTTTCTCATTGCTTTTAATTTCAATTTCTTCCGATTTCTCTAATAAAAATGCCTTGTGTAAGTGTTTAGCAGCAGCTTCAGTAACTTGAATTTCACCAAATATTCCAGATGATTCCACACATCTGGCAGTGTTCGCTATCTCTTCCCAGTAAACGTCTATTGAATTGTTTGGATTCATTACTTTTACTGCTACAGCATCACTATGAATACCAATACTGAGATGAAAATTTTGGTTATTCTCAGCATTAAATTTAGCGATCGCTGTTTGCATATCTAGCGCCATCTGGGCAATTGCTTGAGCACAATCTGAGCCTTGAGCAATTACCATATAACCATCATTAATGCTTTCGATTCTCTCCAAACCGTAGCGATAACTAAGTTTATTAAATATTGAAATGATTGAGTTGAGTAAATTTACTAATTGAATTGCACTTATAGCAGCACTTTCATGAAACCCGACGATATCTGCAAATAAAACCGTGACATAAGTCAAATTTTCGTGAGTAATATTTGCCGAGTTTTGCAGATTGTCGGAAATTAATAGCAATTTATTTGGCAATTGTACCGATTGCTGATATTGTAGCTTTTCTACTAATACTTGCTGAGTGATGTTGTGGAAAATGCCACGAGTGGCAACTGGTTTACCACCAACAAATTTACAGTTAATATTACCTTCGAGATAGATTGTTTGATTATCCTTCGTAATGAATGCAGTTTTAACTTGCTCTAATTTCTCTCCTGACATCAAACGATAAAACATTTGCCGACAGTGTTCTTGAAAATCCGGATGGACGATCTCAAATAATTTCATCCCAGCGACTTCAGTTTCACTGTATCCCAAGGTTGTTTGCCATGCACGATTCACATATAAAAATTGTCCATAAGCGTTAACAGATTGGATTAAAACATTAGCATTATCTAATAAATCTCGATATGTTTGTTCGCTTTGGATCAGAGCTTCCTCAGCTTGCTTTCGTTTAATAAAATGAGTGATTTGGCTACCAATAGAAACCATCATTTGTAGGAGGTTGACATCTTTTGATTGTACTTCCCGACTAAAAAAAGTCATTACTCCTAAGATTTCATTACCGTCTAGGATAGGGAAGCCAAATGCTGCGTGTAATCCTGCTTTAGCAGCGGGTTGCGATCGCCGTTGGTCAACATCATCTAAAATGTCTCTAATCCATAAAGGAGAACGTCTCGACCAAATTCGCCCAGGCAAACCAATACCAGGAGTATACGTAGTTTGCCAGGTAATTGCTTTAAACTCTCGCACAGAAACAACTCGACTCGACCAAATTTCCACGCACCTGAGTACTACATCTACATTGTTTTGTTGTACTCGTGGGCTTAAGTATTGATTTGGAGTCCAAAGTTCACCTAAATCCCATTCCAAGCTTTCACAAATTACCTGTAAAATTTGCGGAATTGCCTGCTTAATATTTTGAGCTTCTGATAAAATACGAGTTATAGCGCACTTGGCATTATTACGCTGTTCTCGGTGCTGGCGAGCGGTAATATCTCGACCGATATAAATAATTTCTTCTAATAATCCTGTATTTTTGCGAACTAAGGAACAAGAAAAAGCAACTAAGATTTTTTCGTTTTTTTTTGTTCTACAAACTAGCTCTATATCGTGAACTTGCTGCTGTAATATAGTATGCTGGTGAATGATTTGAGAAGTTAAATCCTGGTTATCAAAGATTAGAGAAATTGGTCGATTAATTAATTCTTCTTCAGAAAATCCAAATAATCTCTGAGCAGCAAGATTAATTTTTTTAATTTTGCCTGTATTACTTGTTACCAACAAGGCATCTGCCATTGAAGTGATAACTTTATCCATAGACTTTTTAGATGCTATTAAAGCAATTGAGACCAGATTAGCTTTGATAGGAGTGTTGTAATATTTTGCATTCTAAACTCATATTGTTGCTTATATCCTCAATCAAAATGAGTAATTTACTTTCAAAAATATATTTTTATTATTTATCAATAATCAATTTGGAAAAATTTCATCAATCGAAATAAATATTTGAGTTGTTAACTGTTAACAGTCAACAACTCAAATAAGATATTTGTGATGATATATAACTAAATATTGCCGTATATCGGAATTGCTGCACCGCGAATATCTCTAGCAGCTTCAGAGGCTAAAAAGCAAATTAATTGTGCTAGTGATTCAGGTTTTACCCACTTATCAGAATTTTCTTCTCCCATTGCTTCGCGGTTAGTGGGGGTATCAATCACAGTAGGGAGGACAACATTAGCAGTGATATTAGTGCCTTTAGTTTCATCAGCGATCGCTTTTGTCAAAGCTACCACACCAGCTTTAGCAGCAGAATATGCAGCTAATTGCCCAGATGGTTCTAAAGCAGCCTTGGAACCTACCGTAACAATACGCCCATAGCCGTGTTGCAACATACTTTTGAGGCTATATTTGCAAGTCAAGAAAGTTGTATTCAAGTTGATCTCAAATTCGCGCTTCCAATCGTAAAAACTATATTCGTGGGTTTTTCCCATTGAAAAGCCACCCACCAAATGAATTAACACATCCACCTTTCCTATGCGGTAGATGAGATTGTCCACCGAGGCTTCCTCCTCCAGATTAGCGGGGATAAAGTGAAGTCTCTCAAAATCTGTGGGTGGTAGAGTGTCCTTGAGACGTTCGACTTCTTTGGGATTGCGATAAGAAATTGTTACTTCTGCACCTTGAGCGAGAACCGCCGGTGTCACACCCGAACCTAGTCCACCAGTACCGCCTGTGAGTAAAACTTGCTTACCTTTCATGAAAGATGCACTCCTGAAAGCTCACTTTCAAGATAGCGCGACAAGAGGCATCTGGTGAGAATTCCCTAATTAAGAAGGGTAAAGGTAAAAAGGGAAAGGGTTAAAGGGTAAAGGTTTTCCTTTTTTCTGGTTCAGTTAAAATCTCCCCGCTTACGGCAAACCCCTTAAAAAATGAGTAAAAGAGGATTATAAGTCCTGCTTTTTAAGGAAAGTTGAGGCGATATTTAAAACATAAAAGTAAAAATTAATCTTCCCTACTCTATTTTTCATTCACTCCAGCGTATGTGGCTGATAACGGCTACTTATGCTAAAAGAGGGCACATCTTCAACTAAATACGTATTCTATCTGGAGGACTAACTTTAAAAAGCGGAATAGCTTCTACAGATGGGTAGATTTTTATCCTCCAGGTTGATTTGGATATCAATGTTTTTAAAGTACAAATTGATTAGTAAACAATTTAGTAATAATTGAAAAAAACACGCTCATATAATTTAGGAATACAAAAACTTATTATTTATCAATTTTTGAGGATAAAAAATTGATATTATCTCAAAAGTAAGATAAATAAATTTAGTCACTATTTTAATGGGGAACCAATAATGAAGACTAAAGAAGAATATCAAGTAGAGATGGAAGCGCAAATCGCTAAACTGCAAACTAAAATTGATGAGTTAAAAGTTCAAGCTGCTCTTGCTAAGGCAGATGCTAAAGATAAATATCACGAGCAAATAGAAGTTTTAAATGACAAGTATGAGGTTGCTCGTGTAAAACTTCAAGAACTCAAAGCATCTAGCGGTAATGCTTGGGAAGATATCAAAGCAGGTTTGGAAAATGCTTGGAATGAATTACAAATTGCCTTCAAGCGTGCTTCCAATCATTTCTAGCTAGTAGATTCAATCTACTATAGCAAAGTGCTGATTGCTGAGTAAAAACCAGTTAAATCAAAGCTTTGAGTAATCAATAAAACCCTAATATTAGTGACTACGGCTATATAATTCACTCAAGTTTCTGTTAAATAGGAGAAAAACCATGAGTTTTATTCGTTTCGTTCAACCCATTATCCGTCCTTTACGTTTCGTAATTGCAGCTGCTTTATGCTTAACTTTAGTAGTATCTAACGCTTTTCCTGCTGCTGCAATTGGTAGCTCAAAAAGCTCTCCTACTGAGGGAACTACACAATTAAATGAAATTCAAGAGAAAACTGATGAAGTAGCTCGCTCTGCACCTCCTTCTTTAGAAGAAGTACAATCAAAATCAGAGAAAGGTCTTAATGAAGTTCAAGGAGATGCTGATATAAATAAAATGAAGCGTCCTGACAACTCTCAAAATGCTACTAGTGTAATAGACAAAGTTGAAGATTACTTAGGAAAGGTAACAGGGGATAAGTAATTTTATCTAATTTTTGAACAATTAATCCCCAACACCAATTTGAAAAATGAATACTACCCATGTGTCGCATTCTTTTTTGAAATTGGTATAACAAGTAAATCAATATAGTTTGATGGTCAAGCTAGTTTATAACTTGACCATCAATTTTTTCAAATTTACTTAACTCAAATCTTGCAGCTACTTCAACTTCACACCCCGAATCGAATAATCTAACAACTCCATTGGATGCATTACTGAAATTTCCTTACCTTGTAACCGCAAATGCTTAGTAATTTGCAACGTACAACCTGGATTAGCAGAAGCAATTAAATCAGCACCAGTGTTTAGCAGGTTTTGCACTTTTTGCTTACCCAATTCCTCAGCTATTTCTGGTTGCAACATATTATAAACTCCGGCGCTACCACAACACAAAGCTGCGTCTATAGGTTCTGTTAACTTTACTCCTGGAATTTGCCGTAATAGTAAACGTGGTTGTACGCTAATCTTTTGTCCGTGCAATAAATGACATGCGTCTTGATAAACTAAATTCAGTGGTTTATTTGTCGGCGGCGATAGTTGCGCTGTTAAACCAACAGTCGCCAAAAATTCTTGAGCATCTCTTACCTTTGCAGCAAAATCTTTTGCCTTTTGCCGATATTCTGGGTCATCTTCTAAAATGTGGCCGTATTCTTTCAAAGTATGGCCGCAACCAGCAGCATTGATAATTACAAAATCTACATTAGTATTGGCAAAACTATCAATCATTTGCCGAGCTAAAGCTTTTGCTTGTTCTGTTTGTCCTTGGTGTTCGGGAAGGGCTGCACAACAACCTTGCGATCGCGGAATTACAACCTCACATCCATTTGCTGTTAAAACTCTCACTGTTGCTTCGTTTACTGGTGAAAAAAACAGCCGTTGCACGCATCCCAAAATTACGCCCACTCGGTAACGCTTTTGCCTTTGGGCTGGAATAACAGTAGGTAAATTATTTTGAAAAGATTGAAAAGTAACTTCTGGCAAAATAGATTCCATTGCTGCCAAACGGGGCGATATATTTTTAAGTAAGCCCGTGGCGCGAAAGAATTTAGAAAAACCCAACTTTTGATAAACAAATACTGGAACTAGTAAAACTCGTAAAAGATTGGGATAAGGAAATAGAGAAAATATCAGTTGCCGAAAAAGTTTATCTGGGAGACTCCGAGGATAATTTCGTTCGACTTGATGGCGAGTCGCAGAAATTAACTTGTCATACTGCACGCCTGAAGGACAAGTTGTCACACAAGCAAGACATCCCAAACAAGAATCAAAATGTTGGGTTGTTGCGGTATTTAGAGCGATTTCACCTTCATTAATTGCATCCATTAAATAGATGCGTCCTCTAGGAGAATCCATCTCCTTACCAATCACCCGATAACTAGGACAAGTTGAGAGACAAAATCCACAATGCACGCAACTATCAATCAACTTGGGATCGGGTGGATGATTAGGATCGAATCCTTTTAAATTTTTTAAACTAGCTGTATTATTAACAGAGTCTTCTGAAACTTGCATATTTATTCCTAATCCCCTCTCTATCTCTGTGGCTCGTTTTCTAAATCCCACCCACAAACCGCCCAGGACTTAAAAGATTCTTGCCATCAAACTGTTCTTTAATGCGGCGCATTAGGGGTAAAGCATTGCCGTTGTAACCCCAAACATCTATTTGTTGTTTAACTGTTGCTGGAGCTTCCAGAATTGTTAAAAAACCATTGTTAGCTTGAGTGCGATCGCGCATTTGTAAAACCCGGTCTTGATTCTCCAAACGCAACCACCCCAAACCACTAGCTATGTGAATCAAACCCCATTTTGCTTGAGTCAAAACATCCGCCGCAGCAGTAGGTAACACTCCTATTTTGCAAGTAATTGCTGAATCTGTGGCAGTAAAATGCATTTGTTCTTGTAACCTCTGCCATAAATTAGCTTCATCGCTATCTGTATAAATTGCTCCAGCTAAATCCAACTTTTGTCCTACTTCTAAAAGTCGCTTTGACTGTTCTTTGACACTCTCACTAATACTTTGAAAACGAGCAATTAATCCCAGTCCTTTACCCAACTCTAAGCTAGAAATTAATTGAGTTGATAGCAAATCGGCAGCGGTTGGTGTTAATGCCGAACCTCGTAGAATTGCAGCAGCTTGGGATATTGCCTCTGCTGTCCCAGTCAGCACTACCGTACTCGATAATTCCGGTAGTGGGTAAACTCGAAAAGTCACTTGACTAATAATCCCTAATGTGCCGTATGAGCCAGTAAACAACTTCATCAAGTCATATCCGGCAACATTTTTCACTACTCGTCCCCCAGCTTTGGCGATTTGTCCGTCAGCACGCACAAAAGTAATGCCTAAAAGCTGGTCGCGCACGCTACCATAACGTTGCCGTAGGGAACCCGTATCACCTGTAGCCACGATACCGCCGATGGTTGCCGACTCAACGGCTGTAGGGTCAAGGGCAAGAAATTGGCGCGATCTTCCTAAAATTGCCTGGAGATGGGAGAACTTCATCCCGGCTTCTACTGTCACAGTCAGATCGCCAACAGCGTGTTCGATAAGTTGGTTGAGGCGTTCTGTGCTGACTATGACATCAGCACCTTTGGCTAAACCACCCCAGCTGAGTTTGCTGCCACTGCCACAAGGCAGAACGCGCCAGTTGTGACGGTGAGTTTCTGCAATTACAGCGGCTAGTTGTTCTTGAGTGTGCGGATAGACGATGCAAGTGGGAGGATTTTTAGAAGCGATCGCTAATTGAATATGTTTTTGCTGACTGAGTTCGAGATTTTCCCAAAGACAGACAGCATTTTCTTCGCCGACGATAGATGCAAGACTAGAGGCGATTGCTTTCATCAGTAGTTTATTTTGTACTCCCTACATCTAATTTACTGGTTAATCTCACTAAAAGAGTTGGGACTTACGCATGAAGACGAAAAATAAAAAATGAAGTCGGAAGTCGGAAGTATTAAATCAAGCCACCCACAAGGGGGAGCCACTGCGATGGACGGGTTTCACAGGCTACAGGAGCCAGCGCGTTGGGCGGCTTGGGGCTAAAAAAATATCCCATCGCTTTTGAAGCTAGGGACGCAGTGACGGATATGTAGGGGTCTTATACAAATTCGTAATTCGTAATTAACCCTCTTCTGTCAGTCTCCGAAAACATTTGCCATTTCTGAATTCTAGAGCTTTTGTACAGCAAGCGATCGCGCGATTATTTTCTAATAACAAATTCAAGAGCAATTTTTTTCTAATAGTATAGGTTGTATTGATTGCCTCGTGAGACTTCTAGCAATCGCCCTCACGGAGAGTGACAGAAGAGGGTTAAGAAAGTCCCATTTTCAAGATATGGCTGTAGCCTCACCCGTTAGGACATTTTCAAAGCTTGAATGCTGGGAATAGTTAGACTTTCCCTGCTGCCTTCTGCCTCCTGCTATAGTTCTGTCAGCTACACATTAAGTGGCTGTCTATTTTCTGCTGGTGTGTAATAACTATTAATTTTGTCGTTTCCTACTTGGGATAGCGATTCTTGGCCTGTAATTAATCTCGCTCCACGATTTCGAGTTAGATAGTTCCATGTCCACTGGAGCATCACTACTAATTTGTTGTCGAACTCAATTAAAAAGTAGATGTGAATTAATAGCCAAAATAGCCATGCAAAGAAACCTTTAAGTTTGATAAAACCTAAATCCACAACGGCGGAGTTTTGTCCAATCATCGCTAAACTTCCGCGATCGCTGTAAGCAAACTGGGGTAAAGTGTTACCTTTAAGTCGTTGTTGAATCAGTTGCGCTACATATTCTCCTTCCTGCATTGCTACGGGTGCAACACCAGGCAGGGGTTTATCATTTTGATGTGAAAAGTTTGCTAAGTCACCAATTACAAAGATATTAGGATGTCCATTAATACTTAAGTCGGGTTCGACGATGATTCTACCAGCGCGATCGCATTGAGCGCCTGTGCGTTCTGCCAAAACTTTCCCCATCGGCGAAGCTTTCACACCTGCCGCCCATAATACAGTTTTGGCGGCAGTCTCTCTGACTACATCACCTTGTTTAAGGGTGACAACATCATTTTCAATATTTGTTACCAAGGTTTTTGTCTGGACAACAACACCCAAGTTTTGCAAAGATTCTTCTGCTGCTTGTGATAATTCTGGTGCAAAAGGTGGCAGGACGCGATCCATGCCTTCTAAAAGTAAAATTGTGGTTTCTGTAGTGTCGATGTTGCGGAAATCTTCTTTGAGGGTTTGGTATGCTAATTCTGCGATCGCACCTGCTAATTCTACTCCGGTAGGGCCGCCACCCACAATCACAAACGTTAACCAAGCACGGCGTTTTTCTGGATCGGTTTCTTTTTCTGCTGCTTCAAATGCTGTAAAAATCCGGCGACGCATTTCTATGGCATCTTCTACGGTTTTCAAACCAGGAGCAAAGTCTTCCCAGTCATCTTTACCAAAATAGGAATGTTTGGCTCCTGTGGCAACAATTAGCGTATCATAGGCGATCGCTTCATCGCCCAAGATGACTTTTTGCGCTTGTGGATCGATATCACTCACTTCTCCTAACAACACTTTTGTATTTTTGCTCTTACTGAGTACTGCTCGCAAGGGCGAAGAAATATCAGCGGGTGATAGCGTACCGGTAGCAACTTGATACAGAAGTGGTTGAAAAAGGTGAAAGTTACGTTTATCGATGAGAGTAACGTTTACCTTAGCTTTAGCTAATGCCTTTGCAGTGTACAGTCCACCAAAGCCACCACCAACAATTACAACCTGATGGGGTGGAGTATTCTTAAGTGCATCTACCATAAGAAGTATTTCCTTATATCTTCGGGGTGCTGTAACTATTCTTAACAAATTAGTATCGAAAATGTCACATTTTTTTCTGTTCATTTTGAACAAATGAAAAAATAGTTAAAGTCATTACAACTACGTTTTTGAGCGGACAGTCCCAAAGAAAGAATTTCCGTTAAGCGAGTAGGGGGAGACTCTATCCCCAGATTTCTTTGCTCTATAGGACTTCTATGTGATTTTTGTTCAAAAATCAGTAAATATCATCGCTTTACTTTCACACTATTGAGATACGTCTAAAAGACAGAAATTCGATCTTAAATTATTGCTCAGGAAGGAAGTGTAAAGAGGAAATGATGCATCATACTATTTGCCATAGTATCTAATTTCAAAATAGCAAACTTTACTTGAAGAAATTGAGGTTAAAAGCATGACAAATATTCAAGAAAAAGACATCGTGAAGTTAACTCGAAATATCAACGATGAATTAAAAGAAGGTTTAGTAGGGATAGTGATGCAATGTCATCAAGATAAATTCGATGTTCATTTTCCCATCCCAGGAAATGATTTAAATGCCCAAGTATCAGGTAAAGATATCCAGTTTGTGATAGAAACTAAATCGGTAACAAATTAGATTGTTGCATTTTTCCAAAAAAGAGTAATTATTTCTCACTTTTGTATTGTTCTAATTTTCCACTGACTCGCTAGTGGCAAAATAGTTGCACTGAATATTCTTGAAAGTGAATCGGTAGAGGCTATCGATTCACTTTTTTAATACTAGATCAATTCGCCTGATTGAAATTCAGTACAAATTTGGGCGATCGCCTAAATCATCAACCCGTAATCCGGAACCGACTCGTAGGAAGGTAAGTAAAAGGGATTGGGGATTGGGGATTATTTTTCTCGTTCATTATTTATTACCTAGTCCCTAGTACCCAGTACCCAGCTATAACCAGTAGGACTACGGCTGTATATATATTTTATTACTTAAGATAGTTTTAAATTCAACCAACTTGTATTTATTATTACTGGCACTGAATAACTAAATTTGTAGGGATTCATTTTTACCCTGCAACCAAGGAGTAGTAATGATTTTAAGTCAATATCAACGTGCTGTAGGCGTATTTACCGATCGTCGAAATGCAGAACAGGCACTAGATGAGTTGAGAAGTTCTGGTTTTGCAATGGATAGAGTATCTGTAGTCGTAGAGAATCCAGACCGTAATTCTCAAATTCTCAATGATGAAATTAGCGATCGCACTAGTGATAAAGCTGACGAAGGTGCAACAGTAGGAGGACTGTCAGGGGGCGCTGTTGGTGGATTGACTGGTTTATTAGTAGGTCTTGGGACTTTAGCAATTCCTGGAGTTGGCCCAATCATGTTGGCTGGCGCAACAGCAACTGCTTTGGCTACAACCCTTGTAGGGGCCGGTATTGGTGCTACTACTGGGACTTTTGCTGGTGCATTAGTTGGTTGGGGAATGTCGGAAGACCAAGCTAGAGCATATAACGAGCGAGTTGGGTACGGACATTACTTAATAATTGTGGATGGTACAGCTCAAGAAATTGCCAAAGTAGCAGCAATTCTGCAACGTTGGGGTATCGAAGAGTTGGGCATTTACGAGCATCTCAACAGCGAGGATGTAACTACAGATAGTTTTTCCACCCCTACTACTATTCCTAATAAAAGTGGAATTTTGACTAAATATGCTATTAGTTACTTTAATAATATTGGCAATGCGGAAGCAGCAATTGACGATATGTATCTTGCAGGTTTTTCAGCAAACCAGATTTCCTTAATTTGCAAAGACTTTTCGCAATTGAAAAACTCAACAAGCGTTAGTGTCAGCGATCGCTTTGACGCTATGAGATTAGGAGTACCAGATGAGTGGGCACGCTTTTACAACGAGCAAATCGAGCAAGGCAACTACATAGTTATCGTTAATGGCACAGACAACGAGCTAGATCCTGCTAGCTATATTATGGGCAAGCATGGGATTCAGGAGTGTCAAATTTATGACCCAATGTTAATTCGGGCGTGAAAAGTGAGTTTCAGAAAATTTGGTATATTCTTCTGTGCCGTACCATAAAATGAGACAGTCATAAACTGCTTTATTCGTCAAAAAATACTATTTTTCTCTATCTTGTTTCGATGCAATGAGGCTAGATCAAAGCTTAAAAACGATAGCCAACACTAAAGTAAAAACCATCATCTTGAGCATTTGTACCCCGGTCATCTAAATCAATTAGAGGAAGGGCATAATCTATTCTCAGATTGAGGCGGGGTATTGGCTCGAATAAAACTCCCAGCCCCAGACCAGCTAAAAACTTTTGCCTTTGTAAACTATTGGGATTATCATCAACATTCCAGATGTATGCTAAATCAAAAAATGGAGCAAATTGTAACGTCGAATTTCCGGCAGAATCCTCTTGGACTGTAAAGCGGTCTTCTAAAGAAAATCGCACTCCGTTATCGCCAGCGCGGACGTTTTGCCGATAGCCACGCACCGATTGACCGCCACCAACGACAAACTGTTGGGAAGGTAATAAAGCATTCGGTGTCAGTTGTAGTTCAGCTTGGGCAATTAATAAATTATTTTGATTCAAGCGTTGCACGCGCTGAACTTGTGCCAGCCAACTAAAAAAGCGACCATCGGGAACGGGGTCAGAGTTGATTGTGGGATTAAATACATCAATCCCTAAACTAAATAGCGATCGCAATGCCCAAGCACCTTGAGCATCCCGACGCACGTAATCTTGTCCGAATTTGATGACGCGGGTACGACTGTTACCTTCAGCGTCAGGGCCAAAACCAAAGGGTGTCGGCCCGGCAAAGGTAAAGGTTTGCCCATTTTGAACGGCGAAACCTATAGATAAGGCAAATTCTTCACGCGGCGATCGCATCAGTGGTTGTCGATAACTAATCTCGTATAGCTGAGATTCTCCACTAATATCGAAACTCTTAAAGTCTCCCTGGATAACTTTATTATCATTAATCGAGGTTCGCAGTTGTAAAGTACCATCCATTGCATTCAATGGCACTTGATAGCTGAAATCGTAAATATTGGAACCTCCCTGCGTAGTTCGATAATAAGATGCAGCAAGTTCATCGCCCCTACCTGTAAGGTTGCGATAAGCAGCGCTGACACCTAATCTTTCAGAACCGACGCTAGGTGGAGAATAGTTGTCAATACTGAATGTGCCATAAAAAGGGTTAGCCTCAGTGACGCGTACCACGAGAATACTTTGACCGAGATTAGTACCAGGACGCAAGCTGGCTTCGATGTTGGAAAATAAGGGATCGGCCCGCAGCAATCTTAACTGGCTTTCTAAACTGGCGGTGGAAAGAGGCTTGCTTACACCTAACGAGATGCGCGATCGCACATAATTAGGATGCAAACGTTTTGTACCTTGGATTTCAATTTTTTCCAAGCTGCCTTCAATCACTCGAATTTCTACAACGCCATTGGTAACTTTTTGGTCTACTAAAATCGCCCTTGAAGTGATGTATCCCTGATTTAGGTAAAGTTGCGTAATCGCATTGGCAACTTGGGTCAATTCATCTAAAGTGACAGAACGCCCTTCCACTGGTTTAGTAATAGCATTCAATGTCTCTATATTAAAAATTGTGCTGCCTGTCACTTGAATTTTTTCAACCTGTATCCTCTCAGAACTCGGTGTTGGTGAAACTTCTGGGGTAGGAGTTGGCTGTAAGGATGGCTGTTCCGATGGTAGCGGTTCTGGGACTGACTGAGGTTGGGGAAAACGGTCTCGGTTGCGATCTCCTTGGGGGTTTGGTGCTTGTGCCTGTGCTGAGTAAGTCAGAAATAAAAAAGCAAAAGTCAAAAGCAAGGTTCCAGATATAAATCTAGGTAACATGTTAAGCGAAATGAAATAAATCTGATTTGTGGGATACTGCATTTCAATGCCGACTGTCAAAAATAATACGCAAATATGTTTATTGTTTCTTTATTTTGCTATTTTATGTTTTGACTTTTGCTTTTTTTTAACGTGGTTCACCAATTAAAGTAAATGCTGCCCAGTCTTTGGGGTTGGGAAACTGCTTCATTGTCCCCAACATCGCATTTCGCAAGGCTTGTGCTTTATGGGGATTCTGCTTTAACTGACGATAGAACTCGGTAGTAATTGCAGCTGTGGGGATATCGGGTGCTGCCCACTGAGAGACAATAATACTGGGGACACCAGCAATCATTAATGCTAGAGATAAACCAAGTACACCCTCGCCAGTCTTAGTATTACCAGTTTCGCCTGCACTGAGAAAGACTAACCTAGCGCGTAAACGCTGGCCTTTCGGTTGGGCATACAAATTGAGAATTTCACTCGCTGTCAGGAGTCCGTCACTATCACCAGCGCCAGCAAGTGCGATCGCTCCTGGTATCCCTTGTCTTTTGACATCGTCTAATATACTGTAAGTTGCTAAATGAATTGTTTTTGCTTTTGCTAACAAAGGTAAAATAGTTGCTTTGGTGGCTCGATTGCCAATTAATGCTGTAGTTTTAAATAAATCGGCAATTTCTAAAGCTTCTTGTTCGGCATTTACTAATGGTGGTAACGGCTGGGATTTTTCACCAATTACTCGTGCAATTGCTGGCATAGTAGGATTGCCCACCACCACAACTTTACTACCACCTGTATTGTTACGTCTATCTTTAGCTAACTTGAGAATTTGAATTGCTGGTACTGTTGTAATTGTGTGTTTTTCAATTAAGTATTTGCCATAAATATCAACTAAAGCAGGGAAGGGAATAAACCATAATTCATCTTGAGGGATGAAAATAACCTGTTCTGTAGGATTTTTTGGTAATAAGTCGGCAATCGGTTTTATTAGTAACTGATTTAGTTGTAATAACGGTTGAGAATTACTTTTAGTTATTTTTCTCTGACTTGGCAAACCTAGAGAAGCCGGAATATTAGCAATAACTTCTGTTATAGAAGAAATGGGCGAGATTGTATTTTCTGACTTGGGATCAAACTTGCGAAATGTAACTTTACCTGTGGGCTGAATTACCCAGACATAAAGACCTGCATCGGGAATAATTGCATATTTTACCAAAGTAGCTTTTTGTTCTTTAGCAATTGCTTTAATTTCGTTAATTGTTGGTGGTACAATTTGCTTAGGTGCGACTTTTAAATTAGTACCTACCGATTCAGAAGCTAAACGCATTCCCAACAACTTTAAAAAAGCCATTGTGCTACCTTGTTCGGCTATTTCTAAAGCTGCTTCTGGTTGATTTTGGGCGATTAGTGTTTGTTGCAGCAAGTTGTATGTATTATGCTGTTCGGCTGCATAATCATCTGTATTTCCTAAATTTGAGCGCAGAGATTGCCAAGCTTTGATGCTCTCTGATAGAGTTTTTTCAGCATCAGTAAACTTGCCAGATTTGAGAAAAACAAACGCCAAGTTATTTAAAGCCATTCCTTGAGTAAAAATATCTTTAGCAGCTTGAGCAGATGCTAATTGTTCTTGGTAAAGTGCTAAGGCTTTGTCATACTGCCTTGAAAAAGAATAAGCGCGTCCTAATTGTTTAATTAAATCTGCTTTACTAACAGTATTTTGAGACTTTTCAGACAGTGTTAGCTGTTGTTGATAAAAAGCGATCGCCTGCTTGAAGTCTCCTTGATTTTCATAAGTTTCAGCTAACAGTTTTAAAGTCAGATTTGCTAAAGATTTATCGCCTGATTGTTGCGCTAATTCTAATTCTTGCCGATAAAGAGCGATCGCTTGGGGATATTGCTTTAATTGTTGGTAAGCCGCAGCTAAATTTTGTAGAGAATAAGTCTGTAAATTGCGATTATTATTTTCTTTAGCAATTGCTAACTGTTGGAAGTGAAAAGAAATTGCCTGTTCGTATTCGCCTTGTGTCTCATGTGTCAAACCAACATTACTCAAAAAAGCCGCTTCTCTATCGGGATTACCAATTTCTCGTCTGAGTGCTGTCGCTCTTTCTTGTAATTCTTTACCTAACTTTTCATCACCAATATTGAAGTAAGTATTGCTGAGACGTTCTAAAATTTGCACCACACTTAGTTGATTGCCAACACTCTGCATTAAAGTTAAACTTTGGTTATACAAAGAAATTGCCTTTTGATATTTACCGAGAGTGAAATTCATTTCGCCTAATCGCCATAAAGCATTTCCTTCACCCGTGCGATCGCCTATTTCTTGATAAAGTTTCAAAGATTCTTGCAAAGATGCTAAAGCGGCTGAAAATTGTCCGGTAGTTAATTGTCGATTTCCTAATCTTAAAAGTAAATCAGCACGGTATTGCAGGGCTGGTATTTGATTTGATGTTGGGGCAGCTAGAGAAGGTAAAATTAAAAAACTAAAAGGCAAAAGAGAGCTAGAGTTTAACAGTATTAATAAGTATAACCATCGTTTTTGCGTAGTGAAAGTTACTTTTGTTAACGTAGACGCGATAGCGGCTTGCCGCAGGCTACCGCAAAGTACGCAAAGAGCGCGAAGTAAGAAAATAGAGTTTTCTAAAAATAAATTAGGATTAATATATAATTGATTGGTTAAAAACAAATATAAAAGATAAAGTTTGAGTTTTTTTAAGATATTAATATACATAAATTAAGTAATAAAAAATCTGATTTCTGAATTTTAATCAAATCCTGGAGGTAGTTCCAAAGGTGAGAGTTTTCCTGGTTGGGAAGGTTCGGGCGAACCAAGACTAGGGGAAGAACCGGAAGAAGGTGAAGCTGTTGGTGTAGGTGATGTTGAACCTGCATTACCAGGAGTTTGTGCGGGTTGTCCGACTGAAGGCGTGGGAATTACAGGTATTTCAGGTTTACCTCCTTCTAATTTTGGTAGCTTATTTGTCGGGCTTGATGCTGGAGTAGGCGGGAGAAAAGTTTCAATCGTCACCGCACGACTAATTTTTTCGCCAGTAGCGCTAGTGACTTGCAATGTAATTGTTTCGCTACTGGGTTGCTGACTAATTGGGTAAGGAATTGTGCCAACGCGGCTAACGGTTCCGGGTGCGGGAAGTAACTCAACTTTAATATTGCTGCTGCCTTCTACTTTCCAAGATAAGTTGAGAAATTTGCTTGATTTGCCTCGATTGAGAGGAATTGAATATTTAGGTAGTGGAGTACTATTATTAATTTTGAATTCTACAATTTTACTAGGCAAAGGTTGGACTTTGATTACATCTGTTTTTTGAGATGCACTTGGTTTATCGGTGTCAGTTTTAGATAATATTTGCAGTTCAAAAATATAGTTTCCCGCACCCCGATTATTCGCAGGCACATTTTGACAAGCCAATTGATTTTGTAACTGCATACAAAAAGCTTTGAGTTCGTGAGGAACACCTTGAGTTAAATTGTAAACTTGTAGCGGACTGTTGATTAAATTTTCAGGCGATCGCCCGATCACTCGCAGTTCTTTAATTGTGTCTAAATTATTGATTTGCCAATTTAAGCGAATCGTATCTGGGCTAATTTTATTATTTTGTAAATTAATGGGAACTTCTTGATAAATGGGTTTTGCAGAAGAGAACTCTAAAATCGTGGGTGGAGGTACAGGAACAATTTTGATAGTGTTTGTCTTCAAAAGATTCGCTGCCACCTCTGGATTCTTTTTAGCAAATGCTTGCAGTTCAAAAACGTAATCGCCAGGTTTGCGCGCGTCTGTCGGCACATTTGAACAAGTTAACATTGCCTGCATCTGACAATATTGCTGGAGTTCTTTGGGTACTCCGTTGTTGAAGTTATAAACAATCGGTTGTACCGCAGCAGTGCCATCAGCAAACAAACCACTTAAAGACAAATTTTGCAGTGCTTTAGGGTTGTGTATTTGCCAACTCAGGCGAATAAAGTCATTATTGGCTTGTTGATATAAAGCATCTGAAGAGTTAAATTGCACAGCTTTCGGTTGTGCGGGGGGTCGCAATAGCCACCAGATCGAAAATGCGATCGCACCCACAGTTCCTAAAACTGTCAGCAACACTAGCAAAAACTGCCACCAAGGACGAGGTTCCCAAATTAAAGTCCCTGGTAGGGAAGCATAAGGCAGAGGTAATTGCTGCTGGTCTTCAATTTCAATGCGGAAGTTAAGTAATCGTCCCGCCCCAAATATCGGACGATGCCACCATTTGACTGGTGTTACTGTTACTTGTGTACTGCTTTTCTCTCCAGGCAACACGCGCAACAGCGCTGGCGAAACTGTATATGTACACAGCTTATCTTCCTCAGCAGAAATCGCCCGACAAACAATTTCCCGGACGGTGTTTCCAGCATTGGTCAACTTGACCTCAAACGCCCCATGTTTGCGTCTTACCCTACCTACCACTATCAACAATTCTGCATTCAATAGGTAAGATGGCAGAATTTCCAAGTACACCACATCCAACAGCACCAAGTCGGGATTGTTGGCAGAGTACAGGCGGATTGTGGGATAGTACAAACCCGCAGTCACACCCAAAGGCGGATTGAACTGTAGTAAAATTTCTCCTTGTTCGCCAGGGTTAAGATTTAACCCCATATTGGGTATTACTAGTCCTGCCGTCTCCAACCCTTCCGGGTAGCGGACGCTGTACCAGCTTTCCTCAAAATCCGTGCAACTCAAGCGAAAACGGTCTACTCGATCAGAACGGTTGTGGACATTGACATTAACTTGAAGAATGCCTCCTGGGGGAATTAAAGCAGGCGATCGCGAACTTGTTGGTGGTAGTAATGTAAAAGTCGGGTCACTCACCCTGACAACAGTTTCAATCGCAGGTAAAACCTGAATTCGCGCCCCATGCCGAATCGGCGTATCTTCTGGGTAGTGCAGCGGTGCATCAATAACTATTGAGTAGTTGTAAGTACTCGGAATTGCTGTCAACGGCACTTGAAACTCAAACAAAACCTCACTAATTGAATTAGAACCCAATGCCAACCGCTGACGGGGTGCAACGCACCATTGAATCAATTGTTGGGATAATTCATCGATAAAAATATCAATTAATGCACTCTCTGCACCCTTATTAGTCACCGTCACATAAATTTCAAATTTAGAACCCGCCTGCACAGCGTAGTCGCCCGAAGGATTGAAAATTACAGCCAGCGGATTACCAGGTGCTAAACTTTGTTGGATTTTTTGCTGTTGAATGCCACGTTTAGCCGCGAGATTTACTCGGTATTGAACCTCACCAGAAGTTAAGATTTCTTGAACAAAACCCTCTTCAACCAACTCATCTAATAAAGCCAGAGTTGCTTGTTGATTTAAGTCTATGTGCAGTGCTGCTTCAGTTAAAGTTACACCATCAGGCGATCGCTTCATCAACCACTGCACAATTTTGCGCTGTTGAGGCGGCAGCATCAGTACCTCTGCCATCGTCAAACCCGATCTTGTAGTTGTGATTCTCGCATCCGTGGCAGTCATACTTATCACCTTATAAAAAAATTAAAATTAAAAATATCAATATTTCTCTATTTTTTTAGATACTAATACAGTTTATTTTTGATTTCTTATCTTTGTGTACTTTGTGTTCTTTGTGGTTCGTTTAATTTTCTTTAACCTTTAAATGTAATTAATTTAGTAAAGAGTAATTATTGTAAATTTTATTGTATTTTACAGTAAGAATTTTTATCTAAATCTCGAATATCTACCATAACTTCTGTATTATCATTACCGCTAATTATCAAAATTTTATCTTTAACAACTTTGATATCAACACTATTAAATCTCTGGGAAGCAGAATGTACTTGTATACCATTAGGCAAAGCTCGCCTACCTTCTTTTGTCAATGGCCATAACATTACTCGATTATCATCTCCACCACTTGCTAAATAGCAGCCATTATTACTGATAGCAACCGAACGCACCGCCTTACCACCATGACCATCAGACCATTTATCGAGAACTTGACATTGAGCTTTTTGATTATTCAGACATGATTGCATATTCCACAAAGTAATCTGTCCGTTATTATCAGATGTCGCTAAGAGATTTGGTCTGTATTCAGCACTATCCAAACTGACAATATAATCGTTTTGGCTTCCTGGTGGATTGTATGGTATTTTCCATAGTTTATTTTGGGTTAAATTCCAAACTGCTAAATTGTTATACCTACCACCAACAACTAGATTTTGTCTATCTTGTCCAACCAATGCCAGACCGTAAACAGAAAATTTTACATCTTGGCTTTTTATCGGTTTAGTAATAATTGGGGCATTTTCTAAAAGAGCATTATTAGCATCCCATTGTAAAACCGAACCACTGCCATGACCGCTAAATAAAAAACGCGAGTCTGGGCTAAATTCCAAAGCCAAAACGCGGTCTGATTTGTTTAAAGTGAAAGTGGCTATAGACTTTTTAGTACCGCTAAGTACACTCCAAAGTTGAATTTCTCCATTTTCTAAACCTGCTGCTACTACATCATTATTTACAGGTTTGTAGCGAACAACACGTATTGCTTTGCCTAAATTTTTGGCTATTTTACCATGTTGTTGATTGATTAAAGGATTGGTAAAACCTGCAATATTCCATCTAATTATGCTTTGGTCTTGAGAGCCGCTAATGGCGCGATCGCCTACCCCATTAAATTGTACGGAAGTTACAGAACTATGATGCCCAAATAAAGGATTAGCAGGGTTAAGCCATGATACCATCCACAGAATGCGTAACAACAAAATTCCTAATATTAACTGTAGCCAAGGATGAATAATAGGGTGAATAGTAAGTTTTAGAAATTGGTTTTCATTGTTAATATTTAGTCTGCTATCTGATGCGAAAGCTTTAACTATAAATGAAAATTTTTGAGCTAGACCAAACCACCGCCGCCGCTTACTTACCAATAGTTGAGAATGCTTTGTCTCTCCTGGATTGATATCAATGATTTCTGGCTGAATATCGAGGAAACATTTCGGCTGTTCTTCCTCACCTTTACTGACTTCAACCTGTATTTGCTGGCTTAAATTGCTGAAGTTCTGACATTCAAGGTGGTAAATAGCAGAATTAGTCCGCCACTGAGGTAGCCAAGGACGAGATACAGGTATCCGCTGCTTTTCTGGAATACATTGGAAATTAATAAATCCCCCTGGCAGTACTTTTATCAGACCTTCTGGACTACGTGATGGCAGACCATTCAGATGGGTAGCTTCAATTGTGAAAGGATATGCCTGACTGGGGACTTCTTCAGCAGCTGGCAATTGACACAAAAAAGATGTTTCCACCTTTGCACCTGGAGGAACTTGTAGCAGTCGTTCGCCACCGTCTACTAGCCACTGTGGTTTTAATCCGCAAAACCGAAGTGAGACACTGGTAGAGATTTGACTAGGATTGAGAACGAGGACTGGAATTTCAATTAATGTCTGTGGTTGCGTCGAAAATTCTCGTACAGGTAACTCAACTCGCATCGGTACAGAACTAGTCCCTGCTTCCACTACCAAACGCAGCAGCTGTCTGTCCTCATCTCGCAGTTCCAGTGAGAAGATGCGGACAATGAGGTTCATTTTGCCAATAAAACCTGCAACGGGTGTATCGGTAATAGTTATATAAAACTTTGTCGTGTCTCCTGGTGGATTTTTCGCACTAACGGCGGGTGAGATATTGTACCAATTAGAACCTATCGAACTACCACCTGCGGCAATGATTTCTAATTGAAAAGAAGCAAATTGATTGCTTTCATTAACAACGCTCACTTCAAAAGAGACTGGCGAACCACCTGGTTTAAAGTGAAGTACTTGTGTAGAGATTTTGGTATTAACGAGGTTGACTGCCATAAGTGAGTGCTGAGTGCTGAGTTCTGAGTGCTGAGTTAGGAGTAGAGACGCGATTAATCGCGTCTGTTGTCATTGGTGATTCTCCGCGTCCCCCTGTCTCCGTGTCCTCTTCATCTCCTCTATTGTTCTAGTTTGTTAAAGAGACTTTTCAAGGCATCGGGTTTAGTTGATGTAGTGGGAGGTGTTAGTGAAATAGTCTGTCGCTGTAACTGGGTCATTTGCCTTCTAGCCCAGGCAAAATGCAGGATGTTAATTCCTAATTCCTGGGCGCTGCGAATTGTCTCTCGCGGTAGGGAAAGCTTTTCATCTAATCCCCAACAAGCTGACAAATCACCAATAACCAAGACAATGCCTCCCGCGATTAATATTTGAATTGGCTTTTGATTGAATATTGGTAAGGCGGCAAATAAAAATGGTTGTGTCCGCATTGGGTGATTGCGGTCTAGTCGTCGTAAATCTTCTAAGGGAGTACCTAACTTGTCGGTGAGATCCATGATGCTTTCTAGACGGTTGACAGCATCAGTGGGCGATTCGACAAGCAAGACTCCGCCAGTATCTAAATAGCTTTTGAGGTCAGTTAATTCTTGTAAGCCGAGAGTCAGTGGTTGACGACCTGTGAGAAACAGCAAATCGTAGTCAATCGCTGTAGTCACATCTTGTAGTGGATATACCAGTCTATCTATTCGCTCAGTTCCCTGCAAAGTGTAAGTGAGATTAGCGGTAGATTTTATTAAGTAGGAGAGATTGGCAAAACTATTTGGATTTTCTAGTTGGGTTGTTTCTAAATGAGCAACGCGCACAATGTTAGTGGGACGCGATCGCGCTATTGTTCTATAACGAAAGTCCAAACTATTCAAACCTGGAAAAAAGACATCTTGAGGATTCTGCAAAGAAACTAATCCTGGTTGCAATAAAATCCGGCACAATTCCACCTCCATGGCATCTGGTGGTATTGTCTTTTCATAAATCCGAAAACTTTCTGGTTCAAATTCTTGTACTTGTTTGCGTTGTAAGTTCTCTGGGTCAACATAACTCACCACTATATAGATGAGGCGGGGTTTTTCTTCGGTAATATCAGCTGCTAGATGAAAGTCTATAGCTTGGGAAACCACAATCGGGTTGCCAACTAAATCAATTGCTATCCCTGGTTGAATCTGCAACCACCGCCCATCGTTGTATTGCGAAGGTACATCAGGCGGTGCAAGAATCAAACTCACACCCAGACCACGAACAATTCCTGGTTGGTTGAGCGACTGATAATGAATATTTTGACGCTGACGATGGTAATCGTGCGATCGCTTCCAACGTTCGGCATTAATCATTAAACCATCTTCAATTTGCAATCGCTCTAAAGGCTGAATTTGGGGTGGGTGGTACATAATCAATTAAAAATTCAAAATGAAGAATTTATACTTCTGCTTCCTGACAACTGACAACTGACAAATGACTACTGACTATTGACTACATAAAGTTCATAGGTGCAGAAGGCTGGTTTTTCTTGGTCGATGATGTGGCGGACTAATTGTTCGTCTACTTGGTTCGGGCGTTCTGGACGCAGGCGAACGATAAAATGATACGGACGACCGCCGCCAATCATAGCACTCTCTCCTAAACGTGTTTTACTCAAAACAAAACCTTGACCGTGGATTTCTTCTATACAAATGTGCTTATCAGTTTCCGTAGTTATATGGTCATCCAAAGGCAAATCTGTATAAAGATGTATGTATAAACGTAAACCTCGCTTTGTCCCGCGCCAGCGATAAAGCTCGATCGCAGAGCGAATTAAAAAACGTTGTCGCTCTAAAGTCCAACGCCGATCTATGGGCCAAGCTACCCAATGAGCGAGAAAAGGCAGTAGCGCTTGTGGCGCTGTCATCGGGTCTAGGTAAGCCCAAAGCACATCCAATGTCTGGACTGTGGGTTCAAAAGCCTGCTCGAAAATCTTTAAGAAGCGACCAATAAAGTCTACTTCTCGATACAGCGCAGGTACAAAATTTAGGTATAAACTGTGAGGACGAACATATAAATTAACGCCTGCGGTTTCGACTAGTTGTCTACCAGTATCCTCCTCTGTGTAATAAACATAAATTAGGCTGTGATAATCCAGCATCAAGGATTGCCCTTGTTCCAAAGCTGCTTGATTCTCAAAAAAGTCTGCTGGGACTTGGAAGTACAACACTGCATCCATGCGCGATCGCGGCGCAAGGTCATAGCCTTCCATGCCGATGCGACACCACTCTGAAGGAAAGTTCCCTTCAACTCGCACATTCAATCGGAGGTTGCGACTACCGATATTTTCTAACTGCAAGACTATTTCACTCGGTTCCTGGGGGTGAACTAGCAAAGTGCTGAGTGCTGAGTGCTGAGTGCTGAGTGAGGAGTTAGGAGTGAGGAGTGAGGAGTGCCGAAAATCAGCTGCACCTTTACCGACTGACGATGGTTGCATCGCGTCGGACAATTGCATTGCTGTAAGTTGCAGGTGCAGGATTTGACTAGGCATAAAGAGCGCTGAGTAAATTAAATTTAAGCAAAAATGTAGAACTATTCTTTTCTATTTATGTCAACAGATGCACGAAGACCACCAATAATTCTGCCGACTTCTTGTGCTTGATTTAAAACCTGATTAAATTCACTTTGTTGGATATAGTTGACATCTAAAGCTACGTAAAGTTGAGAACGAAGTTCAGCACAAGATGCTTTAGCAATTGAGAGAAACTGATGAAATTCACCTGGTCTATTACGCTCGAATCCTTCAGCTATATTAGACATTATCGATACTGCTGCTCTTTGCATTTGCTTTGAAAGTCCAAAGTCTTTACTAAAAACTCCCTGTTGAGTAATTTGATAAATTAACTGAGTCAAAACCCTAGCTTTTTGCCAAGCAATCAAATCTTCAAATCGCTCTACTTTACTCAATTTACTCACCTCCAAAATTCAACACTTAATACTTACTACTCCTCACTCAGCACTCAGCACTCAGCACTCAGCACTCATAAAGCACTTACTGAATCAAATTAACAACATGACCGGAACGTAAGCGAGTATTTTGCCAAGAACAAATCAAACCTAAAGGGCCTGGATCGATAACTGGATTTTGAGGTAGCGATCGCACCCAAGTTCCATCGGTATACCGCAGTTCAAATAGCTGTACTACCCCTAAGTACCGCACAGCCGGAAATTGCTGGAATAAGTTGACAATATCTGAAGGATATACAGGGCGACCGAAAGGCCAGCCTCTACCATCTTGTCCGCCAGTGATAGGGTTGAGAAAGCGGTAAAGGGCAATTCGCAATTTCCAAAGAATTTCTTGTTGGGCGAGGGGATTGTTGTACTCTGGCTCTAGCGCTACTTCTGTTTGCACTGCCACACCCACATATTCAGGTGCCTGCAGTCTGACTTGCACTCCTAGTAAGCGCCGTTCGTCTAAGTAAGCAACAATTTGATCGCGGAGTTGGGGGCTGAGGCTCAATAGTTCTGGATCGATGCCTTCACCACGAGCAATGACATCTGTATTTGCAGCGGGTACAACTAATAATCGAATTGTCCCAGCTTCTTTACTAGATGTCGGTGGTAAGCAACGGACGCGGGTAACGGCTCCCATTCCAGCTTGTAAAGTCAGTACTTCAAAATCTTCTGGCGTGACGGCGCGATCGCGGGTGCGTAGCATTGCTGGCACTCTCATCACCGCATCTTCCAATGATTCGGCATCTGAACCGTTACGGGCAGGTGTATGGTTGACTAATCTAGCAACATAAGGAACAGCTGTTTTGGCAACGATAATTGTCCCTCGTTGGACATTACCTTTACGTCCTCCACCCGTGCGGTAAGCCACCATCCGCAGCACCGAGCCTCGTGGCGGTACAGCACCATATTGACGCTCTAACTCATTGGTAAGGGCTGGGTTTTGCAAGGTGCTGAGTGGTATTCCTGTTTGTGCGAATGCCCGCACTTGAGTTTGTTGCTGGAGTTGGGCGGGTTCTCGAATCACCGGGCCAAACTGCACTGTACCCGTGCGGGAATCAATGGTGTAGTGCAAATCTTGGGGGCCAGAATTGGCAAAATCGCTGACCTCCTGCCATCTTTGGGGAATTCCTCCAGGGGGAGAAATTAGTAAATATTCATCTTCCCGACGGTTCAAGACAGGAACACCTTGCAATTGAAAAGTCTGGCCGGGCGTACCGTCGCTTTCCCCGACAATTTCGTTGCGAATTAGTTCGCTTTGACTAGCGCCTACAGTCCCACCAATTGCCCTGGCAGCTAAACCAATAATTCTAGGAGAACTGCTGTATCCTGGTTGATTGGGTTGGGGAGCAGTGTAAACACAGCGCAACCAACGTCCTTGGTAAGCAGTAAAGGTAGTTACAGGCCAGGATTGGGGCAAATGCAACACCACATCAGCACCTTGCAGGGGATTAACACCTTGTCTAGCCAATTCGCTGAAACTGAAACCCTTAGTGCTATCGTCAGATTCTCGAAGCAGAACTGACTCCCATTGCAAACCATTCCAAGCTTCCCAGCGCCGAGGTGGTACATCGGGATTAATGCCTGTAGCTGTGGCGGCTTCCCCTTTAAATTGCAGGGCTAAAACATTACCTTCACACTGACACTCACCATCAATAACTAGATAAAAGCAGTTTCCTGGCTGGGGTTGCTCGTCAAAACATGCCAGTTCTCTACCGTACCACTCACCATCAGAGCGCATAGTCCACAAATTAGTGAAGCGATCGCGTAAGATTTGTGGTGTTGTGTCTGTGGTTTGAGAAGAGAGAAAATGGCGAATCCGGGGTTTATCAATAATTAAAGGACGATCTGTGGTAAAAGCGATCGCTTCTTCCGTTTCAGTTCGCAGTGTTGCAACCTCCACCCCCGTCGGAATTGTGTAGATATCGGGTAAAGCAGCACTGAGATAAAAAGTAATATCTGCCACTGCGGGAGCTGGTGCTTGTAACCGTACCCCTAGCAACTCTAAAAAAGTAATGTAATTGCGCTGCGGCACTTGATTGAATCGCAGCAGCATTTGGTCAGTTAACCAAGCAAATAGCTCAATCAGCGTAATCCCCGGATCGCTAGGATTATAATTCGTCCATTCTGGACAGTAGCGAGGAATCCGTAGAATACACTCATCTACTAAATCTTTAAAAGTGCGATCGTCTAAATTAGATTTTGGTAATTTTGGTAAAAAATCAAATTCCACGTTAGTTGTCAGTTTTCAGTTGTCAGTTGTCAGTGGTCTTATCTCCCCTCTCCCCCCCTCATCTCCCTCATCTCCCTCATCTCCCTCATCCCCCCTGACTTTCAACGCCATTGAGGTAGAAGGGAAAGACTAAACTCCGGGAATCATGAGAATCTTTAGGATGGTACTGAATGATAATATCTACCCGACCTCGCAAAGGATCGGGGTCAGTACGGACTGCATCTATTACGATGCGTGGTTCCCACATTTCTAAAGCTTCTTGAACGTGTAACCGCAGAAGCAGTAGAGTTTGGGTATTCATCGGTGCAAAAGTTAATGCAGACAAACGCGAACCAAAATTAGGTCGATACACCCGCTCACCCAAATCGGTACGCAAAATTAAGAGCATCGACTCTTCAATATTTCTTTGTGTTGTACTGAGTTGCAGACCTCCTTGTACGTTGACGCGGAGTGGAAAAGACCAGCCTGTACCCAGGTGTTGATTTTGATTGAGTTCTGGCATAGGAGGTAAATTTGCCGAGCGATTCCAGCGACAAGCATCGGCTTGTCTACGCTACTCTACGCTCGCGTGCAAATTAACACTATTCGCCAAAAGTCGAGTTCAGCGATCGCAATTCTAAGAAATAAATTATCCTACTTGAAGTTGTTAGCAGTTAATAATCGACAATCAACACAGAATAACCAGTTGAACTATGATTGCGATCGCTAAAAGCCTTAAAGTAATTGGGTTTTCACTCAGCACTCAGCACTCAGCACTTTGCTATAGTGTTGCGTTTTGCAGATACTCAAATATCTTCACCCACCAATTAACACAGTTGGCGCACCTATGCCCACAACAGTAGTTAATGGTATGCCAGTGACAGTATTCGCTCCAGCCACTTGGGATGTCACCCGCGCTGCTGGTCGTCCGCCAATCAATACTGTCAAAGAACCCATGACAATGCTTCCAGTCACAACTGGCCCCACCACAAGGTCGCCAACACAAGCTGCGGGTAAACCCAAAATCAATACATTTGGCACACCTGGCGCAGTAATCGGATCGCCTGTCACAGTTAAATCGGTAAGTCGTGCCGCTGGAAACATAATAAATCTTCCTTTATTAATAACCTTTTGAACAGACACAATTAATCACGCTCTTGTACAGACGCGATTAATCGTGTCTCTACTAACTATTAGCAATTTAATCTAATTAATCCACCCATAATACCTACCGTAGCAGCACCATTAATGCTAACTGTAGCGCCAGCATTAGCACTAATTGAAGCCCCAGCGCTGGCACTAATTGAAGCACCAGAATTCACACTCAATGAACCCCCAGATTGCACGCTTATTGAACTACCAGCTTGCACGCTAACCGTTCCAGTCGTTCTCATCGTAATACCGCTGGGAGTTAGTTCTATACTAGTCGTCCCTACAGTTAAGGTAATTTTTTGAGTTGCAGTCAAAGCAATTTCGCCACCATTAACACTAATTTTTTTCGTTGTTCCAGTGGTTCCAGATTTAACTGTAATATCACCTGTGGAAGTTAAACTAATAGTTTTATTACTATCATCACAACGAAATTTGTGACCGCCAGTGGTTTCTAATTCGGCAAACTTCTCACTATCATTCAGTCGCAAATTGTGACCATCTGTAGTTTGCAGATAAACACCTTTTTTAGTACCTTTATCTTCTTCTACAAACTGTAGTTTATGCCCGACACGAGTTTTAAAAGTTCGCAGGCGCACTTTACCGTTAACAACAGTATCATTCACGCTTTCTGGTGGTGCATCTGTGCCATTCCAGACACCACCAATCACGTAAGGGCGATGGATATCTCCGTGTTCAAAGGCTACTAACACTTCATCGTTCACTTCTGGCAAACAGTCAAACCCTCTACCCGACCCTGCTCCAACACTCACAACTCTCGCCCAGTTGCTTTCATGTTCTTCGGTTAGGGTAGGAAACTTAACTCTCACCCGACCCCAACCTTTTGGATCTTTATTATTACTAACAATTCCTACCAAGAGCGTTTGTCCTGGTTGCAGGTGGGTTTGGGGTGACAGAGTAGCTAAAAGGTCGCCAGAACGCAAGCCGCGGACACCAAATTCTGTAGTATAAACTCTTTCGTGGAATAAGTGACGGGTTTCGGTGACGTAGTAGCTACCACTATAATTGCCCATATCTTTTAGCTTCACTACTCTTCCCGGTCTGAGGTCGGGATTACCTTCACCTTTGGCATCAGCATAGACAAATTCTCCCCCAAGTTCATTGCACAGAGCTTGAGCCATTTTCTGAGCTTCGTTGGCACTGAAAACAGGCCGATCTACGACGATCATCTTCGGCTGAATGCTAAACTTAGTGCTGGTTTTACTACCTGTACCATTTTCTGTGTTGGTAATTACTTGCTCTGTTGATGCTGTGGAGACTATTGGGCGCTTTGTAGTGTAGTCCCAACCGCGCACTTCCACAGAACTGACTTGTTCTGCACTAGTAACTCGAACGCGGAAGTTATGGATGTCTTCCAACCATGTGAGACTTAAAGATTGATTTTGTGCAGGCTGGCGAAAGTTGAGCTTGCCATCTTGAACATACAGCTCAAAACCTAAACGAGCAGCCCTCTCCCGCAGAAACTCCATGTTGGTCTGATTTTCTTGAAAGACGTAATCATGAACAATACTAGTAGAAGTGACTGTGCCAGTTGCAATTCCCGTTTCTTGGACAATCTGATTGACGATATCGCTATCAGTCACGTTCTGGAACGAGCGATTATAACGTCCTCGGTGCAGGCGATGGGAAATATCATAACCGCGAATCACGATCGGAGCCTGAGACTTTTCAGTAAACTCTGTTTCTATGGCTGTAATTTCTCCATCTAATACATAACCCTGTTCCGCAGTTTCAAAGTCTACGTTTTCTGTAGTACTAGAGACGAAACCAATTTTAATCTTTTTACCAATTGCAAATAAGCTCTGGTGTCGCCAAGTCTTTTCTTCTGCGCGTCCGGGGAAGTAATCATTTTTGATAATCAGGGTAAACATTCCCGGTAGGTGAAGGCTTTCTTCTACAGAGATTTGCAAAATGTCGTTGAGCAAATCAGTGGAAGCATTAGTACCATCAATCTGCAATAGCGGTTCGGGAATGTAACGGACTGCGGGCATACATATCTTGAAAAGTTGATTTTCAATAGCCTATTGGAACATCTGATTGTGTACTATTCCCCAAAGGTCGAATCATACCAAGTTACCAAAGTTCATATTGTTACATTTCGTTACTACAACAGATCCAATCAAAACCAACTTTTCTTTCAACAATTACAGCCTTTAAATTTTTCGTAACCAGAGATTATTTGCTTGTTGAGGCTTTAGCCTGATATCTACAGCAATTTAGTAGATAATTCCTCTTAGTCACGAACTATTACACAAATGGTAATAATTTCAGCTATTTTCTTATTTTTTCTATATAGTTTAAAGTTTTGTTAGTAAATTTACTGAACTCTGTAAAGGTTTGATGAACATGGATAGTAAATTTAACTAGATTTGCTAAATGTATGGTAAATAAATTTTAGTATAATTACTTAAATGTAGTAATTTATTAGAATGAATAGCTACAGCACATACAGTAATTAATTCAGAAAAGGCAAGGTAAATTGAAAACTTTCCGAAGGGTGATTGAAGAAAAATTCTTGCTATCAGTCGGAGAGTAAGCCACTGTCTTTTAAAAAGTGATAGGTAATTGAAAAAACTTCAGTAGCTGAAGGGGGTTGAAGCATCAGCGATCGCCTCCTCGATTTCCCTTGACTATTCTCACCCTTTAAACAAAAAAAGACTTATAGACATGAGTAAAACTCGCATCCTCAGCAACAACTTACTTATAGAATCGACTCTAACCCTCAACCCAGAAATTTTTGGAACTCTAGAACAAGCCTTCCTCTTAGTACAAAAGCGGTTACAAGTCTTTGCCAGTGATACGAAATTCAGCCATAACATGGTATTAGCGTTTGGAGAAGGTATAGTAACAGAACCTTTGCAGAGAGCTTGGCTAGCTGGTGATGTGAGCAACTTTCCCCAAATTGAGATTGTCTCAGGGACAGAGATTAATGGAGCAAAGGGAGCTTATGCTGTAGCGACTAACCGGATTTATCTGTCTGAAGAATTTCTTAGCCTCAAGGAAGTCAAACCAGAAGCGATCGCCTCGATTCTGCTAGAAGAATACGGTCATCGTGTGGATGCTGCATTAAATAGTAGCGATGCACCGGGAGATGAGGGAGCGATTTTTTCAGCTTTAGTGCAGGGACAGGTTTTAAGCGAAGAACAAATACAGCAATTGAAGACTAGGGATGATACTGCCACTGTTACAATAAATGGTCAAGTTATTGAAATTGAGCAGGCACGCATTCAAGAAAGTGGAGGTCAACAAACAACTCCATTTGTTTATTCACTTCCTCTTGAATCTGAGCTTACCTTAGTGAAATTTTCCTGGCAAAACTATTCAATTCCTGATGAATTTCAAATTCTTTATGAGGATAAGCGGATTGTAGGAAATGTCGGTCTTCAAAGTGGTGGTGAAAGTGGAGAACATATCATCCTTAAAAAAAATTCCGATGAATTAACAATAAAAGTAACGGCTCCCAATGAGGGGACTGCGTGGGATTTTAATGTAGAAACACTGCCACTTGAAATAACTATTGATGGTTTTTTAGGTGATGTAATTGAAGTTGATTTATTGAAAGAATTTGTAAAGCGAGGAATTTCAATTCAGGATGCAGGATTAGACCCTAATGGATTTGGGCTAGAAAGCAACAGTAATAGTAGAGGCGAAGTTGCCGAAAATGTTGATAATTTTCAGGATGATCTTAAAACTGGGAAATTTTATTTTGTTCCTACATTAGCCGGAACTCTCCTTCAATTTGATCAAGCAAGGGATGATGCTGGTTTGGGCGAAAGTACCTTAACGATGACTAATGGTAATATTAAGATTCCTATCAAATTTAATATTACTGATGGGTTTTCTACTGGTGCTCCTTTACAAGGGCCTTTAGTAACCGATAATACGGTAACTTTTGGTACTAACAAACTGGATGTTTATCGGCAAGAGCAGCGATTAGCTTATCTTGGTTTTCCTCAAAATTCTGGTGCAGCCCTAACTGTCAACGGGCAAGACGATGGCAATGAATTATCTTGGGCTAAAAAACTATTTAATATTACAGTACGACCTGAAATTGCTTCAGCAAGAAAAAGAATTGCACAGCAGGATGACAAATCCTTCAAAAAATTTATAAATTCTGCTAATGCCCCAGAGTGGAATTTATTGCGTGGTGCTATTTCAAATCTCGATTTTCCACCAGAATCAAATCAGAGTCAAAGGTTTTATGGAACAGATAATACTGGGGAATTTCTTCAATTAGGTACGTCAACACTAAATCGTAACTTGAAATCTACAGGAGTATCCCAAAAAAATGGCATTGGTAATCCCAGTAGTACTCATGATGGGGGGAGAAGTATTGATATAGATGATATACCTGGTAGCTATTTTTTCAAATCTATTGGAGTAAACGGCGTTTCTTACGTTGCGGCACTGGGAGGTGGATTTGTCGTAAGAGATGGAAATACTTACAGAATCGGCAATCCAAATATTCCATCTGATCTTGCCAATGGCATTAGAACTAAGGATCTTGTTAATCCAAAACTAGATCAAAAAGCAAAAGTTACTGCTATACATAATGCTAACTTGTTTGTTTTTTCACAAACCGAAGAAGAAGTACAAGAACTTCTTGATGCTTTTTCTGAATCTCCCCGAATTTTTTACAACGATCCTAGATTTTTTGATACTGGAGTTATCCGTTACGCTAACCCTCATTTCGATCATATCCATTTTGAAATTCCTATTCCCCAGAGTTCTCCATCAATAAATCAAAGTCTACCATTTAATGGATTTTCTGTAAGTAGTAATTCTCTTAATATTGCTAGTCCATTTTTCACAAACATTATTGAAACGAATGCCTTTCCTAACATTATAGATATTGGCAATTTAGAAAACAGCCAATATCTATCTGGTAGTATTAATACAACCAATACAGAGCAATATTATAATTTTGTTATCGGAAGTCTGCAAGGTGAAGAAGGCTATTTTACTACTCCGAGAGATTTTAATCTCTTACTAGATGGGTTATCTGGGGATGTAGATGTTGAACTATTTCAAGACTTTAGTGAAGATGGTATTCGTCAAAATGGTGAAGTAATTGCAAGTTCAACAAAATCAGGCAACGAATCTGAAACTATTAACCTACCTAATCTTGATGAAGGGATATATTATCTACGAGTATTTCAAAAAAGTGGAGACACCAATTACAACCTGACTTTAACTGTTCCCCCGTTGCCAGTTCCCCCAGACAATGCGGGTAATACTCCTAATAATGCTCAGGATTTAGGAATCCTCAGTGGCAGTTTAACCCGGACTGATTTTATTGGTAAAGTCGATCCAGATGACTACTATCGCTTTAAAATTACTACCGTAAGCGATTTTAGTCTGGAAGTTAGTGGATTAGATCAAGGAGATTTAGTTGCTACTCTGGGGCAAGATATTAACAATAATGGAGTCATTGACTTCGATGAAATAATTGCCGTATCAGACGCTGAGAGTAATGAACCAGAAGCAATTAATATCAATGGGTTAGTGGCGGGAACTTACTATGTCTGGCTCTCTCGCAACAGTGGCAATACAGACTACAACCTCAACCTATCAGCAACGACAGCAATCATCCCGCCAGATCAAGCAGGAAGTACGCCAAGCACAGCTTTAAATATTGGCTCTCTCAATAGCGCATCCAATTTTAGTGATTTTGTCGGCAATGTCGATCCTGAAGATTTTTATCGTTTTAGTCTTGCTAATGTCAGTGGGTTAAGAATAGAACTCAATGGTCTAGCTGCGGATGCTGACCTAGAACTTGCTCAAGATAGCAACAATGATGGAACAATTGACTCTAATGAAATCATTAGTACCTCTGAGTTGGAAGGATCTGATGCTGAAGTTATCGATATTAGTGCTTTAGCAGCAGGGACTTACTATGTTCGGGTAGATCAGTATGAAGGTGACACTAACTACAATTTATCTCTTACGCCTACTAATGCGGTTGGCAGTGACCTGTCATTAACGAGAACTGATAGTACAGGAGCAGTCGATCTAGGTGAGCAGTACACTTATACTCTGACTGTTACTAATAACGGCCCTAGTACGGCAAACAATGTAACCCTTACCGAAAATTTGCCATCTGGGGTTAATGTTGTCTCAGCAACAACCATAGTTCCCCCTCGTCCTCTAAACTATTTAGATTTCCTTAAGTTTCAATTGAATTCAGGCGATCAAGTCACCATCGATCTTGATGCTAATGAATTTGGCTCTGGATTAGACTCAGCTTTACGACTATTTGACTCTTCTGGAAATCAAGTCGCTGTAAGTGATAACAATCCGGCTCCTGGTGAAAGCTTTTCAACAGACTCTTATATAGACTTCACTGCTAGTTCTGCTCAAACTTATTATGTTGGGGTAAGCAGCTACTATGATTTCTACTACGATCCCTTTACAGGTTCGCCCACTGGATATGGTTATACTTCTGGCACTTACACACTTAATGTTAGCGTCGGCAGTGGTAATTTTAGTAATCAAGTTACTTTAAGTGAACCTAACGATACAATTTCCCAAGCTTTCGATACAGGTTTAAGTTCAGCTAACCCTGGTACTTTCATCGGTTCGGGTTTCATCAACACTGGCAATACAAATCCTGTTAGCGTGAACAATAGTGTTGTGACAGCTAACTTAGGAACTCTCAATAGTGGAGAAAGTGC
Source organism: Dendronalium phyllosphericum CENA369 (assembly GCF_016056275.1). Lineage (GTDB taxonomy): Bacteria > Cyanobacteriota > Cyanobacteriia > Cyanobacteriales > Nostocaceae > Dendronalium > Dendronalium phyllosphericum. Next base: position 149,310 of record NZ_JAECZA010000012.1, on the reverse strand, counting down.
AACAGTGAATTTGACTCTTGGCACTTTCTCTTCAGGTTACCTTTTAAGTAAAACTAACGTTACTAGCAGTGAATATGATTACAACCTATCTAACAATTTTCTGGTCAGCACAAAAACTGTCAATTCAATAACGCCTCCTAATGCAGACCTCGAATTAACTCAAATAGTTAGTAATTCTAATCCTCGCATAGGAGATCAAGTTACCTTAACCTTAACCTTGACTAATAAAGGCCCTGGCACAGCTACTGTTATCAAAGTACAAGATATTTTACCAGGAGCATTAAGTTTTGTTTCTGCGTCCGCAGATTTAGGAAGCTACGACAGCAATACAGGGATATGGACTGTCGGGAATATGCCACCTAATGAAGATGTTAGCCTCAAAATTACTGCAAACGTTAGCTCAGGACAATCTATCACCAACACTGCTGAAGTGATTGCTGTTGATGAGGGAGATCCTGATTCTACTCCTAATAACAATAATCCCAATGAGGATGATTTCACTTCAGTTATCTTAGATGTTGTTAATGAAGCTGAAATCACGGGTACATCAGGACGTGACGAACTTACTGGCACCTCCAGCAATGACCGCATCATCGGCTTACAAGGTGCGGATAAACTTACAAGCGGAGGCGGTAATGACCAATTTGTCTACACTAACATCCGCGATCGCGGGGACACAATTACTGATTTTGAAGTTGGCAAAGATAATATTGTCTTGACTCAACTGCTCGATAGCCTAGTCACGGGAGGCTACAACGGCACTAATGCCATAGCTGATGGCTATGTGAAAGTTGTACAGGGTACTAGTGCAAATAACTTCAGCGTGCAAATTGACACTGATGGACTCGCTACTGGTGACATCTTCAGACCTTTTATCACAGTGAAATTAACAAATCCAGATACCCTTAATAGCCCCAGCAACTTCGTATTTTAGGGCTTTTCTTTACTCTCCAGAGCAAAACTTGGAGGGGATAAAAAGACTTATATCTACACACAACCTGTTCTAATTTAACTGTAGGAGTTTAATATGTTGGCTACAACTATCAAACAAAAAATTCACAAGGCTATAGTCTTCAGCTTATTTGGCTTAAGCGGCTTTACTGTTATTTCCCCCTCTTTTGCTGCCAGCATTGATTTGAGCAGTTGGGACAAGTCAGGTGATGTTGTCACAGTTCCAAATCAAGCGACTCTCACAAATGCCTTCGCTGATGGTAGTGATGATGCTTCTAACTACAATGTCTCAGGTAACGATCCAACTTACATTAACTCCTTAGAAACTTTTTTAGGTCTCAACTCAGGAGACCTCGGTCTTGATGCTACCGAAGGTTCTGCCATCAAGAAAGCTTTTAATGTTCTGGCTGGAGATGTTATCAGTTTCGACTATTCCTTGTTAACCTACGATACTTTCTCTAGCGATCGCGCTTTTGTGACGGTTAGCAACTCAGTTATTCCTCTAACCGCAAATTCTTCTTTTAGCTATACCTTCGCAACAGCCGGCACTTATAACGTAGGCATCGGTGTTATCGATGTAATTGATAGCATTGGCTCTTCAACATTGTCGGTAACAAATGCTTCACTGACAAACAACGGTCAACCAGTCCCCGAACCTTTAACTACACTCGGTTCTATTTTGGCAGGCGGGTTTGGAGTTATGTTAAAAAGAAAACATGTTTTGAAAATTTACCACAACGCATAAGTATATACAGCAGATTGCAGGTGAATAAGGTACAAATTTTAAGAACAAAGCCATATACCGAAAGATTTTTAACCTTGTTCCCTGCTGTCTATTATTCTAGAAATAGGCGTACTCATTGCTGTTGTAAGAGGAGTTATACCAATTCTGTGTGAAGATGCGCTGAATGATATAACGAACCGCAAAGGACGCAAAGTACACAAAGAAACAGCTAAAGAAATTTAGCGCAGCCTCATAAAGAAACGGTATTACAGGTCTAAGTCTTAACGATAACTACTTTCGTTTTGTTTGAACTTGTATCTCTCAGACAGATGAATTGCGAAAAACCCTCTGAGAGTACATCAAAGAGGGTAAAATTTTTATCTTGTTACATAATAAGTTTTACGGTAACTTTGGGTTAATAAATAATAACTATGAGCCAAAAATTACTCAGGTATCACTGGACTTAATGGGTCTAAAGGACTCGTAAAGACAAAATAAACTACCCCAGCACCCAGAATCATGATGGCGAGACTGAACAAGAGTACCCAACGGTCTGTAGGTTCATAGGTGTCTTCTTCAATATCACGGCGAACGGCGAAATAGTGTGCCGTTGAGAGCCACACTGTAATCAAACCCACTAGTGAGAAGACTAAGCCTAACTTCCAGCCAGTGCCAGGACGAGGTACTAGGGGTACTTGGAAGGCACGTAGACGTACAATAACGACACCAAAACCTAAAAGAGCGATCGCAGTTCGCATCCAAGCGAGGTAAGTGCGCTCATTAGCTAAGTGATCTCGTATTCGTGACGGATTCAATCGTCCTGACTTTTTCTTATCCTTATCTTCTTCTGTAGGTTTTAACAACTGCATCAATAACACCCTTATTCCCGATGAAGCCTCTCTCAAAATAATACCAAGGTAATAGCAAATCTCTCTCCAGATAATTTCTATCCACTGAGATAGTTTTATTACCGACTTATACTTAATACGTTTGTTCATTTTTTTTAAAAAATTAAGTATAGTTAATATTCCAAAAACCAGCCAAAATATAAATTTCAGAGGTTTTAGAAAAATTTGTTGATTTTTAAATTAGTTAAAATGAATATCTAAATAACTTAGTATAAAATTTGATGGCAAAATTTATTTTTTATTATTAACTATTAAGGATAAATACAAAATGATATATGAGTTGCGAAAAATTCAAAATATTTACTTTGTGAAATTGATTAATGGCACAATAACTATATCAACATTGATTATTTGCAAGATACCAATCAGGATAGGTAGTATTATTTAAGATTTTTACAATAGTATTTTTAGAAAAACTTTCAATCTCTAATCCTATATTGGTATCAGCCGATTCGCTTAATGGGAAAACATTGCCAGACTAGGTAAAAGTTGAAATGAGCCACTTTTCATGAGAATGGAGAATCCTACCCAGATCAACACAAAAGGGAAGACTTTGCGACCATAGCGAGCCAGAACAGGAGCCATGAGAGGATTACGAGTTAAGTTGTAAGAAAGGAAGCACCAGACTCCAACAGTCATATAGCAAACACACAAAATTACCCCTAAGCTTGGGAGATTGCTACTAGCAAACAACGGTACGTAAATTCCGATGTTGTTTCCTCCATTGGCAATGGTGACTGCGGAAACGCGATAGGTTTGGGGATCGCGCAGAGTTGCCAAGAGCGATCTTTTGCGGAGCTGAGATTTAGCAGGAGTTACGTCAACTGAGACAGTTTGCACTGCTGTTTCTTCTTCTTTACTTAAGAGATGACTAATCCCAATAGCGATTGGTAAGAATCCCAGCAATCCAATCCAAGCTTCTGGAAGAATTAGACCGCCTAAAAAGCCAGGGAGACTAGCCATTACTAATGCAGTGAATCCAACAAATTCACCGAGAACAATATGTCTAGCTCGAAAAGTGCGGTTGACTTTTCCAAAAAAAGCTGTCAAATATAAATTGTCGTCAAATGTGGTGGCAAAAGCAGCAGAAATCCCAATAATTATTGTACTAATCAACCAACTATTCATATTTATCTCCTTTAATTGCCTTTGCGATCGCTGTTATGCAAAGCCTTTACCGCAGACACCTGGATAGCGTCAAGTGCTTGGTTGTGTTGAATAAAGCTTGGAGGAGAGGTTTTTTAGAACTCTCTGAAGGTATTTGCGAGCGATCGCTTTTTCGCTTAATTGGAATTTACAATCTCTGCCTTAGCCGTTTGGCCGAGTGCTGAAGGCTTGATTTATACTTTAGGCGACCTAATTGATAGAATCAAATGCTTTTTTTTGTCAAAATGATAAATGTAAGTGATTAAATTTTGACACTAGTTTTTTAGGACACTTTAAATGGCAGGGATGACGCTTGAGCAGCTAAAAATCTTTATTACCGTGGCAGAACATCTACACTTTACCCGTGCAGCGGAAGAGCTTTATATCACCCAACCTGCCGTCAGTGCAGCAATCCACAACTTAGAGCAAGAATACGGAGTAAAACTGTTCCATCGGATTGGTCGCCATATTGAGATTGCGGAAGCTGGCAAGTTACTACAAGTGGAAGCCCAAAAAATTCTCGATCAAGTCTCTTTGACAGAACGAGGATTGCGCGAATTGAATAATCTGCAACGAGGCGAATTGAAGTTAGGATCGAGTTTGACAATTGGTAACTATTGGCTGCCAAGCAAAATTAGCAAGTTTAAAAGTCAATATCCTCATATCCAGATTGACTGCACTCTTGCTAATACCGAAGAGATTTGTATCGGTACAGCAATGGGACAATTTGATTTGGGCTTGGTGGAAGGAGATATTAAGCCAGCGCTTCAGAATACTCTAGAGTACGAAATTGTGGGAAGCGATCGCTTAGAAATTGTTGTCGGTCAAACTCACCCTTGGTTTGAGCGGGGAGAAATTGAGTTAACGCAACTAACTCAAACTCCTTGGGTAATGCGAGAACCTGGTTCTGGAACTCAGCAAAGGTTTGAAGAAGCCTTACAAAATTGGGGTATTAATCTGGGCGAACTGAATGTCATTTTAGTTTTTAACAGTGGAGAAATGACAAAAGCAGCTATTGAGAATAGTGTAGGTGCAATTGGAATTTCGGAGTTGATGGTTAAAAAAGAAATACAACTTGGGACTTTACGGGCAATTAAAGTGATTGATAATAGAGACGGCTGTAGTGCGATCGCAGAAATAGTACGACCTTTTTTCAAGTTAAAGCATCGGCAGCGGTTTCAAACAGCACTATCCAAAGCTTTTGAGCAAATGTTGCTCTCATCTGCACATAATTTACCCTGATACTAAATTGTTAGAAGTATCATGTTATAACAAAGTGAACTACATAAAAAAATATTGTATCGCTTTGAACGCAGGGAACTCTTAACAGGGGAGAAAAAGTCGTAATCAAGTTTAGAAATTGGATAATTTCTTTTTTGGAGTTCCCTGAAAGCTTTTGCGAAAAGTGTGAATGATGCAATTTGTCAGCCCAATAGCCGATGAAGTTTGTTGTGTATTTCTTAATTACAAATATTTAATAATAGCAATATTAGAATATTTTACGCAATATTTGAAAAGACAATAGTATCGCTTGATTTGTAAACTATATTTACATCAACTCACCTTTGGGTAGATTGTAGAAAATCTCTGAGGCTGTATATTTATCTGAATGAATACCATACAATTTGTCGCAGTACTTCATACTAAATCAGTAATTTATAATTGAAAATCCTGATTCAGTTGTTATTAACTAGTTAATTTTTTAAGTTGTTCTTAGGTCGCTTGTAAGCCATGACATCCCCTGAGCCACAAACAGAGTTTAGAGACAGTATTTCACAAACCTCATACGAGCCACCTCCGAAAAAACGGCGGTGGCTTCGGTTATTGATAGCTTTAATACTACTTATAGGGGGTGGAGGAGCGATCGCTTGGTATTTGCTTGCTCCGCATAAAACACCGACAACTGCTAATAGTCAACCGCAAGCAGCAACGGTCAAGGTAGCTACAGTACAAGCGGGTCAGATAGAAGAGAGCGGAATATATATCGGTAGGCTAGTGTCGCGCCGTTCAGTTACCTTGCAACCGAGAATTGAAGGTCAGGTGACTCAGATATTTGTCAAGTCGGGAACTGTGGTTAAAACGGGAGATCCAATTATTCAAATAGATCCAAGAGAACAGCAAGCCGCAGTTAACAGTATTGATGCTGCCGCACAAGCGGCGCGATCGCAACTAGCAAATGCCCAAGCTAATTTAAGATCCTTTGAAGCAGATAGACAATCTTTCCTTGCAGATTTGAAATTGAACCAGCAGGATTACCAGCGTTATGCCGATCTGGCTGCTCAAGGAGCCGTAGCCGTACAAATTAGGGATCAGTATGCAAATAAGCTAGCGACAGCAAGAGCTGCTTATAATGCTAACGAAGCCAAAATCAAAGCGCAGCAAGCTTCTGTCTCCCAAGCACAAAAAGCCGTACAACAAGCCTTGGCTAATACTAATCAGCAAAAAGTCCAGTTGCAGTACTACAGAATTACAGCTCCTTTTGCTGGCATAGTTGGCGACTTTCCGGTTAAAATAGGCGACTTTGTCAATACTTCCACACAGTTAGTAAGTGTCACTCAAAACCGACCATTAGAAGTAAACATCTCTGTACCACTTGAACGCGCATCCCAAGTACGTAAAGGAACGCTAGTACAGTTAATGGATGCCCAAGGGCGTAATATCGCTACCACCAGGGTATCTTTTATTTCTCCGACAGCGACTAATAACAATCAAACAATATTGATAATCGCTCTATACGATAACGCTAGAGGTCAGTTACAAGCAGATGGGTACGTCCAGGCTAAAGTCATATTTAGTCAACGTCCAGGTGTACTAATCCCAACAACTGCTGTGGCGCGAGTGGCTGGGGAAAATTTCGTCTACGTTACCGCTACACAGAAATCATCAGATGGAAAGTCTCAACTAGTAGCCAAGCAAAAGCCAGTGAAGCTAGGCAATATCACGGGTAATAATTACCAAGTACTGGAAGGATTAGAACCAGGAGAAAAAATCATTACCTCAGGATTATTGAATCTCAGAGATGGAGTTCCCATCAATCCTGAGTCTTAGTAGGGACAGGGATTAGGATACCTGATACCCAATACCCAATGCCCAGTACCCAATAACCACTGCCATTACCCTATGTTTGTTGACTTCTTTATTAAGCGACCTGTTTTTACCAGTGTCTGCGCCATAGTCATTCTGCTCGTGGGGGCAATCAGTATTCCGACACTTCCCACAACGCAGTATCCAGAAATCAGCCCGACTCAAGTTAACGTCACTGCTAACTACGTTGGTGCTAGTGCCGAAGTCGTAGAAAACACAGTTACGACAATTTTGGAACGACAGATTAACGGTGTCGAAGGCATGAAATACATGACTTCGAGCAGTAGCAATAGTGGTAGCAGTACGATTACAGTCACATTTGACGCTTCCCGTAACAAAGATATTGCAGCAGTTGACGTGCAAAATCGCGTGTCGCTGGCTGAACCACAACTGCCGCAACCAGTGCAGCAAACTGGGGTAACAGTTAGCAAGCAATCCAACGATATCTTGTTAGCGATCGGGCTATACAGCGATAACCAAAAGTATAGCAACGTATTTTTGAGCAACTACGCCGACCTCTATTTAATAGATGCTCTCAAAAGAATCAACGGTGTAGGTGAAGCGCGAATTTTTGGCGAACGTCGTTATGCCATGCGTTTGTGGCTCGACCCCAATCGCCTTGCCAGTCGCAGCTTGACTGCCCAAGATGTGATCGATGCTCTCAACGCCCAAAACTTGCAGGTAGGGGCTGGGCAAATCGGTCAGCAACCATCGGCATCCGATCAAATGTATCAAATCGACTTGCGAGCCGTCGGCAGACTTACGGAAGTCCCAGAATTTGAGGATTTAGTAATTAAAGCAAGTACCGATGGTAGCCTAATCAAGCTCAAAGATGTCGGCCGAGCCGAACTAGGAGCAGAAAATTACAACACATTCCTGCGATTTAGAGGTCAAGACGGCGTGGGTGTTGGTATATTTACCACACCAGGAAGTAATGCTTTAAACGTTGCCAAAGCAGTGAAAGCGGAAATAGCGCAACTAGCACAAAAATTTCCGCCAGGAATGAAATATCAAGTAGCGTTTGACACAACTTTGTTTGTGACAGCATCTCTTTCGGAAGTTGTCAAGACGTTGTTTGAGGCGATCGTCCTTGTAGTCATAGTCATTTATATTTTCTTGCAGGATTGGCGCACCACCCTGATTCCGGTAATTGTAATTCCTCTGGCATTGATTGGGACATTTGCCTTCGTTAAGGTCTTTGGGTTTTCCATCAATACTCTGACTTTGTTTGGTTTAACTCTCGCCACCGGACTAGTGGTCGATGATGCGATTATCGTCGTTGAAAATATCTCTCGCTTGATTGAAGATGAAGGAATGTCGCCGCGTCAGGCAGCATCCGAGTCCATGCGCGAACTAACTGGGGCAGTGGTTGCCACTTCCTTGGTGCTAATGGCGGTGTTCGTTCCCGTTGCCTTTTTTCCTGGTGCTACCGGACAGATATACAAACAATTTGCATTAACGATCGCCTTCTCGATCGCCATCTCAACCTTTCTCGCTTTAACTTTGAGTCCTTCCCTGTCAGCACTGCTGCTACGTCGGGGGCAAAAACCGCGTGGTTGGCTGGGTTGGCTGTTTGGAAAGTTTAATAACGGTGTAGATTGGACGCGGAATAAATACGAGCGATCGCTGCTTCGTTTAAATCGTTTCAAAGGAATTGTCTTATTACTGTTTGTAGTGTCTTTAGGACTGACGGGTTGGCTTTACACCCGCGTACCTTCTGCATTTTTCCCTGATGAAGACCAAGGCTATTTCATCACTATTATTCAAGGGCCAGAAGGAACTTCACTCAACTACACCAGCAATGTCATGAGCCAGGTGGAAAAAGAAATTCTGAAATTGCCAGAAGTCGTAGGTACTTTTGCCATCGGTGGCTTTGGTTTTAGTGGCAACAGTGCTAATAACGGTGCGATTTTTACAACACTCAAACCTTGGGATGAACGTAAAGAACATAGTCACTCAGCACAGGGAATTATCGCCAATTTACAGAAAAAAGTCTCAGGAATTACCGAAGCAAGAGTATTACCAGTTAATCCCCCAGCAATTCGGGGTTTGGGAAGTTTTGGCGGCTTCCAATTTGAATTACAAGACAGACAAGGCAACAACTCCTTAGATACCATGGTGCAACTCATGGGTCAGTTACTCGGACGTGCCAATCAGTCACCAGAATTGCAAAAACCTGTATTTAGTACTTTTGCTGCGAATACACCTCAACTGTTGATTCAAGTAGATCGCAACAGAGCCGAAGCCTTGCAAGTATCTGTACAGGATGTCTTCAATACCCTCCAAAGTTACTTGGGTTCCCGATACGTCAACGATTTTAATTTAGAGCAACGCACTTACCGCGTCTATGTGCAAGCAGACGCTAAGTTTCGCTCCAACCCAGAAGATATCGGTCGCTTGTACGTTCGCTCTGCCACTAATCAAATGATTCCTCTGAGCAATTTAGTGAAAGTCACTCCAACCACTGGAGCGCAAACAATTAACCACTATAATTTGTTCCGTTCGATAGAAATCACCGGCTCGGCGGCTCCTGGCTACAGTTCCGGTCAAGCAATTGAAGCAATGCAGCGATCTGCACAGCAGGTTTTGCCGCAAAGTTTCGGTTATGAATGGTCGGGAATCTCCGCTGAAGAACAATCATCCGGCGGTCTAGCACCCCTGATATTTGGCTTGGGACTTGTCTTCGTTTTCTTAGTATTGGCAGCTCAGTACGAAAATTACTTTGACCCCTTGATTATTATGTTGGCTGTGCCCTTGGCTATCTTGGGAGCGCTATCAGCACAGTCGTTGCGGGGTTTAAATAACGATATCTTTTGTCAAGTTGGTTTGGTAATGCTGATTGGTTTGGCAAGTAAGAACGCAATTTTGATTGTAGAATTTGCCAACCAACTGCGCGAACAAGGACTTTCAATTACCAAAGCAGCAGTGCAAGCAGCCGAAGAACGCTTGCGGCCAATTCTGATGACTTCCTTCGCTTTTATCTTGGGTATTTTGCCATTGGTAAATGCTGAAGGCGCTGGCGCAGGTAGCAGACAATCTCTAGGTACTGCTGTTTTTGGTGGAATGTTGGTCTCTACCTTATTGAGTTTATTTATTGTGCCAGTGTTGTATATCCTGGTTAACACCATCCGCGATCGCTTGCGGCCGCGCCGCAAGCCTCAATTGGCTGATTCTAGTCATGATGGAAAAGTCCCTTCTGCTAGCCATCGGTGAGAAGTTAGGAGTAGAGACGCGATTAATCGCGTCTGTACAAAAATTAGGAGTATAGACGCGATAAATCGCGTCTGTACAAGAGTTAAAATATTTTCCTAGTTCTTGGCTTCTATTTTTTATTTAGTTAACCAAAGTAAAACTGGGTGAATCTATGGCAGCTTTAACAGAAAAGGTTGCAATTGTTACTGGTGCATCGCGGGGTATTGGACGAGCGATCGCCCTGAAATTAGCAGGTAACGGTGCGTCTGTTGTCGTTAACTATGCGGGTAACGCAACTAAAGCACAAGAAGTTGTTGCAGAAATCGAGAAGTTGGGAGTAGAAGCGATCGCTGTACAAGCAGATGTGAGCAAAGTAGCAGATATTCAACGGCTGTTTGAGGAAACTATTAAACGCTTTGGCAAGGTTGACATTTTAGTGAATAATGCCGGAATTGCTTTCTATAAACCAATTACTGAAACTACAGAAGCAGATTTTGACAATATTTATGCCGTTAATGTCAAAGGCACTTATTTTACTTGTCAACAAGCTGCGCTACACATGGCAGAAGGTGGAAGGATTATCAACTTTTCCTCATCAACCACAGCGATGATGTTGCCTACTTATAGTGCTTATGTGGCCACCAAAGGTGCTGTCGAACAAATTACGCGAGTACTTGCTAAAGAATTGGGTTGCAAGAAAATCGCTGTCAATGTTATTTCTCCTGGCCCTACAGATACAGAATTGTTTCGAGAAGGCAAGACACAAGAACAAATTGACCGTTTAGCCAATATGGCAGCGTTTAGTAGACTGGGAGATGTTCAAGAAATCGCTAATGTAGTGGCATTTCTCGCCAGCGACGAAGCACGATGGATAACTGGGCAAAATATCCGCGTCAATGGGGGAATAGCCTGATTTGAGAAGCAGGAGTTAGTTGTCAGTTGTTAGTTGTCAAAAGGCAGAAGTCGGAGGTCGGAAGTTATTCTCCTCATCTCCCTCATCCCTCTCATCCCCCTCATCACCGCGTCCCCCTGCTCCCCCTGCTTCAAATTTCGGGATCTGACTTTTTCAGACTAAATAATACAGAAAAATTGAAAATTTTTATTTAAGTCCTAACCCTTTAGGACTTTTTCATGCTGCATTATTTAGTATCAAAGCTTAATAATTGAGATAGCAAAGTAATTACAGATATCTATTAGTTGATAAGCTGTTCTATATAAAAATTGCACATGGACTCGATTAGACTGTTGACAATCAACACTCAACGATATATTTTCGGATTTATAATTAGCTTAACAGCTATACAAAACGGATATATCAAGGTATAAAAACTTGAAAAACAATGAGTTACTTTGCTTATATACCTGTTTTGAAACTCTGTATTTTTCCAGGCACAAATCACGTTACTGACAACAATATCATGGATTTATCAAACTTTACTACACTGCAAAACTTAGAAGCTGCCTTCGGTGGTGAATCGATGGCAAATCGCAAGTATCTGTTTTTTGCTGACGTAGCGCGTAAACTGGGATTTACAGACTTAGCGAAACTTTTTAAAGAAACAGCAGAACAAGAAACTGAACATGCTTTTGCACATTTTAGATTACTGCATCCAGAACTTGTGATAGAAGATGCAGCAAGTTTAACTGACGAACAAAAACGTGAAATTGCTTCTCGCTGCTTATCTTTGGCCATTGAAGGTGAAACTTATGAGTACACCACAATGTATCCAGAATTTGCTGCTGCTGCTCAACGCGATCGCGATAATCCAGCTGTAGAAGAATTTTTAAAACAAGCTCAAGAATCTACCGAACATGCAACTACATTTCGTAACGCTGCACATCGTTTTGGCTTGTTAAAATTCATCGAAAATTACCACGCCGATCGCTATGCTGAAGCTTTAGAAGTATTAAATGGGGGAAAAGAAACAACCAGAGTTGCGGGTAACGATCCTCAAACTCAGAAATGGATTTGCAGACAATGCAGCATGATTTACGATCCTGTAACTGGCGATCCTGATTCGGGAATTGCACCTGGAACGCCTTTTGCAGAAATTCCTGATGATTGGTATTGTCCGATCTGCGGTGCTAGTAAAAAGACTTTTAAACCACTGGAAGAAAAAGCCGCAGCCTAATACTAATTCGTAAGTCGTAATTTTGAGTAATGAAACGCAAAGTAACTCCTTAGTTGCTTTGCGTTTTTGTATATTCATATAGTAATTCTGTTTGAGTCGTGAGAAGATTTGTTTATCGGAGACGCAAAGCGGCTTACCGCAGGATACTGCTAAGAACGCCAAGGAAAAGAGAAAAATAGAGAGCTTTGCAAGTTTCACAAATTATTCTAGACTGCTATAAACAGGGTAATTTTATGAATCCAATAGAAGAAAAAAGTCAATTTGAGCAGCGCAAACCAATATATCTAGAGCTGAATTTTCAGATTATTTGTACAATCGCTTTGATTGCTGTTCTCGGTGTTTCTAGCATAACTCCAGCTTTCCCTAGCCTTGCGAAAGAATTGAAAGTAAATCCCAGTGATGTTGGTTTGTTAATTTCAACTTTCACTTTTCCTGCTGTTGTTTTAGTCCCTGTTATTGGTATCCTTGCTGATAGATGGGGCAGAAAAAAATTTATTGTTACTTCACTATTTTTATATGGTATTGCTGGTATAGCTTGTGCCTTTTCTCGTAACTTTAATCTGTTACTATGTTTGCGTTTTATCCAAGGCATCGGTGCTGCCTCTTTGCTTTCTCTTAGTTTTACTTTGATTAATGATTTGTATACAAAAGATAGACGTACTACTGTAATGAGCTACAGTGGCAGTATTACTAATGTCGGTACAGCTATTTATCCAACGATTGGCGGTGCATTGGCAACTATGGGTTGGTATTATCCGTTTATGCTACCTGTAGTGGCAATTCCCATTGGATTGTTGGTTTTATTCACACTTCATAATCCCGAATTAAAAAGCGATCGCAATCGCCAAGTTGATTTAGGTAATGCAGCAAAAGTTCTCAAAAATCGTAAATTATTCGGATTATTCATTGTCAGTACTGGTAATTTTGTTCTTCTTTATGGTGCTTACATAACTTACTTACCACAATTAATTAATGATATTTTCCAAGCCTCACCCGCCATAATTGGTATATTACTTTCCAGTATTTCTGTAGCAATTATAATTACATCCTCTCAGTTGGGAAAATTAAATAAAAGATTTAAGCCTCAAACTTTAGTTCAAGCATCTTTTATTTTGGATGTTTTAGCTATGTTGATTGTTCCCTTAATGCCTAATGTCTGGTTTCTCTTAATTTCCACTACAATTTTTGGCATTGGTTTGGGTATTAGTTTGCATAGTATTCAAACACTTTTAGCTAATTTAGCACCAAAAGAATATCTGACAACAATTTTATCTATAAATAGGACATTTTTAGGATTAGGGCAAACTTTAGGCCCACTCTTGATGGGTATAGTCTTCGTTTTGGGAGGAATTAATAGTGTATTTTATGTAGGAGTGGGTTTTGCAATTCTAATATCTTTTGTATTTAGGTATTGCATTTACATTTGATTAATCTGGATAAATTATAATGTTTGCATTAGCTATATTCTGGTTAGAATATTTTTTAAGTATTCCAATAAATTTGTATGGGAATTACAGGTCAAATTAAGCAAATTTCTGGTTTAACACTTGATTTACTTAGAGAAGACCCACTTCTTACAAATGCTTTTTTTGATGCTCAATGGTTGCCAGAATCTGCGTTTTGGCAACGAGCAAGTTATTGGCCAGCAGAACCTGCTGAAAAAACGAAACAAGAAGTGAAAGCGCGCTTCGGTCAACTGCCAGAAAGTAAAGGTTTAAGTTGGTTGATTCCTGGAAAGCGTCAAAAATGGAAGCATAATTTATGATTGGCAGGTTCTAGAAAAAAAGTTCCTCGCTGAGTGGGAAACCCCCGAACTAGATTTACACAAATCTTGGCAAGAAGTAACATTTTTATTAGCTGGATATGTTCCAAGCTATTATGCTACATCTTTATTAGCTGGGTATATTCCAAGCTATTATGATAAATATCAAGGGAAAATTCCCGAATTGATTGTAGAGAAAGGATATAAAAAAGATTTTCTGCCATTTATAGTAATAAAAAATTCTGCATGGGATGGTTTGCCTTTAGTTAATGCTTTTGGCGCTGGAAAAGAAATTGGTTATGAAACGGGTTATGGCCCCATACGGTATCTAGAACCAGGCGATGAAGTTGAACAAATTCTTGATGGGTTATTAGAACTTTCACAAGAGGGTTTCCAAAATCGTTTTATCCGAGAATCTCAGAAGCCAGAACCAATACCTTGGATTGACTGGTCTGATGAAGAAATGTTGGAATGGATGACGGATTATTACAACGAAATTGTTGATTATTACCAAAGTGCTGCCAGACAAAATAAGGCACTACTGCTTTATCTGACATAATCTTAGACTGGAGCAGATCAACTGCTGCGACTGAAAAACACAGCCGCTAGCACGATTAAACCTAGAAGTACCAAGGGAACCCAGAGATTAGGCAGATCCGATAAATTCATTAGGCAGCTCTTTTGACATTGCTTTCAGGGATAATCCTTTTATACAGCAGCCTGAACGGAGAACGCACAATGACATCTCCAGACATAGTTAAATGGCTACAAGAACGCACGACTTTAGGAATTCTCTCACCTGAGGTTTTAGATGCGATCGCTAGCGCGATCGAAGAACAAGTTGTGCCAGCCCACAAAACTCTAGTTAGCGAAGGTACTTCCCCAGAAGCACTTTACATTCTTGTAGAAGGTCAACTCGAAAGCGATAATAACAATCAAAGTAACCCAGCTTTTGCTCGTGGGTTCCTTCCTGGCTCAGTTATTCACCTCAAGGAATTACTCTTAGATGAGTTAGCCGAATTCACAATTACCGCTGTCACAGAATGTCACTTCTGGTTTATACCTGCGGCTAAATTTCGTGACTTAGTTAGCCAATACTCTGAAATTACTCAAGCTTTTTCTCGGCAATTGGCTCAAGAATTAGCTCAGGTAACATCTGCTTTATCTTACGAACAAGAACGTTCTGTAGCTTTGCGACCATATTTAGTCACGAAAGCACAACGGGGAATCATTGGTACAAGTCGTTACGCCGTGCGTCTGCGAGAGCAAATTCGAGAAGCCGCTAATGACCGCAAGTCTGTAGATATTTTTGGGGAACCAGGCTTAGAAAAAGATAATATCGCCGCCCTGATTCACTACGGTTCTCCCTATCGACGACAACCAATTATTAAAGTCAACTGTGGGATTCTGCAAACTAGCGGCGCAGATTTATTTGGTCGTGCTGGCGGTAAACCAGGACTTTTGGAATGGTTGGGAGAAGGTAGCTTAATTCTCAACAACATCCAAGATTTGCCCACAGAATTATTACCGTCTATGGAGCAGTTGCTCAAGACGGGCAAATACACCCCTGTTACTCGTCCCGGAGAGCCAGCCGCCGAACCTCGCCTCACTCAAGCCAGAATTCTCATTGTTTCCGAAAAAACCCAAGCGACAATTGAACGCTGTGTCGGTCATATTATCAAAGTGCCACCGCTGCGGGTACGCAAAACTGATATTCAAGCCCAGGTAGAATATTACACCAGTCTTTACGTTCGAGCTAGAGGTCTGCCAAAACCGTATATCACACCAGAAGCTGTGCGCCGCTTGCAGTCTTATGATTTCCCTGGGAATCTCAAAGAGTTGAAAAACTTGGTGGAACGGGCGATTGTGCAAGCTGGAGAAAGACGAGAACTCACAGAAGAAATTTTTTGGTCAGCCAACAGCAAGAAAAAGCACTTTCGCGTCAATTTGTTGAATGCTTATCCCCAGTTGCGGCGGTTTTTGCGGAGTTCTTGGTGGCCCGATCGCATTAACTATGGTTTCACTGTCGCAGCTTTTGCTATTCTTGTTGGCGTGTTATTTATCGGCCCGCAAACACGCGATCGCAATTTTGCATTAAATCTATTTTGGGCTTGGTGGTGGCCTTTCTTCTTATTTCTCTTTCCCTTCTTAGGTCGTGTGTGGTGTGCTGTCTGTCCCTTCATGATTTACGGGGAAATTACGCAAAAGCTTTCGCTATGGCTGTGGCCGAGAAAACTCAAGCGCTGGCCGAGAGAAAAAGCCGAGAAATGGGGCGGCTGGTTTGTATTTGGGCTATTTACGTTGATTTTCTTATGGGAAGAACTCTGGCATTTAGAAGACACCGCCTATCTGAGCGCTTGTTTGCTGCTATTAATTACTGCTGGGGCGATGATTTTCTCTGCTCTTTTTGAGCGACGGTTTTGGTGTCGCTATCTCTGTCCCATTGGTGGTATGAATGGTTTATTTGCTAAACTCTCCATGACCGAACTTCGGGCGCAACAAGGTATCTGTTCTGCCAGCTGCACCACTTACCAGTGTTACAAAGGCGGGCCGCAAAAAGGCGAAGGTATGGAAACTAATGGATGTCCTTTGTACTCTCACCCCGCACAGTTGGAAGATAACAGAGATTGCGTGTTGTGCATGACTTGTCTGAAAGCTTGTCCCCACCGTTCCGTCGAGTTTAATTTGCGTCCCCCTGGCATTGAATTGTGGACAACTCATGTACCTCGCACCTATGAAGTAGCATTGTTGTTTTTGCTGTTAGGTGGAGTATATCTGCATCGCTTACCAGAAATCTTATCTGCGTTGGGGTTGCAACTAAATTTAACTAATTTTTGGCAACATTTAGGATTATCGCTGCTAGCTTTGATGATTCCGGCAACTGTCACATTTGTGGCATATGGCTTAATGCAACTAATTCAATTTGGGCGTAAGCCTCGGCGATTTGTAGAACTTGCCTATGGCTATTTACCATTGGTGTTGGGAGGTAATTTAGCTCACTACCTGCGCTTAGGCTTGGGTGAAGGCGGACGAATTTTGCCTGTGACGTTTGCTACCTTTGGCTTGAGTGGCGAACAGTTGCCAATATTAGTGGCACATCCCGCTGTGATGTCTTTTTTGCAAGGGACAACGCTAATTTTCTCAGTACTGTTAACGATAGTGTTAACTCAAAAAATTACGCACCAACCATTAAAAACTATGCTTTGGCAACATTTAGCAGCGATCGCTTTGGGTGTTAGTATGTGGGCAATCATTGTGTCTTAGGGAACTCCAAAAAATAAATTATTCCGCTTAAAGTTGTTGACTGTTGACAGCGTTGGGGGTGACGCAACGGGTGTAGTGTTAATAAATATTCATTTGTTAGGGGTAAAACAGAGGTTACTTCTTCAGAGTACCCCACACCCTACACCCCACACCCCACACCCAAAAGCCACTGATATCAAGGGTTTGCGCGTAACTTAGTGCCATTCGGTTTATGGTCTATAAGAGGCATTCTGTTCGCTAACTCTCAGTCCCATAATTATTAAGTCTCGTTCCACACCGTCAAGTTCTCCGATTCTGGGCAAATGCCCCCAAGCTTGAAAACCAAACGTTTCAAAAAGTTTCAAACTGGGCTGATTGTGAGCAAAAATGAATCCTACTAAGGTTTTTAGACCCAATCTCGGACTTTCTTGAATCGCTTGCGCCAGAAGTTGCTTTCCCAAGCTACAGCGACGGAAAGCAGGGGCAATATAAATACTAATTTCGGCAGTTTTACTATAGGCTGGTCGGCCATAGAATGTTTGAAAACTCAGCCACCCAGCAATTACTCCCTCTACTTCGATTACCCAAAGTGGGCGTTGTGAAGGCGATCGCCCATGAAACCAAGCAAGGCGGCTTTCCACGGATACTGGTTCTAAATCAGCAGTTGCCATGCGGCTGGGAACGGCAGCATTGTAAATTGCCACAATGGCAGGCAAATCAGTTTCAGTTGCATGGCGGATAATCATCGCTGCCGTTTAGGAAAAATGGAGAAAATATTCAAAGATAATACAGCATTTGGGCTAGTAGTTTTGTGCCCTCTTGCAATTATCACAGGTGCTTGACAATAGATTGGTAAAGCAACATACTTTTCTCTCGTTCATTGCTCAAAGATATTGTTCTAAACTATTACGTTTTGAAATTGTACGATTGCTTATGAGGTTAATTGACTGCTGATAATTAACTGTCCACAGTCAACACGAAAAGAATAAATCTTTTTTACTCGTACTATATATATACATCTTTTGTGGGAGTGAGTTAATTTTTAGAACTTCTCTCGTTACCAGATTTGCGATCGCTGCTCGTGTTTAAGTCTGCTAAAAGAGGGTCAAAACCCATAAACACAAGTTTAATCGGCAAATTAACTATCATAATTATTCAGGAAAACAATAATATTTAGTAGCTATAATTACAATCTTTATTTATCTTTTAGTTAGAGGCGATCGCAACTTTCAAATACAGCTAAAGATAGAGGGTGATTCCGTTGATATTACCTACCATCGAGATAGTTATGAAGATTTATGTTTGAGCTTTTATGTCTAGCAATATAGTAAAAAAAAATCAATTGTCCGAAGAGGCTCCAGGACATAATCCCGGTATAAATACATCTATAGAAGTAGAAATATCTTTATTTATCAATAGATTTAAAACTGGTGTTTGGCTGATCGGTATTCCATCGTGGCTTTTTGGATTAACCGACAGGAGTATGGCTGCATATACTGATGGTTATATATCTCCTATAGAAGTTTTTCAGCTTTTTACAGCCTCCTTCTTTTTTCTTAGTTGGTTGTACTTGAAACCAAACAATAGTCTTGATGATAGCCTAAATCAAGAAGGATGTCTCTGTCCAACTCAAGCAGGTCAATATGAGTTGAAAAAGCGACATATGATTAGCCAGGAGTATATTTTACCTTTTCCTTACCTTTGCCAAATCTACCATCTCTTGAATCTAAAACATTTAGAAACAGTTCATAGTTTTAGCTTGAGTAAATTAAAAATCTTGAATATTAGTTATTTCCAACCAACAAGTATTGGTGGAATTATTAAATTTCAAACCATTTTAGATTCTCCAGTCAATCCTCTGAGAATTTGGAGACAACCAATTGTAGAAGTGGATTTAATATTACATAATCCATATACAGTTGAACTGAGTATTCCAGTCTACGATAACAAAAGAATAATTGTGATCTTTCATGCCGTACCATTAACAGAGAAAGAGCATCAGTTCTTTATCGAGATTTACAGCGATCTAAATTGGCCCAAACCTATATTGCAAGTCTTATTGCATTTTGCTGCTTGTTTGACGCTATTTGAAGATTTGCCTTATTTACGCAATCTGGCTGAGACAAATGTAGAGCGTTTATTTAAATTAAGTAAGTTTTCAAATCACGCAAATACTTTGCTCTTTAAAAGATTCGTTGAGCTATATGGTGCAGGCACAGAAAAAACTCAATTGATGGGGAGCAAGTAGTCGTAGAGAAGCGATCGCTCGCGTCTGTCAGTAGTCGTAGAGACGCGATTAATCGCGTCTCTACAAGAAAGAATCAGTCGTTTTATTTCCCCAGCTCGCCCAGCTTTATTTATGCCCGTGCGAGTAGGGGAGCAGCAGCTAGTAAAGTTTTGGTGTAAGGATGTTGAGGATTGGCAAAAATTTCTTTTGTAGAACCTAGTTCCACAATTTTACCGCCATGCATCACAGCAATCCGATCGCACAAAAACCTCGCTAGCCAAAGGTCATGAGTGATGAATAAATAAGTTAACTCAAATTCTTCTTTTAACTGCAACATCAGATCCAGTACTTGGGATTGCACGCTAGCATCTAACATACTCACTGGTTCATCACAAATTACTAGTTTTGGACGAGTAATTAAAGCACGAGCGATCGCAACTCTCTGCTGTTGTCCGCCAGACAAATCTGATGGATAGCGTTCGTAATAAACTTCTGGCGGTGTTAACCCTACTTTCTGAAGCATCCACAAAACCTCTTGTTTTGCTTTGGCTGAATCGGCAAGATTGTGGATAAATAAAGGGTCAGCTATACTTTGTCCCACTGTCATGGCTGGATTTAGACAAGCATGGGGGTCTTGAAAAACCATTTGCATTTGTCGCCGGGAAAAACGAATTTCTTGACGCGACAGCCTAGTTAAATCTTTTCCCAAAAACTCCACTTTGCCAGCAGTAGGACGAATGAGTTGCAATATTGTCCGCGACAGCGTACTTTTACCGCAGCCTGACTCTCCAACTAATCCCAGAATTTCCCCAGGATAAAGTTCGAGATTGATGCCATCCACTGCTTTAATTGTTTGATCTTGCACCTTAAACAGTCTTTCAATAAAGTTCGGTTCTATCGTGTAATGCTGCTTCAGTTCGGTGACGCGCAAGATTGGCGATTGGTTATGAGAACTTGGGTGTGTGGTATCGGGAATAGGTAAAGAATTATCCCTAGTTCCCAGTCCCCAGTCCCCAGTCCCTTCTACTGCTTGAATGTGTAAAGCTGCTTGCAAAAGCGATCGCGTGTATTCGTGCTGTGGTTGTCTAAATACAGATTCTGTCAAACCCATTTCTACCATTTTGCCGTCATACATTACGCCAATGCGATCGCAATACTCCGCCACCATTGCCAAATCGTGGGAAATTAGCAGCAGCCCCATATTTTCTTCACTGCACAGTCGAGTTAATTCTTGCAGTATTTGAGCAGAGACAGTAACATCCAAGCTGGTAGTCGGTTCGTCAGCGACAATTAACTTCGGCCCCAAAAGTAAAGCTAAAGCGATCGCTACCCTTTGCCGCATCCCACCGCTAAACTCGTGAGGATACTGATTCCACCGACTAGCTGGAATCTTCACTTTTTCTAAAGTGGCAAGTGCTTTTTGTTTTGCTTCCCGCGCCGATAATTGTGGTGAGTGCGCTTGTAGAGTTTCAATACAATGCTTACCAATCGTCATCAACGGATCGAGGCGCGTCATCGGATCTTGAAAAATCAGCGCCACCGCTTCTCCCCGAAATTTCCGTAACTGAGGTGGTGTTAAGTCAAACACCGATTGTCCCTGAAATGTTACCCGTCCCTCAACCCGACTAGAGGCTGGTAACAAACGCATTGCGGCTCGTCCTAAAGTTGACTTCCCACAACCAGATTCTCCTACCAATCCCATTCTTTCACCGCGTTGCAGAGTGAAAGACACATCATCAACTGCCCAACTTAGGTCTTCCCCACCCCGCTGAGGATAGGCAACTCGCAGATTTTCGATACAAAATAAGGCTTCACTCATAATTTAGTTATCAGCCCTGAGCTACCAGCTTCTATAAATTCAAATTTAGGATAGTCTATCAAATTAGTAAAAGTAGCTGTTCGAGGAAGTAGGAGAATATTAGTCAATTATTACTAATCTTATATCTTGCAAACTTGGGGGATGAAGCAGATGAGGTAGTAACTGCGTAACCAGCACTGCTAATCCCAATTACACTAGACACATAGCCAGCTCGTCCAATCCCCGCCATGTCTGTTGCTCAAGAATTAAACACTAACCAAGACAGCCAAGAAGATGTTATCTTTCCTCCTGGTGATTTATATAGTGACGAACCACCCTTGGAAACTGAATTACATCTGCGACAGATAATCTTACTTCTTAAATGCCTAGAATGGTTATGGCGGGACAGACAAGACTTTTACACAGCTGCTAATCTTAGCATTTACTACAGTCCCACACAACGCAAATCTCAGGACTTTCGAGGGCCAGATTTTTTTGTCACGCTAGGAACAGAACGCAAAACCCGTAAAAGTTGGGTAGTTTGGCAAGAAGATGGAAAGTATCCTAATGTAATTGTCGAAATCCTTTCTCCGAAAACTGCTGATATCGATCGGGGCTTAAAGAAACAAATTTACCAAGACACTTTTCGCACGCCTGATTATTTTTGGTTCGATCCAGATACATTAGAATTTGCTGGGTTTCATTTAGTAGATGGTGAATATCAACTACTAGAACCAAATAATCAAGGACATTTGTGGAGCCGACAGCTAGATTTATATTTAGGGATTCATCAAGGACTATTACGATTTTTCACGCCCACAGGACAGCTAGTTCCTACACCAGAAGAAGTAGCAGAACGTTTGGCTGCCAAACTTAGAGAATTAAATATTGACCCGGATACAATTTAGCACTCCGAGTAAAAGTGTTGAGTTAATACTAGTAGTTCACCACGCAAATATTGACAGGTGTAGGCTCTTAAAAGGGGAAAGGGGAAGGGTTTAAAACCTTTACCCCTTATACCGTTTCTTTATGAGGCTGCGCTAAATTTCTTTAGCTGTTTCTTTGTGTACTTTGCGTCCTTTGCGGTTCGTTATATCATTCAGCGCATCTTCACACAGAATTGGTATTACCCTTTTCTTGTCTGTCAAAAAGACTTTGGCAGATTACTAGAATGCAACTGATGAATCTGGCGATCGCAATAGGACTACGGCAGTCAAACAAATTACAGCAACGCCCTTTTTTCCTCTATGACTAAATCTCTGGATCGACTAAGCGGGTAGTGGGACGACTTTGATACAAATCTTGAATTACTTGCACAGCAACAACTACAGCTACAAGAGCGATAACTAAAATGGGTAACAAACCTTTGCCAAAGATGGCTAGCAAAAGTAGTACACTTGCCCCTACAAGTCGATACTGAGAACGAATTTTGCAGTAGCGGATTACCCCAAATCTATGCAGAATACCAATAGCTGATAAGCATATTGCTACTGAACCACAGATCAGCCATCGCCGCTCGTCAGGTAGTGCTAGGGTTGCCTTACTCAACAAGATTTGTTCTACGCCGACTCCAGCAGCAGTAATTCCGATCACTAGCGGTAAATGGGTGTAAAGCCAAAGATTAACAATACCAACTTGTCCTTGTGTCTTTGCCCTTTGAATAGGTGTACCACCCAAGTTATCAAAATAGATCCACCATAAGCTAAAAGCAATGATTAGACCAAAGATAGCGGCAAACACAGTTAAAATATCCCATTTCTGCTCAGAAACACCTTCAATAACTGCGATTATTGCTTCACCTAAAACAATCATGGTAAATAGCCCAAAACGTTCTGGCAAGTGGGAAGCGTGGGGAAGTAGTTTTAACTGGAATTGGCGTGCTGTTAGGGGGGTACTAAAATCAATGATGATTCCCAATCCCCAAAGTACGAATCGCCAGGGAACGGGTATAAATGCTGATATTAACCATAAAAAGGCAGCGATCGCAAAACCTATGGCGTAGCGAGTAGTTAAAGGACGCGCTGTCGGAATGTGCATACCCGCACGAATGTATTCGACAATTAGCACAACCCGACCAAGTGCATAAGAAATGGCAAAACCCGGAGAACTTTCACCCAAGCCATGATGGATGTTAATAGCCATTGCTGCTGCTGCCAGCATATGTAAACCAACAAGCAACCGCCGGATTACATCATCGCTATCAAAGCGGTTGGCATAGTATGTTGTGCCAATCCACGACCACCAAATCGGTATAAATAAAACTACAAACCCAACCCATCCGGAAAAGGAGATATCTTCTGTGAAATTATGGGCGAGTTGAGAAACTGCAACTACAAATACTAAATCATAAAAAAGCTCTAGCCAAGTGGCACGTCGTTCTTCTTCGCTCTCGTCACCAATACGTAACCTAGGAGGTTGCAGAAAATTGGTCATATTTGGTAATCATTGCTTTTGAATAATTACTAAGATACGATAATTGCCCACATACTAAACCTTAGCCTGATAAATGATAGGTGTTACAAAGGGTGTAGGGTGTAGGGTGTAGGGTGTGGGGTGTGGGGTGTAGGGTGTAGGGTGTAGGGAATATTCCTTTTTCATGCATGGTGATGAAAATTTTTTCATCGGGACTGCCTTCTGAACAAACCTGCCAGCACGCTATAAATAACATTAAGTTTTTAAACGTTGAGGTTTGGAAGCGGAAAGTTCTTGTGGTTGTAACAGCAATCTATTGCCTTGGTCATCTTTGCAAACTAAGAAGATGCCTAAACTCGGACTGTGGTGAGAACCGTAAATCGTCAGTAGACGACCATATTGTGGCATTCTGGGTTCGCTAACATAAACTTTCTGCCCAAACCTCAGATCGAGTTTCTCGTTCATAGTTCAATTGTACTGATGTACTAATATTAATAGTACATCAAGCGAACAAGATTGCTGAATTCTTCTTCAAAAACCTTGTTGTGTCCATTTGTCCCACAACAGATGTACATCATCAGGTTGTTCGTCGTAGTTCAACATCTCGTCTGAAATTGTTACCCAGGGCTGGGCGCTGCGCGTCCAAATGTTACCAACTGGATGTAAATTTGTTGTATCATCCAACGTCCCAGCTTTAACGTTGATAGTACTTGGGTTGTAAGCCCGATCGTGAAATAATCGCGTTCCGCAGTCACCGCAGAATATGTTTTTGACTTCCCGTCCGCTATCAGCTTTGCGAATCCAAGCTTTTGGCTGTCCTTGAGTAATAACTACAGCATCTCTTGCGACAGTCAATGACATCCCAAAGGCACTGGAAGATTGTTTTTGACACTCTTTACAATGGCACAAGTAGAGTGTTAAAGGTTGGGCGCGGATTTCATAACGAATATTCCCGCATTGACAACCCCCAACATATGGAATCATATCATGTCCACCTAAATAGTTACGATAAGAGTGACGCGGAGATGGGGAGACGTGGGGACGCGGAGAATTTTTAATTGTAAGTGATTACCGGACATGATATCACAAGTTTTCTCTCCTTGAGAACTAGTTATTAGTGTAATATCAACTCTGTATAATGAGTTCGCCGAAATAGCAAATGAGTTCGCCGAAATAGCAAATGGGTTCGCCGAAATAGCAAATGAGTTCGCCGAAATAGCAAATGAGTTCGCCGAAATAACAAATGAGTTCGCCGAAATAGCAAATGAGTTCGCCGATATAGTAAATGAGTTCGCCTACGGTACACTATTGGCGATCGCTCTATTATCAAGGAGCTATAGCCGTAGTCACACCCTTTAAGACAATTGCGATTGCTCAAAACCTTATAGCAACCGACTCTTGTACAGACGCGATTTATCGCGTCTGTACTCCTAACTCAGCACTCAGCACTCAGCACTCAGCACTCAGCACTTCGCTATATTACGATTGAATCCGAAGTATTAAGAGCACAGTACTGGTAAGGGTTTGGGGGGGTAGCCAAGCTAAAAGCGATCGCCTAATTAATTCAATCACTGTCTGTTCCTTCAAGGATGAAGCCTGCTCATCAAGTACCAACTGTCTCACCCGTCCTCGGCTAACTTGGAATTCAAACACCAAATCGCCACTGAAACCTCTAGGAAGTTGAATTGGTTGCAAGTATTGCGCCAAGAGAGAAATCATCTGTGGACTCAATCCCGTTACGTTCACAATCTCTAAACGCAAGCTATAAAAATTACTAGAATCATCAACATCTGTAAATCCGATTTCTGGCTCCGATATTGGAATATAGCTTTCCATCGCTAATGATTGTATCTCTTCAAACTGTGGCAACGGTTTGGGGAGAGCAGGTGCAGCCATGGGAGCTGGTGGCGGTGGTGCAGATTGTTTTTTCATTTCCCGCCTTTGCGTTACCCTTGCACCTCCAGGAGCAGCACCAGCAGTAATGTTACTAAAAATACCTTCATGCATTATAGCTTCAGGCATTTCCACAGGTACTTGCACAGATACAGAATCTTGGTTGGGATTGACCCCGATATCATCACTGACAGCAACAAAAGCGGTATATTGCGATAAAAGTTGATAAGTCAAAGCCGTATCTGTCACTGCTTTTACACCTTCTTTAGTATCGCCACTCACCATTTGATTCATTAAATCCTTGATGCGGGAACGTCCCCAAAGTTGAGCAATAGCAGGATTACCTGTTTGTGGAAAATCTAGATGAAAACTGTGCTGATAACGCTTACCACCCGCAGCAATGCCAGTAACATACAACTTTCCAGAACGCGCGTCTGGTTTGCGTCCAAATAGCACTAAGGGTTGCTCCGCAAACAAATCTGGTGGTGTAGAAGGATACATAATTGGAGATTCCCCCTTACCCTCCCATTGCAATTGAATATTGGCGAGGACTGGATTATTTATTTGGTGAAAGAATTTTTCTACCACTTCATCTACAGGTTCATCATGGCGAATAATTCGAGCAATACCTCGTCCTAATTCCGCAATCCGATTGAGTAAGAAACGATTCACCGAACTACCTGCACCAAAGCTATGCAGGCGGGTTCCTGGCTGGAGACACTGTTTAATTTCTGCTAAAATTTGGTTTTCGTTGCCGATATAGCCATCAGTTAGTAAAACAATATTTCGCAAGCGTCCCGGATTTGTAACTTTTAAGTTTAAAACGGCGCGAATACCGCTTAACATCTCCGTTCCACCACCAGCGTTTAACCGATTGATATAGTTGATTGCTAATGAGCGATTTTGGCTAGTATTCGTAAGGGGGACAGGTGAGAGTTGCCGTATAGTATCGGAAAAATCAATAATATTAAAGGTGTCATCGGGATTGAGTCCATCGATAAAACGGTGCATCAATTTTTGACATTGCATCAGTGGTTCGCCACTTTGAGAACCGGAAGAATCGATGAGAAACACCATATCTTTAGCGACAATCTCATCAGGACGGTATTCCAGGGCGGGAATCAGATATAGTGCGAAGTGTCCACCCCGTTCATCGGCTTGGGTGAGTGTAGTTGTTTGAATATTATTACTGCTAACTTGGTAGTGTAAAATGAGGTCTTTGTTGGGTATGGTGTCTGTACCTGCTAGTTTGACATTCACTAACTGTCCTTCACGAATGATTTGGATTTGGTGAGAGGGTGAGTTAATATCTGAAATTTCAACGCCAGCATTAATTTCGATGGTGACATTAATATCATGACGCGATCGCATTCCAGCTGGTAAAAGAGGAGCGTTTAAGCGAGAAGCGTCTGGAACTAGATCGGTATCTTGATTTGAAGTCATGGGTGCAATAGCTGAACCACCCCCAACTGCATTTTCTGCGATGGCGATCCCTGGAATGTAACGAGGGCCAACAACCATCGGGAAGATAAACTCGTAATTTCCCCTCTCAAATTTTAGACTGTCGCTGTAGCGAATAATCACATCAATTTGTTCGCCTGGTTTGATATTTGCCAGAGATTGGGTAAAGATATTGTCTCGTTCTTGTTCGAGGAGTCCAGCTGTGTGTCCCTGTTTTCTGGCTTGTTCGTATATGGCTAAAGCTTCTTGACGTTTTTTGATGCTGCCTTGAATTGTGCGATCGCCTATGCGAATCAGCATATCATCAACGGCGGCTTCATCAGGTAAGGGGAAGATATAAACAGCTTCTAGGGTTGTGGTAAAAGGATTTTCAAAGCTTTGAGTAACTTCCATCCGTGAAATGTTACCAGCGATTTTGGCTTTTACTTCAGTGTGTTTGAGAGGAAAGGCAATCTGTTCGCTAGAGTTTTGCAGATATAAACCACTGGGTTGTTCTAGGGTTTGAGTCATAATCTTTACCTAACGCTTTTGCTTGCTGTCTCTAGCGTAGGCGGGTTTTTCGGGGAGATATGCTCAGTTTTGTGCTCACTAAATGCTCAGTGATGGGTTTAAGGTGAAATATTCAGTTTCGTTTAAGCATATACTAATTTTTTTAGATACTGCTTGCAGCCTGTATGATTTTAGTCATATACTTTTGTAATAAAAACTACCGAGAATAAATCAATTAAAATACTTTTTCTAGTAAAAATACAGAAGTATATTGAGTAAATATTTATACATTTTAATCAAGATAAAACTTATGCGTCTCGATTCAGTTTTAGTTAGATTTTATAAGTCATTCAATGTTGACTATATGAAGCAACATGATTCTAGAGCGCATAAAAAGCCTTGGGAAATCATTAAAGCCGATAATACTGAAATGTGGTATCCCTATATTCAAGTACCGATAGATCCAAAAATCACAGCTATTGTAGGTGCAAATGAATCAGGCAAGTCTCATCTTTTAAGTGCCATTGAAAAAGCAATTACTGGGTATGCTATTGAATACGACTCTAAAAAACAACCAATTTCTTCAAGAGATTTTTGTCGCTATTCAGAGCGTTTTCTTGTAACTTCTGACAAAAATCGTCTGCCTGACTTTGGTACAGAATGGTCATGTCTATCTGAGATAGAGTGTAAGCACATCAAAAAACTATCTGATATTTCTCAAAGCCGTCCATTAGATAGATTTTTTCTTTTTAGGACTAGTGGCAACTTGCTCAGTATATACCTTCCTGAAGATGAGGGAAAATATTCCTATCATGAAGTTGATCCTCGAAAAGTAGATGAGTTTATAAAAATACTACCAGGAACTCGCAGGCTGAAGAGTAACATAGCACTTCCTTCAAGTATACCAATTCAAAAACTTGTTCAAAAAGTCAAGGGAGAAGCTGATTGTACTAAATATGAAATGCTTTCAAATACTCATCGTCAAAGAATTCGTAAGTTAATAGATGAGTTTTATAAGAACCCACAAATATTTAATAATTCTAAAACTCCATATAATTTTAATGAAGATAAAGCATCCAATAATGTAATACAAGAAATTATCAATATTTTATCTGATTCTGATAGTACTTTAAACGAAAAAGAGAAGGATAAACAAGAAGAAGAGGTTAATCTAACTTATCAATTACTCTGTATAATTGCTGAAGTTAATGAGATAAATTTGTTAGATTTAGCGCATTCGATGGAAGCTAACGATGTAGGATATACACAGGCTATAATAGATAAAATAAATAGACAACTATCGGCAAATCTCAACTTCCCAAACTATTGGGTTCAAGATAGCAAATTTCGCTTACTTGTATCAGCAAAAGATCACAATCTTGAATTCACAATAGTTGATAGGACAGGAACCAAATATTCTTTTGATGAACGTAGTAATGGATTGAAATACTTTCTTAGTTACTTCATTCAGCATCGCTCCTATGAACCTCCAAATAATATTCCTGAAATTCTATTAATGGATGAGCCTGATGCTTTCCTATCCAGTCGAGCACAACAAGATTTATTGAAAATCTTTGAGGAAGTTGCAAATTCAGAAGATAGAAAGTCAGCTTCTCAGGTAGTATATGTAACTCATTCACCATTTTTGATAGATAAAAATCACGGCGAAAGAATTCGAGTTTTAGATAAAGGAAGTGATTATGAAGGTACTCGTGTAGTAAAAAGTGTATCTAGAAATCACTATGAACCACTGCGTTCTGCATTTGGTGCTTTTGTAGCTGAAACTGTTTATATAAGTCATTGCAATTTAATGGTAGAAGGACCTGTTGATCAAGTCCTTCTTGCAGGAGTATCAACTTACTTGCGTACTTTTGATGTAGCTTCAAAGCGTGAATCACTTGATCTGAACGAAGTTACTATTGTTCCTGCTGAGGGAGCATCAAATATTCCATACTTAACTTATCTAGCTCGTGGACGTGACTCAGAACAACCAGCAGTAATTGTTTTACTAGATAGTGATGATTCCGGTAATAACGCTAAAAAAGAATTAACTAAGAAAGGTTATGGTCCTCGAAAAAAACCACCACTGAAAGAAGAATTTGTCCTGCAAATTGGTGATTTGAGGCAATTAGGTGTTAATTTTCCTGAAACACTTTCAAGTCCTGAAGTTGAAGATTTAATACCAATACCTATTAGTGTTTTAGCTGCTCAAAAATTTGCTTCAGAGGTGCGGGGTGTTAGGGAGCGTGACACTAGAGATATTACGGAAGAATTTGTTCAGCATAAAGTTGAATTAGGTGAAACAATGTTTGATGCGGTAGACGCTTGCGTTAAGCAATGTTCAAAAGATCCACACTATCTTGATAAAGTTGGGTTTGCACGCAGTGTTGTTGAAGTAATTAACTCTTTAAAAAGAGATACAAATCGAGAAATGAAATATACTGAAGCTTTAGATAAATTTGAATTCAATTTCAAGATATTATTTCGAGAACTTGACAGACGAAAATCTTTAGCAGAACTTGAGCGTACTAGAGAAAAAGCTTCTCAAAAACTGAAAGATATTGAGGAAAGTTTCTTCTCTAATCATCCAAATACTGCTAATCGGGAAGATGTTGTACAGTTCTTAGAAAAATTAGAAGCTCTTTTACTTTTAGATGATAGTTTTGATAGTGATGAAATTAGAAAAGGTATAGGATGTATTAGAAATGATTACCAGCTTAATTTTAATTTGAGCGAACCTGTAGAAAATTATGAAAAATTCAAGCAAGATTTACAACGTCTTAAGTATTCAGGGAAGTTTGCAAGTCAAGAAAAACAGGAAAATTTCCAAATTATTCATGAAGGTAAATTAATTAATTCATCAGGCAATAATCAGAGTTTAGAGTTATCTAAACCTTCTTCATTAGATGATGATAATTCAAAGAATTCTTCATCATCGGAAGCAAAAATTATGAACATTAAAAAATCGAAGAGTAAAAATAATACAGGCAACGCTGATTCTACAGCTTCTAGTTAACTTGAAAGTTTCTATTGTTACGTAGAGTTCAGATACAAATTTTTATCCTTTGCACAAAACACATATGTGAAATTTATACTTTTTTTGTAGGTACAATTGGTTTATTAGAATTGTTTGAAAATCATTCCCAGATTCTCGACTTATTTTAAGAAGTCGGAATCTCAGCCATAGATGTATGTCAAACTCTCTGAAAGCATCAACAGCAGGACTAGCAATTGTAGACAAATCCCGTCAACGTCTGGGTTGGACAAAAACTAGCACGGCGCGTTGGTGGCAAGATGCCCATACATCTAGAGCTACTTTACGCCGATTTTGGCAAGGCGATCGCATCCAGCGAGAAATTTTCATTGCTATCTGTCAAGCTGTAAGAATTGAAAACTGGGAAGCGATCGCAGATTTATCCGATGCAGACGCAGACTTAGAAACTATTACAGACATTCCTATATCCTACCGAGACTGGAATGAAGCACCTGATATCGAAAGCTTCTATGGACGCAATCGGGAATTGGTACAGTTAGAAGAATTGATTGCTAGCCAAAACTATAAATTAGTCGCCATTAACGGTATTGCTGGTATTGGCAAAACTACCCTAGCACTGGCTTTAGTAGATCGCATTCAATCAAAATTTGATTGTTTAATTTGGAAGTCTGTACAAACTTCCCCATCTCTGCTTTCCCTACTGAATAGCCTGCTAAATTTCTTCGAGCAAAGCCTTGTCCAAAATATTCAACAAGGTACTGCACAACTCATCCAGCAGTTACAAAAACATCACTGTCTGTTGGTATTAGATGGAGTAGAAGCTATTTTCTCACAGCCAAAAGACTTAAGTTACAGTCAATTTATCCAGCAATTAAGTCGGGAACGGCATCAAAGTTGTATTCTGATTAGCAGCCGCGAACAAATAAGCACTGTTGAAATTAACACAAAAGTATTTCGTTGTTTAAATCTCAAAGGGTTGCAGAAAACGGAAGCTGTAGAATTATTGCAATCAAGGGGATTTACAGGCAAGGAATTGGGGTTATCAGCCTTGATTCAACTTTATCGCGGTAATCCCTTAGCGCTGAAACTGGTAACACCATTGATTCAGTCTGTATTTGGTGGGAATGTTGCTGCTTTTTTGAAGCAGAATACTTTAATTGTAGGCGATCGCTTGCATGTGATGCTCCAACAGC
The DNA here is from genome assembly GCF_016056275.1 of Dendronalium phyllosphericum CENA369. Taxonomy (GTDB): domain Bacteria; phylum Cyanobacteriota; class Cyanobacteriia; order Cyanobacteriales; family Nostocaceae; genus Dendronalium; species Dendronalium phyllosphericum. Next base: position 117,700 of record NZ_JAECZA010000012.1, on the reverse strand, counting down.
AATTTGAGCAACTTTCCGGCTTAGAGCAAGATATTCTCTACTGGTTAGCAATTTGGCAAGAACCTGTCTCATTCTCTCGATTGCAAACCCACTTGCTGATATCCGTTGACCCAGCTATGGTTTTAGAAAGTATTGTAGCTTTAGAAAAGCGATCGCTTTTAGAAAAATGGATCGGCGATTATGAACCCTCGTTTACATTGCAACCCCTAGTAATGAAAGTGGTTACAGATGAATTGGTAGAAAATACAACTCAAGAGATTCATCGAGTAGTGCAGAGTCATGATATTCGTCATTTTCAGATATTGCGAACCCATTGGTTGCTACGACCGGGTACTGACGATATTACAGGCGATCGCATTTTAACTCAACTGAGGAAAAAGCTCTGGCACTTATATGGTGCAACTCTTCCACAAATCCTTAATCAAATTTTATTATTGTTAAAGGGTCAATCTCCTTTAGCAATGGGTTACATTGGCAGCAACATCGCAATCCTCTTAGGAATAGACTTAGTATGACCGATGTTTCGGTCTCAGACGCTATTTATAAAGGAAATATTGAGTAGGATGTGTTACGACCTTAACAGTTTAGCTGTCTTTGCGGGCAACATGAACAGCAGAAAGAAACTCTAGTTGTACGCTATCTCCAATTTTTTCTAGCTTCTCCCGCAATCCTGCAAAGAGTAACTCTTTGGTTTGTGGTTCCAGTCTCCGAAAGGTACTTAAAAGCTTGAGATAATTATCAATGCTATAGGTGACTTCACACGCAGTTTGCTCAACGACCAACTCTTTGAAGCAACCGGAGTCCAAAACCTCTTGTCCAAACCCCCTCAAAATCTCCGCTTGAACTTCCGCACCTTCATATCGGGCAAATGAGGGAGCATAAGCTTGATACACTTCCTCAATCGCTTGGTAAACTTCGTATTTCGGTTCTGGGGTCAGATTCCATAGCAAAATAAGAAAACCGTTATCGCACATTGCCGCTGCTGCCTTGGTATATCTAATCTCTGGCGGTATCCAGTGAAAGGCATTGGCAGATAGAACAGCATTGAACTGTTTTGCTTCTAGTTTCCACTCCTCAAATGATGTATTGCAAATTGTAACTTTTGGATAGCGATCGCAGTTGTGTTGTGCCAAATGATAAAAGTCCTGGTTTGGCTCAATACACGTCATTGAAAAACCAAATTGAGCAAAAGCCACCGTCGCATTTCCCGGGCCACAACCAACCTCAAGAATCGACGCATCTGAGTCAAGTTGGGCTAAAGCGACAGCCCGATCGATTAATTCCTTTGGATAGGACGCTCTTGCATTGTAATAAACATCCGCAACGGGAGAATACCAAGTCCTTCGCTGTTCCAAATCCATAGAAGCTCTGGCATTTATTTCTTGTCTAGGGTCTTGCATAAGCTAGGGCGTGTCAGCGATGAAGTCCAATTTCATTATTGTCAACAAATATTTAGTTACTCTAAATATTCGTAACTAATAAATTTAGTTAAATATATATTTTAGCTGCTAAGGGCTTGAATTTTATTTAGTGCCGTGTAATACTACTAAATCAATCACCGTTAAATCGGTAGATGATTCGTATTTAATTGCAAAACCTCTGTATTACTTTACAAATAAGTCTTTTAGGTCTTCTAAAAATTATGCACAGATGAATTCTGCTAGTCATGTCTGTGGTGTTAAAAATATTGCTGTCTATGAAGGAGTGAGAGCTAGTGAGTGCAAGTCAATTAGCGTCTGAGCAATCATCTAACAATGGCTCTGATATAGATTTAGAAGCCGATGTCTTAGTTATTGGAGGTGGCCCGGCTGGTGCTTGGGCGGCTTACAATGCGGCGGCTGTTGGAGTCCGGGTTATTTTGGTAGATAAAGGCTACTGTGGTTCTAGTGGAGCAACTGCGTCTGGTGGAACCAGTGTGTGGTATGTAGCAAACCCCAACCAACGAGAAACCGCTATGGCCAGTCGGGAAGCTCTGGGAGGGTTTTTAGCAGAGCGTTCTTGGATGGAGCGAGTTCTAGATCGCACTCATGCAAATCTGTATGAGTTAGGTAACTGGGGTTATCCCTTTCCCTCCGACCAACAAGGACAACCTTACTATCGTTCCCTCCAGCAAGGCGCAGAATATATGCGTCTGATGCGTAAGCAAGTTAAGAAAGCTGGAGTACAGATTCTTGACCATAGTCCGGCTCTAGAATTGCTAGTAGATCGAGAAGGAGCAGTGTCTGGAGCAAAAGGAATACGTCGTCAAGCGGGTGGACGCTGGACAGTGCGAGCCAAAGCAGTAGTCATCGCTACTGGTGGTTGTGCTTTTTTAAGTAAAGCCCTCGGTTGCAATGTCCTCACCGGAGATGGTTATTTAATGGCAGCTGAAGCTGGTGCGGAAATGTCTGGGATGGAATTCTCTAATTCCTATGCTCTCACTCCTGCTTTTGCTTCTGTAACTAAAGGAGCTTTTTATCGTTGGGCAACATTTACTTATGAAGATGGCACAGTAATTGAAGGTGCTGGTTCTCAACGGGGACGCTCTGTAATTGCCAAGACATTGCTGACTCAGCCTGTATACTGTAGCCTCCACGAAACTCCAGAAGAAGTCCGGACTTGGATGCGAACCATCCAGCACAATTTCTTTTTGCCATTCGACCGGCGAGGAATTGACCCCTTTAGCCAACGCTTTCCAGTCACTTTGCGTTTGGAAGGTACAGTACGAGGTACTGGCGGTATTCGGATTGTAGATAATTCTTGTGCTACCTCAGTACCCGGACTCTATGCAGCTGGAGATGCAGCCACACGGGAATTAATTTGTGGTGGATTTACAGGTGGTGGTAGTTACAACGCAGCTTGGGCAATGTCTTCTGGCTATTGGTCAGGCCAAGCGGCGGCTGAATATGCTCGTCAATTGGGAAACAAGGCCAATCAACGACTAGTGCATTCAATTGGACAGGCAGCAGTTAGTTCCGAAAGTAGCCATACTTTTAACCTCCAAGAAGTTATCCGCGCTGTGCAAGCCGAAGTACTACCTTACGATCGCAATCTTTTTCGCACTGAACGAGGCTTGAGCAATTCTTTAGAAAGATTGCATACTTTGTGGCGAGAAATCCGCCATAGTGCTGCCCCCTCTGATAGCCAAGCATTACCAGCTAGAGAAGCGGCGGCAATGGTCGCCACTGCCAGATGGATGTATACTTCAGCACAAGCTAGAAAAGAAACTCGTGGAATGCATAAGCACCAGGATTATCCTCTGCAAGATGCTAATCAGCAAGATAGGTTAATTAGTGGTGGATTAGATACAGTTTGGACAAAGCCTGAAAAAGAAGTCGTCAAGAGGGAGTTAGTAGCACGATGATTGAATTAGTCAGTGAATCTCGCTGCATTAAATGTAATCTTTGCATCACTGCTTGTCCTACCAATGTGTTCGATGCAGTACCAGGAAGTGCGCCTAAAATTGCCCGCCAGAGCGATTGTCAAACTTGTTATATGTGCGAACTTTATTGTCCTGTAGATGCACTGTATGTCGATCCCAACGCTGATGAATCAGTTCCAGTGGATGAGGAGACTTTGATAGCAGCTGGGTTACTTGGCAGTTATCGCAAAAACGTCGGCTGGGGAAAGGGACGCACACCTGCGGCTAAAACAGAGAAATCTGCCTACTACTATCCAGTTATGCAAAGTAACAGCAATTTGCCTACAGATGCTCAAGGCAGAATTCTTCCTTGGGGAACGCCGCAAACTAATTCGTAATTCGTAGTTCTTAATTGAGAAGTTTCCTATTTTCAGTCTATGAGTACCCATGCACTTGAGCGCAGTTTTAGACATCGTTTTTTGGCTTCAGTCACAACTGTTGTGCTTTTATCCGGTCTTGCCAGTTGTGCTTCTCAACAAAGCCAGTCTAATAACTTAGCAGTAGCTTCATCCAATACTGGAGGAAATTCGACAGAGGCGAAAACTCTAGTTTTACGAGTTGGCTTTATCAGTTCCGAAAGTAAGTTACCTATAGGCCCAGAGGGTTGGACGTTGCAAAAAGGGACATTGACACCTGCGCTCAAAAGCCTGGGTGTGACAGAAGTGAAATTTATTCCCTTTGTCGGAGGCCCGGCACTTAACGAAGCTCTAGTTAGTGGTCAATTAGATATGGGTTTGTATGGAGATACGCCAGCTTTAGTTGGTAGAGCAGCTGGTTTGCCAACTCGATTAATTAATCAGACAAGAGTTGGTCAGAATGCTTGGTTAATTACTAAGAAAAATGGTGTACGCTCAGTTGCACAACTTAAAGGTACAAAAATAGGAGTTGCTAAAGGCACTTATCCTCATCGCTATCTGATGGGTTTACTGGAAAAAGAGGGACTGACTAAGGATGTGAAGGTAGTACAGATTCCTGCTGCTGATGCAAAACCAGCATTAGAAAGAGGTGATATTTCCGCTTATCCATTTGCTATGGGAGCAGGGCCAACATTAGTTTCTCAAGGATTTCCTGCAATAGATCGAGCCAAAGATCATCAGGGGTTAGTGGGGACGGGGGTCAGTGTGGTGACAGAAAATTTCCTCTCTCGACACCCAGAACTCCCGCAAAAGTGGAATCAGATTAGACGACAAGCATTGCAGGAAATTAAGGCAAATCCAGAGGCATTCTACCAGTTTGCGGCTCAGGCAAGTGGGAATGTGCCGTTGGCGATCGTTAAAGAATCCTATCCACTAGACCTTTATCCCACTGAACCTTTTACACCAGAAGGATTGAAACTCTTAAATTCAACAAAGCAATTTTTAGCCGATCAGAAATTGTTGAAATCTGATTTTGAGATCAAAGATTGGCAAATCTCCAATCCCTAAAACTTTTTGTATAGCCGTAGTCACACCCTTTAGGACAGTGTTGATTGCTCAAAGCTTTGAAACAAATGGATTTCTACTCAGCACTCAGCACTCAGCACTTTGCTATAAAAGCTACTCTCGCATTCTTGGGGAAGCTTTACCCTTCCCCTTTTCTTAACTTTATAAGGAGTAAATTTCATGAATATCAGTCAAGATGCTTCTAATCTAGATTTAGTGACCGATGTATTAATTATCGGCGGTGGCCCATCTGGTACTTGGGCTGCTTGGAGTGCTGCAACCAGTGGGGCAAAAGTCGTTTTAGTAGACAAGGGTTACTGCGGTACAAGTGGAGCAGCCGCAGCTTCTGGGAATGGTGTGTGGTATGTTCCACCAGATCCAGAACAACGAGAAGCAGCAATGGTGAGTCGGGAAGCGATGGGAGGCTTTCTGGCAGATCGTCATTGGATGACTAGGGTATTAGATCGCACCTACAACAATATTAACTTCCTGGCTGATGAGGGCTATCCTTTCAGTGTGGATGCTGATGGCAAAGTTATCCGTCGTTCCTTGCAAGGCCCAGATTATATGCGGTTTATGCGGAGGAAAATTAAGCAAGCAGGTGTAAAAATTTTAGACCACAGTCCGGCTTTAGAGTTGTTGGTGGATGCAGAAGGTGCTGTGGCTGGGGCTAAGGGTATCAATCGTCAATCTGGGGAACGTTGGAAAGTCCGAGCCGGGGCAGTTGTGATTGCTACAGGTGGCTGTGCTTTCTTGAGTAAGGCTTTGGGTTGTAATGTCCTCACTGGGGATGGTTTATTGATGGCAGCCGAGGCGGGTGCTGACTTCTCTGGGATGGAATTTTCTAATGCTTATGCAATTTCTCCGGCTTTTTCTTCTGTCACCAAGACTCGTTATTACGATTGGGCATCTTTTACTTATGAAGATGGCACTGTAATTGAAGGTGCAGGTTCTAAGCGCGGTCGCTCGGTGATTGCTAAAACTTTGCTGACTCAGCCAGTATATGCACGTCTAGATCGAGATATGAATGAGGAGACGATAGCCTGGATGCGATCGTCTCAGCCTAACTTCTTTGTTCCTTTCGATCGCGCTGGGATTGACCCCTTTACTCAACGATTCCCTGTAACCTTACGTTTAGAAGGGACTGTACGCGGTACTGGTGGGATTCGGATTGCAGACTACACCTGCGCTACCTCAGTTAGTGGACTCTATGCAGCAGGAGATGCAGCTACTAGAGAGTTAATTTGTGGTGGCTTCACAGGTGGTGGTAGTCATAATGCAGCGTGGGCAATGTCTTCTGGCTATTGGTCTGGACAATCTGCTGCTAGCTATGCCTTGAGTTTGGGAGGAAAAGCCACCCAACGTAGTGTACAGGGTGTGGGAGAAGCGGGATTGCATGGTGAAGGTAATAGTACATTCTCACCGGATGAAGCGATCGCCACAACTCAAGCTGAAGTTTTCCCCTACGATCGCAACCTCTTCCGCACTGCTACAGGTTTAAGTGCCTCGCTGGAGAGACTGGATGACCTCTGGCAAGAAATCCGTAATAGCCAAATACTCGATGATAGCCAAATTGTGCGATCGCGCGAAGCAGCAGCGATGGTTGCAACTGCACGCTGGATGTACAACAGTGGTTTGCAACGCCAAGAAACCAGAGGAATGCACAAGCGTATGGATTATCCGGGACAAGACCCCAACCAACAATATCGTCTGTTGAGTGGTGGTTTAGATCGGATTTGGGTCAAGCCTGAATCTGTGGTTGCAAAACGGGAATTAGTAACAGTGTGATTCTCAAGCCACACCTTGGAGGTAGGAAGAAATGAGGTAATAGCCTTATTTCTTCTTGTTCTCTACAGAAGCAGTTTGGTAACACTGGCAAGTCAAGCGTCTAACCAAAAATAGCTAAATGTACGATAGTGCCGTTATTGAAGCCAATAACTACACTTGGGTTTGGAGGACTAAACAATAGCATTTCTTGTTGAATTGAAGTTAATAATGACTGAACTAAACGCCAGCGTTCGCTAAAAAGGGTTTTGGCGAATGCATATTTAATTTATGGAGATGTCTAAATAACACACGATCTCTTGTATCTTCATTTCGTGTCTTCACTCACACCTTCAAGAAAAGCAATCGCCCCCTTGCCCCAAGGATTTTGTTCAACAAAATGCTCCCCAACTTTGATTGCCGCTTTTTTACCACCATTCCAAAGACGTTTTAGATTTAGAAAGTTTTGCCAACGCTTTTGGTCTTTGGCTTCGATGAGTTTAGCCTCTACATCAATGATTTGTGTAACAACAACTTCGTCATTGATAGTAGGATATCTGGTTTGAAGATCGGCAAGGAACTGCTTGAAGTCGGAGAAGAGTACATCAAAATTTTGCTCAGTAGTCTGGTTGGTCTGCGTAACATTTACATCACCCGTACCAGTTACACCACCAACTGGTGCATGAAAGGTCTGTTTAACCTCTGCCATAAGTTTTGGAACCTCACATAATTTTCTTTGCACTGCTATTGATCGTTTTCAGGTTAAAGGATTGACCTTGACAACACCTGTTCCTGTCACTCCTCCTACCGGACCCGTGAAATTTTGATTAATATTATTATTAATGTTCTGAACAAAGGCATCTAACGTTTCAACAGGGAGTCCCTCCTGCTTTAAAACATCCCGTATTGATGTCACAGTTGTGTGTAGAGTACTCTTTAAAAACATTACTACGTCATCAAGGTTGAAAGAGCCAAGGTCTAGAGCTTTATTGAACTCCAGACGAAGTGCTGTTTTGATATCACCCACTTCTATGATTCTTTGGACTAATCCTGCCCAAGAAAAAGCAATAAGACAAAGATACAGAAGAAAAAGTAATTGATTGATGCCAGGAAAAAACGATAGAGGAGCGATTGCAAACCAAGGGATAATAAGTGTTAATATTATCTTCCGTATGAAAGCGCAAAGATTTAGTTTACCAAGTACATAAGTACCAACACCAACATAAAGATTTTCACCATATGTTAGAAAGCGTACCAGAATAGTTGCACGTGTCGAGCGAAGAGTATCGCGAGTAATAAGAATATAGGTACGCTCTTGATTGTCATACTCTTTGGCGCTGACTTGGCTAAAGCCTGTTGAATCTTCTCTGTATGTGACTATGCGGAATCTTGCATCCCCTAAGTTCTGGTTGCTTACTTTTTCAATTAAATGTTGATATAGTCTTTCACAAATCTGTTTAACCCTATTGCGGTCAACACGATATGTTTGGTATAGGCTAGATGAAGCTATGTATAGACCTGCTGAGTTTGCTGGGTCTTTGAAACTACTAACTCCAACGTCAACAATTTTCCCTTGCTCTACAATCCTTCCAGTCATCAATGTTTCCTAATCGGTGTATTGTATAGGATTTTCCTATATTAAGTATCTAAATTTGGCTTATTTTACAAAATTTTTAGGTTTAATACCCTATTTTAGATATTAGATCGAAGATTTCCGTGTAAATACCAGATTTTAGTTTTAAATACCTAATTTTCAGTATATTTCTTGGTGATATCCAAAATTTTTCCAGATAATATCCGATTCATGACGTTATACGGAAATTTTCTAGATATTACTCTATGCAAGAACGCTCAAAAAAGCTACTAGAACAGGTTCACAAGACAATTCGGCTTAAGCATTATTCTTACAAAACAGAAAAAAGCCACATTGACCGGATTAGGCGTTACATCTTTGTTCATAATAAGCGCCATCCTCAAGATATGGAGAATGCGGAAATAGAAGCATTCACAAAACATTTAGCTGTTAAAGAAAACATCGCTGCATCAACTCAAAATCCATCATGAGTGCGCGATTTGATGTTGTTCGCTGGCGCTACTGACTGAATTGATAAAGCCATTACGAAAAGAATAGACCTGACAAAGCTCGATTTACGAATATAGCTGTACAGATGAGCTATGACGCTCCTAACTCCTTTTTTGCATTATGATATACAAACTCCGTCAACAAAAGCTGTTGAGATGGATTGCATTATTCCTAGTTGGAACATTTCTGCAATTGTTGCTTTACATCCCAACACCAGTCTTATCCCAAAATTCCGATAGTTGTAGCAATATTACAGCCCCACTCACTCCTGAAGAACAAACTTACGCTCGTGCTGCTTGGCAGTATTTTGTCAAAAATTATCAACCAGAAACGGGATTTACTAATTCCACTGGGGGTTATCCTTCAGGTACGCTCTGGGATATGGGTAATTACCTGATGGCGTTGAATGCAGCGCGATCGCTAAATCTGACTGACCAAGCAGACTTTGATGCACGTCTCAACAAGTTTTTGCAGACTTTCAGCAATCTGAAGTTGTTTGAGGATACTTTACCAAATAAAGTCTATAACGCCGCCAATGCACAGATGGTTGATTATGGTAATAATCCGCTAGAGCGGGGTATTGGCTGGTCTGCTTTAGATGTCGGTCGAATTTTAGCTGCATTTGATGTCATCCGCACCTGTCATCCTCAATATAATGATTGGCTCAAAGGAATTGTAGCGAAGTGGCAACTAGGGCGATCGCTCAAAGATGGACAACTTTTTGGAGCTGCTGTTCTCCCAGACAACAAAACATTACTAGTACAAGAAGGACGACTCGGCTACGAAGAATACAGCGCCAGAGGCTATCAACTTTGGGGTTTCTCAGCACCCAAGGCTATTTCCCTAGAACCGTTCAAGTTAGTTGAAATTAATGGCGTGCAAATTCCAGTTGATACCCGTGACTTTAAAAGCACCAACGCCAATAATTATGTTGTTAGTGAATCTTATATCCTTGATGGGATTGAATTTGGCTTGCAAGGTGAGTTAGCTGATTTTGCTGCCAGAGTTTTAGACGTGCAAAAACGGCGTTATGATACCACAGGTCAATTGACTGCGGTCACAGAAGACAATATTGACCAAGCACCTTATTTTCTCTACAATACCATCTACGCTAACGGTGCAAGCTGGGCAACAATCACGGATGCCAACCAGCCTTATCCACAGTTTCGTAGCATCAGCACCAAAGCTGCTTTTGGCTGGCGCTATCTTTTTCCTGATAATGCCTATGCCCAAAAGGTTTTTGATGCTGTTAAGGATCTCCGCAGTCCTGATGATAGTGGTTACTATGCTGGTATCTATGAAGAATCAAAGCAACCCAATAAAGCTTTGACAGGTAATACTAATGGGCTGATTTTGGAGATTTTATACTACAAAGCTAGGGGAAATCGCCCTTTAATTGCCTCTGGTTCTGTGAGTGTGTCTACTGGTAAGCCCAGTGAAAATGCTTCTCCTGCTACGCCTGCAAATTCTCCTGTTACGCCTCCGACTGCAACTCCTGTAGATACTTCTAAAGTGATGGAAGTGGCCGTTGCACCTATTCCACCAGTGGATAGTCCCAAGCCATTAAATCTCAAACTAGAAAGACCGTTGACAGTTATTGAACGCCGCTATGCAGAGGCGGCTTGGCGATACTTTCAGGCAAATTATCACTCCAAAAGTGGGCTGATTGACGATCGCAGCGATTTCAAAGGTGCGACTCTCTGGGGCTTAGGAGATTATCTCGCAGCTCTTCATGCAGCGCGATCGCTCGATCTAATCACTCCCAAAGAATTTGACCAGCGCACGCGGCATCTTTTAGCAGCCTTGACAAAGTTACCGTTGTTTGCTAGAGAGTTACCGAGTCGGGGTTACGATACGCGAACCCTGCAATCAATAGATTATGGTGGAAATCCAGTTCCCCAAGGAAATGGCTGGTCAGCTTTAGATTTAGGCAGGATACTAGCAGCGCTTTACAACTTAAAAACTTGTCATCCAGAATACACAGCTGCCGTAGATAAAATTGTGCTGGATTGGTCATACTTACGTGTGGTGCGCGAAGGTATTCTTTCTAGTGCTACAACCGCAAAAGATAATGAGCGATCGCTTACCCGTGTCATTCCTGAAACCCGCTTAGGCTATGAAGAATATGCCGCTCGTGCTTTTCAATTATGGGGGTTTAATGTAGAGCATTCTGCTGTTGGGGGTGAATATCAAACCGCCTCAATTGAGGGAGTGAAAGTACCAATCCAACGCCGCCGAAAGGATACTAACTCTAAAAACCAATACACAGTCAGCAATCCTTTCTTACTCTATGCTTTGGAGTTTGGACTAGATCCACAAATGCGATCGCTCTTTGAACCAATTTTCCAAGTGCAAGCCGAACGCTACCGTCGCACCGACACTCTTACAGCCTCAGCCACTACCCTAATAGATCGCAAGCCTTACACTGTCCACAGTACAATTACTGGGCAAGGTGAACCTTGGGTGGCTTTAGCAGATAATGGTCAACCTGTACCAAAGGGGCGAGTGGTAAGTACAGCAGTAGCTTTTGCTTATCATGCCCTGCTTCCAGAAGACAAGTATAGTCAACAATTACTGCAAGGAACAACTGACTTATATAATCCATCAGCGGGATTTTATGAAGGCTTCTATGAAACCACGGGTAAAACAGCAATTGGTTTCACTAGTAGCACCAACAGTATGGTTTTGCAATCCTTGCTGTACAAGGTGATGAATCAACAACCCTTAATTCGTCCAACTACCGCCATGAACTCTCCTTGGTGGGAAGCAGTTAACAAGGGCAATTCTGGGCGAGGTTTACCCAACGCTGCGAGACAACAAACTCGATTAATGTCTGATAGTTCTAGAAGTTACTGGGTTTCAGGTAGCTAAGGAAGACACGGGGACGCGGGGACGCGTCCTCTTTCCCCATCCCTACCCAAATAGGTTGTTAGCCATGAATGTAACTAGGGAATACTTATTGAGTGGGTATGCAAATGATTTAAATGGAGATGACAGGGATAACAAGCGTGATTTTGCAATCAGTGTTGTATGCAACGACAACTCAGCAACCCCTGATTTGTTCCATTCCTCGGATGTTTCAATCTACCTCTACAGCAAGAGATGGTTGTGTGTGGCAAACTGTTCCCCTCAAAGATGGGAATAGCTTTGAACAACGTCGTCAATTAATTGCTGCACCAGATAACTTTAATCTTGACTTGCCGTTTCCAACGCCCTCAGTTGCACCAAAACCTCCGATACCTAGGGTGATTCCACCCACTCCTACACCAGAAGCTACTCCCAAAAGACCTGTTACTCCTGCTTCAGCAATTTCTTTACCACGATTGACTCAAGAAGCGGATCGAATTGCTGCGGGGCGGGCCTGGAAGTATTTCGATCGCAATTGGAATCCCCAAACAGGTTTTGTCAATTCGGTAGACAATTTGCCTTGGACAACTTGGTGGGATCAGGGTAGCGCTTTATTAGGAATTCATGCGGCTCGTCAGTTAGGGTTATTGCCGAAAGAAATGTTTCAACAGCGGATGAACACTTTGCTCCAGACGTTGGAAAAACTACCACTACCTGCAACTAATTTACCCAACAAAGCTTATAGCACCCATACTGCCCAAATGCGCCAACTCAATGACACCCCCGATCCCAAGGGGATCAGCGGTTGGTCAGCCTTGGATATGGCGCGATTTTTATTAGGATTACATGTGATGCGATCGCATTATCCAGAGTATAGCGATCGCATCAATCGCATCGTCGCCCGTTGGAATCTATCGAAGCTTGTCAAAGATGGTTGGTTAAATGGTGCTATTCCCAAAGCAGGGGGACTTCTGGAAGTACAGGAAGGACGGTTAGGCTACGAGCAATACGCTGCTCACAGTTTAAAGTTGTGGAATATTCAAGCCCCAAATGCTTTGTTTAATCCACCAATCAAGGCGGTTGAAGTGGATGGTATTACTCTACAAATCGACGAGCGTAATTTCAAAAACTCTGGAGCGACTAACTATCTGACTAACGATCCTTATCTGCTCTGGGGTTTAGAAATGGGTTGGAATGATGCAGTTAAGCCTCAAGTGCAAAATCTTTTGAAAGTGCAAGTACAAAGATTTCAGCGGACTGGAATTTTGACTGCTGTAAATGAAGATTCTTTAGATCGTCCTCCTTACTTTCTGTATTACAGTGTCTACGCCGATGGTCAACCTTGGCAAGCCTTTAACACCAGAGGAAAAGCCTATCCCCAATTCCGGTTTTTTAGTACGAAAGCGGCATTTTGTTGGTTTGCGCTCATGCCAGATGACCCTTACACGAAAATGCTACGAAACTTTGCTCAAAATTTATCAGATAAAAATCGCGGTTATTTTTCAGGACGATATGAGAATTCTCAACTCGGTGTTAATGCTTCAGTTGACGTTAATACAAATGCGATCGTTTTAGAAAGTCTGCTTTATAAAGCTAGAGGCAGACATCCACTAGTCGGAAATTAAAAATTAAATCGTTTTAATCACTGGTACTAAGATGACTTCAGTTTCTCTTATTGATAATTCTTCCAACTTTCCCGGCAACAGTCGCTCATTACTCAAAAAAAGAACGCTGTTATTTCGCTATCTAGCAGAAATCAATTTAATTTTCGGTATCTGGTATTTGCAATGGCGCATCACCCATTCGATCAATTTTGATGCGCTTTGGATTTCTATTCCTTTGCTAATAGCAGAAATTTATAGCTATTTCGGCGGTGTAATGTTTGTAATTGGGTTGTGGCGACCTTTAGTCCGACAGATTAAGTCTCTCGACCAAATGACCCCATCTATACCGAAATCCGACTGGCCGACAGTGGATGTGTTTGTCACCTGCTATAACGAACCGCCGGAAATTGTCGAAGAAACTGCCAAAGCCGCTCTGGCGATGGATTACCCAGCAACAAAGTTACGCGTTTATGTGCTGGATGATGGTAACTCGGCTGACATGCGAGCGATGACAGAAAGATTGTGTATTGCAGATTTGCAGTCACCACAATTACAGCAAGAAGCACAGCGGATCTATGCAGAACACTCTTATTTATTGGAACGGCTGAAGCAACTGGAAAATCTCACACCTGATACTCAAGCTGCTGAACAATGGCTGCAAGCATCATCAGAATCAGAGGTTAGGGCTGGATTTGTGCAAAGTCTGCGACAGTTTATTCTTTGGTTGCCTCCAGAGCATTATAGTATTAGCGATCGCCTAACTACCGAACGTAAAGCCTTAGAAGAAGCTATTCGCAAGAAAGAACTAGAATTAGTTGAACTCGCTCGGTTTCGCTACATTGCTCGTCCGAAACCTGCTGGTGTACCCCATCACGCGAAAGCGGGTAATCTTAATTACGCAATTTTTTCTGGAGAAACTTCAGGACAATTTATTCTCACCCTAGATGCTGACCATATTCCCAAACCACAATTTATCAAGCGAGTTCTGCCTTATTTCTACACCTATAATCTGTTCACAGGGAAATACGACCAGAATCAAATTGCTTTTGTCCAAACACGCCAAGACTTTTACAACATTCCGCCAGGCGATCCTTTTGGACATCGAGCGAATTTATTTTATGGCCCGCTCCAACAAGGTAAAGATGGCATGAATGCCGCTTTTTATACAGGCACAAATGCAATTTTAAGGCGGGAAGCACTGATTAGCGTTGGATTGCAATATTTTGCTGATGAGTTTGCCAAAGATGAAAAACGTTTAAATGAATTTCAATTAATTGGTGGTGTATCCAGCAACAGTATTACAGAAGATATGAATACAGCTATGCGTCTGCATGGTGCTGGCTGGAAATCTATTTATCACAATGAACTTCTGGCAGAAGGTTTAGCACCAGATGATTTGAGTTCTACTCTTAAACAGCGGCTACGCTGGGCACAAGGAACTATCCAAGTACTACTAAGAGAAAATCCGCTGACAAAATCGGGGCTAACGTTTTGGCAAAGGTTGCACTATTTTAAGACGATGTATAGCTATTTCTCTGGTTTTGCGACGCTGGTTTTTATTGCTTGTCCAATTATCTATTTTTTCACGGACATTATTCCAGTTAAAACCTACGGCCCTGACTTTGCCCTACACTTTTTCCCAGCTTTTATTATTAACCGTTTAACTTTCTTAGCAGCCACTTGGGGCATTCCAGCTAGAGAAGTTTGGCGCTCCGAACAATATGCGATCGCTTTATTCCCCTTATTAATCCAAGCTGTATTGAGTGTATTCACAGGACAAAAACTCAATTTCCAAGTAACACCCAAGCAACGGCAATCCGGGATTTATCTTAGGCTTGTGTGGCCGCAGTTGGTTGTCTTCACTCTCACTATTCTAGGAATGCTGTGGAGCCTTTACCGCTTTGCGATCGGTCATCTGAATTATCCAGAAGTTCACCTACTAAATGGTGCTTGGGCTATCTATAACTTATTACTTTTGTGGGCCATCATCCGCGCATCCGTTTGGCAACCGACGAAAGAGGACGCGGGGACGCGGTGACGGGGGGACGCGGGGATGAGGAGCAGGGGAGAGGAGAATAAATAACTCCTAACTCCTAACTCCTAACTCAGCACTCAGCACTCAGCACTCAGCACTCAGCACTCAGCACTCTTTACAACTGACAACTGACAACGAACTCCTATGAACACTTATTTAGATTCAAACAAGTTTGGTCAACGTACTGTCTTAACAGTTTATGCTCATGCTGATGATGAAGTGTTACCTGCTGCTGGTACTCTTAGCCTGATGTCTAAAGCAGGATGGAATGTTCGTTGCTTAATTTTGACTGATGGTAGTCTTTCTAGTTCTTCTATCAAGGGTACGCGTCATCAAGAAGCAGAGGAAGCCGGGAAAATCATCGGTGCTAGTTATGAGTTTTATGCTCTTGAGGAGTGTAATTTCTCAACACAAGCAGTGATTAAAGTTACTGAAGAAGCTATTGGACGTTGGCAACCGGATCTGATTATTACTCACACACCACAACCTGAAAAATATGGGCACAGAGATCACGAAGTGTGCGCGATCGCGGTTTCTAATGTTGCTACCCGCAAAAACATACCATTATGGTATTCTGCACCACCTGTTTTTTTACGTGGTTTTGAACCAAACTTTTTTGTAGATATTACTTCTGTAATTGAAGAAAAGGTCGCAGCTATTGGTTGTTATGAATCAGAGGTAAATAAAGCATTCATGCAACTCGATGCCATCCTTGTTTTGTCCCGCTTTTGGGCGCGAGAATTAGGTCAAAAAGATGGTTATTTTGAAGCTTTTGAAATTTCTAGGCAATGGGTTGATGCTAGCTTTTTTGCTGCATTAGCAAATAGTAACAACCAAGCATTGAAATAGAATAACTTGCATGGATAACACAAAATTATTGTAGGATATCTTGCCGTTTATACTAGGTAAGTGCCAAAATATCAACATATACTTATTGAGCAAAATAATAGGGAAAAAACCATGAATCAAAGTGTAAAAATACTAGAATTATCTGGGATATTAGATGGAATTAGAGGTAATGAACTGCGTCGTGAAGTTAGCACTATTGTCGCAAACGGAGCCGATATTTTATTACTCGATATGAAAGAAGTAAAGTTTATCGATAGTTCTGGTTTAGGTGCTTTGGTATCAGCAATGCAAATGGTACGAAATGCTAATGGTAAACTTTTTGTCTGTTCCATCAGCGACCAAGTTAGGATGTTATTTGAACTAACTAAAATGGATAGAATTTTTCAAACCTTCGCCGATCGAGATGAATTCAATCGTCAAGTACTAGCAACACAATAATCGGCAAAATATCAATACAAACATTTGACAAGCTAACCAAAGTTAACTTTTACTAAAGATAAGTCATCATCAAGATTATCTTGAGCATTTAAGGTAAGAATCTTTGCTAATACTTGATTTAGATTACAGGTATCTTCCTGGCTGTATTTGGTTAGTAAGTCAATGAATGCATCGATACCCCAAATCTTACCGTCTGGCTGATTAATTTCATAAGCACCATCACTAAAAATGTATAAAGTGCTGTTTTCTGCAACTTCTAAAACAGCATCATCAAATTGGACATCAGGTAAAAAGCCAATTGGTAGGTCTAAAGAAGTTAACTGTTTAACTTGGATACCTGTTGTAGAAGTACTAGATAACAGTAAAGCTGGTGGATGTCCGGCGTTGGCATAAATGAGTTGACGTTTAAGGCGGTGATAAACTCCATACCAGATTGTGAAGTATTTATCACCGTGCTTTCTCATTTGAAAGGCGTTATTGAGTGCTTTTAGAACTTCACTAGGTTGACAAAAGTTGGTGTTCGGTAGAGATTGCGATCGCAAAACATTCAGCACAGATACCGATAAAAGAGCCGAACCTACCCCATGTCCCGATACATCCAACAGATAAATTGCTAAACGATCGTCGTCGAGCCAATGATGATCGAAGCAATCACCTCCTAACTGTGCTGAGGGAATAAACAAATCTTCTGTAGTGACTGCGCCTACCAGTGGTGAGGGAAGAAGCGATCGCACATAATCAGCTGCTTCAGCCAATTCTGCTTCCAAAATTTGCTTTTGGGTTTGCAAATTCTGATTGAGTGTCTCCAAAGCTTGCTTTTTACTTTGTAAATCCTGATTAAGTTGGTGTAATCTTAATCCTGCCCTTACCCGTGCTTTCAACTCATTCATCTCTATTGGTTTAGAGATGAACTCGTCAGCTCCAGCGTCAAGTCCCCTAACTCTATCTTCCTCCTCTCCTGGAGCCGCTCCCTTAGCAGTCAGCAAGATAAAAAAAGTAGTTGCCAATTCTGGATCTGCTTTGATTCGACGACACACTTCTAGCCCATCTAGCTGGGACATCATCCAGTCACAGATAATCAAAGCAGGACGTAGCAGTTTTGCTTGTGTAATTCCTTCCTCACCATTGCTAGCTACAGTGATATCATAACCCTGCTTTTGGAGTGTTCTTTTCAGTACCGCTCGCACTATAGGGTCATCATCAATAACTAGAATTTTAAACATAAATTACAGTTGAATCAGTAGAATAACAAGTAAGTAATTGCTTTAAAAAAATAGAATTCAGGAGTAAGAAGCCAGAATTGAGAATGGAATTTTGTGTAACTGGCGGATGAATAAAGGGGTTTAAGCCTCCACTAATTGATTCTGAATTCTGAATTATGCATTCTTCTTAAATTAAACTTATATGCAATTTAGTTTGTCATGTATAGTGAAACTACTCAAATTAAATAAATTAATTACCGAATATGATGATTTTAAGATATTTTATTGTTTGAGAAGTGAATAAAAAAAATTACCTAAAAGTCAACACAGACCTGACAGCTTTACCTCAAGTTTTGTCTTGGTTCGAGCAGATGAATCAACCACCCATTCCCGATAAACAAATTTGGTGGCAATGTCAAACACTTCTGATAGAAGGTTTTACCAACATCGTGGAACATGCCCACAAAAATTTATCCATCGAAACTCCTATTGAGATAGAAGCTGTGCGATTACAAGAATCCATAGAAATTCGCATTTGGTCTCAAGGTGAACCATTTGACTTAGAGCAACAATTGGCACAAACAGCAGAATTTGAAGAGAATGAGCAAGAGCGCGGGCGTGGTTTAAAAATCATGTCCGCCATTGCCGACAAGTTAAGTTATGAACAAACAGTAGATAATCGTTATTGCTTATTTATTAGTAAATTTTACTAAAATCATCTTATTTATTGACCATACAAAGGTTTGTAGTAAGCGTTTTAGCGCTAAAGCGCTTACTTCTAGTTTCTATTGCTGATAAACTCTTGGATACGTTTAACAAACTCTTCTAACTCTGAGATGAAGTTAGCAGTACCTCGACGTTCTTGGTTGTGAGCTAGTTGTTCTAGTTTTTCTCCGGCAAGACACATAGTTATAGCTCCAATATTGGCACTAGCACCTTTAATTTGATGAGCTTCTCGTGCTAGTTGCTCAAAGTCAGAAGCTGCGATCGCTATTTTAATTACCTCCAGACGAAGTTGAGTATCTTCAACAAATATTTGCAGTAATTCTAATTCAAATTCTAGGTTGTTTTCCGAGAGTTGATGCAAGCGTTCCCAATCAATTGCGAGGTCAGTTGAACCTATATCTGTCGTCGAAACTGTCTGCTCACAAGCAAATGCTTCTTTTTCTCTAAATATCACACTTGCCCAATACTCTAACGCCGCCGCTAAATTTTCCTTCATCACCGGCTTGCTTAGATAGTCATCCATTCCAGCATCTAGACACATTTGTTTATCTTCTTTCATGGCATTAGCTGTCATTGCAATGACTATAGGACGACGACCACTAGCAAAGCAGCTTTCTTGCCAACGATGAATTTCTTTTGTGGTTTCCAAACCATCAAGAATTGGCATTTGGTAATCCATCAAAATCAAATCATAAGGAATTTTTTCTAATAGCTCTAAAGCTTCTTTGCCATTATTAGCAACATCGGCACTGTAACCCAAACTTTTGAGTTGCTTGAGAGCAACTTTTTGATTTACCAGATTATCTTCAGTTAAGAGAATTCTAAGTTCATGGCAGTTAGGAACTGGATAATTGCCATTGTTTTCGTGATTTGTCACTGCTAACTCCTGTACAGATGCGATTAATGAGCTAGCGCGTTGCGGTGAGGGGGTCGCAGTCTTGGACGGCACTTCCTTCAAGCCGGGAAACCCGTCCAAAGGAGTGCCTCCGCTTTGCGTCGATTGCGTTAGCGCAGCGTTAGCGAGTCTTCTCCCAAGGGGAGACGCTAAGAGCGAAGGAGCGTCATCCCCGAACCCGTTCGCTCTTAGCGTTCCCGAAGGGTAGGGGGGTTCCCACGCCACTTGCTTCAAGTCGGCAAAGCCGCCCAACGCAGTGGCTCCCCCTTGTAGCGACTGGTGTCGCGTCTCTACTGCTGACTTCTCTGAAATTACAGAAGCGGTAATCGTGAAATAAAATGTACTACCTTTACTTAGTTCACTTTCAACCCAAATTCTGCCACCCATTAACTCGCACAGTTGCTTGCAGATGGCAAGACCTAAGCCAGTACCGCCATACTGTCGAGTAATGGAGGAGTTAACTTGGCTGAAAGCTTTAAATAAACGTTCGAGGCGATCGCGTGGAATTCCAATGCCTGTATCTTTGACAGTAAACTGAATTTCGTAAGTATTTGCAGCAGAAGAATCATTAATATCGCTATTTGTGCGGGTTATAACTGAAATTTCTATGCTTCCAGTTTGAGTAAATTTGATAGCATTACTAAGTATATTAATCAATACTTGGCGCAGTCGAGTAATATCTCCTACAATCTTTGTCGGGAGTTCAGGCGAATCTAAAAACGTAAGTTTTAACGCTTTCTCTCTGGCTTGAGGCGCAAGTAAATCAAGAGCTTCATTAATACAATTTCGCAGAGCAAATGGTTGCTCTTCTAGCTCCAGGTTGCCTGATTCTATTTTAGAAAAATCAAGAAAATCATTAATAATTTTGAGTAAAGAATTTCCACTGTTATAAATAGTATCAACAAAGTCTCGCTGTTCAGCCGTTAATTTAGTATCTTGCAACAAACTAGCCATACCAGTTACTGCTGTTATCGGAGTCCGAACCTCATGGCTAATCATCGCTAAAAATTCCTGTTTCGCAAGTTCCATCTGCTTGCGTTCGGTCATATCTCGCAAAATATAAACATAACCTTGGAAATGTTCAATTTCTGTCTGAATTAATGAGTATGAAAAAGCTACAGGAATTATTTTTCCACTTTTGCTATGGCAAACTGTTTCGACCTCTTTGAATGTTTGAGAGAGATCAATACTTTCAGTCTTACCTATCTCTAACTTATAGATATCAACTTCTTTAATAACTTTGGTAATAGGTTGACCGATGAGTTCTACTTCGTCATATCCCAACAAAACTTGTGCAGATGGATTCAGCTTTTTAATCTTTCCTGACAGTGTTGTTACCAATAATGCATCTGCTATTGATGTCAAAATTTGGTCAATATATTGTTTAGAAGCCTTGAGATTACGTAGCAAAAGATTTGCTTCATTTGCACCTTGAAACAAAGATTGCTCAAGAACCATTCGCTCTGTAGCATCTTCCACAAGAATGAGTAGTGAATTGCTAGAATGGTCTTCTTGTATATTCTTTGTAATACAAATATCAATATATAAAGGAGAAGCTATATCTTGTAAACGACTAATTCCCTTTAATTCAAAATTATTTTGCTCTTCTTGTCGAATTGCATCACAAATGTCTTCAAGTCCTTCTAATTCTGGAAACACAATCCGAACATCCTGGTCTCGCTGCACTTCATGGGGAATGCCAATAAAATGATTTAGTCCAAGAGATAGCTCTAAAATCTTAAATTTTTCATCAATTATTAAATATTCAATCTGGCATACAGCTAATAGTTTTGTTAATAACGAGTTCATTTGCTTAAATTAAATAAGTGGCTAAATTTTGAAATATTTCATTGACATTGTTGCCGATTTTAGCTGAAGTTGCATAGGTGTCTAATATATTAGTTTGATTTTTGAATTGATACATTTTGCGGATATTTTCTAAATACTCTGTTGCAATCAAATCTGATTTATTTAATGCCACAATAATATAACTATTAGGATTAACAGCTAAAAAAGTTTGAATATGTTGCTGAATATTGTCGAGTGTTTCTGGTTGTGTTACATCACCAACTATTACAGCACCTTTAGAACCTTGAAAATAACTTTGGGCAACTGCTTTAAATTTATTACTACCTTCAATATCCCAAATTATCAGTTGCAGTTTTTGCAAATCATGCAGGTCTTTTTTCAAAATATCAACTGATTTGCGAGAAATTTTTACTCCTACCGTTGAAAGATATCGATCGCTAAACTGGCATTCAACAAATTGGCGAATTAGGCTAGTTTTACCAACACCAAAATCACCAAATAAGCATATTTTTTTAGAAACTGTAGACATATTTGTGAAAAACTTAGGAGTATTGTATAAGTTAAAACTGCTTGTTTATCGATTCTATAACGACACAACGGCTTAACCACAAAGGATGAGTTGTATCAATTCCTGGTGGTAATTTTGTTTGACCAATGACCTGTAAACGAGATGGGTTAATACCCAGTTGAATTAGTGCTTGTTGTACAGCTTTTGCTCGCGCTAATGCTAATTTTTGTGTTCTATTTGCATCAGTACGATCGTAACTATAACCGATAACCTTTAAATGCTTATTTGGGTGCTGATTGAGGAAAAACTTGACCTGCTGAATCTTGGATCTTAAATCTGCCTTAATTAAACTTGCTGAATTGGGTTCAAAGTAAAATCGAACTTCAATCTGCTGTGGTTGTACTTGCACTGTGCTAGATACAGATTTTACGCCTGGAATTTGCTCAAATACATGAGTAATAGTTTGAGCATCTGCAATTCGGTTGATAGTACCTTCGACAACTACTTTACCAGCGATATATTGAGCAGAAATAGTTGTACCATCCGTCTGATTTAAAATTGCTGTAACTCGTTTGACTTCAGCAGCAGCTAATACTGGATCTGCTGGTACTTCTACTGCTAAAATTTGATTGTCTATCAACCAATTAGGGGAGGTTAGTTTAACGATTTGTTCGGTTTTCTGGCGAATAAGTTGATTGGGTACTCGTCCAGTTAATTTTAACTTATTGTGTTCTACCTGCACTGAAAGTCGATATACAGCCAGTTCTGGAATAGAAGCTAGAGCTAACGAAGTTTGATTTTCAAGGGAACGTATCGCTCCACTATAGTATTGCCAAATGCCCCAAGGAATGAAAATGGTGCTGATAATTGTTAAACTTAAAACTAGTAGTGGCGAGAATTTATTTTTTTGATTTTTTTGCTGAATTTCTGTATATTTAAGTTTTTCTATAAGTGTATGAACTTCACTAGGTATTAAATCCGGATCGCCGTCAAATTTTTCAATTAAATCACCATGTTTTTTCACAATATTGCTAAAGATTTGCCGCATTTCTTTAATGAATTTTTTAGTTGGTTCTCCCTGTACTACGAGCGCTAAATAACAGTATCCTGCAACTTCTAAAATTATTTTGGATGTACCATACTCAATTGCGTCTAATTCTGTCACATTTCCAGATTGATTGATGCAATCATTGGCAAAGCTGCGAATTGCTGTTAGCATTCCTGCTACCATTTCAGCTTCTAACTGCTGTGTATCAGAGCGCTGAATATTTGAGATAACTAAACCAGATGCTTTATGAATCAAGAAAATAGCTTGAACTGTAAATGGCAAAGCTTCTTTAAGAATTAATTCTGCTTCGGAAACTCCTTGTAACTTGGCACGAATTTTACGTTTAATTCCTGTAACGCTGAGGGTTTCTTCAACTTGTTGGTTGATGGCACGAATTGTCTCTGCCATATATTTGGCAATGGTACTACCAATAATTGGGTAGAGTGCATCTACAACAATATTCTGTTCAATTTCAATTTGCTTTTTGATTGCTCGTCCCATTGCAGGAGCGATCGCATCTGAAACTTCTTCTGGAGCAACAATAATTTGCTGGGAAATAGCAGAGGGAACAGCAGGTGCGATCGCTGCACTCATACTATTTTTATTTTGTTCAATGCGACTGCTGATAGCCCGATCGATAATAGGAGCAATTACCTGTGCAATTTCCTCTTTTGATTCAGTAATTTTTAGCTTTAAAAGCTCAGAAATCCACGGTAGTAGTAGATTGATTAGCTCTTGAGGCTGATACAGTTGACGATCTATTTTTGTGATTTTCTGTTCAAGGTTAGCTATAAGATTGTTTATTTGTGCTAATTCAGTTCCAACTAATATCTCTTGTAATTTTTGCAATGCATCTTCTGAGTTTTCTAAATTTTCCTCAAAGGTAGCAAATATTTCCAGAGTTTGTTCTAATTCTTCCACAGTAACATGTGATGAATTAGGTACATTTTGAGAATAATTAAAAGCTGACTCTAAATAAGCTTCACATACTTCTAATGTCACGGGAGTAAGTTGTAGTAATTCAATTTCTTCTGTAGGATACTCGTGACAATTATCAGTTTCTGATGATGAATAAGAAAAAGATTGCTCAGGTGATTCAATAATTTTGAGTTCGACGAGTAGATGCACTAAATTATCAAGCTGTATAGCTTCTTCTTGCTTTAACTCAACAGATTGAGAAATTGAATTTTCCACCTGAGTCATATTAGTCAGTTATCAGTTATCAGTTGTCAGTTGTCAGGAGTGGGGAGGAGCAGAGGAGGTAGGGAAAGAAGAAATAGTATCAATGTCTCCCTCATCCGCCTCATCCTCTTCATCTCCCTCATCCCTCTTTCTCTGTATCTTTGCGTCCCCGCGTCACCGTGTCCTCTTCCTCTACCTTAATTAGGAGTGTAATTCTGCCGTACTGTTGGAGTGAGTAAACACTTTTGACAATTTTGTAGTTTCTAGAAGTGGTACGGCAGTATACTCTTCGCTGTGTTCATCGGCTGCTTCTCGCAACTTGGGAATGAATTCAGTTTCTTTTAAGCGCATTCCCAAGGCAAATAAAGTTTCGGCTATGTCGTCTTTAGAAACTTTGGTGTCTGTCAACTGCGAGAAACGTCTATCTATTTCTTCTAAAATCAGATCGCGTAACGCCGTGACATCATCTTGTAATTGAACTTTAGTTTGAAAGATTTCATCTCGAATCGAGGTAGTTTGGCTATCTAACACTTCATCAAGCGACTGAACGCTGCTAGAGAACTTTTTATTAAGTCGATCGACTTGTTGCCGCAAATCAAAAGTTTCTTCTTGAGTTGTCAGGTTGAGTGACTTCAGCTTTTTGTCTAGCGTCTCAAATCCCGCTTTTAGTTCAATTGAGAAGTTTGACTTAAGTTGTTCAACTTGCGATCGCATTTGTTGTTGCAATAAAGATATATCTGATTCCAACTTGCTAAATCGATTTTCGTATTCTCTTAGCTGTGTTCCCAAAATAATGTCGCGGATCTGATCGATATTACCAAGCCTTTCTCGTACATCGTCTCTACTCATCTGACTCATCAGGAAAACCTCACTTTTTGGGAATCAACGGGGATAGGAGGTGATGCATTTAACTGACATTTAGGCTAAAAATACTCAGCATAGGATACAGCTAAATCACCGAACCTACTTTGTTATTATTCCCAGTTGTCCATAAGTTCTATCTTGAAAATAGGTACTGGGGACTGGGAAAGAGATTTTTATGGCAAGGTTAGTCAGATTTTTCCGTGTTACTTTCTTTAAAGATTAAAAACTTTTTAATACGTTTAACAAAGTCTTCTAACTCTAAGAGTAAGTTAGTAGTACCTCGACGCTCTTGGTTGCGAGCTAGTTGTTCGAGTTTTTCTGCGGCAAGACGCATATTTATAGCTCCAATATTGGCACTAGCACCTTTAATTTGATGAGCTTCTCGTGCTAGTTGCTCAAAGTCATGAGATGCGATCGCCGCTTTGGTTATTTCTAAATGATGCTGAATATCCTCAACGAATATTTCTAGTAAATTTAATTCAAATTCTGAGTCGTTTTCTGATATTTGATGCAAGTGTTCCCAATCAATTGGCAGGTCAACTGAACCGACATTTGCTGTCGAAACCGTTTGCTCGGATGCAATTGCCTCTTGGGCTTTGAGGATCGCGCTTGCCCAACGTTCTAGCGCCGCAGCCAATTTTTCTTTCATCACTGGCTTACTCAGATAGTCATCCATTCCAGCATCTAGACACATTTGTTGGTCTTCTTTCATGGCATTAGCTGTCATTGCAATTACCACAGGACGACGACTGCTAGCAAAGTAGCTTTCCGATAGACGATGAATTTCTTTTGTAGTTTCTAAACCATCGAGAATCGGCATTTGGCAATCCATCAGAATTAAATCGTAGGGAATTTTTTCCAATAACTCCAACACTTCTTTACCATTACCAGCAACATCAGCACTGTAGCCCAGACTCTGAAGCTGCTTCAAAGCTACTTTCTGATTCACCAGATTATCTTCAGCTAAGAGAATTCTTAATTTCGGAAAGTTGTGATTCGGCGAGGAAGACACAGCTACACCGAGAGTGGGAGACGCGGAAAATCTATCTATTACATTCCCCTTGTCCTCTTTCTCCTCGTCCCCCTTCGGGTGACGCTCGTTCCTCGCTAACGCAGTCGCCTGCGGAGGGAAACCCTCCCGCAGCGCTGTCTCACCGCGTCCCCGCGTCCCCGCGTCCTCTTCCTCCCCGTTGCCCCTAATCCCTGCGTCCTCTTCTCCTAAGATAGTCATAATGGTGTCGAGGAGTCGGGATGGCTTAACTGGTTTGACCAAATAAGCAGCAAATCCGATTTTTAGCGTTCGTTGGATTTCATCTCGTTGGTTGGTAGAGGTAAGCATAATCAAAGGTAGCTTAGAAATCGCTGGATTTTTCTTAATTTGCTCTCCCAAAGTTATGCCATCTATTTCTGGCATTTGCATGTCAATCACAGCAACATCATAGAGACTATTTTGCCTAGCAGCCTCCTGAATAGCTTTGAGGGCAGCAGTAGCTGAAGCAGCTTGATCTACCTGCATCCCCCAACGGGTAGCTTGATGGTAGATGATTTTGCGATTTGTAGCATTATCATCCACCACTAACAAGTGCCGATTAGTCAGAAGTCCGTAATCGCGGGTTGCAGAAATCGGGTGAATTTGTTTGGCAAAAGGTATTTCAAACCAAAATCTAGATCCTTTCCCCAGCCAACTTTCTACGCCAATTTCTCCGCCCATCAAATTCACTAGTTGCTTGCAGATGGCTAATCCCAAACCTGTGCCGCCATACTTGCGGGTGGTGGAAGCATCTACTTGGGTAAATGGCGTAAAGAGTTTGCATTGGTCTTCGGGGGTAATGCCCAGACCAGTATCTGCGATCGCAAAATGGATGGTGGCTGTAGTAGGGGTTTGAGATCGCAATTCTGCTCGTACCACTACTTCTCCACTACTAGTGAATTTGATGGCATTGCCAATCAAGTTCATCAGAATTTGTCGTAGGCGACCAGCATCGCCTTGGAGGTGGGTAGGGACGTTGCGGTAAATCAAAGCTGCAATTTCTAATCCTTTTTTATGGGCTGGGGGAGCCAATAATTCCAACACTTCTTCTACACAGGTAGATAAGTCAAAATCTAAAGTTTCTAGCATCATTTCCCCAGCCTCCAGTTTGGACAGATCCAAAATTTCGTTGATTAGGCTTAAGAGGGCATCTCCACTAATCCGAATTGTTTCGATAAAATCCTGTTGCTCCGAGTTGAGGGGAGTTTCTAACATTAAGCCTGTCATTCCTAAGACAGCATTCATCGGCGTGCGGATTTCATGGCTCATGTTGGCCAAAAAGGCGCTTTTGGTTTTAGAAGCTAATTCCGCTTGGTGACGGGCAACTTCAAGTTCCTGTCTTTGTTGAGTTTCTGCGTTCAACATTTGGGCTTGGGCTAAAGCAATACCTACTTGGTCAGCTATTTGTCGCAAAAGTTGAGTTTCAAAGCTAGACCATTGGCGAGAACTACCGCACTGATGGACAATTAGCAAACCGCAGAGTTCTTCTTTGACAAGAATAGGCACAACCAAATTGGACTTTACCCAAAACTGTTGCAGTAATTCCAGATGGCTTTGTTGAACTTCAACTATATCTAAGTCAGCAAGCCGGAAATTCCTTTTTTGACGATACTGCTGTAGATAATACTGTTGAATGTATTCCGTTTGCAGATAAGAGTGAATGCTTTTTTTCTCTTTGATTGTCAGCCAGCCAGAAACTACTGCCTCTACAACAGTGCTTCCAGATCCATCTGGCAAAGGCTGATAGATTACAACTCGATCGCTATGAAGAATTTTTTGCACCTCTGTCACAGTGATTTGCAGAATTTCTTCGATTTGCAAGGACTGGCGAATTTTGAGAGTGATTTCCGTAAATAGTTGCGATCGCAAGTTTTGGCGTTGGAGTTCTTCTTCTGCCTGCTTGCGCTCGATGAACTGCCCGACTTGCTCGCCAATAGAACTCATGACTTTTGCTAAATCTGGGTCTGGTTGCTGGATCTGATGGCTAAAGCAGGTAATCACACCGAGGATTTTATTACCGCTATGAATCGGAAAACCGAAAGCTCCATGCAATCCTGCATTTGCGGCAATTTGAAAGCGGACGAAATTGCGATCGCAAGCGACATCAGCAATCCAAACAGGTTCAGCACTAGCCCAGACTCGACCAGGAAGCCCAATTCCTGGTGCAAAGGTGGTCTGCCGACTAAGTATTTCAAATTCTTGCAGATTAAATGATGTTTTATACCAAATATTTAGAAAACACAGTAAATTTGCTTGCTGGTCTACCATCCAAATTTCACTCAAATCCCATGCCAAACTCTCGCAGATTCCTTGCAGGATTTGAGGCATAGCTTCATCAATGGTAGTGGATTTTGCTAAGACTCGTGTTGTCGCATACTGTGCTTTGAGATGTTGTTCAGTGCGTTTGCGATCGCTAATATCAATACCAGTAGCAACAATGTATTCTACTGAACCTTCATAGTCTGGCAAAATAGTGTTAGCCCAGGCAATGAGCCGCCGACTGCCATCTTTTGTGAGCCAATAGTTTTCGTATTCTTTTGCGCCTTCACCAGCTCGCAACTGCTCAAAAACTGCTTTCACTGGCTCTACTTGTTCTGGTATTAAAAACAAATTCCAGAAATGCCTGCCTCTGACCTCATCAAATGAGTAACCAGTAATTTGTTCGCAAGCTTGATTGAAGCGAACAATTCGCCCTTGGGCATCAAGAACTACTACCAAAGCGCTGGCTGTATCCAGGACTGCGGAAATAAAATTGCGTTCTTGGTGCAGTGTCTCCTCTGTTAATTTCCGCTCTATGACCTCACGATAAATCAAGTAGTAGACTATAGCTAGAACGAGAAAACTGAGGCAAATCGCGATCGCAATTGTCAAGATTGTGTTACTAGCACTGGCTTTGGCAGCTTGTGACCGCTGCTGAAGCAAACTTCTGTCCTCATTTTGCATTTCATAGATGACCTTGCGGATATCATCCATGAGATTCTTTCCTTGATTTGTCTGGATTAACTGCAATGCCGCCTCAAATCCCTGATTTTGTCTCAGGTATATAGTCTGCTTGAGTATGGCAAGTTTTGCAGCTATCAGGGGTTTAAGGATTGCGAACTGCTTTTGCTGGCTAGGTTGATCTGCTATTAAATCCTTCAGGATTTCAATTTTTCGATCGATGTTCGCAAGTGCTGCTTGATAAGGTTCTAGATAACTTTCTTGCCCAGTCAGGATGTAGCCACGTTGTCCAGTTTCAGCATCTTTCATCTCGGACAGTAGTTCTTCGAGCCGATTGATTTTCTCTTGGGTTTTTTGTACCTGATTATTGTCATCAATCAATATGGATGTATTCTGATAAGAAATCACGCCAATCAAAACTAAAATTGTTGATGCCAACCCAAACCCCACCGCAACCCTTTTAAAAAATTGTTTGCGTCCCTTTTGCGCCTGTTTGCGTGTATCACTTGCTAATACCAAACTTGCTAAGTTGCGCCGTATTTCTAGTTGCTTGATTACTTGGCGACCTAAAATTCGCAACGCTTCAATCTGTTCTGGCGAGAGGTTTCTGGGTACACGGTCAACTACACAAAGCGTTCCTAGGGCATATCCCTCAGAGTTAGTTAGCGGTACACCAGCATAAAACCGAACGTTAGGGTCAGAGGTGACTAAGGGGTTTGTAGCGAACCTTTCGTCTTCTGTGGCATCAGGCACAACAAAAACTTCGGGTTGCAAAATGGCATGGGCACAGAATGCCACATCTCTGGGTGTTTCTAGTGCCTCCAACCCAACTTTTGACTTAAACCACTGGCGATTGGCATCAATTAAACTGATCAAAGCAATGGGAGTCCCACAAATATATGAGGCTAAACGGGTGAGGTCATCAAAGGCATCTTCCGAACGAGTATCGAGGATTTTATAGTCTAAAAGAGACTCGATTCGCTGTGTTTCGTTATCAGGTAATGGTGCTTTCATCCTCTTTTTAAGTGCTGAGTGCTGAGTGCTGAGTACTGAGTACTGAGTTAGGAGATAGAGGTCGGAAGTTGGAAGTCGGAAGCCGGAAGTTAGAAGTTGTCATATTTTCCGCGTCCCCGCGTCTCCGCGTCCCTGTGTCCTCTTTCTCCCTCATCCCTTTCTAAGTGGTAGTAATAAGTGAAAATACTGTAAAAATGGCGTAGATAAAACACCCGTTACAAATACTGCAAGGCTAATACCAATTCTCTAAAATGAGGCAACACATTCAAACCCTCAAAGCCTTGCTATATCTGACTTTCTTAATTACAAATTACGAATTACGAATTGGTATAACTAGATGGACTTCTTTATACTTCAGCTAAAATTTGACACGCAACTGTCCTGTTACAGAGTTACCACTATAAGCGCTTTGTCCTGTATCTTGATTGCGGACATTACTAAAGCTGTAGCCCAAGTCTGCCTCTACACTGGGCGAAAGCTTTACCATACAGCGTGTTTGATAGGTATTGGCGTTGTCGAATTCTCCTTTAAGTCGCTGTCGTCCTAAGTTAGCAGCGAAGCGACAGCGTAAGAAATTAGTAATATTTCCCTCCCAAGCTACCTCAGCGTTGTAAACTAGGAAATCTGGTGGAGAGAAATAGCCACTTGTGCGTTCTAAATCGCGATCGTAATTCCAAGTGAATAAGTTAGCTGCCACAGAAAACTGTCCAAACTTGCGTTCTAGCCTACTAAAAGACTGCACTTCGGAATTGTCATCGTTATAGCTGCCCAAACGCAATGACGAAAACAGACTAGTATCACGGTCAATCTGCCAGTATAAATCAGGCCCAAATCGCCAAGCAGTAATTTGATTGTCTAAAGTTCGAGCATTGGATTTATAAGGCCCTTGTTCTAAGTTAGCTGATAGTACTGCTAAGGATAACAATCGACCTGATGGCGAAACTTTTGGCTGGGAAATCGGAATCTCAACCTTAGTATTGAGATTAATAGCTGTGGGTAAACGGTCGAACAAATCGACTCCAACTGCTGTTTGCAGCGTCATTTGACCAATTTTTCCCTGCCATCCAACTTGCAAGGGAATATTAGTAATTGATTCAACATTGCGTTGATTAAAAAGGTCAAAACCTGTTTTGAAAAATATTTTATTGCCATTCCTCAATCGAAATTGAACCGTTGGTTCAATGAATAAATTAGTTTGACCAAAGTTGTCTGTGTCATAGCGATAGTCCGTATCAATACTTTCCAAAATTGCATCTGGCATTCCTGGTTTGGTGGAAGTTTTTGGTGGGGTGGAATTCTGCGGTGGTTTAGGTATTGGTGGCGGTAATCGCAGATCGGGATTAAAGTTTTCGGGGGCCGCAATCAAAATAGGTATTGGCTCTATTCGATAGGGGAGCTGTATCGGGAGTTCCAAGTTCTGAGTTTTGAGTCTTGAGTCTTGTGCTGACTCAGAATTTTCTTTGGTGACTTGTTCGAGCAATTCTGAAGGTGATTTCCAGTTTTGATGTGGTTGGGTAGCTTGTAACTTAGCTGCTGATAATGTCCAAATACCTATGCTACAGAGCAATCCCAATTTGAGATGTAGGCATCCCCAGTACAAGGTATATCGAGGAACAAATAGATAACGTCCAGAACTATCTACCATCGGTTGAGACTACAGTTGTATATAAAAAACACGCTGCCAAAAAGTTTCCTGGCTGCTAGCTGATGTATTCGGCTTGGGATTATGATGCCCACAAGATGATGCTTGCGATCTCCCAGCTAGTTAATTTTTTTGGCGTTAGTGATGTGGCGATCGCTATA
The DNA here is from genome assembly GCF_016056275.1 of Dendronalium phyllosphericum CENA369. Classification (GTDB taxonomy): domain Bacteria; phylum Cyanobacteriota; class Cyanobacteriia; order Cyanobacteriales; family Nostocaceae; genus Dendronalium; species Dendronalium phyllosphericum. Next base: position 86,238 of record NZ_JAECZA010000012.1, on the reverse strand, counting down.
AAAATCTCCCCGCTGTTGTAGCGTTAAATCACCTAGCAACAATCCCAACGCTGATATGGGGTCATCTAGACTATGAACAGAGCGCATATCTTGTAAAAGAACTCACGTTCTTTTAACGTCTGTTTTGCCGGAAAGACTCAAAGTTGATAGCAAAAAAGCGTCTACGGAGTAAGCCCAGGGATAACGCCAGCCGCCTGCCTAATTTGTGAACTTCTTCAATAGGTGGGCTACGTACAAAGTAGTTAAGTAACCTTTAGTAATTTGACCATTGAACTTGGTATTAATTAATTGGGCGATCGCATCAAAAAAACGCGCTCTTGTAATGCTGTCTAAATTTAGATGACCGGAGTAAGTATTTAAAAGGTTGAGATAACTTGCACTGTTGTATGTTGCATCCCATCGATAAGAGCGATATGTCACTTCACCAAACAAACCTGTTTGCTTAATCTCACTTGTTTTATTAGGGACTTTCTGCTCGCGCAAAGGAGGCTCATCGTCTTTAACCAGTTGAGGAGCTAAACTTTGATATAGCTCCTGTACTTCTTCAAAGAAGCCATTACTAGCATCACTATGTACGTGTACATTCCAAAATAGCGCGATCGCTCCTTTAGATGTGAGGGCTTGAGCCGTTTTTTTGTAAGCAATACTTGGGTCAAGCCAATGGAAAGCAGTTGCCGAAATTACTAAATCAAAAGTATTTTCTTGGGTCACCCAATCCTCAAAAGCGATGTTACGCACTTCTACTTGCGGATAAGCAGCCAGATTTTTTTGGGCAACCGTAGCAAGATTCTCACCCAACTCAATGCAGAGTATACGATAACCCCGGCGGGCAAAGGGCACAGTTGCCTGACCAGTACCACAACCAATCTCTAATATCCTTCCGTCTGGAGTGATTTCTGAAAAAGACACCACATCTTCAAAAAGCGCTTCTGGATATCTTGGTCGAACTTGGTCATACAACAGTGCTACTCGATTAAAAGTGGTTCTTAACTGACTTCTTTCATCTGTCATGTGTTTGTAATGAACAGGGTGTAGGGTGTGGGGAACCCCAGGCTTAAAAGCAAGGGTTTCTCCCAAAGACGCTGTATTTCTCGTACTACATAACTAAGAATACATATTTCTTTTAATTCCATGTATAAATACAGGGGCTTGTATCCAATTCTATTGGGACTAGATTCTTTCCCTACACCCCACACCCCACAACGCCAGTCGCCTCAAGTCGAGCCACTGTCTTGCGGGGGTTCCCCCCGTTGTGGCAAGTGGCGTGGGAAACCCGCCCACGGCGTTGGCTCCCCTACACCCGCCCCAAAGGGGCTTGGTCATACCATAATTTGACAAAAGCTTAAGGCTTAACATCTGTTGGAGTAAAAGCAGCATACTGTTGAGGAGAGAGAGTCGCATCTCTAACGTTGATTTTCTTTGTAATGAACTTTTGTTCGTAGAACAAGTCTGCAATCTTCTGCTGTCCTGATAAAACTTCTTCACTCAGGGGTCTTAAAGTGTACAGCCGCCGTTTTGAAACTAATTCCAATGTGGGAACATCAATTTTTGCTTCGGGTGAAATTAGTTCGGCAACCTCTTGCGGGTTGCTTTCAGCCCATTTACCAATATTGTTAATCTCTTCTAAGATGGCTTTGACTAGTTCAGGATTATCTTTAACAAAGGTGCGCGAACCTAACCAGTAGCCTCCTTGGGTAGTAATATTTTTCCCATCCCGGAGAACCCGAACCCTACCAGTTTTTTGAAATACAGCCAAATGGGGATCGCCAATTACTGCTGCTTCCACACTCTTACGTTCAAATGCTGCACGAGTTTCTAATGGTGTAAGGTTGATGTGTTTAACATCACTAAGTTTGAGTCCGGCTTCTTCTAAAACTTTGACAACAAAGTATTGTTGTGCTGTAGCTCTTTGAAAAGCTAGTCCCTTACCTTTTAAATCAGCTACAGTCTTGATTGGAGAATCTTTATCTACTACAACAGCAGTCGCTTCACCAGAACCAGGTTTACTACTAGCAACATAGACGAAAGGAACACCAGAGGCTTGAGCAAAGATAGGTGGAGTTTCACCAACAAAACCGAAATCCACACTTCCGACATTCATTGCTTCTAGAAGTTGCGGCCCGGCGGCAAATTTCGACCACTCTACAGAAATACCAAGTGGCTTTAAACGCTTTTCTAAAACTCCTTTAACCTTGACTATGTCTCCAGCCGACTGATAGCCCATTCTTAATACTTTGGTCTTGATGTTACTAGAGGCAACAGCGGTTTTGTCTGTAGTTTGTGAGCTACAACTAACTAAGCTTGGAGACAGGCTAAATACTCCAACTACTAAAAACATTAGAAAGCTGCGTTTTTTAAATATTGCTACCATGATGTATTGCCAATTTTCTAGGGTTTAAAATCAATTCGTAATTTGTAATTCGTAGTTAAGAAAGTCAGATTTAATTTGGGTTTGGGGGTTTGAATATGTTGCCAGATTTTAGATAATTTGTATAAAATACACGCTTAAAGTACTACTAAATTTGAGGTGTGATACTAGTAGTCTGGCAAGGAAATTTTGCTAGGTGAATCAACTTTTTAATTTCTCTTCTTCCTTCGTGTACTTTGTGTACTTTGCGGTTCGTTCCTTTACCTCTCAAAGTTAGGTTGCCAGACTACTAGCAAAGCGATCGCAGCTCACACCAGACTAGTCTGGAAGAAGCGGTTAGCAGGGCGCGCTAGTCCGAGATTTTCACGCAGAGTCTTACCCTCATACTCTTTGCGAAAGATGCCACGCCGTTGGAGTTCTGGTACAACCTTGTCAACGAAATCGTTTAACCCTTCAGGAAGAAACGGGAACATGATGTTGAAGCCATCAGAGCCTTCCTCAAACAGCCATTGCTCCATCTCATCGGCGATGGTTTGGGGTGTGCCGACGAAAGCCAGCCCGCCGTAACTGCCAACACGTTGAGCTAGTTGTCGAATAGTCAAGTTTTCACGTTGCGCTAAGGCTATTACTCTTTCTCGTGAAGAGTGACCAGCATTGGTCGGTGGGATTTCTGGCAAGGGGCCATCCGGATCGAAACCCGAAACGTCGTAACCAAGCGCACCATTTAGGCTAGCAATCCCACTGTCATAATGTACTAAGCTGTCCAAATAAACACGCTTGGCCTGTGCCTCGGCGACAGTTTCGCCCACAATGGCTAAAGCACCTGGAAGGATTTTGATACTGTCTGGGTCACGTCCGATCGCCCGCGCCCGTCCCTTAATGTCTGCAAATAAGGCTTTGCCAGCCTCCAGATTACTAGCAGGTGCAAACACAGCCTCGGCAGTTTCGGCAGCTAATTGTCGGCCGGCTTCGGATGCACCCGCTTGCACGATTAATGGCCAGCCTTGGATTGGTCTAGCAATGTTCAATGGCCCCCGCACCGAGAGATATTTTCCCTTGTGATTCAGAACGTGAAGCTTTGCGGGATCGAAATAAATCCCTGCTTCCACGTCCCTAATGAAGGCATCGTCAGCAAAGGAATCCCAAAGACCCGTGACGACATCATAAAATTCTCTAGCCCGCCGATAACGTTCATCATGCTCTATCTCTTCTTCTAATCCGAAGTTGAGTGCTGCGTCTGGATTGGCTGTAGTGACGATGTTCCAGCCAGCGCGACCGCCACTGATATGGTCGAGAGATGCGAAGCGGCGAGCGATGTGGTAAGGCGCATCATAGGTTGTAGAAGCGGTGGCTACTAGCCCAATGTGTTCGGTAACGGCAGCGAGGGCTGAAAGCAGGGTGAATGGCTCAAATGAAGTGACAGTATGACTGCGTTTCAGCGCGTTAATTGGCATATTCAGCACCGCCAAGTGATCCGCCATGAAGAATGCGTCAAACTTGCCTTGCTCTAGTTTTTGGATAAATTTTTTCAGTGCTGGGAAGTTAAAATTAGCATCAGGTATAGCCCCAGGATAGCGCCAAGCACCTGTATGTATGCTGACTGGACGCATGAATGCACCTAGTTTTAATTGCTTCGATCCGCTCATTAGCAAGCCTCCGTATGCATAATTCGTAATTTGTAATTTTGATTTTCTTCCCAATCCCCAATCCCCAATTCAATGCACCTCTACTTCAAATTCTGCTTCGTGTAAAAATTTCAAAGCTTGCGTTACTTTTTGTCCTATTAATTCAACATGGAATTGACCAACGCGGCGATCGCCTACTGTTTCCACACTCCCACTGAGGATATTAACATCCACATCAAAACGACGGGCTAAGGTGGCAAAAATTGGTTGACTTGCTTGTTCTCCCGCAAAGGCGATCGTTGCGATAACAGCACCAGGTTTTGGTCTATAACCATTACGACGAGGAAAAACTTCCTGGGCTAGAAATGATTCGGGTTTAGCAATTAAATCGCTAACATATCCCTTTTCTACAATTCTGCCAGCATTGAGTACCGCAACACTATCGCAGATTTGCTTGACTACACCCATTTCATGGGTGATGAGTAAGATTGTCAAACCCATGCGCTTGTTCAGGTCACGTAACAAGTCCAGAATTGACCTCGTAGTTTGGGGATCGAGTGCTGATGTCGCTTCATCAGAAAGTAGCACTTTTGGTTCTCCAGCTAAAGCCCTGGCAATACCTACTCGTTGCTTTTGACCACCAGAAAGTTGGGCTGGATAAGCATCTGCTTTACCTTTCAATCCGACAAGTGAAATCAATTCTTCCACCTTCCCCCGACGTTGCAATCTGCTGTAACCCATCACTTCCAGAGGAAAAGCAATGTTTTCTGTGACAGTTCGGCAACTAAGTAAATTAAAGTGTTGAAAAATCATGCCAATGTGTTGACGGGCGCGACGTAACTGATTTCCAGATAGTTTTGTCATTTCCTGACCATCAACTACAACTGAACCTGATGTTGGTTTTTCTAGTTGATTAACACAGCGAATTAAAGTACTTTTGCCTGCACCACTTTGACCTAAAACACCAAAAATTTCTCCTGGTTTAATGCGAACACTTACACCATCTAAAGCTACAACTTTTTGTGTTCCTTGGTTATAAACTTTGTGGACATCGGTAAATGCGATCATCTCATAATTTCCCCACAACAAATCATTACTACTTTCTAAGGAATGGGAATCCCTGCACCTTGATATTTATCTTTAATGAATTGCTTGACTTTATCATCCCGCAATAACTTATATAGTTTCTGAATTCTGGGGTCGGTTTCTTTCCCTTTTAATGTTGTGACAGTAACAGCATAAATCGGATCGTTCGCTGACTCTAATGCCAAAGCGTCTTTATCAGTTTTCAATCCGGCTTGGACAATCCAATTACCTGTGACTCCTGCTAAGTCCACATCAGGAAGACTTGGGATTGCTTGCGCTCCTGGTATCTCTTTAATTTGGATATTTTTGGGATTTTCAACAATATTTTTAGGACTCGCTGGACGGACATTTGGCTTGAGTTTGATAAACCCTGATTCTTCCAACACTTTTAAAGCGCGATGGGCATTGCTAGGATCGTCAGGTATTGTAACTAGGGCTTTATTAGGCACATCTTTGAGAGACTTATATTTTTTAGAAAAAATGCCCACTGGATTTAAATGAATTTGGGGAGTAAAGGCATACATCTCGAAATTATGTTTTTTACCATAGTCTTCCATGAAAGGGATGTGTTGAAAATAGTTAGCATCAATTACCCCATCTTTTAAAGCAGTATTATTCTGCACAAAATCGTTAAAAGTAACTATCTCGATATCTAGCCCAGCTTCAGGTGCTAAATTCTTTTTGACAAACTCTAAAATTTCTCCGGCTGGAACTGGCGTTACCCCAACTTTAATTTTTTCTCTAGTTGCAGTTGTGGTATTTGCGGCTGGGGTTGCTGATGGATTTGCAGATGTATTAGTAGCAGAATTATTTTGTGGTGAACTACAGCTAGAAAATACTGTAGAAGCCGCAAAGGATGTAATGGCTATTAAAAAGAATCGACGTTTAATATTGATGATATTCATGCGATCGCCTATTTTTACCAACAACAACGTAATAAAAATCTACGTTTTCTTAATTACAAATTACGAATTACAAATTATCTCGCTTTACCACTTTTGCTCAGGAACCCAGTTGTAATTTTTATCTTTGACATCAATTTTTTTAGGAATAATTTTGAGTTCGTAAAATGTATCTGCCATTCGTTGCAACCCGCTCAAAACTTCATCTGTTACAGGTAACACCTGACGTTGACCACCGCGTTTTTCTACAGTTTCCATTGTTTTTAGGTCAATTTTGTACAGCTTAGAAAGAAGTTTGGCTGAATCCTGATAGTTATCTCTAGACCAAGCACCAGCCTTTTCTAACTCTTGTAAAATTGTCTTGACAATGTCTGGACGATCGCGCACAAAATCTGGAGCAGCATAATAAAAGCTTGGGCTTTCTAGTGCAGCTTTGTCCCCAAATACAGTGCTATTGTCTGCTAACAGACGAGTACGCAGTTTTCGTTCAGCTTCAGCAGTATAAGGGTCCCAAATTAACCACGCATCAATATCACCACGCTCAAACGCTGGTAAAGCTTCGGCTGGTGTCAGGTAGAGAGGTTTAATATCACTGTATTTCAAACCTACTTTCTCTAAAGCACGCACAATAATGTAGTGCTGACCAGAACCTTTTGCAAAAGCAACTTTCTTACCTTTTAAATCAGAAAGTGTCTTAATCGTTGAATTTTCTTGGACTAAAATTGCTGAACCTCTAGTGCTACCTGTACTGGCTGCAACTCTGACAAATGGTTTATCTCCTGCTTGAGCAAAGACGCTCCCTGTACCGCCACCGCCACCAAAAACGATCGCACCTGCACCCATGCCATCCAATAGAGGTGCTGTAGAGGAAAATTCATTCCAGGTTACTGAAATACCTTGAGGTTGCAGACGTTTTTCTAAACTTCCTTGCGCCTTAATAATATTCAGCAGCGCCATCCCTTTTTGATGTCCCATTTTCAGCACTGTTAATTTAGGAATTTGGGGTTTTTGTGTAGATGTATCAGCTGAATTACTGGGAGTGCAGGAGGCGATCGCTAAACTCAATCCAATACCAAGCACGAACAACACACCAAAAATCTTAATCCCTTGATGCTTAAATAAGTTTCTCTGTTTTAGGACAGCTAAAAACTGATTTATCAGTCGATGTAACATAATTTAACTCTTTGCCTCTTAGGACATTTCGTATATTAAATCCTGGGTTTGTTGTCAATATTTAAAATCAATGTTAGATATAAAAAAGCTTGTTATTCTATGCTGAAATTTAATTATTTCTCAAATCTCATCATCTTGTTAGACAGAACATCATACAAGTATTAACTATAAAATTATTGTGTTTGTAACGACTAAATTTTAAAAAGTTTTAGAGCAATCAAAAATTAGTAATAGCTAAATAATCTAAATAAAACTTTGTTTAAAATAATTAACAGCAAAAAGTATTACTAATTGAATTAGTAATGTAGCAATCTTATTTGATTTGTAAAAATACGCCGTATCCAGATACCCGATTTTTTAGAAGTCGGGTATCTAATTTTTCTGACTTAGCACCGTCTTCTAACCCTAATCATTCGCACTCACGAGTTTAGGTAGTTTAGATACAGGAATATCCAAAAAGTAAGAGAGAACTTCTCGCCGCCAAGCGTCATAAAGTACTGGCAAATCATCAATTTCAATACCAATAGCTTTGTGACTCAACTGCCAATGATCCCAAAGATAGGGATTGCGACGACGTTGACCTTCTTCATCCGCTTCTAGAACTTGTGCAATCAAATCCCCTTTCTCTGCTGGCAAGGCTCGATCAAACTTACGTTGCCACCAATCTACAACACCCAAGCGATGAACTGCCTCATCTGGCAAGATTCTTTCCGCCGCAAACTTGGCTGAGTCTGGGTCATTTATTTTACTGGTACGGCTATTGAGGAATAACAAAGCCACAATATGAAGTTCGTAGTGCAACTCAAATGCTAAAAAGCCTTGCCAATTACGAATAGGTAAATCACCCATATAATCCCAATGCTTCTGCACCTGCTTTTGGATATCCTCAATTGGGTCACGTCCTGAAATAGCCTGTGCTCTAAGACGAGTATTTTGAGCGTGTGCGCCGTCATCTCCTATTTGTCTGCTCAAAAATAGCTGTAGTTCGGGGTCAGCAAAGGAGTCAATTATCTTAGCGCAGACTTGAACAATAAACAGGTCATGGGCTGCACCAGCCACACGGAAGTGGTAGAAATTTTCTTTTTCCTCTTCAGTTTGGGGCGGTCTGGGTTCTTGTAGCCGCTTTTTGGGTAGGTGAGGAGCGTGCTTATCAAGCAGTTTGTCGAAAATTTCCAGTTCTAAATTAGTAGTCCAAGCCGGACGAGTAAGTATTGCCGTCATAAAGTTTCCTTGGGATATTGGGGACTGGATACTGGGGATTAGGTATTGGGGAATAATGTTGGATTCGACTTGAATCTAAAATCCAAAATTCTTAGCCTCTAGTTCCTATTTTCAAATTAGCGTAGGCGCAGCCCGTCGTAGACATCGCTTCACTATCTACCGTTAACGCCTGCACTCTTGGTATAATTTCCGCGGCAAAACGCTCCATTTCTGTGGCAAAAGGCTGGAATTGGAGCATGAAAGTACCAATTCCTACTTTGGTAAATTCAGCAATCCGATGGGCTACAGTTTCGTAGCTACCAACTAATCCTGCTGCTGTACCGCCATTGCTCCCCACACCAGGATACTTAGCCATGTTTTTGAACATGACTACTTCTGAATCTACTCCTTTAAGTAATTCTGAGCGATCGTCTTGTGCTAGTACCATTGCTCTCAAGTTTTGATATTCTGCTTCTGCCTCTTCGTCTGTCGGTCGAGCAATGACAAAAGCTGACATAGCAAAGCCCAATGGTTGAGAGCGAAACTGAGTTTTTTTCGCAACCTGAGTAATGGTTTCGCGGATGACTTCCATCGGACGGCCGTTAAGGAAAAATGTATGTGCTTCTTTTGCAGCCAATTCTTGAGCTGGTTCTGACTCTCCCCCTACATATACACGCGGATGTGGTTTGGCTATTGATGATGGACTAAACTTTAGATCGTCGATCTGAAAATAGTCACCCTGAAAGTTGACTTTTTCTCCACTCCACAGAGCTTTGACAACTCTAATCCATTCATCAGAATATCGATAACGTTCATCGTGGGGAAGGAAGTTTATCCCTAGTTTTTCTATTTCTGGTCTGAACCAAGCACTGACTAAGTTAATTGCAAAACGTCCACGGCTAATTGCATCAATACCTAAAGCCATCTTTGCCAAAACAGCAGGATGAAATAGTAATGGCTTGACAGCTGCAATAATTTCAATTGAGTTCGTTGCTTCTGCCAACGCTGCTGCTGTTGTCCAGGTTTCTAGTTGATCGAGTTCTTGGTTTCTGGGGTTGATGATATGTTGCGCTATTAAAGTTGTGGTAAACCCGCATCTTTGCGCCAATTGGATTAAATTCTTGGCTCGTGAGTAACTAGCATCACGAGGTTCAAGAGGATGGTTCATTACGCCGCAGTTGCCGTAAACAGGAATCCAAATCCCATAGCGTGGTTCAGACATAGCTTTCTAGAACCTTTGTAGTCAGCACTAAAACTTTATTTTTGCACCCAAAACTATATACTACGGTAAGTTAGTAAGTTTACTGTAGTATGTTATGAGATTCGCACAGATGAGCATTAAAAACAAGGGGGTATTTAGGAAGTTTAATTCTGATAATCTTGATGGGTGCAGCTTAAAAATCCGCAGTCGATCTTGAACTTGAATACAAATGCCAACAGAACTAGTTATTTTTGACTGTGACGGAGTGTTGGTAGACAGCGAGACGTTGAGCAATCGCGTTCTTGTCCAATTTGTCGCAGAGTTCGGACTCGCGCTAGAACTTGAAGAAGCCATTTTATTATTCAAAGGTTGCAAAATGGCTGATTGTGTTAACTTTATTGAGCAAAGGCTTGAGCAGAAATTGCCGCCAGATTTTGTGACTCAGCTTCGTGTCCGTACTGCCGAGGCATTCGAGCGTGAACTGCTGAGTGTGGAAGGAATAGAGGCATCTCTTGACAAAATCAATTTACCTATCTGTGTTGCTTCGAGTGGGCCACCCGAAAAAATTAAGTTAGCTCTGCGTGTCACTAATTTGCTGCCTCGATTTGAAGGACGTATCTTTAGCTCGTATGAAATTGGAAGTTGGAAGCCAGCACCCGACTTATTCTTATATGCAGCTAAAAATATGGGAGTTCAAGCTGCATATTGCACTGTTGTAGAAGACAGCGTTTTGGGTGTGCGTGCAGGTGTTGCCGCTGGGATGAAGGTCTTAGGTTACACTAATCCGAGTGAGGCTTCTTTACTCGAAGACTGTGGAGCGCGAGTCTTTTACTCCATGTACCAACTACCTTCTTTGCTGTGACAGCATTAAAAAAAATTAACTTTTTTCCACTCCACAGAGCAAGGATGGTTCATTACGTCGCAGTTGCTGTAAACAGGAATTCAAATCTTATAGCGTGGTTCAGACATAGCTTTCATGAACTCTTGAATGACTTTCTTGCTATTTGAATTGGTTTTGGCAGATAGTCTGTATGTTGTAGCTAAGTAGAACGGTGCAAATCAATCGAAGTATGTAACAAAAAGTAAAGTTGCCTAAAACCCTCTTTCCTTCTGCCTTCTGCCCTCTGCCTCCTGCCTTGTTATAACAACAATTTTTAACATCGACCTACTTAATTATCTGTTTGTATAGAGGTCAAACATGGATACCATTGCAATTCCTGCTTTGAATCGCCCAGTCAATGCTACTGTAGAAATTCCTGGTTCTAAAAGTCTTACTAATCGTGCATTACTCGTTGCAGCTTTAGCCCAAGGCAACTCTATTTTAGAAAATGCCTTATTTAGTGAAGACAGCAAATATTTTGTGAAATGTTTAGAACAATTGGGCATTTCTATCACTCTCAACCCTAATCTGGCCAATATTGAGGTAATGGGAAGAGGAGGTGATATACCAACTAAACAAGCTGATTTATTTGTAGGTTTAGCAGGGACAGCTGCACGATTTATATCAGCATTGGTGGCACTAGGAAATGGGGAATATTGCTTAGATGGTGTACCTCGGATGCGAGAACGACCAATGGGCGACTTGCTGAAAGTGCTGCAAATGGGCGGAGCAACAGTTAATTTTGAGGGCAACCCTGGTTTTATGCCCTACACTATCTACAGTCAGCAATTCTCAGGTGGGCATTTTCGCTTGAAGTCTAACCAAACTAGTCAGCAACTTTCGGCATTGCTGATGATTGCGCCCTATGCTAAACAGGACACAATTATCGAGGTTGATGGAACACTGGTGTCTCAATCTTACGTGAAAATGACTTGTCGCCTGATGGCGGATTTTGGCGTACAAGTGCTGCAAACTAATGAAAATCAATTTCAGATCAAAGCAGGTCAGCATTATCAGCCTCAACATTACAATGTAGAACCCGATGCATCGAATGCCTCTTACTTTTTTGCCGCCGCCGCCGTCACGGGAGGTCGGGTTAGGGTCAACAATTTGACTAAACAATCTTGTCAGGGTGATATTCTTTGGCTCAATGTCTTAGAACAAATGGGTTGTCAGATTTATGAGGGTGATAATTACACTGAAGTCATTGGGCCAAAGCAATTACAGGGAATCGACATTGATATGAACGATATTTCGGATTTAGTGCAAACATTAGGAGCGATCGCTCCCTTTGCCAGTTCACCTGTTATCATCCGCAATGTAGAGCATATTCGATATAAAGAAACCGAACGTATTCAAGCTGTTGTCACTGAGTTACGTCGTCTAGGAGTCAAGGTTGAAGAATTTGTCGATGGACTCAAGATTGATCCCAGTTCAGTTACACCATCGCTAATTGAAACTTATCAAGATCATCGAATGGCGATGGCATTTGCTATCACTGGACTAAAAGTTCCAGAGGTCGTAATTAAAGACCCTGATTGTACAGCAAAGACTTTTCCAGATTTCTTTGCCCGATTCTTTCAAATGTTAGAACAATAGAGGCTAAACTATTGCTTACTAATTTTAGTAGACCGAAAACTTTTGTAGAAGTTGGTAAAAATTAACTATATGGTTTAGTTTGGGCTTGATGTCAGCTTCTATAACATTAACTCTGATAGTTCAGTCAGCCGATTGATTTGTTCTCCAATCCGAGGAGATGCTTGCAAACCACCGTGAAGACGGTTAAGCCAGACTCCTATTAATCCGGCATCTCTGGCTGCGATCGCATCTAGTTCAAGATTATCTCCGACATAGACACTCTCTGTTTCTTGTACTCCCAATTTGGCACAAGCTACCTGGAAAATCTGGGGCGCAGGCTTTGCAAATCCCGCCGCTTCTGAAGTAACAACGATATCCATAACTGACAGAATACCGCATCGTTTAAGTACTTCAACCTGTTGCGCCTCCTGACCGTTTGTTATCACCCCAATCTTGCATTTGTCTAACTGTGCAAAACACTCATCGACATCATTGAATAAATGGCACATACTCACGTAATGTTCCCAATACTCTGATAATAAAGTATCAGCATTTGTATCTGAAAATTCATAACCGTATTTCAAGAATGCTTCTCGCAGTTTTCCTCTACCCGATTCCTGAAACGTAACTTCTTTGGCATAGAACTTTTTGTACCACTTTCGGGTCAAGGATATCCATTGTTCTTGAAATATATTTAACTCATCTTCGCTATGAGGTATGACCTTATTAAATAATGCACTTGCTGCATCTCTAATTGCTGCATCGCGATTTATAAGTGTATCGTCAAGGTCAAAAAGTACGGCTTTAATCATAGGTGATGGACTAAGGTTCAAGAGGATGGGTCATTACGCCGCAGTTGCTGTAAACAGGAATCCAAATCCCATAGCGTGGTTCAGACATAGCTTTCTCGAACCTTTGTAGTCAGCACTAAAACTTTACTTTTATAGCTGCAAAATACTACTTAAATTCGATAGATTTATAGTAGTATTTTATGAGATTCGCATATATGAGGATAAAAAACAAGAGGGTATCTAAATTCTGTATCTAGCCAGTTCCCATTTAATCTGGAGATAAAAATGTCACAACCACGCTACGGTATTTGGTCGCCTGTGGGCGGTAACTTTGGCCCTCTCAATACACCAGATGAACCGATTGATGCTAGTTATGAACGCACGCGATCGCTAGTATTAGAAGCAGAACGTTTAGGATATGTCACAACCTTAGTAGCACAGCACCTTGCCAACCCCCGCAGTCTAGAGTTAGACCAGTTAGAAACTTGGACAGCTTGTGCGGCGTTGGCTGAAGCTACAGAAAGCATCGAAATTATCGCTGCAATTAAACCTTTGTTATTTCATCCAGCCATCTTAGCAAAGATGGCTTTAGGAATTGATGCTATTAGTCACGGGCGTTTTGCCATAAACCTCATCAGTGCTTGGTTTCGCCCAGAAATGGAGCGTACTAATATCCCCTTCCCACCCCATGATGAACGTTATCGCTACTCTGATGAATGGTTGCAGGTTGTTAGAGCTTTGTGGAGTGGTGAGAAGGTAAACTTCGAGGGTGAATATTTTAAAATCCAAGATTTGAGCCTGCGACCCTTTGCTGTTGCTCAACCCTATCCTCGTATATATTTAGGAGGAGCGTCAGACCCAGCGCAGATTTTAGCAGCCCAACAAGCCGATGTTTATTTCATCAATGGTCAGCCAATTGAAGATGTTCGCAAAGTAATTAAACAGGTTTTAAGCCGACCCCGCTTTCTACCTCAACCAGTCCGTTTTGGTTTGTCAGCCTTTGTGATAGCTCGACCGACAGACGAAGAAGCACAAGCAGAACTAGAACGACTTATGGCACTGCAAAAGCTAGAAGAACAATATAAATTAAGTGTTGCCAAAGGAGTTGACAAAGAAGCCGTTATGTTCCAACTCTTCGCCAAAAATCCGGCTGTTGGCGGCAATGGTGGCACAGCCGCAGGATTAGTTGGTAGCTATGATACAGTAGCCGCTCGCGTTACAGCTTTTGTTGATGCAGGTATCGATACTTTCATGCTGCAATTTAATCCCTTTGTACAAGAGATGACACGTTTTGCCCAAGAAGTTATGCCTCGCGTACGACACTTGCAAAAAGTTGTTTAGTTGGTAAAAGCGACTGGGGACTGGGAATTGGGGATTGGGGACTAGGTGTAAAATTGCTATAGAAAATTAACTTGCACTACTTATTGTTAGAAATACTAATAATTAGAGTATCATGCTATTTGTGATTTGCTGTAAGTAAGTCCTATAGCTCATTGTCGAAGATGACACTGATGACGAATTACTAGCAGAAAATGCAGACGGGTAGATTTTGCCTGTATTAAGCCGCTGACAGTAGCAAAGTATGAAGCTAACTACCAAACAGGAGGAAAAGAATTGCTAACAGAAAATGAACTACAACTAACTGCTGATGTGCTGGTAATTGGTGGTGGCCCTGCCGCAGCATGGGCAGCATGGGCAGCCGCATCCCAAGGTGTCAAAGTCATCATTGCTGATAAAGGTTTTCTGGGTACAAGCGGTGCAGCTGCGGCTAGTGGTAATGGGATTATGGCTCCTTCTCCAGAGCATTGGGACAAAGTTGTATCGGAGCGTTATCGTGCAGGAAAAGACCTCGCTAACTTACGTTGGATTGAGCGTGTTGTCGAAAAAACTTGGCTGAGTTTGCCCTTAGTAGAAAAATGGGGCTATCGTTTTCCCAAGGAAGATGGGGAATCTGTGCGCCAGAGTTATTATGGCCCTGAATATATGCGAGTACATCGCAAAAACCTCTTGCGTATTGGCGTACAAATTCTCGACCAAAGTCCGGCTCTAGAGCTTTTATTGGCTCTTGACGGCTCAGTAGCAGGAGCAAGAGGTGTACAGAGACAACATCATCGGACTTATACCGTTCGTGCTGGTGCAGTAGTCCTAGCTAATGGCGGTTGTGCATTCTTGAGTAAAGCATTAGGTTGCAATACTAATACAGGTGATGGACTGCTGATGGCAGTAGAAGCTGGCGGCGAACTCTCTAGTATGGAAGCGTCCAATCACTATGCAATTTCGACTGCTTTTAATGCCACAGTAACGCGGGGTGTTCCCTTTGGCTGGGCTAGTTATACCGATGAAGCAGGTAACGATCTAGGTGGCTATATCAATGGTCGTCGCGATCCTGCGTTCTTGCCGAATGCTCTAATCAAAGGCCCCGTTTATGCTCGTTTAGATAAAGCCACAGATGAAGTCAAAGCAGTAATTGAAAAGTCTCATTTCATTGCTTTTCTACCATATAAAAAGGCTGGCATCGATCCCTACACAGAACGAATACCTGTAACACTGGTTTTAGAAGGAACAGTCCGGGGTACGGGTGGCGTTCGGATTGTGAATGATAGTTGCGCGACAAAAGTGCCTGGACTCTATGCTGCTGGTGATGCAGCATCGCGGGAATTTTTAGCTGGGTTAGCTTCTGGTGGTGGTGGCCCTAATGCAGCTTGGGCAATCTCTACAGGACAATGGGCAGGAGAAGGAGCAGCTGCCTTTGCCAAGAGTTTGGGCGCACATGCAAATGAACGAGTTGCACGTGCAGTTGGTCAAGTGGGAATGCGCTCAAATCCTGCGTCTGAAACATTCGATAACGAGGCGATTGTACGTGGTGTCCAAGCCCAGATGTTCCCGTTAGAAAAGAATTACTTGCGTTCTGAACAGAAACTTCTCGATTCTCTAGCCAAATTAGAAACTTTGTGGCAGCAAGTACAAGGAAACCCAAAACAAGACACTGTGCGCGATATAGAATTTTCTCGTCGGGCAGTTGCTCTCACAGCTGTAGCACGATGGGCATATTTTAGTGCTTTGCATCGCACGGAAACCCGCAGCGAACATATTCGGGTAGACTATCCTGATACCGATCCCAATCAGCGTTATTATCAAGCCGCTGGCGGCTTAGATAACCTTTGGGTGAGGCACGATTGGATAACGGATGCTCCTGCCACAGCACCATTACAAACTACCCAAAGCACACCTGTTGTATCAAAGTTGTAGCAGGATCAATATCATGATTGAGCTTGTCAGCCATAAACTATGTATCAATTGCAATCTCTGCGTTCAAGTTTGTCCTACTAATGTCTTTGATGCAGTTCCTGACGAACCACCCGTAATTGTCCGTAAGGAAGACTGTCAAACTTGTTTTATGTGTGAGGCATATTGTCCTGCGGATGCGCTTTATGTTGCCCCTGAATCTCACACTGAGATTGCTATCAATGAGGATGAGTTAATTGAAAGTGGCATCATGGGTGAATATCGTCAGATATTAGGTTGGGGATATGGCAGAAAAAACAATAGTGAATTAGATACTGCCCATAAACTACGCCAACTGCCGCGCCCTTATCAAAGTTAATTTCAATAGAGTTAAGAGGCGATCGCAATTTATCTTCAGCACTATCAAGAGGCGTTTTGAAGAATGCGATCGCCTCTATTTTTTCTTTCTCTGACGTTCAAATATTTGATTTATCAAACACCAGGAGTAGTACCACCATGAATCAAAATTTCTGTTCAAATGCAACTATGCCCACAATACTTTAAAGTATTAAGTATTAATTTTTAGATAAGCGTGAGAAAGTTGAGATTAAAGAGACTGCGGCTTTAGAGCTGATTCGTAAACAAAAGATTAAGCTGCCATTCGTTTTACCATCAGACGAATCAATGAGCCATAAATCATTGCTTCACTTAACTCGGTGTATAGCTCATAATCCTTACTCAAACGGCGAAATCGATTAAGCCACCCGAATGTCCGCTCCACAATCCATCGTTTCGGTAATCGCTCAAATGTTTTCGAGTGCCTTTGAATTACTTCAACACGAACCTGCTCACCGCAAACTTGCTTAACTGCTTGAGCAAAGTTTTCACCTGAATAGCCTTGGTCTACCCAAACAACTTCCAATTTAGACAATTCCTGAGCCGCTTCATGGAGTACAACCACAGCCCCCAAACGTTCTGACGCATTAGCTTCAGTCACTAAAACGCCAATCAACAAACCTTGAGAATCCACAACTATATGTCGCTTACGGCCTTTAACTTTCTTACCACCATCAAAACCGTAGACCTCCCCTTTTTTTCCGTTGTCTTCACTGACTGAGAATCAGCGATCGCAACGCTAGAGTGTTCGTCTGTGCCCAAATCTTGTCGCAGTTGATGGCGCACTTGGTCGTGAATTTTCTGCCATATTCCTTTGCGTTGCCATTTCTGAAAGTAGCCGTATACTGTTGTGTAAGGTGGAAGATCATGGGGCAGCATTTCCCACTGACACCCGGTACGTTGCACGTAGAAAATAGCATTCAAAATTTCTCGTAAATCTACTTCTACAGGATGCCCAAACCCTTTAGGTTTTGGTAGAAAGGGCTTGATAATTAACCATTCGGCATCGCTTAAATCACTTGGGTAGGGTTTACGCTGTGGATTTTCAATCGCAGGTAGACGGCTCATCGACTACAACATAATTTACACTCGACTTAGCCTATAACCTGAACAAAGCCGGATTCAGTTTTCTTTAGATTTTATTTACGAATCAGCTCTTAATGTAGAGCTATTTGTTGGTGCGGTGAAACTTATAGCATATGCCGGAGAAATCTATTTAAGTTCTTTACTGTCGCCTGCGCGACTTTTGTCAACTGCTGCCAGCGCCAGGGTAGCGGTTTGGGAAGCAGGTTTAACCAGTCCTTCATTGACGGTATTTTTTCAGGTTCTAACGGCATGCCCTTGTATACTGCTTTTTGCACATTTTTTTTGATTTTTTTATTGTGTGTTTTAATTGGTGGTAAATCCGTCTCTTTGCGGCTGCGCCTGCGCTCGCGCTCTTCTGAACGTGTCGGATCCTCATTAGTAAGAGTGTAATATAAACAAGCTGCCAAACTATAAACATCAAATTTTGGGTCAAAGTCACCATCCCTTTGTTTATGATGAGTATAATGCGGAATAGAGATATGCAGGGACGTGATTAATTCGCGATATTTCACGTTGCCAAAATCAATGAGAACAGCTCTAGTTTTTTGTTTATTTTTAACTTTAGTTTTCACTATCATAATGTTCTTTGGGTGAACATCTCTATGTACCAAATTTTTACCATGTACATATTTTAATCCTAACCCAATTTGGTAAATGTAATCAAACGCAAGCTGATATTTTAATTTCCCTTTTTCTTCCAATAATTTAGACAAATTATTTCCATCAAGGAATTCTATGACTAAGTAATGTATCTCATTTTCTTCAAAATATTCATAGTACTTAACAATATTAGGATGACCTGGCGACTGCAATTTCTTTAATGTATCTTTTTCTCTTTTAAACCTTTCTAAATTATCTTTATATTTTTGTGGAGTTACTTCTTCCTTTTTTAAACTTTTAATGGCTACAATATCATTTAAAGAATTATCTCTATCATTTAAATAATTATCTCTTGCTTTGTAGACAACACCATAACCTCCTTCTCCTTCTTCTTTTGGTAACTTCTCCAAAATAGTGTATTTACCACTTTTTAAATTATCACCCTCTGATAAAGTCATCTTTCGATTTCCTTCTTGGTATTAGTTATTTGAACTTAATAGTTTTATAGTAATAATGTTCCGCCGTAAACTTTGTAGGGCAGTACTGCTTGTAATGAAAACTCTAGCTTTAATGAGCGCTCCTCAAAGACGCAAAAACGAACTTTTAGCCACCTACCAAAGTTCATACAGTGGAGTACTAGACTTTCTTTTTATTTCGTAGTTCTCTTGTTTCTAATGAAGCAATTAGAACATCTTTCAACTTTTCTAAGTCACGTTGTACTTTTTCAATTTTCAGAAATTTTTTGGTGGCTGTTTCTATATTCTTGATATTTTCTGGCTTTGTATTATCCATCGCATCATCCACATCATCATCGTTTGACAGAAGACTATTACCCTTTCTATTTATATAATCAAGTTGAAATCGGTAATATTGTTCCGGCAACAACAAATGATCCATTTGGTAATCAATTACTTCACTTTGACCACTCAAAACTATGTTTATTAAAGGTTTTACCCATTTAATTAACCCCCATTTATCTGTTTCTTTAGCAGAGAGTGGATCGGTCATTCTTCCCGTTCCCAGCGATACTACTAAAATTTCCGGTAAAGAAATTTTCGGTAAAGATATATCACTTTTTCTCTCAATATCATAAGATTTCATAGCCTCTACAATGGCTGTAGGAGTTGGGTTATTAGCAATAACTCCTCCATCAATTAATGTGTATTTTTTCTTACTATTCCTTAATTGCAAAGGGTGAGACTTAAAAAATGTTGGCGCTGCTGAAGTCGCCATTGCTGCATCATACATTTCACAGCCTGAGCAAATTTCAAGAAAGTAGTCAGAATTTAAATTCTCTTTGGCGCAGTTGCTCGTAAACAAGAATGGTACTCGTTTTTCGCCCTCATAGCTAATAATGAGGACTTCCGTCAGTGCTTTGTTTAAAAGTGTTTCTCCTAGACGATCTTTAAGGACTTTATCCTTTCCACTTCGTTTATATTTGCTTTCAAACAGTTCTAGGAACTTAATATGAAAGTGGAGTGATTTAAATAAAGATTCTAACAATTGGATTGGCAAGCTGTTGAACGGGAAATAAGAAATCTCTTTTCTCTCTTCAAAAATTTCTCCTCCCTTTTCCGTATATAACTTGACTAAATTTTCAGCGCTAAATTCTGCTTCAGTTCCACCTTGATTTGGTTTAGTAAGACCTAAAGCCAAGATTCCCCCTGTTGACGTTCCTGCAATTAAGTCAAATAGTTCATGTATTTTTCTACCTGTTATTTCCTCAATTTTTGCCAAAATAATGGCTGGAACAATACCCTTAATACCACCACCATCAATTGCTAACACTGCGAGTTTAAAAGACATGAAATTACTCCTCTAAATTACATCTAGGACAAGTAAAGTTACTCCTACAAAGCCATTGTGTAAGGAATCTAAGTTAATTCTTTGTTTCTCTTACAGTTGAGAAGTTTCATTGGTTTTCAATCACTGCCCAATTAGTTCTGTTAATACTGGACTCATCTTCAGCCCACGGATGATACAG
This sequence comes from Dendronalium phyllosphericum CENA369, assembly GCF_016056275.1. Lineage (GTDB taxonomy): Bacteria > Cyanobacteriota > Cyanobacteriia > Cyanobacteriales > Nostocaceae > Dendronalium > Dendronalium phyllosphericum. The sequence goes on along the minus strand of NZ_JAECZA010000012.1, from coordinate 66,143 downwards.
GCTGCGTGAAATCATATTATTTATGTCGTATGTGATACTAGTGTGCATAATTAGTACAGATAGCAGACTCTTTAGAAACAGCATCTAATAGATTTACAAATGAACTAGATGTCATTCCAGGAAATTTTATCAATTTAAGCAGATTTTTGATAGCTTATACCAATTCAATATGAAAATGTTTCTTATGAGTTCGACGGTTAGAAAAAGGCAAAAAGCTCGCTATGTATGAATATGCACAGTTGGGTAGCAGCAGGCAATCGCTACGATCGATTTGAATAACGGATGCTTCTGCCACACTACCATTACAAACCACCCAAAGCACACCCGCTGTATCAAAGTTGTAGCAGGAGTAATATCATGATTGAGCTTGTCAGCCATAAACTATGTATCAATTGCAATCTCTGCGTTCAAGTTTGTCCTACTAATGTCTTTGATGCAGTTCCTGACGAACCACCCGTAATTGTCCGTAAGGAAGACTGTCAAACTTGTTTTATGTGTGAGGCATATTGTCCTGCGGATGCGCTTTATGTTGCCCCTGAATCTCACACTGAGATTGCTATCAATGAGGATGAGTTAATTGAAAGTGGCATCATGGGTGAATATCGTCAGATATTAGGTTGGGGATATGGCAGAAAAAACAATAGTGAATTAGATACTGCCCATAAACTACGCCAACTGCCGCGCCCTTATCAAAGTTAATTTCAACAGAGTTAAGAGGCGATCGCAATTTATCTTCAGCTTTGAAGAATGCGATCGCTCTTATTCTCGATCAAACACCAGGAGTAGTACCACCATCAACCAAAATTTCTGCCCCAGTTATTGAAGAAGCCAAGTCAGAAACTAAAAATAAAGCCAGTGATGCAATTTCTTCTGGTTTGACAATTCTGCCCAAAGGTATAGCTTTCAATGATTCTGCTTTAATTTCTTCTACACTCACGCCACGAGCTTGGGCATTTTGTTCTGCCAAACGTTCGGCGCGTTCAGTGCCAGTCAAACCAGGAGAGATAGCATTGATCCGAATATTGTATTGGGCTAACTCTTGAGAAATTCCTCGCGTAAAGTTTAATAAAGCGGCATTGGTTGTACCACCAGGGAGAAAGTTCGGACGAGGTGTGCGTCCTGCGCCACCAATAATGTTAACAATTCTCCCATCATGCCGACTTTTTTGATGTGGCACAACAGCTCTAACTAATCGGATGTAGCCTAACAGTTTCAGATTCCAAGCATCTAAAAAAACATCATCACCTAACTCTAAAAAAGAACCAGCACGCGCTGACCCAGCATTGTTAATTAAGATATCAATCTGACTAAATTCTGCCAGGGTTGTAGAAACAATTCGATCGATACTATCTGCTTGGGTGAGGTCGGCACTAACAGAAAGAATCTTAGCCCCAGGGGTGGGTAAAGATTGGATGTCGGCTACAGCTTTGTCTAGTTTTTCTTGATTGCGAGCTGCGATCGCTACATTTACACCCTCACTATAGAGGGCTTTGGCCGTAGCTAAACCAATACCTGCACTTCCACCTGTGACAATTGCTGTTTTACCCGATAGTTTTAGGTCTAAGCTCATGAGAATTTATTTGTTGGGTATTATCTATGGATAGATATGAAAATCACCGAATATCAATATAATTACTGAAACGATTTGTTTGTTAGTCACAATATTCGGATATTCTGATGTTACGCAGCAACGCAACTCTCAGAAACTATGAATATAACTTGGCAAGAAATGAGCGCAAGTCTGGGCAATAGTCACGTATCAATTAGATTACAGCAAATCTTAGCACAAGCACCACCACCACAAGTTATTGACCCAACTCAACCAGGACAAGCTTTTGAGTCTGGAGTAGACTATTTAGAACGACTAACGGCACAGATAGTTGCTTTTCTTCCTTCTGTGCTGGCAGCACTAGCTATTTTATTAGTTGGCTTGCTAATTGCAGCCATTGCTTCTGCGATCGTGCGGGGCATTCTTAACCGCACTGACATAGATAACCGCATTGCAGCTGGGCTAACAGGTCATACGGATAGCACAGAACTACCTCAAGTTGAGAACGTAATCTCTAGCATAGTCTTTTGGGTTATTGTTTTACTAACCATAGTTGCCGTTTTACAGGCACTAAATTTACAGGCAGTATCTCAACCTCTCAATACTTTCCTCAATCAACTGATTGGGTTTATACCTAGATTAATCGGTGCGGCAATTATTCTGGCGATCGCCTGGGTAGTAGCAACAATTGTCAAGCTAATCGCAACACGGTCACTGCGTGTCTTGAGGCTAGATGAGCAGTTAAATCAACAAACTAACGTTGATACACCTCCTAACCAAAATCAATTGTCTCTAAGCGATACGATTGGTAATGCCCTTTATTGGTTCATCTTTTTACTTTTTCTGTTGCCGATTCTCAATACCCTAGAGTTAAATCAAGCACTACTACCCGTACAGACTTTAATTACCCAAATTATTTCGATTCTGCCAAATATTCTGGCAGCAGTGCTGATTGCTTTCACTGGCTGGTTACTTGCTACTGTAGTACGTCGGATTGTCACCAACTTGCTAGCCTCAGCAGGAATTGACCGCCTCGGTACGAGATTTGGTTTGCAGCAAAGGACAACAGGACAATCGCTTTCGGCAATTATTGGCACTATTGTATACGTATTGATTTTAATTCCGGTAGCGATCGCCGCGCTCAATGCTTTACGAATTGACGCGATTTCTGTTCCAGCTGTTGCCATGCTGCAACAAATCCTCAACGCCCTCCCTGCTATTTTCACAGCAGTATTTGTATTAATTGCAGCTTACTTCTTAGGGCGATTTGTCGGGGATCTCGTTACCAATATTCTCTCTAGTCTGGGCTTCGACAACATTTTTTCTATTCTCGGTTTACCACAAACAAGGGTAAGACGAACTACACCTCCTCCTGTTGACGTACCACGGGATTACTCCACACCTCCAGATGCAGTTGCAGCAGCAACTACAAGCCGTACCCCATCAGAAATAGTTGGGATTGTAGTACTAGTGGGTATCATGTTATTTGCTACTGTTGCGGCAGTTGATATCCTCAATATTCCAGCGCTAACTAGTTTGGTAAGCGGTATTGTAGTGATTTTTGGTCGGATATTGGCAGGATTAGCAGTATTCGCCGTGGGACTATTCTTAGCAAATCTGGCTTATAACATCATTACCAGTTCTGGCGATCGCCAAGCACAAATATTAGGACAAATTGCACGGATAGCAATTATTGCTTTAGTCTCAGCAATGGCACTACAACAGATTGGTGTTGCTAGCAACATTGTTAATTTAGCATTTGGATTGTTGTTAGGTGCGATCGCAGTAGCAACTGCCCTGGCCTTTGGTTTAGGCGCACGCGAAATCGCAGGAGAACAGGTGCGAGAATTGCTTGCATCTTTCAAAAGCAAACGCAACCAACCTCCTCGCTCATAGCAGATTTTAGTTTACATCCATTGGTGTATTTGCCTTCCTCACACACTTTCTGTCATTTTTGACAAATGAATATCACAGCTTGCATCATGTTGTTGTGAATCCAGCAGCCCAGAGCAACACGCTTTCGATAATCTTAAAGAAACCTTGAATCAGCGCATACACCAAGGCATCGGGTAGGGAAGTGTCTACTGCTATTATCATACCGTCTAAAGACATGTTCCCTACGCCCCGCACATGACCTAGACCGTTGAACGGAAACTGAGCGTGGCGATCGCTTCCTGGAAATGACTGCGTCAAGGGCTTGTGTGATGGGACTTTATGCGAACGATGATAAGAAGCACAATCCCAAAGAAAAGTAATCTTTATTTGAGAGATTGGTCTAATAAATATAGCCGTAGTCACAGAGGTTAAAACAGTGTTGATTGCTCAAAGTCTTGAATTATTTTAATTATTTATTTTTTACAGAACTATGAAATAGGGGAATGTTCCTTGGTCGTCTCTTGCGGAATACTCCTTGCTCATCTACTATAATATCTTTTACTGTCCGAATCTTCTCATCAGTTGATTCAATATACACTTCTTTGACTTTTGCATCGTTACTTTGAATAGTATTACAGCAGTCTGTATCAACTTCACTTATTTTTTGCAGTGGCATAATTGTATTCTAAATTTTTGTTGTTTATATCAGATAACTTACGAAAAACAGTTGAATTCAATCTTCTGTCTGAAGAAGGAATTCAATTAGATTGATGTTCATCAAAAGGTAACTTTTCCAGAAGCGCTGAAAAACGGCGTTGTTGTATGAATAAGGAGAAATGACTAGGGGCGTATGTTCGTAGTCTCCTAAAGCCACAGACTGCGATCGCAATTCTTTGAGCCAAGCCAGAAGCAGTTTTTACCCTGACACGTCCACTCGCTCTGGCAAGGTATCGCTATAGTCACATAGGTTAGGACAGTATTGATTGCTCAAAGCCTTGAAGTAACTGGCTTTCTACTCAGCAACGCCAGTTGCTTCAACGGAGGGAACCTCCCTTCGGGTTCGCAGTTCCTTCAAGTCGGCGAAGCCGCCCAACGGACTGCTCACCGCAACGCACTGACTCCACCCTGCGGGAAGCCGCAGAAGCGTCTACAGCACTCAGCACTTTGCTATATCGCTTGGCAGTTAATGATTACAAACTCAAAAGGGCGATCGCCCCTCATCGCAAATAAACTTCAAAATGGTAGCATCAAGATGAAAATGCTAGAGCTTTATGCCTTAAGCTTCCCCTGTTAAGTCGTGGGGAGCTTTTTATGGCTGCATTGTAGAAAGGTGCAAATAAACCAAGGTATATAAAAGGGAGTAGGGAGTAGGGATTGGGGAGTAGGGAAACTAAGCCGCCCCCTTCGGGGCGGGGTTTCAACCTATCTTGTGCAATACAAGGATTTTTCGCGCCACTTGCGGGCGAGGCTTTAACCTTTTTCGGGGCTAATTTCTTCCCCTACTCCCTACTCCCTACTCCCCACTCCCGCCCCGAAGGGGAGGTAAAGGAATGGCACTAAGAAAAGCTGTAAAATGTGCAGGATAAGGATTACAGCTTTTCATGTAAAAGAGCGCGCTAATGGCATGAGTAACCGCGATCGCCGATAGAGAGATGATGTAGGTTCTTTCCACAAAATCAACACCCTAGCTTGACACCCACTCATAACCAAGCAACTATACAAATGACTGTGTAATCTTCCATAAGGCACGATCGTAGTAATTAGAATCAGTACCAACAATTTTAGGACTTTCAAAGCCGCTTGATGCTAGCCAACCACCCTCATCTCCTCGATTTCCTTTGATTGGTTCTCCATCAGAAAACAAATACCGTTTTGTCTGTTGATTTTCAATCAGAAAACTATCACCACTTGGTATAATCTTCCATAAGGCACGATCATAGTAATTAGCATCAGTACCAACGATTTTCGGACTTTCAAAGCCGCTTGATGCTAGCCAACCACCCTCATCTCCTCGGTTTCCTTTGATTGGTTCTCCATCAGAAAACAGATACCGTTTTGTCTGTTGATTTTCAATCAGAAAACTATCACCACTTGGTATAATCTTCCATAAAGCACGGTTGTAGTAATTAGCATCAGTACCAACGATTTTCGGACTTTCAAAACCACTTGATGCTAGCCAACCACCCTCATCTCCTCGATTTCCTTTGATTGGTTCTCCATCGGAAAACAGATACCGTTTTGTCTGTTGATTTTCAATCAGAACAGGTTTGTTTAGTAGGTCATTAATATTCGCATCTGTAGCTTGAATTGTATCTTCGACAACTTTTTCAACTGTTTTTGGAGCAGGGCCTTGTTGCGGCTCAGTAATTACTACTGGGCTGATATTATGTTTCAGTTTGAGTTTTAGGTCATCTGTAATGGGCAAATCTTGAATTTCTTTGAGCAGCAATCTTACAGATTCGCTTTTACTACGTTCTGAATAGATGAGCTTGAGAATATTTTCAATTCCAAAACCCGCTATATATTCTCCGACAATACCTACAAGACCGAGCAATCCTAAACCGCCTAACAAGCCTAATGGCCCTCCCAATGATGAGAGTAGAGTAACAACAGCGACGACACTACCCCCTGATGTAGCAGTTGCAATCACAAAAAGTATACCAGGAAGACCGAAACCAGCAATTTTCTTGACGAGTTCATCCATTTTACTTACCTATCGATCCTCAATTTTTAGTGAAAATAAGCCCATCACAAACGTTTATGTATTTATTATTTTGGCCATACTGTTTTAATTTCTAAACAAAAATAAACTATAACTTTAAAATACCAATAGACATTAAATTCTTATCCATTTCAGCATATGAATATCTTTATCATAACGGTAAGTAAAGCCGTCCCTAGTATTAATTTATTCGCCCTTGCCTTACTTCTAATAGTTTTAATGGAATACTATGTCATATCAATAAATTCCTTTTTTAAAGATTTAAATAATAAAATTAGTACGCCATAAAAATATTTTCACCATTAGAGTAAAAATGCAAGGACAGTTAAGACAATTAAGCAAATTATTCAACTAATTTTTCAGCAGCCCTAAAATGACTCTTCTTGATTACCTGTTATTTACTCTTTCACTGGAAACCGCTGTATCATCATTGAAGAAGGCAGAAGGCAGAAGCTAGGAGGGAAGAGGGTTTGAGCCTATTTAGTTTTTCTTAACATAGTTTTGTTTTTCCACACCGTTCTACTTAGTGCCATTCGTATGTAAAGTAAGATAATCTAGGTACTCAAGCAAATCGTGTAGTGGCTTGAGATAGTTTTTTAAGAAATAAAATGCCAAAATGAGAAGCTAGATAACTACTCTGCTAGGATTTATGAGATATTTACGTCATTTATTGCTGAGTATATCTAGTTGTCTGGTGTTACTGAAGACGGCTTCAATTCCGTGTTTTGCCGCCGAACAAATTATTTTTCGCTACGGAGTCTTTGAAGAGTCGCTACCTGTTGCCGATTTACGCAAGTATGCACAAAGACAAGAAGTTTCTTCAAATTTGCAATATGTTCTCAATTTTTTCAGTTTGGCAGAACAAAAAGAGTTTCATCAGGCGCTACAAGTAAAAATGTCTCTTGAGCTTGCAGCTTTGGATAAGCTATTAAATACAGAACTGGCGAAAGAAAATTTATCACTTGTTTCCCAAAGTATTGCCCGTCGCGATACAGCGGGGGTACAAGCACTAAATGCTGCTGTGATTCTCGGAGCTAATTCTCAAGAAGGTTTGGGAATTGTTAGCTTTATAGAAGCTTATCCCAGTTCTAGACTGATTATTAATATTCCAGCAGTTCTAAAAGTCGTAAATAAGTTAAATCTCTTTCCAAGTGAAATTCCACCTAAAGATAACTTAAGTTCTACATCTACATGGCAAATGGAAGTCCAATATCAAGAATTTGCGACTAAAGGAAAGGAATTTTCTGCTTGCTTATTTGGCGATTCTGTAACTGCTGAACTAGGGAAGACTATGGGAAAAGGGACTTTTAATTTTGCTTTGAATGGTTTAAGTGGGATTTCACTTGTTGAGCAGTTGAAATTACTAATTCCGAATAAGATTAAATGTAATAAAGCTGTAATAGCTATTGGTGCGAATGATGCTTGGTATGGATTAAGCGATACTTTATTTGCAAACAAACTCCAAGAATCAATTTCCTTAGTGCAAAAGTTAGGTAGCAGTCAAATATTTCTAATTCCAGCTTTTTACTCAACAGTAGTAGCTAGTAAAGACCCAAATATTTCTGCAACCAATGCTAGAGTTAAACAAATTAATCAAGTCATCCATCAAGTTGCAGTGAAGAATCAGATAGCATTTGAAATACAACAAGTTGAATCGTTAAATCAGAACGATGCTTTGAAAGATAATTTCAGTTCCGAAGATGGTGCTCATTTGAATAACCAGGGAATAAATATTTATCGGCAGGTTTTATTAAACATTCTAAATAAATAGATTATCTCAAGGACAGTTATGGTTGAAGTAAGAGCATCAGATGAAAATTTAATCTTAGTTGCGGGTGCTACTGGGGGAGTGGGACAGATCGTAGTCGGAAAGTTGTTGGAGAAAAATTTAAAAGTTCGCATATTAACACGCAATGCGGTAAACGCTGAGAAAATGTTTGATAATTGCGTAGAAATTGCTGTAGGTGACACAAGCGAACCGATTACACTGCCAGCTGCAATGCAGGATGTCACACACATTATATGTTGTACGGGGACTACTGCCTTTCCCTCTGCTAGGTGGGGATTTACTCCAAATCCTAACTTAATAGAATGGGCAATGATTTTTCTTGACCCCACATACAGAGATGCAAAAGCAAAGAATACTCCAGCCAAGGTTGATGCACAAGGCATCAGCAACTTAGTATTAGCAGCACCTCGTAATCTCAAGCGCTTTGTTTTTGTGTCTTCCTCTGGCGTTCTCCGCAAAGATAAATTTCCCTTCAGTATTCTCAATGCGTTTGGTGTACTTGATGCAAAACAAAAAGGTGAAGAAGCGATCGTCAGTTCGGGATTGCCTTACACCATTATCCGCCCAGGACGTTTAATTGATGGCCCGTATACTTCATACGACCTCAACACCCTCTTAAAAGCAAAAACAGGAGGCAAGCTTAATGTTGTAGTGGGTAAAGGTGATACCCTTATCGGTGATGCCAGTCGAATTGACGTAGCAGCAGCTTGTGTGGAATCTATTTTTCACCCATCAACTCAAAGGCAAGTTTTTGAACTGATAAACAAGGGAACTAGACCACCAGTTATTGACTGGGAAATGCTTTTTTCTCAGCGTCAATAAGCATAATTTAATGCAATTAATCTGAGGATTGTTAAGAATGGGATTTTTTTGTTGACAAGATGCGATCGCTCTAACTTTAATAGCGATCGCATCCACATTTTTAAGATTTTTTAGTACCAAACCAGCGATCGTACAGCGATTGATAAGTGCCATTCTCTTTGAGTTTCAGCAAGGCACTATTGATAGGTTTACGGTAGGGGCTATTATTAGGCAAAACAATGCCGTAGTTTTCTTCGCGGAAGATACTGCCCACAACCTCTACTTTGCCTTGACCTTGATTAGCAGCATAAAATAGAAGCACAGGAGCGTCAAATACAACAGCGTCAGCTTTTTTTGTTTCCAAAGCATCGTAAGCCTGCTCAATTTTGGCGACTTCTAAGACTGAAATTTTATGTTCTTTTAGGTATGTTGCAGCTGTGCTGCCAGCTGTTGTTGCCACGAGCTTACCAGGTAAATCGTCTACACTTTTGATATCTGCTTGTAGCTGTTGCACAGTTAGCGAGGTGGTAGCTGCTGCTGTAAAGTAGGCAACAAAAACAACTCCGATAAACATCCAAATAATAGCTAACACCCTACCGATTACTCCTTTGGGCATCTCATCAGCTTGGGTAGCTAAGGTAGCAGCTGCCCACCAACAGGCTTTAAAAATCCCAGGAAAGTAGGATTTAGAAATCATGCCTTCTTTGTGATGGCGCTCAGATAACCAAATGATGTGAGCGGCTATAACAATCAGCAGCATTGCCAGACCTATGACTTGCAAGAGTGCAACAGAGAAAAATAGTTGCAATATATTAGGTGGCTCGGTACTGTTTGTTTTTGGGTCGCGTACCAAAATTTGTAACCCTCCAGCAAACATGGGTAAGGAAAAATCAAATTCCTGCTGGCGTTCGGCAGTAATTGAGATGGCTGCAATACCTACGTTGGCTTTCCCATCCTTAACAGCAGAAAGCAAATTAGCTACATTTGGATACTCCACAAATTTAGAATCTACACCGATATAGCTGGCGATGCTGCGCCAAAGATCGATACTGAATCCAGATAGTTCGCCATTGTCTGCAAATACAAAGGGTGGAATGGCTCTGGTTGCTACTAGTAATGATTGTTTAGCGTCAGGTTTTTGGGACTGTACTGGATGGACTACCAGCAATAACACTAGGAGTCCGCATACCAGTCCCAACCAGATATGCGGTTTTGGGAAACACTTCATCTTCCCAGTAGCAAGAAATTGGTGCAGTTTCCTGGCGAACGCATAGATCATAAGTATTTTCTGGGGGTTATATGCAATATCTATCATTCCCAACCGATGACAAATATTACATAAGCTTCTTTATAGGCTGCAAAAAAAGGTTAACTTTTTTTCAGGCGAATCTATTTATAATGATTCCAGCATTTACCAATTACCCCCCATGATTTATGAAAATAGTTCAACTAATTGAACCTGAAGTAAAAGACTTGGGTGGGTTTGTTGCCCGCCGCAGTTTGCCATATCCTAATCGCCAAATGGTCGGGCCGTTTATTTTTTTCGACCATCTTGGGCCGTCTGTTTTGCCAGTCAACAAAGGCATTGATGTACGACCGCATCCTCATATCAATCTTGCAACGCTAACTTATTTATTTGATGGTGCTTTAATGCATCGCGATAGTTTAGGTACTGTACAGGAGATTCAACCGGGTGCAGTAAACTGGATGACGGCGGGAAAGGGAATTGTACACTCAGAGCGATCGCCCAACTTTGACCGTCACAGGGAAGCCACCATTCATGGGATTCAAACCTGGATTGCTTTGCCGATTGAACATGAAGAAACCGATCCTTGGTTTATTCATTATCCTGCTCAAACCCTTCCTACCTGGGAAGAGAACGGCGTTGTCATCAAACTCATTGCTGGAGAAGCATATGGTTATACTTCACCTGTTAAAGTTTTTTCACCCATCCTCTATTTAGATGGGGTATTATCTGCCAATGCTCGCTTCACTATTCCCGCGGGTTATTCAGAGATAGCAGTATACAGTGTCACAGAGGGATTGAGCATTAATGATGAACCGCTAGAGGCACATCGCCTCGCCATCCTAGAGCCATATCATGAAATTGAGGTTTCTGCTGCTACCGCTGCTCGGTGTATTGTGATTGGCGGCGAGCCATTGGGTAAGCGCTACAAATGGTGGAATTTTGTCTCTAGCCGACCAGAGCGAATAGAGCAAGCAAAAGCCGATTGGCGCGACAGCCGCTTTGTTACTGTGCCAGATGAAACAGAGTTCATTCCACTGCCAGAAGTGGTTACAGAGGCTAATCCCTTATAGTAGTTAAGCTAATCTGCCTTGAAGTTGCACAATCCTTTGCTTTAGTAAAGACGCGGAGACGCGGAGAAGGGGAGACGTGGGGATGCAATTTGAATGATTATCGAAACAATCGGGTCTAAAACCTCGCCTTAAAAGGCGAAAAGTTTTTGGAACGGGGTATAAATCCTCGTTACAAAAACGACCTCCTGCCTCCTGCCCCCTGCCTTCGTTAATAGCTTATTGTCGCAGTAGCAATCAGAACGCCACCCTCGCCATTGCTACTGTCATAGATTCAAGATTTCAAATAGTGAATTGGCATAAGATTATTTAATTATCAAAAAAGCCCCAGCAATGATTGTGCAGATGAAAGCAAATGCAATAGCGTGTTCCACTTTTTTACTAATAATATTAATTGCAACTGCTATTCCAAATATGACAACAAATACTAATATCTTTAGCAGGTTTTCTGCTTGCCAATCAATTAATGGTTCGTCAAGAGAGTTTGCCATTGCTTGTATTAATAAATGTTGAATTTGTATATTCATCTCTACTTAATTCATCCAATTTATTTGCTGATTCTATAAAATAATTAGCTTTATCTTTCCCTATAAGTCTTCTATCGTCAGACATATTGGAATTAAATCTATTGTCGTATTTGCAAAGAATTTTCAATGCTTTCAATCGCCAATTCATCCGGCATTTATGTAACGCCCTGTTGTTAGGCTGTGTAAGCTGTATATAAAAATGTAGGAGCCAGAAATAGAGAATAGTCCAGCACTGGTTGTTAAGCGATCGCCTCTTCGCCTCTGCTTCTGCCCTTTGCACAACGCCCTTCAAAGCATACCATCAGGAATGCAGGATATCATGTTGACGACTTCACATCAGATGATGGTGCAATTTGGAATTGCTGAATATGAATAAAGTCATACCGAAATTATGACTTTATTACCATGTATCTGATGATTTAGTATTTTAAACTGAGAACAACAGAGCAAAATAAATTAATCATGATACGAGCAGAAGTTACTGTAATCATCAAGATTAAGTAAGCATAGATGTTCGTTATGAATTAATAAATGCTCTAAAAACTCAAGCAAATAAATTGATAAAGGTTTGAACATGAAACGTATTCTATTAGGTACATTACTTGCTTTGCCATTTGCAATTTCTGCTTTACCATCACAGGCATCAGCAGCAGAGGTCATTGTTAGACCTAATGTTCATAAAGTTGCTATTGTGCATAAACCTGTTGTTAAACGAATTCAACGGAAGCTAATTCCTGCACATTGGGAAACAGTACGACGCGGTAACAAGTGGGTTAAAGTCCGAGTTCCTGCTCGTTATGTAAATGTAAGAGTTTAATATTTCTACTTGAATTTAGACTAACAACTAAAATAGGTTGTTAGTCTAAATCTAGTATGAAGACTTTTAAAACTTTTCTTATAATTACTTATCAACTAAAGGCATCAGTTAAAGTCATAAGTTAACAATCCAGTAACATCTGTTTTAAAAGCAAACAAATCACCAGAGTAAAAACTTTTTTCGATTTCTTTTTGACTAAGACCAACCGAGGCAGTGGTGATATAAAGTATATCTAAATTCTCGCCTCCAAAGGTGCAGCTGGTGACAAGTGGTACTGATAGGTGTAACCGAAAAATCTCTTTACCTTCTGGGCTAAAACGAATCACGCACCATCCATTCCACATTGCTGACCAGATATATCCCTGACTATCTATAGTCAAGCCATCGGGGAAGAAAGACTCACCCATTAAATCCACAAAAATGCGGCGGTTGCTAATATTACCTGTGGTTCCATCAAAGTCGTAAGCATATATTTTTTGTTGTGGAGAATCTGTCAAGTAAAATGTTTTGCGATCGGGACTCCACCCTAAACCATTGGCAACAGTCAGTTCTGTTTCCATTGTATGTAATGAGCCATCAGAGTCATAGCGATAGAGGCTAGCTTCAGCTTTTCCTGAAGAAGACATAGAGCCAAACCAAAAACGACCTTGAGGATCGCATTTACCATCATTACAACGGTTATCTGGCAAATCAGTTTCAAGCTCAACAATTGGCGTGACTATACCTGTTTGAGTATCGAGAAATGCTAAATGATGGCGTTGCGCCATAATCAATTGATTTTTTCCTGCAAGAGCGATCGCTCCTACTACATCTCCTACATCAAAAAACACATTTTTTCCACTAGCAGGATGAAACTGATGCACTCGGTAATTATAGATATCAACCCAGTAAAGTAATTGTTCGTTAATATTCCAGATTGGGCCTTCACCTAGGCGGGCGCGTGCGTTTGAAACGTTGTAGAGTTTATCTTGCACAATTTGACACATATTACATCTGGAAAAAATGTATATGAAGTGGCAGCCAAAAAAATCAGTATTTTCTTTGGCTGAAAGTCAAAAAACAAACATTTACCAAATTATCAATCAAAGTTAAAAATGATTTCTGATGCTTTCCCTGCTTGCTATTTGTAGCTAACAGTATTATGTACTTTGCCGTTGGAAAACAACAAATCCGTTTGCCGGAACTATGGGATTAATATATCCATTAGCTGCAAATATATCAAATCCAAAGTTGCCTACACTATTTCCTCCGTAGAGTGAAGCATCACTATTAAAAATCTCGCGCCACTGACCATCTTCGATTCGGGAATTGTTAATAGTGTAACCAAAGGAAAAGGACTGATTATTCAAACTAGCTACAACTAAAAATTCTTCATTTATATCCCAACGTCTGAAAGCAATAACTCGGTTGGCATTGTGCACAGAGAGAATATCAATCAAGTGCGATCGCAGTCCGGAATGGTTGCGTCGCATCTGAATCAGGTCTTGGTAAAATTGGAATAATCTTTGACCATGAGTTTGGCGATCGCTTAACAAATCCTCTCGATTATCCATAAAATCGCTGAATCTGTAGGGTTTTTGTGCGCCAATTTCCTCACCCATCAAAAACATTGGTGTACCAGCCGACAAAATAGACATACCAAACGCAAAGCGGCAACGCGCTTCCGCATAACGTCGAGTGTCTCCAATCAAGGGTGCTGCGTTGGCTGCTGCTACAATCGTGCGCCGCGATTCAATTCTATGGTTTCCTTCCTTAAAATAAGAGTTGCCTGCTTCGTCATGGGATTCATGATAGACCACCTTTTTATGACCAGACCATCCTAAAGCCCCAGCAAATTTATCCATTGCTAGAGGTTCATTCGTACCATATCCAGCAGTAGGAATTAATTTGGCATATTCGGTTCCTTGTCTAGCATCACCAATTAAATGGTGATAGAAATTGGCATACCAAGCTGCATCAAAGCCCAAACCACCAACATCAGGTGATTCAGTAACTTTATCCCAATCAGAATGGTCTTCTGCGATTAGCAGGGCATTTGGTCGGATCTGCTTTATTGTCCTTGTCCATTCTCTGAGGAATTTAGCACCAAAAATATTGGCATTACTAATAGGTCTACCATCAGCGTGCAGCTGGTTATACGAGTGCATTGAAGTTGTTTGATCGACCCGAAAGCCGTCTACATGAAACTCTTCCATTAAAGTGACTGCACTACTAACGAACATTTTCCGCACCATCTCTTCATGAAATCTAGGTGCGTAACCAGTAGACCAATTATCAAGATAGCCGCCTTCTGGGAAATGTCTGCCGTCTGGGTAGAAATAATCACCAGAGTTGCCCTCATACCAGTAATAGATATTATGTTCGGGAATATCCGAGTCGTATGCCCATTCAGCCCGTTCTCCATCAGGATTGAAGTGGTTGTACACCACATCTAAAATCACGGCAATTCCATGACGATGGCATTCCCTGATGAAATGTTTCAGTTGGTCTCTACCACCCGCACTATATTCCAAAGCAAAGTAATGGGATGTTTCATAGCCCCAATTTACTTTGTCTCGAAATTCTGCCATTGGTAAGAGTTCGACAGCGTTAATTCCTAAGTCTACTAAATAGGGTAGTAAAGCGATCGCATCCTCAAAGTTTCCTGGTCTATTGCGACCATAGCCTAAAGACCCTACATGAAGTTCATAAATCACTAAATCTTCAACACGCTGGGGTATAGGGCGTTCCAATGAAAACTCATCACTCCAAAACTCCTGTTCTGGGATAAATTCTTGTTCTGGCCAGACTGGTTCTTGAAAATGTTTAGTTACTGTCTCTGGATTGACGACTACAGAACAGCTTTTAGTACCATCTAAATCTTGATATTTTCCTGAAAAAGGTCTTGCGTATTTATCTTGATATCGACTAGAGAAAGGTTTACCATCAGGATTGGTATTGCCTTTACCAATTTGACAACGGGAGTACAAATCAGTGCGATAAACTACCCGTCCTCCTTCGTTGGTAATTCTAAACATATAAGGAACATGGTCAAAGTGGGATAAATCAGCCAATTCTGGTGATATTGTCACATCTGTTTGCCAAATCCCTTCTTCTGTTCTCAACATGGGAAATGGCCCCAGGTGGGGATTCATGCCAAACTCAGGATCGTCTCGAAAAACATCGTCTGCAATATACCCACTACTGCTGTTACCAAACACAACTTCTACATTACGGGCATTTGGCGACCAGACAGCAAACCGCAGCGCAGGCTGAGATTCACTAGGAAGATAATATGGTTGCGCGCCTAGTCTGCGGCTATGAACTAGATAATATCTCTGTTGTTGAGATTGACCGTTATCAGGAGATTGTAACGTAAAACTACGATAGCGATCGCAATTCGAACGATCGCTAATCTCTGTAGGGATTCCCCACAACTTATTTCCGGCTGGACTATCTAGCATTACACCCCAGTGAAATAACCAACCAAGTTGGAAATCATCAAGTTCAACCGTAGTTTGGAAACCAGGACAGCCATCTTCAGCAATGATTTGCTGCATTTGGTGCGATCGCCATTGTTGAGAATAGCGACCGTTTTCATCCCAACTTCCAATTAAATGGAGATTGTGAAAAATTGCTCTTTTAATACCTGTAAAATAGGTAAACTGAACGGTAATCTGAGCCATATTGATATCCCTTTAGGAGCATTCAAAACTACAACATTTAAACAGTCATAGCCGCATGGAGGCTGCGCTGTTTATTCTCAATTTCTCTTATCAAGGTTTCCATAAATTTATTTACCAGGTCAGGATGTCTACCTGTAACTAAATTTTCATCAATTACAATATCAGCAGCTAAATCATTTTCGTAAATAATCTCAGCCCCAGCATTTTCCACATCAATCAGAATATTATGAGCGCAAGTTACTCGCCGATTTTCCAAAACATCAGCAGCACAAAGTAACCATAAACCATGACAAATCACTCCTATTTTGACATGAGGTTCTTGTATGGCTTTACGAATAAATACAACTGCTGGGGCTTGATTTGGTTGACCCTTTCTCACCTTTGTCTCATATCTCAGCCGATCCATTGCATAAGCGCCAATACAAATTATTGCCTTGTAATCGGTTGGATTAATGTCATTAACTTCTGTGGTGACAGTTACGTGTTCTTTAATTACACCATCCTCAGAATTGCTGTGAAAATTTATGTTTGGATTACCCCATAAATGAGAAATATATTCTACTTGATAACCCTGTTGAGGAAAGTATTCATTGAAAGACCGAAATTCCAATGGGTCAAAATGCTCTTCAATAAGTACACCAATTTTGCCTTTACCTTCAGTAGTCATATTATCCCCCCATTAATTGTTTATTTAGCTGTAGTCATCAATTTCAAAAGTTCATTAGGTGCAAAAACATCACGATAGAAAGTTAGTTGTTCGCCCTTAAGATAACACCCACCCCGATGACCTCGACGCAACCAAGCAACACTACCTTTAGCAAT
This sequence comes from Dendronalium phyllosphericum CENA369, assembly GCF_016056275.1. GTDB lineage: Bacteria > Cyanobacteriota > Cyanobacteriia > Cyanobacteriales > Nostocaceae > Dendronalium > Dendronalium phyllosphericum. The sequence continues at coordinate 49,260 of NZ_JAECZA010000012.1, read as the reverse complement.
TGTTTCGTTAGTTGCATTATCAAGGCAATTCCATTCAAACCAGACAAATTCACCATGAAACATGACAATTGGCCAGCACATAGTTACGCCAGGTTGAGCGATTAAAGCCCACCAATGTTGCTCGCGTTCTTTTTGTTCTTCTAAACCGTAATACGGGCCATCCTGGCAAAAATAAACTAAATCTTGGCGGTATTCTCCTGTTAAAATATCTCCTCTACCTTGTCTCAAAGCTTCACAATGAGTAGGCCACCATGCTTTATTTTCTTGTTCAATCTGCTCTAATGGATAATCTGGAGTAATTGCTGGAAAATTGTCTTCTTTTAAGGAAATAAATTTTTCAGCTTCAAAGATGAGCTTTTCTGCTAATTCTGGAGAAACTAGCCCTGGTTTTGAATAATTAGCAGCTAAATCCTGATAATAGTTAATACGTCTTTTCATAACTACATACTTATCGATTAGTTAATCTAAGATTTTTTTACCAACAGATATAACTAAATTTCCTCCAGTAAACTCTAAATTATTACTGGGCACAATGTAAAAGTATTCTTGCGCTACATTAATACCAGAAATTGTCATTGCTTTCGTGATTAAGAAAATAGCTTTAGACTGAGTAGTAGTCGAAATAGTAGGATAAATTCCAGGCTCTTTCATTGTGTAAATTCCATCAAAGGGAGATTGGGTTATCTTTCTATCTGGAAAAGCACTTCCTGGAAAATTGAGAATATCTATACCAGAATATTTGCCTTGACCATCAAAGGTAATAGTACCTATGCCAGCAGCAGGTATTTGACAACCTTGTGTAATACCATTGAATGCAAAAGTACCTTTAAAGCTTGCAAGTGTAAACTCTCCTTCTTCAGGCAACCTAGTAATTACGAATGTAATTAGACTACCTGTAGTTTTTGTTAAATCTTTTTGTATGAAAAAAACCTCTCTTGCTACTTTATTTATTTCTATTGTGTTAACTACAAAGATGAAACTTGTTTCACTAATTGAACCATCATCGAGAGTAAATTTTGCTGTAGCACTGCCAGATCCATTATTATCAACTGCGTATTTTCCCTCAAACAAAGATTTACATAAACTTCTTTCTCCAAATGAAAGTCCAGGCAAATTAAAAATCATAAAACCAACAACTTTTTCTTTACCATCAAAATTTAGTATTCCAACACCAGCTTCTGGAACTTGCCCACTATGCCCAGTGATAGCAACTGAATAATTACCATTAAGAGTAGCATTGGTGAACTCATTAGATAAGTACATAAACATCTTCCATATTGAGGTTTTAAATATGATATTTTTTCAAATATTTTTATTTAAAATATGAGAAATATCTATAAATGCCTGTAAATGTCGAACTTTATAATCACGAAATCTAATAATAGTGGCATTAGGTAGCTGAATCACATTACCCTCTTTAGGCTTAAAAATAACATTTGATTCGACTATTACTGTATCCTCTATTTCCCAAATATTCTTAATTTCATGACTTGTATGTTCAATTTTATCTTTCAAGCGCAACCCAAATTCTAAGATTTTCTTTGAACCAATTAGTGGCTCAATATTTCCTATTCTGTAAACTATATCGTCTGTAAAATAACTAATGTCATACTCATTAGTTAAATCGTAATTTGCCAAAAGATATTTAACTAGTTCAGTCTTATTTGGAAAATTAGCTTTATTATTTTGTTGGAAAATATTATTTTCAGGTTTAATCATAAATCCCCATCTTTTAAATTGATTCAACTGGTATTAGAAAGAGCTAGAAACAAATTTAAATGTTTTTGACAATAAATAATCCTCATGAAAAAGTAGGAGAAGGGTCTCCAAAAGCTTGCAGTGAGCTAATTTTGTCACCCCTAAATTGAATAATATTAAGAGTGGGCAGCTTAAACACCTTGTCGTCTTTACGATTGTATATAACTACTACTTGACAGATAACCGTATTTTCTAATTGCCAAATGTTTTTGACTTCATGAGCTAAACTTTTAAACTTTTGAATGATAGGTACAGAAAACTCTCTAATCCCTTGATATCCATATACAGGTTTAGCATTACCAGCTTGATAAAAAGCATCTTCAGTGAAGAAAGAAATATAAGCATTGAGATCAAAATTCTCAATTTTGACATCAGTCAAGGCAAACAAATTATTAACTCTATCTATTAAGTTAATCTTTGATACTTTGTCTGTAAGTGATTTTTGCTCGGTTTCTGGTGTGATATAAACTGGAAAAATATTCATATAAATCAACATTTCCTGGATTTTGTCCCCAGTAAATCGAATAATATCACTGCATGGCAAAGTAAATACTTTACCGTCATGACGAATATAAGTAACTTCTATTTCGCAGATCAATAATTCATTTTTTAGTTCCCAAATATTTTTAATATGATGGTGCAATCCTTCTACTTTCTTTAAAAAATCTATAGAAGAATCTCGAATACCTTCTGGCCCATATACTATGGGTAAGTTGCTGAACTGGTATATAGCATCATCAGTAAAGAATTGTACAAATTTATCCAAATTCATCGATTCTCCAGCTAAAAATAGCTTTTTTAAAATGTCTACTTTTTTACCAGAAAATTTTGACCATTTTTTTATTTCTGTAATTTCTGTCATAAAATAAAATTAATTATTTTTTATTGATAGCTGCTAATAAGGGCTGATGGCCAATTAAAAGTTGTGCTGTAGTCTTGGTTATATTCCTTTTGACCTTTAATAAAAAGGTCTTTAATTTTGCGAGTTACTTGGTTAAATTCTAGTTGCTCTCCGTTTGGGCCTTTAGCGTAAAACAATGACCAACCATAGAAGTCTCCAAAATCTGAATCTGAGTAGCCTTCTATAAAGTAGTCTGGGTCATACCAAAATTTATTAGCAGTGTACTTAAAAGCAGTTTGTCTTCTTGCTTCTTCAGAATCTACATGAATAATTCTGTTACAAACTAAATCAATTTCCCTTTTTCTACATTCTGCTTCTAAGGATTTGGCAAACTTATTTAAATCAACATCATCCTTGACATGAAACGAAAGATACATAATAGGAACATAAGCAACACATGTTTTTTCCGATGAATGACATTTTGTTTGCTGATTAATCCAATTGCGGGCATTAGGTGTTAGCTTTGCATCTCGAAAATGTAATAGTTCTACAGCTATATTTCCAAAAGAAATAAATCTGATATCTAGTACTTGTTTGTTACCATCTCTAATGTCAGGGATTTCAATTAATGGTGAATTTTGTTCTAGGTTTAATGCCTCAATTTCCTCTTTTTGAAATAGAGTGTGATGTAGAATTTTACCACTGTATGCATCACCACTGACTACTAATTTACCACCTAATACCTCTGTGTAAAATTCCAGAGATTTAGCCATGTTATGTACAGTTATACCAACATGTTGTACTCCTTGTAGGTAGTTTCCAAAATTAGATTTAATATTATTTTTGTTGTTCATAAAAAAAGTAACTCCATATTTTCGAGTTGATTCTAATTTGAACATCCTTCTTCATGAGCTTGTTATTTAGCACTGTCTAAAACTTTATTTAAAGCACCAAAATAACCAGCCGCCTTATTAAATCCCGCGTAAACACACAGAAATAAAAGTAGTTCTTCAATTTCTTCACGGGTAGCGCCTTGCTGCATAGCCATGTGAACATGAGCGTCAAAGGGATTACCTGGGCCAACACGATCCTGATTCACTACATCAACAGCAATGGTAATTAAAGCTTTGGTTTTTTGGTCGATTAATGGTAGACCCCAAGCTTCACCTGCGACACGAATCACAAAATCTCCAAATTTGGGATTGATTGCTTTGAGATTTTCTTGCAGTTGTCGATCGTCAAGGACTGCGTTTTTTTTAAGAGAATTTTCAGACACAATTTTGTCCTGTGAAAAACCATTAACTTGATTAGCTTTTACCAAGCATCAAAGTAGAAATGTCATCTTGAAGCTGATTGATGGCTCCTATATTTGTAATCAAATCAGCAACTGTAGAACTGCGTTGCCCTGCTAGTGTCATCTGACTGTTATAGACGAATGTAAAAGCTGTTCTCTCTGGGAATATGCTAATTTGTCTAACGTATTTTGCTTGGTACTGTGTAGCTGTGGTGTATATTTCGGAAGTGAAAAATTGTTCCATTTCTAGGTGATTAGAAAAGGCAATTTCTAAAGCTGCTTGATAGTTTTTTTCTGGTTGTTCAGAATGAGATACACCAGCCGCATCGGGACGAGAATTATCAACTTCTTCAAACAAATGTATGCGTAACTTCAGCACTAAGTCACTCTTGACTAACTCTGAAGCAAAGCTTTCTTGCAGATATTGACGGAAATCTTCTACACTAATGTCATCAGCTTTCTTAAACATGACATGAAACTTTTCGACACCGACTAAACCGTTAGGTGTGGCGTTTTCAATCCCGTCAACATAGGTGATGGAGTTACCAGGATTAGTGTTATAACCGATCGCCTTGCGAAATAAGTTATGCTCGTCATCCATAAGAATGCTAGAAGCCTGAAACCATGTCTGACGATCTGCGACTGTTTTAAAGGTTAATTCCGCAATCCCATCAAACTGATCTTCTGCGGGTGTGTTGTAGTCTATACCCTCAATGCTAGGCCAGATACCTCCTTCATTGTGAGCCACATGAAACTGCCAATATTGGTACTGACCAGGTAAGCGGGCGCAGACTGGGCCGTGAACATTTCGCCAATAATCGTCGAACAACTCTAAACAAATTCCCTTTCTCTTCCACAATGGGACGTAAAAAACTACTTGTGCGGCTCGATCTCGCTGTGCATAATTAGTTGTTCTCATTGCTTTCCTCCTGAAGTTACGATGTCACTCCGATAAATTCCTGTTTTTGGACTGATTCTGTATCTTGTTGGATAATTAGTTGAGCGATCGCTTCGATAAATGCACCCACGTCATGACCTGACCGCCCTGTAACTAATTCACCATCAACAACAATTCCCGAAGCAGAAGGAACATAAACAGCGCCAGCATTAGCAATATCTGCAAGAGTAACTTCGTGACAGATAACTTTTCGTCCTTGCAGTAGTTCTGGCATTGGTGTCAACAGCCACAATCCATGACAAATAGCTCCTTTGACAATTTTGGGATTTGCCATCGCCTGGGCAAAGAATTGGACAGCTGGTGCAGTGCGAGTCTGTTCTGAACTGATGGGACGACCTGCTGTGGCCTCAAAATAACGCAGACGTACACTGGTGTAGCCAGCAGAGACAATCACAGCAGCATAATCATTGATGTCTACATTTTGAAAGTCAATGTTCACATCTAGGTATTTCAACGACTTGCCTACTGCATCAACATCACTGACAAAACGCAGACTTTCATTGCCCCACAACCGAGACATGAAATCTACAGTTGCCCCAAGTTCGCCAAAGCGTTGTTGATAAGCAGCAATTTCCTCTGGAATAAATTCACTTTCTACAAGAATGGCGACTTTCTTTCCTTCTAGCATTCGGGTTGCCATAACTGCTTACCTAACTCTTAGGTGTAAATTCCACAATGATTTCTGCTGCTGAACCAAGTTGAAATTCTTGTTCTCCCAGTTCAATGCGGAAATTATCAGGGTCTATTGATGTGCGATCGCTACCATCAATACTGATTCTGGTCACTTGCAAAGCATTGGGTCTAAAGAAATCAGGTAAAACGTTAAGCGATCGCGCTCGACAATCAGGATTAGGTTTGAAATACAAACAGAAGGGTTCTTTGGTCACATAAGTACTGATATAGATATGAGCCAAATAATTCAATTCAAAAGCATGGTAGCCAGAAATCGCATGTCCGCCTTTCTGTCCATACTGCCCTACAGTAATTGCATCGCCACTTTCACTAACTCGGAAGAAAATTCCTTTATTGTCTTGGTCAAGAAAGAATAAATTCCAAAATGCGGCAGTTTCTCGTGCTAACCGTAAATACTCTTGTTTTTGGTCATGATTTTCATTACTGCAACCATGAAGAATTAAGTAGGCTAATAGGGCTTGTTCTTGTTGCCAGAAGTCTTTAGTATTAAACCAAGGAAATTCCAGTGACGTTCCATTTTGAGGATTACGTTCTAAAGTATCAAAAATTCCACCCCTAAATAAATCTACGCCAATCTCTGCCATCTTCATGCCTAAATTGTCTGCTAGCTTCATTAACTTATCGCCTAAGCGTTGTGCTTCTTCAGCTTGTTGGGCGTTATCAACAGCAGATTGAGCGGCTAAGGAGTAATAATAGTTAGCAACACGAGTCAGGTTCCAGGCTATTTTCAAATTGTGTCCGACAACGGCACGATTTTGTTGCCACCGCCAATTATGGTCTGGTTTCCAATCCCGCAAAAATCGCTCATTCACAAACGGAACGCTGGGATCTGGGTCGGGAAATTTCTCGACAATGATTGTGGACGCTGTTTTGAGAATCTTTTTGCAGGTTGCTAAAAATTCCTCAATTTCTTCGTGACCGCGATCGGTTAATGGCAAGGGATCTAATGCCAAAATCACGTTAATTAAATATGCCGGGATATGATCGCCAATCGAATTCCAATTTTTTCTGGATTGGTTATCACCAAGAGCAGGACTATCCCAATTTAATGTCACGTAATCAAGGTGTGAAAAATAATCACCGTAAGCATATTTGCCGTACTCTGATTCAGGATCGGTAAATAAATCATTGAAGACGCGAACTGTCCGCTTGATATCATCTAGTACTTCCCAATCTAAAGTGATTCGATAATACTGAGCCAATCCGGCTAAGGCGTAAATTTGTTCGTAAAGTGGGATGGTATCTCTATCATCTTCGTTGAGAGAGCGTATATATAACTGATAACTGTACTTCGTCTTGCGTTTACCAAAAGCCCAAAAACAATGTTTGCCATCAGATGTTAAACTACGAAAAGTTTCTCGTTGGAATTGAACTCCAGCACGAGCAGCTGAAAGATAGCGTTCACCTCCAGTTAGTAAATAAGCAGAGGAAAGACCATAAATCAGCCTGGAAAGAGTAGCACATTCTTGGATTTCATCATCTGTTGGTAAACCGATGATATTTAAGTTAGTTCGGTAAAGAGCAAAATCATCGATTTCATAAGTTTGTTTATTGGGAAATAAAAAGCCTAACCAACTATCTGCTAAACGGGAAATTTGGGTTAGCCACCAGTGGGTCTGCTCAAAAACTAATTCGTCTTGACCTTTATATGAATTTAGTAAGTTAACAATGCGGGCATCATATTGGCAGCTACCGTTATTTTCTAAATATACCCCTTGTAGGACTACTAAGCTATGAGGCTGGATGTATTTCCTTACTAAATCTGCTGGCAAATACTGATGGAAATTTTCAGGAGTTGGGACGCGATCGCGGTTTACACCATCCAAATTTTGTAAAAATTGAAATCGTGTTTCCTTACCTACTGCAACTTGGAATTCATCTCCACTACGACATTTAATACTAAATTTGCCTTCCTCCTCTGCAATATCCGTTACTTTGCCCATTAGGGTTGTGTTGACAGTAAATTGCTTCATAAAGCCCTTCTTGTTATTTTGTATTAAAAATCTCTGGTTGAATTAGTCTGCTTAAATATTTAGTAATGTTCAATCGCTGAAAAGCTATCTCTAATTACACCAAAGATTCAAAATTTTAACTATTTTCAAGCTCGTAAAAAATTAGGCATTTATTTTTAAATGCCAACAATATTAAATCAATAAGTCAAAATCTAGCCTCAAAAAAAGAGTGAAATGAAGCGCAGTCACCAAAACAAATCTTCATCGTTGCTTCATATCTAAAATTTGTCAAGTGAATGCAAAATTTTTGTGATTTTCACACCCTGAATTTATCTCCTCAAATGCGTTCTCAGGTGTAACTCATAATTTGCCAACGAAATAGATAGTCAAGTAGGTAAGAATCAAATTGAAACTATTGTTAATTAGCAATTAGTTCTACATTCATATAAGCTACCTGCTTTTATTAGTTATGAATGTAATTTAGCAAAAAGTAGCAATCGTCTATCTTGAGTTAGATAATATTTAGTGTATTCAGATACAAATTAAGTTACTCGTATTGCTTGAGATAGAAATCAACTATTTTCCTATGTTCCTAAATATATATTATTTGATTTTGATTTTTAACTAACTCATTCTTAACTTTCAATTAACACATTCGGTGGGTTGAGAAATAGGGATGAGTTATAAGCCAAAATCCAGAGCTTTTGAGCGATCGCTCGCGTTAGATTATTTCCCACCATCAACCTTCTGATAGTGTATTTCTCCAAACAAAAGAGTTTAGGCTGAGAGTATTTAGTTATAAACATGAGAGGTAATAGTTATGCCTGGTGGACATGCTAGCCATAAAGGCACTTCTGATAAATCCAATGTTAATGCCAATGGAGTAATTGATGATGCTGCTGATAAATCATTAAATCCTGATGAGTTGCTGTCTGAAGAGCAAACTAACACAGAAATCCGTAGAGTTGAAGAAAGTGTTAAGTATCCTCCTGCTACCCAACGCCCAGGTGAAAAATCAAACACTAATACCTGAAGAAACTAAGTGTAGCAATTTGCTAGCGAGTAAATAGTGAGTGTTCGCAGTATCAAGTGCTTTCGATATACACAAATATCTCTCTAACCTGACGGTATAGACAGGGAAATAGATCGAGTCAAATGAAAGAGGTGGAAGATTTTTTAATCTTTCTAAGGATAGTGTAAGTCTTTTAGCAACTAACGTAATATCAGAATTGATACACATAAATTAGCAATACATAAGTGTGAAATGTATCATAATTAATGTGTGTTTTTTACTTGACATTCCTAACATGTAAAAGTTAGAATGATAGATAATATTTGAATCAGTCTGCCTAATTCATTGTTGCTTTCAAAGAAATTTATCTATGGAAGTAAACAAGGAGCGGAGGAACCAAATCGGGGGCGTATCTCTAAGATAGTTCAAAGCTTAGGTGCGAAGAATAAACTTCAAACACAAAGCTGGAATTATCTGGAGAAGAACATCTCTCAGTTCTAGCCCGTCAGCTAACTTCGTCGGCATTGAGGGGAGATTGAACGAGCAGCATAATTTAAGATAAATGCTTTGTCTCGTCAGTATCCTTGGCTGGTAACTTTGCGCTTCGTTGTACCTAGCTTCGATCCTGAGACAAGGATAATATAACCAGTGTTTCTGGCATCTGAGGCAGACTAGTTGCCTTGAGGTAAAAGTTTAAAATGTTTCTAATTGAAGAATTCATAGGTTAAAAGCTGGGTAAACCCAGTTCATTTGTCGAGATAGCTTGTTCGTCTATCTACTTGAATGTCTTGTCCAGTTCCACAAATAGTCAACTATAAACCACTTAATTAGCTAATTTAGGGGTTCCCATCATGTTAAGTATTGGAGATTATGCCTTGCATCAAAAAACAGGGCAATTAGGTCAAGTCTTTGGTTACGGACATCAAATTATAAATGGTGCTTATTTTACTACTTTGAAAGTAATGCTAACAACTTACCAGGGCAACGACGATCGCAGCAGATTTGTAGAAGATGTGTATTCCACTTGGAGCAAAGCACAAAATTAACATTTTTTTGATAGGTAGTGTTTGACACTACCTATCAAAAAACTGAAATATTCAAGATTTTGGAAGAACTTAGGAATAAAAATGCCCATTCAAAACTGTAGCTGCTTGACTGATGTAAGTTTTTTCCCGGAAACTGATTTCAAATTAATAGGAGAGTACGCAGGTCAAAAACTTTTACTTATTGGTAAAAGCAATGGTTATGGCGATCCAATAGTAGCAACAAGCGCAACTAGTAAGCCAAGCCAGGAAAAATTATATGCTTACGATCTCTATGAATTGATGAAGTGTAGTCAAGAGGAAATCAAAATTAGTGAAAAGATTTAGGAACTGAAGAAGAATTTAGCTATTCTAAATTCAGAAGTTAGAATAAAAAAGTAGGGTTTAAAACCTGCTATTAATTGTTTTGCCCGCTTATCGTACCCCTTCGCTTCAGCAAGCTACGTGTAGTATCTCCATCTTTTGATTCGCAACTGCGGTTGAAGTAAAGTTAAATACACCTTAAAAATACCAGAGGCGATCGCCTCTGGTATTAAATTTAGTAGTAATATTCACTAACGACTACTTAACTTAGATGTGAGGAGTTGGGGAATCACGCCATTTTCGATTTGGGTAGACTACAACCCTCGTTATAGATTAATAAATGTATCTATAACACCTGACTAATTCGGGCTTGGTCTTTTACAGCGAAGGGTTTGGAAATGTTTACTTCGTCAGAGACTCCTATAATTGGGACAATTTTACTAGTAGCTTTGGGTATTTTGGGTTGGGGCTTCTATCGTGCCAGACCTTTTGGTAGGCTGGGAATCTTAGCCTGGTTACAGTCTGTGGTGTTAATGGCTCCCTGGCTGTTATTCTTTGGCTTATTTGCCGCAGGGATTTACATTAATATTGTTGGGATATTGTTCTTAGTAGTGGCTTCCGCTGGGTTGTATATCTTCTTGGGAAGACAATTGCGAGCGGCGGGGCAAGATGCCATACTCAGGCAACGAGCAACGCAAAGGCTAGCGACTGATTCCTCGCCACAAGCGGAAAATAACCCACAGCCAGTTATTGGACTGCAAGTTGAAGTATTGCCAATTCCAGAAGAGGATTTGAGCGCGATTAAAGGCATTTTTGGTATTGACACATTTTTTGCTACAGAAACGATCGCTTACCAAGAAGGAGCTATTTTTAAAGGTAATCTTCGAGGAGAGCCAGAAGAAGTTTTTAACCGCCTCACTGCTAGTTTAAAAGAAAGGCTAGGCGATCGCTATCGTCTGTTTTTAGTGGAAAATACGGACGGAAAACCCGTAGTGATTGTTTTACCCAGCAGCAATGAGCCACGTCCGACAACGTTACCACAAAAAGCCTTTGCAGGTATCTTGGCTATAGCAACTATTGGCACTAGTTTTGAAACTGCTGGACTGCTGCTAAATTTTGATTTATTTGCCAATCCAGCGCGGTTAACAGAGGCTTTACCTATCAGTGCTGGCATATTAACGGTTTTGGTAGCTCATGAAATCGGTCATTGGTTACTTGCACGCCGCCATCAAGTCCGCCTTAGCTGGCCCTTCTTTTTACCTGCGGTGCAAATTGGGTCTTTTGGTGCGATTACGCGCTTTGAATCTCTTATACCCAATCGCAAGGTATTATTTGATATTTCTTTGGCAGGGCCAGCCGTCGGCGGTATTGTTTCTTTATTAATGCTGATTGTCGGCTTGCTGCTTTCCCACCCAGGTAGTTTATTTCAATTACCCAATCAATTTTTTCAAGGCTCGATTTTGGTGGGCAGCTTGGCGCGCGTTGTTCTGGGTTCAGCTTTACAATCTCCTTTAGTGAATGTTCATCCCCTAGTGGTAATTGGTTGGTTGGGGTTGGTAATCACTGCTTTAAACTTGATGCCCGCAGGACAATTAGATGGTGGTCGCATTGTCCAGGCAATTTACGGACGTAAAACCGCAGGACGGGCAACTTTTGCGACTTTAATTTTGTTAGGGCTAGTAGCTCTTGGTAATTCTCTTGCCTTGTACTGGGCGATCGTGATTATATTCTTACAACGGAATCTAGAACGCCCCAGCTTGAATGAAATCAGCGAACCCGATGATGCCAGAGCCGCTCTGGGTCTTTTGGCTCTGTTTTTGATGATTACTATTCTCCTACCCCTAACTCCCGCCTTGGCTGGGCGATTGGGTATCGGAAGTTAGGAGTTAATTGTTAGTGGTCAGTTGTCGTAGAGACGCGACGCCAGTCGCTACAACGGGGGGAACCCCCGCAACGCGCTGGCTCATTAATCGCGTCTGTACAAGAGGCAGGAGTAATTATTATTTATTGTCTCCCTTGTCTGCCCCCTACTCTCTCATCTTCTTTGCCCCTCCGCCCCTGCGCTCCCCCTGCTCTCTTAAGGTTTCCAACCTGTAAGCAAATTGGGATAAGTCGTTGGTGCGGGGAAGATTTGCTGGAAGCCAGAGCGACGCTTGAGAGCTGTTTCTTGGCTCAGGTTCCAGAGGGTTTCATAGAAAAAGAAGGAAACTCCAGCAAAGTTGCGATCGCGTACTTTTTGCACTCGTGTCTGAATCTCTTGTATGGGTATGGTTCTGTTTTTCAAACCAGCTAAAATGCCGATACTCACAGGGATGTGAGTTCGTGCTGCTTTGACTTCTGGATACTCTAATTCACTGATAAAGAAATTCAAGTCCTTACTATATACCTGCAATACCAACTCTTCAATCAGTCCCATCCGCTCCCATTTCTGCCAGTCTGCTAAAGAGAATTCATAAGAAAGACGTTGAGGATTAGGTGAAACGGAAACAAGGCAGTCTTTTTTACTGGCTTTAATAGCTGTGAATAGCCGCTTCATAAAGTCGGTGATTTTGTTAGCTCTCCAACGCACCCATTCAGGATCTTTGAAGTTTATGGGAGGAGCTTGACCGCGATGTTCTTTTTTGTATAACGCCACTGTATAAGCATCGTAGCCTAGTTCTGATGGTAAGCCAAAATGGTCGTCAAATTGAATGCCGTCAATATCGTAGTTTCTGACGATTTCAACGATTAAATCTTGGATGAATTGTTGCACATCTGGGCGAAAGGGATTTAGCCAAACGCGGTCATGTGTGCCTTCTTTGACAATTCGTGTACCGTTGCTGCGGTTGGTGAGCCATTGGGGACGATTTTTAGCTAAAAGCGAATCAGCAGGAGCCATGAAGCCAAATTCAAACCAGGGAATCACGGTTAACCCTTTTTTATGTCCCTCACTGACAACTTCTTTGAGCATATCTCGCCCTTGCAGTCCAGGGGTGGGATCGAGCGATCGCCCAATAACTTTGCCTGCAACTTTGCTGGGATAAAGTGTATAACCCCAATTCCATACCGTAGGATAAACGGTGTTAAAGTTTAATTCATCAAGGGTTTGCAAAGCATTTTTAAGACGATTGCCTTCAAACAGCACATCACTATCAATATTTGTTAACCACACTCCTCTTAACTCAGTTGCTGGCTTTGGCGTAGCCCGGCGCGGGTATGGCAAAGGAGTTGTTTGAGCGTTCAAAGGTAACGATAATATCAGCGTTGCTACCACGCTCAAGGTTGCGATCGCAACAAACGCTCCCTTTCTACTGGAAATAATTTTTCCCTGTAAAAACTTCACACACCACTTTACAAATTTTTGCATAATTTGCTACAGCTTTCAGAAAAGAAAACATGAACTATGTTTGGTATATTTTGACAGAAGTTGCATTTGTGTCTACTGATTAGGAGTTTAATTAATTTTTGCAAGCGGCTTGTATCTTTTGATTATTTAAAATTTTTACCCTTATATCCTATGACGCTTGCATTAACTTGTGATTATTACTACACTATTTCTTATCTCCAGATGTGGGATAACACACGTCTTGCCGACTTAACTAGTGAATCTTTAAGATTCTGTTAAGTGTTATCAAAAGTAAATTTCAATCGAATTATAATTTAAGTAGTCTGTAATCCAAAATACTTTACAAAAAGTAATTCTACTGTTAGTAGATGCAACTTTGAAAACCAAAAACAGGGTTTATCATGAAAAGCTTAGGTAACTCTCAAAACAACCAGGTAGTCGCTACAGCAGCTATTCAAAGACTAGCAAGGGCTGTAATGGTTGCGACTGGAGAGTTTGCACTAATATTGGCGTGTTGTAACTCTGTGAATAAACAGCAGCAAATACTAAGTTTGGTAAAGGAATTTTCAGCGCTAGATATCCAAGAAATTACTCTCTCCCCTTCAGTGGAGACACTTTACACAACTATTACAAATACACTTGGTGCTTCTCAACCCGAAGCTTTAGTTATACAGGGTTTAGAATCTGTAGTGGCAATTAATCAATTAGTTATCAGCACGAATCTCATGCGAGATGAGTTTCGGAAAAATTTTCGCTTTCCCTTAGTCTTGTGGGTAAATGATGAAATTCTCAGCAAGCTAGTGTGGTTAGCACCTGATATGAAAAACTGGGCAGCTAGCACTATTAGATTTGATGTCTCTAACAACCAGTTAATTGAAAGTCCAGTTCTTAGTGCTTGATATTGGTCTTACAAAGACTTCTAATTACTGGCTAATCAATACCGGGGATGGCAATTATCCAACAAAATACACTTTTTACTCTGGGATACTAATTAAAATTGAACGAGTATACTAGTTGCGATCGCCAATCCACTGGTTTGGGCTACTACAGTCTTGAGTTGTGCATCCTTGCGAGTGTAGGTATCTTCAAAGGTAAAAACACCTAGCACAAGCTGCAATTGCGAATCGAGTACTACGAAGTATAGCCAGTGTCTGCAATACTTTATTTATTAGTACAAATGTTCATTCGATCAAAAATACTTCTAACTCCTATTTTTTATTGGTTCTATATTCTTTAATTACGTGAAGAATCGATGGTAGTAAAGACAATACAATAATTAATCCAATTATCGGTAATAAGTACTTATCTAACTGTTCGGCAGGGAGAGATTTTCCTAAGAAATAGCCTAATAGGGTAATTCCAAATGTCCAAACAAAGCCGCCGATTAAGTTGTAAAATAAAAATGTTCGGTACTCCATAGCACCTAGTCCAGCTACAATTGGTGCAAAAGTCCGTACTATCGGCACAAATCTTGCTAAAACAATCGTTTTTTTACCGTACTGTTGGTAAAACTGTTGAGTTTTGACAACATGTTTTCTATGAAATAACCAAGAATCTTCTCTTTGAAATAATCTTCTCCCAAATCTGTGACCTGTAGTGTAGCCGACATTATCACCTAGGAAGGCACAAATAAAAGCACCAATCATCAAAATCCAAACATTCAGCAAATTCTGAGAGGCGATGAATCCAGCGGTAAATAGTAAGCTATCTCCTGGGAGAAAAAAACCAATCAGTAAGCCAGATTCAGCAAAGATAATTGCCCAAACACCAAAGTAGCCTAGCGATTTAATCAACTGTGGTAAGTCAAAATGCATAGAATTTCACATTGTCAAGCATATGCATTCAACATCTTAACGTTCAGCAATTTTTCTAAATGATTAATATTATTAAGTTTAAGTAAATTTATTTAGCATCATTATTAAACAAAATCTTCCCCTTTCCCCTTTTCCCTTCTAACTTAATCCCTATGACGGGTGTAAAATGCAAAGATATTGGAAAGTACTAAGGCTATTTTGGAGTACCGCGATCGCAGCAGAGATGGAGTATCGCCTCAACTTTGTCATAGCCACTCTCAGCAGCTTGAGCAATCTTGGAGGCAGTCTGTTTGGACTATTCTTGTTTTACCGCACAGGCTACACGTTTGCCGGCTGGTCATGGGAAGCAGCTTTAGTTGTTGTCGGAGTTTTTACCTTGCTACAAGGCTTTTCTGCTACCTTTCTGGCTCCAAATCTCAATCGCATTGTTAGCCATGTTCAGGTAGGTACTTTAGACTTTGTACTACTAAAACCGATTCGCAGTCAGTTTTGGCTTTCTACTCATACCATTTCTCCTTGGGGACTGTCGGATATAATTTTCGGTATTTTAATAATTGGCTACGCAGGTAAACGCCTTGGTTTAGAAATCAGTAACTATCTAATTAGTGTAGTGCCGTTTTTCTTCGGCTTGGTGATTCTTTATAGCTTGTGGTTTATGCTGGGAGCAACTAGCATTTGGTTTGTGAAAATATACAATGCCACCGAAGTGTTACGAGGTTTATTAGAAGCTGGCAGATATCCAATCGCAGCTTACCCCACAGCTTACCGCTTCTTCTTCACTTTTGTAGTTCCAGTAACCTTTTTAACAACTGTACCCGCAGAGATAGTTTTAGGGCGAGGTCAAACTACTTGGTTGATAGGTGCAGCCGTGTTAGCACTGGTGTTGTTTTTCGTTTCCACGTGGTTTTGGCGGTTTGCCTTGCGGTTTTATACTAGCGCTTCCAGTTAACAAATAAAAGCGGTCGCTTGTATTTCTAGATATTTTCACTTAAAATTTATAAATTTCTGTAAAAATCTTGAAAGATTTTAGGTTTTTTACATAGTCGATATGATGTCAATAGTAATATCACGTAAATACTATTGACTGTCAACTGCTAGAAAACCTCAAAGGACACAAAATGAGTTCTAAATCTAACGTCAAACTGACAATCGCTCTGACTAATCCAGATTTAGAGCCAGAGGAGCAAGAGCAGGAAACGCGAAATCTATTGCGAGAAATCAGAGACTTAGATGTAGAAAGTGCGGAACTCGTACCAGTGACCGAAATACCCAAAGATACCAAATCTGTTGGAGGTTTTCTGGTAGGGGTATTGCAAGCAGAGGTGAGTCTTGCCAATTTTAAGAAATTCCTGGGATTTTTGCGCGATCGCTTGGGTAATAAAACCATTGAATTAGAAGTCGAGGCAAACGGCAAAAAGCTTAAAGTCAAAGCTAGCAGTCAACAAGAGTTAGCCGCCGCCATTGAACAAGCTCAAAAGTTTATCGCAGGTAACTGAGAAATTTATCAGCAAGGAAGAATAGCCAAATGGCAAAAGTAGCTCTTTTAATTGGAGTAAGTGAGTACGAGCCTGGTCTTACCCCATTGCCAGCGGCGACAAATGATGTTGAAGCAATGCGGCAAGTTTTGCACAACCCAGAGATTGGCGGTTTTGATGAAGTAAAAGTACTGATAAATCCTCAACAACATGAGATGGCAGTAGCCATCGAAACTTTGTTTGATGGTCGTCAAAGAGATGACCTCATACTGTTATTTTTCTCTGGTCATGGTATTAAAGACGAGAATGGAAAACTTTACTTTGCTACTTGCAACACCTGTAAAACTGATAGAGGAGTATTAGTTAAGGCAACAACAGTACCAGCTAACTTTGTGCATGAAGTTATGAGCAATAGCCGCTCTAAACGCGAGGTAGTAATTCTTGATTGTTGCTTTAGTGGTGCATTTGCCGAGGGCCTTTTAGCGCGAGATGATGGTTTCGTGGATGTTAGGAACCAATTAGGTGGAGAAGGACGCGCTGTTCTCACATCTTCAACTTCGACCCAGTATTCTTTTGAACAACAAGGGGCAGATATCTCAACTTATACCCGCTACATAGTTGAGGGGCTAAAAACTGGTGCAGCAGACCGGGATGAAGATGGTTGGATTTCTGTTGATGAATTGCATGAATATGCTGGCAAGAAGGTACAAGAAGCAGCTCCAGCCATGAAACCGGAAATATATGCCATCAAAGAAGGCTATAAAATCTACCTTGCCAAAGCACCTGTTGACGATCCTAATCTCCAATATCGTAGAGAAGTTGAGCATTGGGTAAAGCGCGGTAACGGTGAGATTTCTTTTATTGGTCGCGCTGCATTGGACGGGCTACAAGATAGGCTGCAACTAACACCTGAGCAGACTGCTGCAATTGAAACTGAAGTGTTAGCACCTATTGAAGTTTACAAAAAAAAGTTACACCGATATGAGCAGGCGTACCGCAATGAGATTGAACGTAATTTTCCTCTCAGTGACCAAGCTCGTGCTGATTTAAACCGTCTTCAACAAATGTCAGGACTAAGAGATGAAGATATAGCCTTAATCGAAGCCCCTATAAATACCGAACAACCACCTACGTCTGCTCCCCCACCTCCAGATAAGAATTTTTTATACTATCTTAGACAATATATCTTTGGAGTAATCGGATTAGTTATTGGTGGTACTGTAGTTTACTTTTTTCTACATAGAGATCCATCTCCTGTAACTCAGCCCACAGAAAACTCCTGTGCTAAAGAGACATATAGTTTGAATGACAATGTTAGCTTGGGTGAAGAAATTTTAGAGAAACAAGATACTAATCCAGATAAAGAAGCAGGTGCTCAGGCATTTGCTAAAGGTGATTGTCAGACTGCTATTGAGAAATTCAATTTATATCGTAAAGCTAATCTCACAGACCCAGAAGCATTGATTTACTTGAACAATGCTAAAGCTCGTCAGAAAGGAGATCGGCTTAAAATTGCTGTGAGTGTACCCATTGGGACAACTATTAATAACGCAAAAGAGATGCTACGTGGTGTAGCTCAAGCTCAAGATGAGGTAAATAATAGTGGTGGCATCAATGGCAAACTCTTGGAGGTGGCGATCGCTAATGATGATAATGACACAGATGAAGCCCAAAATATTGCTAAACACTTTGTCCAAGATCGAAGCATTCTAGCTGTGGTGGGGCACAACGCAAGCGAAGCTGCTGTACCTGCTGCATACGTGTACAAAAGTGGAAAGCTAGTGATGATTTCTCCCACCAGTTTTGACCAACGCTTGTCTGGTCTTAGCAATTATATATTCCGTATTGTTAGTACTAATAACTTAGTAAAAAGCCTTTCTAATTACAAAATCAATAGTGCGGCTACAAGCAACGTTGTTATTTGTGTTGATGCTGAGTCTCCTGATAATAAGTGGTTCGCAGATGAATATGCTAAAGCAATAGAACAGACTAACGGTAAGATTAATCCTACTAATTGTAATTTTTCTGACTCTAGTTTCGACTCCAATGTAATACTTTCTCAAGCTATCAAAAGTGGAGCAAATGGTTTGTTTCTGGCTCCTCATATCAGCAAAATAAATAAAGCTCTAGAACTGGCACGAGCTAATCAAGGACGATTGCCGCTATTTAGTAGTCCTACAATGTATACGCAACAAACCCTAGCGGAAGGGAAAGCTGATATTAATGGAATGATACTCGCTGCACCTTGGCATCCTCAAGCAATTCCCGATAATCCTTTTGGGCAAAAAGCTCAGGCACTTTGGGGTGGACGTGTAAATTGGCGAACGGCGACAACTTATGATGGAACTCTAGCGCTAATAGCAGGTTTGAAGCAAGCTAGCACCCGTGAGGAACTACAAAAAGTACTCCATAGTTCCAATTTTTCAGTCGAGGGTGCAACTGGAAAGATTCAGTTTGAACAATCAGGCGATCGCATAAATAATCGCATCTTTTTAGTCAAAGTTCAACAAAAAGCTGGTACTAACGAATATGAGTTTGTACTGCTTCCTAATTAGCCCTCATAAACTAGGGAGTGGGTGTAGCAAGAAGACAAGGCAAATACTTCTTATCTCAGCACTTTACATAATATTATGTCAAAATCGCTCCACCCATCAGCCGCTCATAGCGGTACTTTAACTCTTGTTTCATCAAAGACCAACGTTCTAGAGTTGCATCCGTTTCTATGACTTTCTCGGCTGCTTGTCGCGCCAGCAGTAAAATTTCCTCATCTTCCACTAAACTTGCCAAGGTAAAATCTGGCACTCCCGATTGTCGAGTTCCTAAAACTTCTCCAGGGCCGCGAAAACGCATATCCATTTCCGAGATAAAAAAGCCATCTTGGGACTGTTCCAACACCTTCAGCCGTTGTTGAGCATCAGGACTTCTAGAACTGCTCATCAACAAACAATAAGACTGAGCCGCGCCACGACCAACGCGCCCGCGTAATTGGTGCAGTTGCGATAAACCAAATCGCTCTGCATTTTCAATGAGCATAACTGTTGCATTCGGCACATCAACTCCAACCTCAACAACAGTAGTAGATACTAGAATCTGCGTTTGATTATCTCGAAATTTAGTAATTGCTTCATCCTTATCAGCTGAACTCATGCGACCGTGTAACAATCCTACTTGAAAGTCTGGAAAAACACTTTCCTGTAGCTTTTGATGTTCTTCAACTGCCGATCGCAAATCTAGCTTTTCTGATTCTTCCACTAGTGGTAACACTACATAAACTTGTCTGCCTTGGACAATTTCCCGGCGAATCAGGTCGTAAGCATGGGTGCGTTGCTGACCTGTTAACAAAGTAGTCTGAATTTTTTGCCGTCCCGGTGGTAACTCATCAATCTGGCTGACATTCATATCCCCGTGTATGGTCAATGCTAGTGTCCGAGGAATGGGCGTAGCAGTCATAGTTAATACATGGGGTTGTTCGCCTTTTTGCTGTAATAGCGCCCGCTGCTTTACCCCGAAGCGATGCTGTTCGTCAATTACCACTAACCCCAATTGCTGAAAGTTTACAGGGTCTTGAATTAAGGCATGGGTTCCCACCAATAGAGGTAATTCGCCAGTTTGTAACTGGGAATGAATTTCTCGTCTTTTAGCGGTTTTGGTGGAACCTGTTAGTAATTCCACTGGTAAATGCAGCAGGTTAAACCAGCTAACTAACTTGCGGTAATGCTGTTCTGCCAAAACTTCCGTGGGAGCCATTAAGGCAGCTTGGTAGCCAGATTGAATAGCTGCCAAGATCGCAATCACGGCAACCACAGTTTTACCTGAACCCACATCACCCTGTACCAAACGATTCATCGGCACGGGTTTTTGCAAGTCGTTAAGGATGTCGTTCAAGACTCGTTGCTGTGCGCCAGTCAGTTGAAAAGGCAATAGCTTGTGGAATTCTTCAATTAACTGACCTTTGGGAGCAAGAATGGCACTAGTTTGGATAGCCCTTGCTTGTTGTTGACGTTGCAGTAAACCGAGTTGCAGGTAGAAAAATTCGTCAAAGACTAGGCGACGACGGGCAACTTGTAAAGTAGCGCTCTCATCGGGAAAGTGTATATTAGCGATCGCATCCTTTAATTCCATCAAACCATACTTCTGCCGCAAACCAGGAGGCAACGGGTCTTTGAGGTGAGTCGCAGCTGGCAAAGCGGCAATGACTGCCTGTCGTACCATATTTGCCATCACACCTTCAGTTAAGGCATAAATTGGCACTACCCGCCCGATAGTTAATGACTCTATCGTGTCTCCTGGATTTGCCAAAACTTCCAGTTCTGGGTTATCCAGTGTCAAGCCGTACTTGCTTCCTTTCACTAACCCACACGCTGCCACAATACTACCCACTGGGTAGCGGCGTTTTAAACTTTCTTGCCAAGCACGACTGCTAAAACGCGTACCAGCCCAGAAGCGACCAACTTTAATTTGACCGCTGTTATCTTTGAGTATCAGTTCTAAAATTGATAATTTCTTATTCTTGGGGCTAGTAAAGCAATTACAACGCTTCACCGTTGCTACAATTGTCACAGTCTCACCTGCCTGTAACTCGCGGATATTCACCTGACGCGCATAGTCAATGTGGTCGCGGGGATAGTAGAAAAGCAAATCGCGCACAGTATACAAACGCAGAGCCGCCAATTTGTCAGCTTTTCTGAAGCCTATTTCTGGTAAATCGCTGAGTTTTTGGTCTATTTTAGGACCCAGCCTGCGACTCACCTCAGCAACAATTGGAGAGGTAGAATTTTGCTGGATTTTGGTTGGATAACTTCTCCCTTGCTCCCCTGCTCCCCTGCTCTTCTGCCCATCTGCTCCTTCGCCCTCTTGCTCTTTTTGCAGTTGATAGAGATATCTGCGAGTTTCTGCCAATAAGTGCTGTCTGTCTTCTAAAACCAGATCGGGATAGCTAGCAAATTTAACCGCTAGTTCTTGCCAATAGCGGCGCTCAATAGAAGGTAAAACTGTAGGAAATTTCCCAAAAGTCAGGCTAAGAAATTCACTGAAGCGGTATTGCTTACCCATCAAATCTGTAAAGCCTTGTTCTGCCTCTATTGTCAAAGCTTTATGCAATCGTATCCAATCTGGGGTGTCATTAGTCATTGGTCAATTGTCAGTGGAAAATCACAAACTACTGACTACTGACTCTTGTACAGACGCGATTAATCGCGTCTCTACTCAGCACTCAGCACTCAGCACTCAGCACTCAGCACTTATTCAAACCAACTGGCACGCCATGCAGCTTCAGCTTCAGCAACTGAGCGTTCCCGTTGCTTTTTTTGATACTCGCGTCCTACTTTGTTTAGCTGAACTAAGATATTGCGAATTTGCTTGCGACCAGATGAAACCATCGCGTCAGCAAATTCAATTTCCCCCAGCCGTAGGTTAATAGTCATAATTTGCGTCAGACCGCTGTTTTCTGCATCCTGCTCATTTTCAATTTCAATTACTAAGTTTAAAAGGTTAGGGGGGCCTGGCATAACTTCAGCAGATGCTTCCGATACAGCCGCAGCCGCTTCTAAAATCGGTTCGGGTAATTTTTTAGGTAAAATACCAACTTTTTGTAATAAAACATTAGCTTCATGAGAAGCTTTTTTCAGTGTCTGCTGCGTCAGATATTCCAGACTCTGTTGCCATTTTACTAATTCTACTGGGTTAGAAAGATCGGGAGTGAGAAACTCTTGGGTAGCACTGAGGGACACAGGAGATGAAGATAGGGACATGGGAATAGGGGGATGCGGTGAGGAGGTCGGAGTTTGAGACGCTACTGCCTCCAAGTCGGCAGAATTACCCAACAGATTGGCTGCGGTTTCCGGCAAGTCCGTGAGTGCAATGTTAGGGACATTAGCAGCATCACTTGCCAACTCGAAAGGTGAGGCAATGATGTTTTCAGTTTCTACATCTCCCTCATCTCCCTCATCTTCCTCATCTCCTTCATCTCCCTCATCCTCCTCATCTCCCTCATCTCCCTCATCCCCCTCACTGTTAAGATAAGTAAGCAACTGCCTAGCTGACTGTTGCCCTAATTTACGCATGGCTTGTTGCAATTGTTGCCGCTGATGCAATGACAACTTCAGGAAGTTTTCCGGATACCCTTGAGTACACAAGTGGTAAATTGCCAGAATTAACTGTTTCTGTAAGGCTTGCCCTAAAGAGTTTAAATAACTGGCATAAGCGTTGTGAAGTTCTGCTGCGATCGCCCGTATTGCTTCTTGCAGCGCTGCAATATCCCGCTCAATTTGCTCAATTGCTCTTGCCATATCTTCTGTTGATTGTCCATCAGAACCAAACTATGGTACAAATGTACGTATTTATTCTAAAATAACTATCTCAAAGATTTTAGATTTTAAACTTTATATTAACTATGCTTTTAGCTTTTACCCAAGTCGATTAATTAGTTACCATCTCTAAGAACTAATAAAATACAGGTCAGTGTAGTTTAACTGACCTGTTGTTAAAAGAGTCAGTTGTCAGTGGTCAGTTGTTGTTTGCTACTAACTACTGGCCACTGACTAATGACTAAATTACTTGCCACCCATTTGTGCGGCAACTTCCTCAGCAAAATTACTTTCTTGCTTTTCAATGCCTTCGCCTAGTACATAGCGGACAAAGCGACTTACTTGAATGTCTTCGCCTACTTTAGCCTTAACTTGCTTGACCAAGTCTTCCACAGAAATACTCTGGTCGCGAATGTAAGGTTGATCTAGCAAAGTCAATTCTTTGAGACGTTTTTCAATCCGCCCTTGGACAATCTTCTCTTTGATGTTATCTGGTTTGTTCGCCAAATCATCCCGCCCCATTTCAATGTCTTTTTCTTTTTGAACTACTTCGACAGGGATTTGGTCTACGCCTACATACTCAACATTCGGACAAGCCGCAACTTGCATGGCCGCGTTCCGTGCCAAGGTTTGGAATTCTTCATTACCAGCCGCAGACTCGCTTTTAGATTTCAGTTCGACCAATACACCAACTCGACCGCCGGTGTGAATGTAGCTGTCTACTACACCTGGTGTACCTTCTGTTAATGAGTAATTAACAAAGCGACGTACTTGAATATTTTCACCTAAATTGACGATGACTTGCTTGATGAAGTCTTCTACGGTCAAGCTTTCATCTTCAATATAGGGTTGAGTTAATAAAGCCTCAACAGTATCAGCAGTTGCTGCTTGTTTAGCTAGGTTCTTGACTAAACTTTTGAAAGCTTCATTGCGGGCAACGAAATCAGTTTGGCAGTTGACTTCAATGAGTACACCTACCTGACCGCCAGGCTGAATGTATGTGTCCACTATACCTTCTGCCGCAATGCGATCGCTTTTTTTACCCGCTGAAACTAAGTTCTTTTTTCTTAGCCAGTCTATAGCTTGTTCTACATCGCCATCAGTTTCTTTCAGCGCTTTTTTGCAGTCCATCATGCCTGCACCAGTTTTTTGGCGTAGCTCTTGGACTAGTTTTGCAGATATTTCCGCCATGTTGCCTCAATTCCTAACTTGACCTCGAGTTGTAATCGCTCACGGGTGTTGAGTATTTCTATCTTACTCAGGACGAGGACAAGGATGAAATCTAAAGTATGAAGTCTGTTTATCTTCAACTTCATACTTTATCCTCGCTTTTGGGAACGGCTAGCCTTTTTTTCAGGTCGCCGCTCTTGCTAGTTTACTTAACAGGGGTACGGCAACGCCCGCCGTAGGATGCTCGTTTGCGTAGCGTCTCCTTTAGGAGAAGGGCTGTAAAGCGAATGCCGAACAGCCTTTAATTATTCTTCTTCCTCTTCGTCGTCAGGAATCAACGAGTCGCTATACTCGCTTTCATCGTATTCGTAATCTTCCTCAGCGCCTTCGTAATCCTCGTAGTCTTCTTCTGCATCCAGTTGACCGTGACGACCTTCATAAATGGCATCCGCCAATTTGCCGACTATCAACTTAATCGATCTGATAGCATCGTCGTTAGCTGGAATCGGAATATCCACTACATCTGGGTCACAGTTTGTATCTAGCATAGACACAATCGGAATCCCCAGTTTTTGGCATTCTTGAACTGCGTTGTACTCCCGCCGTTGGTCTACGATTACCACAACATCGGGTACTTTCCGCATTGTTTTAATGCCACCTAGGTATTTCTGAAGCTTTGCCATTTCCCGACGCAGCATAGAAGCTTCTTTTTTCGGCAATAAATCGAGAGCACCACTTTCTTCGCGGCGTTCTAAATCTTTGAGGCGGTCTGCTCTGGTTTTGATGGTTGCCCAGTTGGTGAGCATTCCACCCAACCAGCGCTGGTTAATGTAGTGAGAACCACAACGAGTGGCTTCTTGGGCAATAATTCCTGCCGCTTGCCGCTTTGTGCCGACGAAGAGAAATTTCTTCCCTTGCTCTGCTTGGGTTCTCATGTAAGCATAAGCATCTTCCATCAACTGGGCAGTCTGCACCAAGTCAATGATGTGTACGCCATTGCGAGAAGTATAAATGTAGGGAGACATTTTCGGGTTCCAACGGCGGGTCTGATGCCCAAAATGAACACCTGACTCCATCATTTGAGCCAATGAAACGACTGGCATATATTTTTTAACTCCTATTCGGGTTAAACCTCCACCCAAGCGTATTTCCTTAAGCAGGAAACACCCGAATTCTTAGGTGTGCGAGATTAGTCAACTATCCTAGGATAACATATTTATGCTAACCGCATAATCTTATAAAAGTTTATCAGTTATACGCTCGGCGATCGCCTCAAACTTTTCATCTTCTTGAAGAAGATCGTTTTCTAATTGTTGCGAACTTAAGCTTTCGGCTTTTACTTTCTTGCTGAATTCCTATTACCATTTTTGAGAGCCGGAGCAATAAGTAAAAGTATCATTTACTGTACCCTTTTGACATTAATTTCGACAGCACATGCACCCCATGGATTGATACATACAGGCATACTGTACTTGATGTAGAAATCCCCTTCCTGATTAACAGTAAATGGAATAATTTCGCCTCCAGCCTTGTTGCCTTTGAACAACAAGTTCTGACCTGTGTAGTCATAGAACTCGATATCAACATCGCCAGCATTTAGGAGGGTACTTGCCTCAAGAACATAACTACCTTGACTAAGGTTCCACTTTACCCAATCAGATTGTCCAGCGTACAGGGAGCGAACCCATTCACCTCTTGCTTCTTGTGCCATCAAACCTTCTAAAATAAAAAATGCAGAGCAAGCAAGGCAAACTCTACAAATTAATGCCCAGTAATTCATGTTATATGTACCTTATTTTCATCTGTATATATAACTATTTATTAAACGAAAATTTGCGTATATTTACTTTAAAAATTTACAAAAAGATGCAATAGTTCTGTCGTATTAAAATCTTTAATTAAATGAATTTAATAGATGTGTATCATCAGGGTAAGAGCATCTTAATCATGCTTGATGCAATAAATTAGAAAAATCTAATACATTGCCAATGAAACAATAACTAAGAAGTTGTCATCTCATTTATCTTGCTTTGATATTAAGTGTTTTTTAGACGTTCGCTAATGCTTATTTTATTTAATTTGTCAAGTCCACCTTCATACACAATTAGATGAGCTTACCCTGGTGTATTATCTTAATTCGATTTGCTGATTTTGTTTATAAGCTTCATAAACGCCTTTAACGTTGTACCAGTTCAGAAAAATCCGCGCAATTTCTAAAGCTAACTGGGGTTTACCTAAATTAATCAGCCATTGCAATAATGGAGCCATTGTCTTTTCGTTCAGGCTGCCATTGAGTGAAAGAATACCCCAAAGTAAGCGATGTAGCCAAGTCATTTGAATCATCATTCGCACTTCCCATGTGGGATGCTTTTGATAAAACAAAACTCCCATTCGTCCGCGTTGGATTTCTTTTTCTATCAAGTTAGGAATTTGTTCTAATTTAAATGCTGGATGCCAGTGATAACCCACGGCATCTGGACATTTAATAAGTTTTAAACCTAGCTGTTTGAGCCTTACACCTAATTCTAAATCTTCCCATCCATAGAGTTGAAAGCTAGTATCAAACAGTCCAGCTTTCTCTAACCAGTGTTTAGAAATTGCTACATTACCAGTGGCAAAAAAAGCAGCGGAAAAATCTGTAATTTTATAGGGTTCAGCAGTAGGATTATCGAAATTAGCAGTATTAATAACTGCACCATAAGTAAAAAAGCGATCGCTGTTCAATTGCTCTTTTCCTTGCAACAATGCATCTGCATGAGCTTGCAAGAAGTTTGGCAACACCACTAAATCGCTATCAATAAAAATAATAGTGTCCCCCAATGCTTTTTCTACACCTAAATTCCGTGCCGCCGCTGGGCCAGCATGATCCTGTTGAAACCAACGCACATGAGGAAATTCATTTTTGTGTGTTGCCAACCACTCTAATGTGCCATCAGTAGAACCATCATCTACTAAGACAATTTCATAACTAGTAACTACACTTGATGCACCCAACTCTTGTACTTCTAAGGCTCGCAGGCACTTTTCTAAAATCGGCTGGCGATTGTAAGTCGGTATAACAACGCTGAAAAACACAGTCTCACCCACAACAGTATTACCTATCTCCAGGATAGGACAGGCGGGCACTAGACACTGTTCCTTATGGAAGTAGCAGTTTTTATCCTCAAAATATTTTATGTTCAAATTAAATTTAAGATGTCCATTATCTCATAGCTTTTTATACAAAAATTCAAGCTATTTAATTAGTGTTATTACTGTTATTGGAGAAGATGTATAAACTTTGCTGACAAAAAATCAAAAAAACCGAGTAATTTTCTAGGGGGTATTGCTTAGTTATTTTGATGCAACTACTAAGCTAAATCTTGCAAGATAAGAATCGTTAATATGTAATATTCAGATTGCTGTATCCAATTGAACAAACTTGACACAGAGAATAAAAAACAAATAGATTTTGGGTTTGTTTAACAATTCTTTCAGTGATCCCACCCATGACACTGGATCTACAGATGCGATAAAAGAATTGTAATCTGAATCAATAAAAACCTAATCCCAAATAGTAGATTGAAAATTAACTTATTTAGACGAGACAAAGACCAAGCGACGACTGCGAAGCGTCAATTGCTCGAGGCGCTCCGTTGTCGCGATCTAGCTGCTATTAATACTTTAATTGCACGGTGGCAAAAAACTATAGGGGAAGAAAAGTTAACTGATGTGATAGTTAACCAGGTAATAGTCGAGTGCGATTCTGATAGCCACCGTTGGTTTGTGCAACATTTTCTCGGACAATCAAAGTATCAAAAAATGCAGCAACAAGCCCAAAATCATGTTTTTCATATTCTTGTGAATACAGGCTTAGAACCTGGGAAAGACTTCAGTTTTGGGCTAGACAGTGAGATGATTATTAGCGATCGCGCTAAACAAACCTTACTCAACCAACTGCCACAACAACATCGGGCATTGTTTGAGGCACAGTTGCAATCCTCCCCAGTTTTAAATCCAATGATTGCCATTGAACAACAGTTGGGATGTGCATTTTTTACGAATTTAGCTCAGATTGCATCCGAAAAAATGCAGGTACTGAGTAATTCTCAGGCGGCTGCTTATCTAGGAGTATTGCTAGCTGGTTTGGTAAAGCGTCATCCCGCACTCCAAGAGGTTGATTTTCCCACACGATTTATTTTTCAGGTTCTCCAAGGGTTGTCGCCAGAGCGAGCAACGGCAATCATCAATGATGAAGAAACAAATCCTCAGTTCGATGAAACTATCATCTGCCAGGATTTACTAGCTTCGCTTGGAGAACGCCAATCTCATAGCCTCACTGACAAAGAAGGTAATATGAGTGTCGAGCAGCTCAAAAAACTCGATTTGGTTTGGTATGGTGAGCGTCGGTTGGCGGAAATAGTAGCTGTCATACCTAGATAGAACAGAAAGTAAAGTGCAAATGTGTCTACCAAAAAATCAATGTGTGCCTTGTCCAGCAAATTTAACAATGCTAGACAAGGCACACTTTATAAGGTCATGACTTGACTTAACCAAGTCTAAGAAATTCCAAACACCGAGCCAACAGTTGACTTGATCGAATCTCTTGCATCCTTCAAAGTCTGGGCAATGGGATGCTTATTTTGTAAAAATAAACGGGCGCAATTGCGTCCTGGCATTCCGGAAATAGAACCACCTGGGTGAGTTCCTGCACCAGTTAGAAATAAATTATCAATTGGGGTTTTGTAATTTGCCAATTCTGGTAAAGGACGGAAAAATACCATTTGATCTAGGGACATATCAATGTGGTAGTAATTTCCTTTGTATGCACCCAATCTTTCGCCTAATTCTGCGGGGCTTTCCACACGCCGAGCGATGGTTGCGTTTTTCACATTCGGTGCATAAGTTGCTAATTTGTCAACTACTCTATCTGCAACTTTGTTTTTTAATTCATCCGTCCAACCAGTACCTTTTAAGCCTGTGCCTTCTGCACCCGCAATTTGATAAGGCGCGAAAAACTCAATCCACACGGTATGCTTACCGGGTGGTGCTAAGGTTGGGTCAAGGGCGCTAGGCATGACGACATACATTGATGGGTCAGAATCAGGTATCTCGCCCAAGGTACACTTACTATGAGCTTGTTCGACATGAGCCACGGAATCTGCAATCAAGATAGATCCGATCAGATATTCATCTTTGTGCGCGTGGTATGGGAAGTGCAGAGGTTCATCTAAAGCCAAATCTATCTTGAGGATAGTTTCGTTATTGTTAACGATGCGACGATCTAATCTTTCCCACAAGTCTGGCTGAACTGCATCGATATCGCTTTTGTCAGTCATTTGCAAAAATAACCGTCTAGCATCGATGTTAGAAATCACCCCATGTTTAGCACGATATTCTTTACCACCGGCTACCCGCACACCAACTGCTTTGCCATTGTCAATCAAAACTTTATCTACGTGCTGGTCTGTGAGAATAGTGCCACCTTTACTTGTAACTAGATTCACCAAAGCTTTTACGAGCGCACCAGTACCGCCGCGAGGTCTTGCCATTCCGGGGTTATGACGCATTGCCATCATGATTGCACCGATGGCAATGGTTTTTTGCGATGGCGGCGCACCGAGTTCTGCTGCTAGTCTTGCTAGTGGTGCTTTGAGAAATTCTTCATCGAACCATTCGTTAAGCAAATCTTCGGCGCTGGTCAGCATGTTGCGAATAAAGTCCAGCGTTTTGTTAGGAGAACCGATGACAGAAAATAAATCTTTTAGTTTTGTGATGTCGTAGTTGCCGACAATATCTATAACTGATTTTGGTGGTGCGTTGAACATAGGAATCATTGCACCAAGTGCCCGTTGCCAATAATCTGTGAATTCTGCATATTTTCTGGCATCGCGATCGCTATATCTGGCAATTTCTGCACAAGTCTTCTCTACAGATTTGTGTGCTAAGAAGTACTTGCCGTCGGGATGAGGACAGAAGACTACTGGATCGCACTCCAGATACTCCAAACCATATTTTTTCAGTTCTAATTCTTCAATTACTGGCCCGAGGTGAATAAATTCATGGTCAATGGCACACAAATTAAATTTAAATCCTGGGGCTTCTTGTGGTAAACATTCTTCGGTTGTTGCTGCACCACCGGGAACGGAACGCTTTTCTAGGAGCAGAACACTATATCCAGCTTTCAGCAAATAAGCTGCACAGACTAGGCCGTTGTGTCCTGCACCAATAATAACAACATCATACTCTTGCATATTTGCTTTTTTTAGAAAAAACCACTTTTATTAGCTTAGAAAATTTTTCATAAATTGCCATCACTCATTAGTCACAAAAATTAGCTTTTCTCGTTAATTCTACTGCATCTCTTACTATGGAGATAGTCTTTTTTAAGATGAGGGTATTTGCTTCATATAAGCTTCTATCAAAAGTGTTAAACTTCCTTTTTCTACTTTCATATCTTTAACTCTAAAAACTGTATCCTCCCACTCAAAGTATGTTTGGTTTACTAGTTCTTTAACTTTCTGCATTAATGCCACGATTATTTCTATTGATATGCCTCCTCCCTCAGTGCAGTTAAAACTTTCCATTGTCAATGGTTGTGAGTGAGTACGCGGATAGACACTGGCCGTATAACTTAATGAGCGAGTATTCCCCTTTTCTTTTAATAATACCTTTCCTTGAAATTCAATTTTGTTATCTCCAGGCAAAAACATCTGCACTTGTTGCGACTCCAAATTAATAATTTCGCCGTCTACATTTAACTGAAAATTTTTGGCGAAATCACGAGTAAAATCTGCCTTTAAAGCGTGGTTGATATCAACTTCTGTCATTATAATACGAGCGACAGCATTTATCGGCTCATCTAGTTTCATTTGACCAAAAAGAGCGCTCAACGGATTGATGGCAATGCTATCTGTTTGCAGTTTGATTTCCTGTACGCGGATGTCTTCTTTTGTTACTATTCCTTGACCTGTAAATGAAACTGCGTTTGCCTGTCCTTGAACTATTTTTAAGACATCAGTTTGCACGTCTATATCTATTTTTTCTGCTTCATTCAATTCGTGCAATATCTTTCTTTCTGCTTCCTGCGATAGCAATTTTCCTTCTAAGCTTTGCTCGTCAGGCATAAAATCATAATCTCCCAATATCCTATTACTTTTTACTGTAAATGTTAAATATTGAGAGTGTATCTATAAAATGATATATCTAAATTGACAGATAGAATTATTACCTAATCAAGAATTTATACCTATTGGTTTTTGCTTTTTGACAACTCGCCATTTTCAGCGTTCGAGTAAAATTGTGGTGTTTCTTGAGATATGGCGATCGCTTCCATATTTGAACTTCCCGAACCGCTGGAAAATTAACTGCGATTGTTGACGTAACTCAGAGCATTTCGACTGCTATAAATCCATTTAGGGGAATATTCTTCCCCGGCTATTTTACCACTAAACTTAGCTTCCGTTTGACTTTTTAGATGCCGACCCTCGATAAATTCGATCCATTTGTTCGGGAGAAAGTAATGTCATCGGAAAACGTTGAGATGCAGAAATAGTAAATTCTTCAGGTTGTTGAAATTCTTGTTGCTGAGTTTTAATAGCAGGAGTTTCTCGATTCCTAATTGCAGGCGGATCAAATAGTGTATTATCTATCTCCGATGGGGGAAGCTGGCTTTGAGGTAATACATAGCCATGATCGTTTGCATCATATGCCAAAATTTCTCCTGTCTCAATTTGATAAATCCAAGCATAGA
The DNA here is from genome assembly GCF_016056275.1 of Dendronalium phyllosphericum CENA369. Classification (GTDB taxonomy): domain Bacteria; phylum Cyanobacteriota; class Cyanobacteriia; order Cyanobacteriales; family Nostocaceae; genus Dendronalium; species Dendronalium phyllosphericum. The sequence continues at coordinate 17,585 of NZ_JAECZA010000012.1, read as the reverse complement.
TGCTGAGTTGCCCTCGGTAGAGCTTAGAACGAATCACCGGATAAGTCCGCAAATTCTCAATTTGAGTGAGTACATTCTCAGCTATGATGATTTCTAAAAGTTCTTCCCCTTCGTAGTGGCTGTAATGGTCTAAAACTAGTCTTCGGGTTGCTTCTGCATATTTTAGCCAGTCATGTACGAGTGGCATTTCCGATCGCAGACTGTCTAACTTCATCAACCCTTTCATCGCACCACAATGCGAGTGACCGCAGACAATAATTTGTTGAATATCTAATGCTTGAATAGCGTATTCAATCGTCGCTCCTTCACCACCATTAGTAGCACCAAATGGTGGAATAATATTACCTGCATTACGGATCACAAATAATTCACCCAACTGGGCTTGTGTCATCAAGTTGGGGTCGATCCGCGAATCAGAACAGGTAATAAATAGTACTCTAGGCTTTTGACCGTGAGAAAGTTGTTCAAATAATTGTTGATGCGTACTGAAATAGCTAGCTTTAAATTCGCGCAGCCCTCTAATCAATTTTTTCATAAGTTCTCTATCTTTTTTGTTGTTTCTTAGAAGGATAAAAATTCTTCTCCATTCCCTAGTTCCTTGTTTGCTGGAACTGCCTTAGGCACATTTGCGCGTATGGCTGTAGGTACTTTACTTTACTACCCGACAATTACATTTAACTGCATCGTATCATCTTTGGCGCGGACGCTTGTACTATTTCACTTTATAGACGATACAAACAATAAGCGTAAGGGCGAACCACCGAACCTTGCGGGTTCACGGGCGGTTCGCCCTTACAAGTTATTTTATGTCGAGCGAGATTTTGGTGAATTGGGTATTAGCATCTGCGCTCAGGCAAAAAATCGGAGAAATTTTTCACATCTCAACCTTTAATTTGAGATGTAAATAGAGGTGCAATCGCTTGCTTTATTTCACTATTTATGATTAGATTCGGCAGTGAGATAGCTTATGAAAAGCTGCAAGCATCTTTGCAGATATTCTCGCGGTATCTTAGGCTGAAATAAACTTCATTGCCACTCCATTCATACAGTAGCGTTTACCAGTGGGTGCAGGCCCATCATCAAACACGTGACCCAAATGACCGCCACAGCGATGGCAATGTACTTCAGTCCTGGTCATAAACAACGATCTATCTACAGTCGTGTCAATTGCGCCTTCAATTGGTTGAAAAAAACTAGGCCAGCCCGTACCACTGTTAAATTTGGTGTCAGATGTAAACAGTGGGAGTTCGCAGCCAGCGCACACATAAGTGCCATTTGCATATTGCTTATCAAGTGGGCTGGTGAAAGCCCGTTCTGTTCCATGTTTCCGCAATACACGAAACTGTTCCGGCGATAAAATTGTTTGCCACTCTTGTTCGGGTTTGCTAATTTCAAACTCAGTATTAGAAGTTGCCATGATTTCTGACCTCTGATTGATATTGATATAGCGCGATAAAAAGGCTGCACCAACTAATACAGCACTAGCCTCTAAAAAATAGCGTTTGTTCATACATCTATTATTTTCTAATTAAGCGTCAATCTCCTCTAGTAGAGGAATCCTCTATTACTAGAGTCGGCGATCGCTCTGAATTAGACCTGATAAAATGATTAAAATCAGCTAAGTATTAGAAACTAAACAGACGCAAACAGTTGTACTGAAATTCTGCGTCCTCTTTGTTTAACTTTGTTGTTAAATCTCTGCTGGCAAAGGTTCCCAGACTTCTCCATATTCCTCCCGTAAAGCTTGCCAAGCTTCTACCTGACCTGGTTCGTATTCTCCTGGTTTACCCCATTGCAAAAATAGACTTAAAGCAGGTTCAAGTTTCTCATCTAAAAACCTGATAGCGTAGGTTGTAAAGTTACCTCTTTTTGCTTCACCTGTCTCAAATTTTACCTGAATAATTTTGTCCATATTCAAGTGAAACTCAAATCCTTCTGTGTGCATGTTCGCGTACTTACCTTTAGGCAATACAGCATAAAATAGCTTTTCCACTTTGCCGCGTGCTTCTAAAACAGCAGCGCTACTAGTGACAATTAACCGCAAAGTTCCCAAATTTTCGCAAGCTTCTAAAAAGTCTTTCAGATTAGTACTCATAATTTAGTTGTTAGTTGTTAGTTGTTAGAGACGCGATTAATCCTTGTCTGTACAATACTATTTTTCGTATTGTTCGTAAGCAGCAACAATGCGTTGAACTAAAGGATGGCGGACGACATCTCGCTGTGAAAATTCACAAAAGGTAATGCCTTCAACATGTTTTAAAATTTGCAAAGCTACTGTTAGCCCTGATTGTTGGTTGAGTGGTAAGTCGGTTTGAGTAATATCACCTGTAATCACCATGCGAGAACGGAAGCCTAAACGAGTCAAAACCATTTTCATCTGAGCGGGTGTGGTATTTTGGGCTTCATCCACAATCACAAAAGCATTATTCAATGTACGTCCCCGCATATAGGCAAGCGGTGCTACTTCAATGACACCGCGTTCCATTAAATTAGGGACTTTTTCGGGATCGATGAATTCATAAATAGCATCGTAAAGCGGACGTAGATAGGGATTAATTTTTTGCTGTAAGTCTCCAGGCAAAAAGCCAAGTTTTTCACCTGCTTCTACGGCAGGACGAGTTAAAATCAGTTTCTCTACTTGGTTAGCTAACAGTGCCTGCACGGCAACGACAACAGCAAGGTAAGTCTTACCAGTACCAGCAGGACCGATACAAAATGTCAAGTCGCGTTTGCGTATGGCATCAATGTACTGCCGTTGTCGAAAGGTTTTAGCGCGAATTTCTTCGCCTCGACGAGTTTTAGCTAAGACATCTCGTCGTAATTCTTGTAGTTCGTCTTCTCGATGGTTATCTAGGGCTTGACGAGCTGTTAAAATGTCGGCAGTGGAGATAGTATTGCCTTTAATCCACAAGTCTTCAAGCGATCGCACTAATCGGGAAGCTAAGTCTTTTTGCGCTTCAGTACCAGAAATGTATACTTCCTGTCCGCGTAGTACTAAGCTAGCTCCTGTTTGCCGCGATAAAATTTTGAGATTTTCTTCACCATCACCTGCTAGAGCGATCGCACTAGGAATGTTAGGCAGCTGAATTATTAAGGCATCTGCCATAAGTATTTCTGAATTTCTGAGGATGCTGTTTTTGACAAAGGATAATATTTGACTGACAGGGCGTAAAAATGCAATTTTTTGAGTTTATTTTTATACTATTCTATAATAAATTTTGATATTACTAGTTCTAACCAAGGTTGCATTAATTTTCTCGGTTAAAACTACTACCTAATTTATAATCAAATTATATTTCAGTAATTAAGAATACTTCAATTTTAAATTAATTATTATTTTATTCGATCCCGACTTAGAAAGTAAAAGTAGAGACACTCGTATTTCAGTCTCTACTTTGTGTAAATTTGAGCTAACAATGCTCTCAAAACTTCACTTACACAATTACATACGTTAGCTACTTTAACCAAAGCTATTGTTTAGATTTAGTAGCGAACGCCTTTGCGTAAGGCTTCAGCTTTGCGCTGACGACGCAAACTGGGTTTTTCATATCTTTCTCGGCGTTTAATTTCAGATAAAATCCCAGCTTTTTGAATTTTCTTTTTAAAACGTCTTAATGCAGAATCAATCGACTCATTGTCTCCTAAACGGACTTCAGCCACTCCTTAATTTCACCTCCTTAGAGAGTTATCTGAAGTGTGAAGTATGAAGTTTGAAGTGTGGAATTTTATCCTTTATCCTTCATTCTTCATCCTTCATTTTGTATCAGATTTGCTCTTTAGGTTTTAACCTAACGGAAACGGGGTTTAGCAATAGGTATACTAGGGCCATTTCCGCGTCGTTCCCTCGGTTTGGGAGGTGGCGATCGCTCTTCGGTGTCCTCATCAAAAGATGTACCTTCTCGACCTGGGGTAGCGCTGCCGTAGATATCCAGGTATACTGACTGCCCAGCAGCTGCGGCAGCTGCGGCAATCACTGTCCGAATAGCCTGAATGTTGCGTCCTCCTCGACCAAACACTTTGCCTTTATCTGTGCTGTCAAAGGCGATGCGAATCCAAGCCCGATTGAGGGTCTGAGAAATTTCACAATCGACGCTTAAACTTTCTGGAGATTCTAAGAACGGTTGTATCAAAAACCGTACCAGCTCAACGTAGTTAGGACTAGCTGTCACGGATTTTATTCCAACTTTAGGATGCGGCTGGGGCACTGACCTGTTCAAAAACATTAGCTTTTACTAGGATGCGACGGACGGTGTCAGTGGGTTGAGCGCCTTGTTGCAGTCGCTTGACGATGCCGGGAACGTCTAATCGCACTTCATCAGTTCTTGGGTTGTAGAATCCCAATTCTTCTAAAGGACGACCATCGCGGCGAGCGAGGCTATTAATGGCGATAATGCGGTAGCTCGCTTCCCGCTTTTTGCCGTATCGCTTCAAGCGCAGTTTGATCATGGTTGAGGAATCATTCTCCTATTTGTAATACTGAAATGCTAATTTTAGCACTTGACCAGCTTTTCTTGCTATGAGTCAGTGTCAGTTGTCATTAGCCACTGACCACTGACCACTGACTAGAGATTGCCGAAACCTTTTTTCTTCTTATCTTTATTCTTTTTCTTTTTGGTGCTTGCGCCGCCAGTATAACCTCGCCATCCAGGGGCAGGACGATTACCACCCCCACCTGCAAAAGCGTTGCCCATACCGCCACCACCAAACATTCCGCCTGGCATACCAGGGAAACTACCTTGACCCATTTGCTGCATGAGCGATCGCATTTTTTGGAAATCAGCTACCAATTTGCTCACATCCGACTCTTTATAGCCGGAACCAGCAGCAATTCGCCGCCTTCGACTGGGAGAACTGGCTAATAAATCTGGGTCGTGGCGTTCTTGGCGAGTCATGGAGTTAATCATCGCCTCACAGCGCTTTAACTGGGTTTCTCCCTGTTTTAGCTGGTCATCTGAGAGCTTGTTCATCCCCGGAATCATCTTGATGATGCCTCCCAGCGATCCCATATTCTTCAACAAGCGCAGTTGCTTGAGAAAGTCTGTAAAGTCAAACTTCGCTGACAGGATTTTCTCCTGCATTTTTTCGGCATCTGCTAAGTCGATTTCTTCTTGGGCTTTCTCTACCAAAGTCAAGACATCGCCCATTCCCAGAATTCGGGATGCCATGCGATCGGGATAAAATGGTTGTAGTGCCTCGACTTTCTCACCCACACCCACAAACTTAATCGGTGCTCCCGAAATCTGTCGCACTGACAGCGCTGCACCACCACGGCTATCGCCATCTAGTTTGGTGAGAATCGCCCCAGTGATCCCAATCTGCTCGTGGAAAGTCCGGGTGAGATTTGCTGCTTCTTGACCAGTCATCGCATCCACGACTAACAAAGTTTCGTCGGGTTGGACTGTTTGTTTGATGCGGGCTAATTCCGCCATCATGTCTTCGTCAATTTGCAGACGACCAGCAGTATCAATAATTACTGTATTGACACCTTCTGCTTTGCCACGCTCTACACCTTGGCGGGCAATTTCTACTGGGTCAGCGTCGCTTCCTAGTTCAAAGACTGGCACATCAATTTGCTTACCTAATGTCAGCAGCTGATCGATTGCTGCTGGGCGATACACATCTGTCGCTACTAACAAGCAACTACGATCTAATTTACGTAGATGCAAGGCTAACTTGGCAGTAGCTGTGGTTTTACCAGTACCTTGCAACCCAGCCATCAATACAACAGTAGGTTGTTCTTGGGCTTCTGCCAAGGGAACATTTTCTGTTCCCATCACCTGTACCAGTTCATCGTGAACAATTTTGATAAACTGTTGGTCGGGACGCACGCCAGCAATCACCTCGGCTCCCTGAGCTTTGGCTTCAACTTCACTAATAAAATCTTTGACTACTTGGAGGTTGACATCTGCTTCCAACAAAGCGCGGCGTACTTCCCGCAAAGCGTCTTGAATGTTGGATTGAGAAATTTTATCTTGTCCCCGCAGTTTCTTCCAAGCGGTTTCTAAACGGTCAGATAGAGCTTCAAACATAATGTAATCACAAGTAGTTAGCCAATGGGGAAGTCCGAACAGCCGATGAATGCGATTCAGAATTTCCTGCAAATTTAAACGTGCTATTTACCAGCTTAGTAGTTTTCACTGCGACTTGAGCAATCTAATACCTGACTGTGCTGGGGTGGTAAACCGTCCTTTGTATAGAAATTTGAATTTTTAATATCTTTCTATTGGGTGCATAGAGAATTTTTAGTTAAACACAAACCAACTTTATTTTTCTGTGTGTCGGAATTACGAATTACTACACGCTATCTTTAGCTAAATCGTACATGGCAAGAAAATCTGTGACACCATAATCTCGACCCAGCTGGTGGAAAAGAGTCGTCACTTGGCTGCGGTGGTGAGTTTGGTGGTTAAAAAAATGAGCTAGGGCGAACCATAGGGAATGTTCTCGTTCGATTTGCCGAGCAACGTTACGATAACGCATAGAAGTTGATAGCATCTCAGGCTCAAGTTCCTGCATCCATTTCTCTATTACCCCATCCGTTTGGTTTCGTTCGTGACGCAGTTCGGCGAAGTCAGTATAAAGTATCTGCCCTAAAGACTCGTAATCTAATAACAGCTTCGCATCCTGCAAAGCTTGAAATGTATAGCACGTAGTAATAGCAAATCTCCCTAGCCAAACGCGATCGGTCAAAAGCAGATGATTCAGCGTTCCGTGAATAGACCCAAAAAATGCTCCTAAGTTGCGCTCTCGTTCTTTTTCTGTAAGAGATGCTGCAATGTCATAAATTTGGTTATTTGCCCAGGAATTGTATTGAGACATCAAGCGAAACTGGCTGAGGTGAGTCGAATCTGACATTATTTACAAACCCTCAATATTCAAACATCTTGCAGGATTTTACATGGAATATTGCTTGTAACATATTTCAAATTGGGTAGCAACTGGCGTGGAAGGTATACGGCTTTGATGTTGGGAAGCGAAACTTCACCCTTGATTTTGCTCTGTAGGGGTAATATCAAATTGTGAAGTTTTAACTGTCTAAGCAAGATGGAAATCACTTTAATTGAACAATTGGAAGAAAGGCTACGGCAGGCTATGCTCAAAAATGATGTCTCAGCCTTAGAAGAGCTAATTGCCGATGATTTAGTTTTTACCACCCACACTGGTGAATTAATTGATAAGCAGACTGACTTAGAAGCACATCGCTCTGATACTCAAAAACTTGTCCTACTCAATGGTCAACAACAACAAGTTAAAGTCTATGGTAATACAGCAGTAGTAACAGTCAAAATGGAGGTTGCTGGCACTTTTGAAGGCAAAGCTTTTGTAGGCATATACCGATACACAAGAGTTTGGGCTAAGTCACAACCCCAAGGAAATTGGCAAGTCGTCGCTGGTCATGTTAGCCAAGTAGGTGACTAAGGAAGCAAAATAAGAAGGACAAGAAACACTCGCAACTTCAAGTTAGAACAGGTTATAAGAATTTATCCTTTAGTTCAATCACAGTAATATCTTTTACAATTAGAACTTTTTTCTGAGGTTGCTACTTAAAAACGTCAAATAAGCATGATTGTCGCAAGTCTAGCCAAAAAAAGATGAAGGATAAAAATTCATCCTTCATCTAAACTTTCAAGAAGCCCAAAGGGCATCTAAATACTGCATCAATTAGAAGTTAAAGGTAGTTCTCAACGTACCAATCACCGCATCTTCGTTGTCAGTTGTAGATTGACCGGGATTTGTTAACCAAATCACACCAGGAGTAATGGAAATGTTGTCGCTGACGCGATATCGATAGAAGCCTTCAATGTGATAAGGGCGATCGCCACCTGCACTTCCTAAATATGGTTGTGCGCCTGCGAAAATTCCTAAGAGGTTGCCTTTCTTACCAAAGTCTGGTAAGGCTACCCCAGCACCGTAACTCCAAACTTCGCCATCATCACCAGCACCAAAGCCTGTGATGTCGCTATAAACTACAAAGCCACTAATCGATAGTTTGTCACTTGGTTTGAAAGCGGCTTCAACACCGTAGGAGTTACTAGCATATGCATTGCCAGCACCAACAAAGTTGGCTTGGAGAGTACCGACTACGCCACTCGTTGTACTTGCCGAACCGGCATCGAATAAAGCAGTACCGCCACCATGATATCCGTGGACGTAGGTTGCTGCTAAGGTAAAGCGATCGCCAACGTTCAAATTCAACTGTCCTAAAGCAGCATAGTTACCCTCAAATAAACCCGAACCTCCTAGCGGGTTATTTGGTTCAGATCCAAAATAGCCCAAAGTTAATGAAGGTTTGAAGGTACTGCCACCACCAAAGCCCAAGTTAACGCCAATACCAGCACCCCCGCCAATGCGATAAATGGGGCTTTCAGAAGCAAAGGTAGACAAAGCACCGTTACCACCGTCATAATCCTCAAAGTATGGGTTGACGGTAGGAACGTAATCGCTGTGAATACCTCCAGTAGCAGCAATGTAAACTTGGGAGTTGCTCCCCAACGGGAAGTAATATGACAACCAGTCGATAGCAGCGCTATTGGTCGTATTGGGGGCTAAGTTAAAAGTTTGAGTTCCTTCAAACGTGTCATTTGGCAAAGTCAATCCGACGGCATTACCAGCAGCAATCCTAGTGTGCAGGGTATCTTTACCTGTGAAGCTGGTTTGTAGGTCTAAACGTACCCTGTCTTGGAAGACAGTGTTATTATCGTCGTTGCCACCAAAGTTGTCAGTCACAGCAAAAATTGCCTCACCAACTAACTTGGTTGTTGTAGAGAACTGATGAGCTTCTAGTTCCGCAGTACGTGCTTCTAGAGAATCTACTCGACCGCGCAGAGTTGCTAATTCTGCGGAGAATTCTTCTTGCAAGCGTTGTAAGGTTGCCAAATCTTGTTTTGTTACCAAGTCAGCGGTTGCTGTAGCAATTAATTCGTTAACTCGATCCAAACAAGCATTCAAACCTGCGGCAAACTCATAGCGAGTCAGTGCTCGGTTGCCACGGTAAGTTCCATTGGGATACCCAGCAATACACCCGTAGCGCTCAACTAAAGATTGTAATGCTTGAAATGCCCAGTCAGTTGGTTGTACGTCAGAAAACTGAGAAACTGATGTTACTTGAGACAGTGAATTTTGATTGTTCGCTTCACTGCTATAACGCTTAACTTGTTCTAAAACGTTATTGTCATCAGTTTTCGCTTGAGCAACTAACTGCCTAGAAGCTGTTGGTGCTTCTGCGAGAAATACTTCTGCTTTGATATCTTTAGCGGAGTCTAGAGTTTTAGCAGCAATTACTCTAGACGAACACAACACCGTCACTCCCAAAACTACTGGACTCAATACCAGAGTTTTCCACCATAAATCTGACATTTTATTTTCCCTAGAAGACGTAATTGACCACAAATACACCTATGTACAGAGAAAATCCTGATGTTTGAAACATTATAGGTTAACTTTATACAATACCTAAAGGATTATTTAAGGTCAATGGGTATACAAGATACAGTAAAACGATTTGTGGTGTTTTCCGTTGTTTATGTGTTGTTTTCAAGATAATCTCTATCTTGAATATTCTAGGTATAAAATTTATCAAAAATTCGATAAGTATTGCAAGTGGGTTTATTACTCGTCTCATTCAACAATCTTTTCGAGTGTTATTGAGATAGTAATTTTGCCAAAAACTAACTTATACCACAGGCTGCTAATTTTGCGGCTAAAGTATTAGGGTATCGCCATGATTGAGAACCACCAATCCAAATTCGTGAAGGTAGATGACCGATTGGTGCTTTGAGGCTGAAATTTAATTCATTGGCAAAAGTAGAATTGTATATATGCCAACCAACTAAATTACAAAAAATTCCATAGTCTCTATTCGCCTTTTTATAAATAAGTGTTTGGACGCTAAAACCAAAGCGTCCCCGACTGTAATTGACCCATAGTTCGTCGATTGTCTGCAAATCTTTACAGGGAAATTTATCAATATCGCTACTAAATATATAACTACCTCTAGGCTTTGCTAATGCCTGACACATCAAATCCCAAGTTTCTCGATCTGCTGATTGCCATTTTCCTTTTGCTAATAGATCGTGCAAATGCGTGTAATCAATAGTAGTGAATGTGGGAGAAATAGAAATATTTAGCAATTTATTTGAGTGTTGTTCCATTGTCTGCAATACTTCTGTGGCAGATTGGAAGCGTTGCGAAACGGCATTTTGTAAAAGTTTATCTAAAATTTGGCTGAGGCGATCGCTAACAATATTATTTGCTGGTAAATGTTCTTGCCATACCCAGCGATCGCTAGTAATATCGAACAAATCAAAGGGAGAAATAGCGGTGAGTAAGTAGATACATGTTACCCCCAAGCTATAAAGATCGCTGGCTGGTAATGCCTTACCTCGCATTTGTTCGGGAGCAATAAATTCTGGGCTACCTACTATTGTGCCTGTACGCGATTGTCTGATATTAGTGCTAAATTTAGCAACTCCGAAATCTATTAAAACTAGGTCTCCTCGAAGAGAACGGCGCATAATATTTTCTGGTTTAATATCTCGGTGGATTACTTGTCGGGAATGGATAAATTGCAGTGTGGGCAATAAACCCTTTAATATCTCCCAAATTTGTGGTTCTTTAAAAACACCTTGTTGTTGTAATTCTTGTGCGAGTGTTTTGCCAGCGACGAATTCCTCGACAATATAAAACTTGTGATTTTGTTCAAAGTGCGCTAATAATTTAGGTATTTGAGGGTATTCTAATTCATTGAGACGAAGCGCTTCTTGATGAAATAATTTGACTGCCTTATGCCAAACCTCAGTATTTTCCTCTGGGAAACATAACTGTTTGATTGCACATTGGGGTTTAGTGGGAAGATGTTCGTCAATAGCTAAAAATGTTCTACCAAAGCCACCGCATCCAATAACAGTGAGTGGGCGATATCGCTGTTTGAGTAACAATTCCTGACCACAACTATTACAAAAACGAGAGCGATCGCAATTTTGCGGACGCAGGCAATCAATATTGGTACAGTAGCTCATAGTAGATTAATACTATTTGTTGCAATTTCTATATATAAAGTATTCCCAGGCGATCGCCCCTTTGCTAACTCCAAGCAGATAAAGCTGAATAAATACCAAAATTAGATAATTATTTTTTTGAGGCTCTTAAAAAATCATCAAAATATCAACGTAAAAAATGTGGTTTTAACTACGCTATTCAATTGAATTAGTAAGATAAACTTACCATGTGTATGCATCAAAGTACTGATTTTAATTAAGTAGCAAAAAAGAGATAAACATGAGTAACAAAGTCATCTTATGGGAAGAAAACCAAAAAGATTTTCTCAAGAAGTTCTACGATATACAATTCACTCCCAGAGTAGGAGAGGAGGTTTACCTAAAAAAGGAACAATGGAAAGTAACTAGAGTTGAACATGATATAGAAGTGAATGAGATTAATGTCTACATGGAAGTAATTAAAAAAGCCAAGCAGGAGAAATCATCTAATCACTAAATATAGCAATGTGCTGAGTGCTGAGTAAAAAACCAGTTGCTTTAAGCCTTTGAGCGAGCGCAACTGTCCTTAAAAGTGTAACTACGGCTATAAAAGTAAATATCCTAGGCTTCTTGAATAATCCAGAAGTCAGAATACTGGAATAAAAATCAAAAGCGTGGAAATTCAGAGGATGTTTGAAAAGTCGCACGTATAAGCTAATAATCATTCAAATTGCATCCCCGCGTCTTTCTAAGGCAAAGGATTGTGCAACTTAAAGGCAGATTAGCTTACTAGTCACCAGTAGGACTCCAATTCATACTGAATTTTCGCTCCTGACTCTGGAATTCTATTTAGATAAAAGGGAGGTTATTAGCCTCCCTCAATTCTTAAAATAATATTTTTTTTAGATTTTTCCTATGCTGCTATTGTCTGGTTCGGCTGAGAATTTTGCTTCAACATTTGGACAATTTGCTCGGCAGTAACAGCAGGACTAAAATAAAATCCCTGGACTTCGTGACATCCTCGCATTTCTAGATAGTCAACTTGTTCTTGAGTTTCTACACCTTCTGCTGTGATGTTCAAGCGGAGGCTCTTTGCCAAGGCAATGATGGCATCAGTCACAGCAGCGCTATCAGGATTGGATGTAACATCATGCACGAATGAGCGATCGATTTTGAGCATGTTAAAGGGAAAACGCTTTAAGTAGTTCAAAGAGGAATAACCAGTACCGAAGTCATCTAGAGCTAGCCAAATACCCAGTTCTCGTAATTGTTTTAAGGTTGTAACAGATCGCTGAATGTCAACCATCAACAAGCTTTCTGTCACTTCTAGTTCCAAGTACGAAGCTTCTAGTTCAACTTCTTGAAGAATCTGGCTAACGACTTGCAATAGATTCGGTTGTTCAAACTGTCGCGCAGATAGATTCACAGATATCCGAATTGGGGGAAGTCCAGCCGACTGCCAAGCACGGTTTTGAGCACAGGCAGTTCGCAAAACCCATTCCCCAATTGGTACGATTAAACCATTGGCTTCAGCAATTGGAATAAACTTGGCTGGAGAAACCAAACCCCAAGTCGGATGCTGCCACCGAATTAGCGCTTCAACTGCGGTCACTTGCCTGGCATGCAAATCAATTAAGGGTTGATAATGAACTTGTATTTCATTGCGCTCAAGCGCTCCATACAATTCATTTTCTAACGCCAGTCGCTCCTGCAATTGAGCATTCATTTCTGGTGAATAGAATTGGTATCGATTACGATGTTGTTGCTTTGTTTGGTACAGTGCGATATTAGCTTGTTGCAAGAGTCGATCTACACCATTACTATCATTGAGGTCATTAATGGTGATACCAATGCTGGCTGTAATGTGTATTGAGTTACCTTCTATAGAAAAAGGTTTTGCCAGCGTATTTAATAATAACTGGGATAGCTTGATGACGTTCTCAAAAGACGGAATTTCTGTCCGAGCGATCGCAAATTCATTTCTACTCAAATTGCCAAGAATATCTGTTTGCCCCATACAGGTTGTCAAACGCTGGGCAACTGCTCTTAATAACAAATTTAATGTATTATGCTCGAATGCATGACTCAGATCGGTAAAATCATCAATGCTCAGTAAAAATACAGCGATCAACCGTTGGTTATTCTGCGGTTGAGATAAAATTTGATGTAAGCGATCGCGGAATAAATCTCGATTGGGTAAGCCAGTTAAATTATCGTAATTGCTAATGTAGTGAATTAACTCATCTAATTTCTGAAGAGTTTGTGAGGTATCTGCCATTAACGTACCTGCTTCATCAGCATAGTCTGTAGGCAGTTCGGGTAATGTTTTGGTGTTGAGATAGTCTTGCAAGGCAGCAGATGTCAAAATCACTGGGGCGAGAAGATGGCGTAGCGTATACAGGGTAGCTGCCGTACCTGCTAAAGTAGCTAGCAGAGCAATAATCAAAACTCGTGCCGCCATCTCCAGAGAATAAGAGTTTGAAATCAAAAAACTCAAGAGTAAAGTTAGAAGTGGTACGTGAGTGCCCACAAATGCCACAAACATGATTTTCGCAGGGTAACTTTTCTTGAGCAATCGGAAATGAGCTAGGAATGAGTAGAGATAAAGTTGGCGATCGGGTTTCATATATCCTGGTGTGAAGTTAGCAAATTACCTGTCAAAAAACTTGGCAAAACAGTGTCTTAGTTCGCAATCGAGTTGAATAAATTTACACGGAAAACTCTTAGCTACAAGTTATATATTATGCTTCCCAATATTACTTTTTACTTAATAGCTTTGTTGATATTTTTTCTGTAAAGCTGTTTCCAATGATATTTTTGATAATTAAATTTGCTTTTCGTAGAATTACTAATTTATGTATAAAATTCTCATAAATATAATTTTTGTCAAGGTTAGACTTAAGTAGTTTTGCGATCGCGGTTTGCGAACGTCAGAGTTAAATGGTAAAAAATATTACTAACGTTGAAAAAATTTATTACTTGTAAGATATTCTTAACTGCACCTGATACAGAAGTCAGCAGTACTTTTAGAGCCTAATGCTAAAAAAGATGCACGAGTCTATGTCCTCTTTATCTCAAACTGTGCAAAGTAGTGATGTCCGTCAGTTGGATATTAACCCAAATCATTGGTATGTGGTAGCACGTAGTGTTGAGGTAACAAAGAAACCCATAGGTATAATAATTTGGCAGCAAGCGATCGCACTTTACCGCGACAGCCAAGGACAAATTCACGCCTTAAAAGACTGCTGTCCCCATCGTCAAGTTAAACTCAGTCACGGACAAGTAGTTGGTGATGAATTGGAATGTGCTTATCACGGTTGGCGCTTCAATTATAAAGGTGAATGTGCAGCAGTTCCGTATCTAGCAGCAAATCAAAAACTACCAAATTGCACAATTCGTCGTTACCCAGTAAAAGAACAAGACGGTTTTATTTGGTTATTTCCTGGAGATGTAGAACCATCTGTAGAACCGTTGGGTTTACCAGAATGGGAACATCTTAATTATATTGCTACAGTTTCAGTTATTAATTGTCAGGCTCATTATTCTTTTTTAATTGAAAATTTGATGGATATGTATCACGGGCATTTGCATCAAGATTTACAAGCTTGGGCAGAAGCAGCATTGCAAGACATTGATGAAGATGATAACCGTGTCGATGCTCATTACACAGCACAAAGTTATTATAAAATAGATAAAATTTGGTCTATATCACAGTTATTTATTCCTGCACTGCGACGGTTACATACTGAAGCCTTAAATGTCAGTTATGTTTATCCTCATTGGGTTTCTACGTTAGGCAAAGATTTTAAAATTTACTGTTTATTGTGTCCGATAAATGAGACACAAACAAAGGCTTATTTAATTCATTTCACCTCATTAAATGCCTTTTGGCGATTGCATAAATTGCCTGTGTGGTTTCGCAGATTTGTGAAAGATAGTTTATTTGGTGCAGCACAAAAATTACTTGATGGTTTAGTTTTTCAAGATGTGCAAATGATTGAGGAAGAACAGCAAGCATATTTGCATAATTCCCAAAGGCGGAATTATGAGTTGAATCGAGCCTTAGTGAGCGTGCAAAGATTAATAAAAAGTCAAGTTAAGATTTTAAATTGATAAGCTAATAATCATTCAAATTGCATCCCCTTTCAGGTTCGGAAGTTTGGACTCCGCTTTCCGTCGAGTCCGAACTGCCGTTAGCGAAGCGTTAGCGACGCAGGAGCGTCACCCGAAGGGGCAAAGATGACACTTGCTTCAACCGAGGGAACCAAGGGCTAGCAGTGTCTCCCCAAGACCGCACTTCTCTTTGCACGCAACTTCATCTTTGCGTCTTTCTAAGGCAAAGGATTGTGCAACTTCAAAGCAGATTAGCTTATTTTATAGCGGCTCTCTTTTGGATGAAAAAGGTATATCTGCCATTTCGGCTTTTCTGTAAATGCATAAATTCTATATATTTAATTTTTTGTATTAAAAATTTACAATTTTTTTAAGAAGTATACTATAACAGATGAGTCAAACAGTGGGGAAGTAAAGTTAATTACAAAAATACTCCTTGCCAGTATGTAATCTAGGTGCTTTAATAACGATTGCGTTCTGCTACATAGTCCTAGTGGCAAAAGATGCACAAACCCATAGCGCCTTGTCATCATACATGGCTGCTATGTTCATAAAATTACAGACTCGAAACATTAGACTTAAAGAAAGGACAAGGTAGTACCATGTCCTTTAAACTAAAATTTCTCTAAAAGCTAGACTAATTGGAGCATATATGGAACCAATCATTGCTATTGTCTTAGCGCTTGTAGGCTATGCCTTAGGATCTGCAAAAATTATTAATGAAGGAAATGAAGCTTTAGTCGAACGTTTAGGGCGATATCATCGCAAACTTACGCCAGGTCTTAACTTCATCGTTCCGCTAGTTGATTCCATTGTTATGGAAGATACTACACGCGAACAAATTTTAGACATTAAGCCGCAGAATGTAATTACCAAAGATAACGTCTACCTAGAAGTTGATGGCGTTGTCAACTGGCGGATTACTAATATGGAAAAAAGTTTTTATAGAATCGATGATATTCAGATTGCATTAACAAACCTAGCTCAGGTCGAACTCCGTGCCAATATTGCCGATAGAACACTATCGCAAACCATAGCCTCTCGAAACGAGATGAACCAATCACTGTTACAGGTTTTGAACGATACAAGTGCAGAGTGGGGAGTTCAAATTATTCGGGTGGATATTCAGAGCATTACACCACCTGAGAGCGTACAGAAGTCAATGGCAGAGCAGCAAGCCGCTGAAATCAAAAAACAAGCAACCATTAGTGCGGCAGAAGGAGATTTGCAAGCTGCAATTAAGAGAGCTGAAGCAACTAAAGAATCTATTCGCATACTTTCTGAAGCCATAACGTCCAAGACCGAAACTAAAGACATTCTCAAGTATCTTGTAGCTCAAGAACATCTGGAAGCTAGCCAAAGGCTCAGTGCCAGCCAAAATGCTAAAATTGTCTTTCTCAATCCAGCATTATCAGAAGGAGCATTGGATCAGATGATTGGCGAAGCAGCAAGTCATGAAATTGAAGGCAATGGTTCCGAGAAAAGTTCTAAGTAGGTAGGTGTAAATATTTCTTGTTGTGAAAAGGCAGAACGCATCAAAGGTACAATTTAAAATCCAAAATCCCAAATCTAAAATCGATCTGTGTGAGTTTTAATTAGATTGTCGCAACAATACATCAGCAACCAGCGAAACATCACGCATTTCTCGAACATCGTGAACTCGTAATATATCTGCGCCATTGAAAATAGCAGCACAACATGCAACTGCTGTTCCCCAAACTCGTGCTTTTGGCTCTGGTTGATTTAAAATGCGGCCGATAAAACTTTTACGCGATGCTCCAACTAAAATAGGGCTGTTGAGCGCTTTTAATGACTGCAAGCGGCGAAAAATTTCTAAATTTTGCTCGTAGTTCTTCGCAAAACCAATACCGGGATCGATGATGATTTTCTCTCGGTTAATACCCGTAGCAGTCGCCGCCGCTATTTGCTTTGCCAGGAAATTATAAATCTCTCCCATTAAATCCTGATAATCAGTCATTTGTCGCATCGTCAACGGTGTTCCCTTGATGTGCATCAAAATAATCGGCACATCTAAACTCGCCACTGTTGACAACATATCTGAGTCAAACGTCCCACCAGAAATATCATTAATAATATCCGCTCCAGCTTCTACAGATGCTTTGGCTACAGCAGCCCTAGTTGTATCTACAGAAATCGGTACTGAGATTTTTTCTCGTAGCACTTGCAATACAGTGATTACTCGGTCGAGTTCTTCTCCAAGAGTTATTTGTTCTGCTCCTGGTCGAGTTGATTGACCGCCCACATCGATAATGTCAGCACCAGCAGCCTCCATTGCTTGCGCTTGTGCCAAAGCAGCAGAAGCACTGTTAAAATCACCTCCATCACTAAAGCTATCAGGCGTTACATTCAAAACACCCATCAAATAAGTACGCTGTCCCCAATCGAAACAGTGCCCCCGAATTATCAACTTGCTGGACATAAATATGCTCTTGCTTAGAGAGACTGGGGAGCAGGGGGAGCAGGGGAAGATGAGGG
>NZ_JAECZA010000119.1 GCF_016056275.1 Dendronalium phyllosphericum CENA369 | reverse complement strand
ACTCCCCAAGATTGACCTATATGGAAGTATGTTCGGTATTCTCTCCAATATTCTAATGTCATCAACAATTGGTCTTCTAAGCTTAATTTACCCGGTCGCCCTGTTTTCTGTTTTGTTCGATGAAGCGATCGCACTACCTCTAACATCTCGTTAAAAGTATCTGGACGTACACCACACAAGCGTTTAAAGTCTTCTGATTTCAGACTCTTTACCTGTTCGTAGGTCATAGATGCTACCCAACTCTATCCTACTTGTCTCACGCATCTAGGACTTTTGCAAGAGGTCTATTGAGTTGTGGCTGGTTGGGTTAAGCCAGACGACACGCGAACAATACAGGCGTGACATTCGGCAATTCAGAGCGTTCGCCAAGCTGGTTGACTTCCGTACCATCTCACCGTTAACCTTCATCGCCTACGCCCAACACCTAGAACAGACATACGCTGTTGCCACTACTCGCCGCAAGTTAGCGTCACTCTCTAGCTTCTGTTCGTTTGCTGTCCGTCTCGGTTTCCTCACTGCTAACCCTATGGTGGCTGTACGTAAACCAAAAGCATCGACCACGTTAGCTGGTAAAACTCTAACGCAGCAACAGGTATTCAGGATGCTTGACAGGACAGAAGATACCCGAAACCGTTGTATGTTGAAGGTGTTGTACAGTCTAGGTTTACGTGTTAGCGAGGCTGTAGGTTTACGCTGGTCTGACTTTACCGAGGTTAACGCCACTAAAATAACCGTCAGCGTGTTTGGTAAAGGTGGAAAATACCGCACGTTGGTTTTACCGTTGTCAGTTTGGAAAGAGTTAACCGAGTTGCGAACCACTCAGCAACACAACGGGGTTAATGACTACGTGTTTCAGTCATACAGCAACCGTCATCGTAAGCAGTCAGGTAAACAACTCGACCGTTGTAACGCATCGAAGATAGTTAAAGCCTGCGCCATTGCGGTTGGGTTAACATCGTTAGTCTCGGCTCACTTTCTACGCCACGCCTGTGCGAGTCATAGCCTAGCCAACGGTGCATCTATTCAACTGGTTAAGGAAACGCTAGGACACGCCAACATCTCTACAACCAACTGGTATTTAGAGGCTAACCCCGACGACTGCGCGTCACTGTACCTTAACGTTTAACTTTCCTCGTCGTTGGTATTAACCTCGTTCATTGTGACTTGTGTTGTAGCGTTACGCTCAAGCCATTCATTACAAATAGCCTCTAGTAATTGAGCCATTGTTAGCCGTCTATTCATAGCTTCAACTCTAAGTCTAATACGTAAAGACTCTGGGAAATGTCGCACTACCAATTGTTCTGGTTTGTTAGCCACGTCTATTTGTTATACAGTTATATGTGTTATGCTGTTATGCAGAAGCATTATACATGCCGCATAAAACCAGTCTAACTATATAGCTATGCCGACAGAAACCGATAACAACAGCATTGCTAAGTCTCAGCAAACCAACGTGAAGCCTAAGCGTAGGCAACGCCAACTATCTGCGCCACCCTCATCTACTGGCGATGGACGTAAAGTTGTTAACGTGGTTAGAAGAGTTTCCCCACGGGCGTTTCATTGTTGATGACAAGCCGTGTCAGTGGGTTGTTAGCAATAACCAGTCAACAACATCCACTTCCCAAACAGCGACGCTTACATCATCACAACTTCCCAACATTTCACCAGAATTTACCAACAATTTACCAACTATTAGTGATGGTATAGTCTCAAAAACGGTAGAAGCCTCGGCGGAAATGGGCGGAAGCGGTTTTACAGCCGAGGTGGTAGCCATGAAAACTGCGGTAGATGCGGCTCGTCAGCGTGGTTGTAGCGATACGAACATCATTACTGAGGTGTTGGGTTTTAGCGGACGGCGTTATGCAGAGGGTAAACGACTGCTCAAGATGTTGGAAACCGATGACTAACTATGCTATGATATGCTGTAACAGCAAACCTAAATATGAGGTGTAGCAATAGGTAGAGGTGGATATCGTGCCGGGGGTGGACGGAAGAAAGGAACACCAGCTAGCAACCGGAAGTATACAGATGTTGCTAATACCAGGGTTGCCCGTATACCTGTTGGTTTCGACGAGGTAGCAGCAGTTAACAACATCGAGCAATTGCGCGTGTTAGTCGAGACGTGGCAGGCACAAGCAGAAGAAGCCGCACGAGTCAGCAAGACGGGGATAACACCACGGACATATGACAAGGCGTTACTGCTGTTGGAAGAATTACGACAGATGTTACCTATGGCATCGGCTACGCGATAGGCTACTCTCATGCCTGAAACTAACCGGGGTGTGATGCTCTCAAGCCTTGTTGCCATTGACTGCTGTCGTCAGCAGATAGAAGGAGTATATGGCGATCGCAGTTTGGAAATCCTGCGTTTTAACCAAGCTGTTGGTTTGTAATCTATTGCGTTTTATGCAATGGGGTTGCTATTTATGACGACAATCTGAGAAAATGAGAAGAATATGAAAACTTCCTAGTAATAAAACTACTGCCTGTGAAACTTGACTCCGCACCTGTGAGCCTTTCTCGCACATCCCAGACTGAATATCAACCAGAATTCAAAGATGGCCTAGAATCTAACTTAACTACTGCTATTATTGAGCCACTCCAGCCTGTAGTTGCTGATAATCAAAAAAAGCAGGAATCAGCACTGGCAATTTTTGGTACTACTTTCATTACCATCTTTCTCGCAGAGATTGGAGATAAAACTCAGTTATCTACCTTGTTAATGAGCGCGCAATCTCATTCACCGTGGGTGGTATTTCTGGGATCTGCGGCTGCATTGGTAACTACTAGTTTATTAGGCGTGCTTTTAGGTAGTTGGATAGCTAACAAACTCAGCCCAAAAACCGTAGAAAAGTCAGCAGGGGTAATGTTGCTGTTAATTTCTCTAATGCTGTTTTGGGATGTATTCATTAGTCATTAGTCAGTTGTTAGTGGTCAGTTGTTAGAAGTCAGAAAGCATAAGGCAGAAGCAGTTATTAGTTCTTCCTTGTCTCCCTTGTCCCCCTTGTCCTCCCCTCCTCCCTCATCTCCCCACTCTCCTTAATTTTATGGATTGGCATCTTTTAGGTCTGAGCTTCGTTACAGTTTTTTTGTCAGAATTAGGTGATAAAAGTCAGTTAGCTGCTATCGCGCTTTCAGGCCGTTGTCAATCTCCACGGGCGGTATTTTTTGGCGCAGCAGGCGCGCTTTTGCTCACCAGTCTTTTGGGAGCATTAGCAGGAGGAGCTGTATCAGAATTATTACCTACACGTTTATTAAAAGCGATCGCAGCTGTCGGATTTGCCATCCTCGCCGCCCGCCTGCTTTTATTTAATAATGAAGCATCCCAAGAAAACATGAAAGATGAAGAGTTTTAACCCTCTGATTCAAAAGCTGATATAAGCATTCGCTTCAAAACTCGCTCCATCACGTTGACTTCTTCATCGTCTAGATGGCAACCAAAAAATTCTGAAATGGCCTCGGCATAAACAACCCACATTTTTTGCTGCATGGCTAATCCTGCCTCGGTCAAAACTGCAAAAGTGCCGCGTCTATCGCTCTTGCAAGGTTCGCGACGCAGAAGATCGTTACTCTCAAGGCGATCGAGCAAGCGGGTCAAATTGCTGCGACTTAATAGCACCATTACTGCTAAATCACTCAGGCGTACACGATAGTCTGGAGCCTGTTTGAGAGTCAGCAGTACATCATACCATTCCATTGACGGCAATCCAGCTTGAGAAAACCTGGACTCAATCCGCTCTAGCAGCTTAACCTGAGTCGTCAAAAACAGTCGCCACAAAGAGTTACGCAAATCGTCCAATTTTGGTTTGGTATCCATACCACTAGTATCCAAAAAATTAGTTGCATTTTCAACTAGTTGATGCTTATTTCGTATCATTGCAGATGCAACTATATCAAATGCAACTTTTAGATATACAAATAGTTGCTTCGATCTGCATATTGGAGTGTCAAATGACTCACAATGCTTTGGATACTGGATCTGAAGTCAATCGATCTTCCCAAGGTGTATCAGGGTTAGTGGCGATTGTACTGACAGTTATTTTATGGGCAGTCGCAGCGAACGTGGCGAATAGTTTGTTCTTGAAAGGAGTTTCTCCATTTGAGTTGGCAGGAGCAAGCGCCGTAATTGCTACGTTTGGTCTTGCTGTTCTGGATAGTTTTATTGGGCGATCGCAAGCTCAACGGATGAATCGCCAACAGTTTGGATTGGGACTGGTGCTAGTTGGCTTGGTGGGTGCGGACTACCTAGCAATTCAACGGTTGCCAGTTGCTGTTGCAATCGTGCTTCTATTTACGGCTCCGATTTTGGTTGTCCTGTGGACTGCTGTTACTTCCTGGTGTCTTCCTTCTCGCTTTGTGCTGATAGCTCTAAGCCTTTCAATAATTGGTGTTATCCTTGTTTCTAATTTATTTGCTGGTAGTATCGGACAGGTCAACTGGTTTGGGATTTTTGTTGGGTTAACCACGGCAGTATTTTTTGCTGCCTATATTTTGCTAAGTGAGCAGATGAGCGCCACAACCGAAACCATCGGTGTGATGTTAAAAACCTTTGCGGTTGCCAGTTTAGTTTGGATTGCCTATCAGCTAACTCAAGGAATACCCTGGACGCTGCTGGCTCCAGAGAATATTCTGCAAGTGCTTTACGTTGGGATAGCAGGTAATTTGCTGCCTTATCTGTTGTTTTTCTGGTGTATTCAACGGGTTCAAGCAGAACGAGCCGCGATCGCAGCTACCCTTGAACCAGCAATCGCCTCGGTACTGGCATGGATTTGGTTTGGTCAAACCCTGAATCTAGCCCAGATAACGGGTGGAATACTGATCGTTGTTGCCATTACCTGGATGCAATTCAAAACTGCCAGTCCAACGCTGCCTCATAACTAACAATAAGGAAATCAGAAATTGTCGTCATGTCTCATCTACTACATATCGATTTGCCCTGTTTTCTTTTGAATCTGCCAAATAAAATGCCTACTAGTTGAATTAATGGACTAGTAGGCATATTTTGGTTTGGGTTATTTGCGTTAAAAATTAAATTGGTTGCCGCCAGTACCAATTTAATAAAGCACCACCTGCTATTAATTTGACTGCTTCTAGTACAAAATAACTACCATGTAATAAATTCATCTGCGCTGGAATTGCAGATGCTGTTTCAAATAGGTTGAGATGAGTTCCTACAGCGCACATTTGCGGAGTGAGAAAATAGGTATCCAAGATAGCTATAGATAGCAGTATTAGCGATAGTACAATGCCGCTAAAATGCCAACGAGATTGGGTTTTTCTTAAAGCTAGTACGCCAGTCAATACTACAGCAGCAGATAATAATTCTATGCGATTAAAATTCCAAAAAATTGCATAACCTGCTGTAGTAAAACTTGCTTGACTCATCATACCAGAAAGGTAAAGACTAGGCATAATTACCCAATCTAAAACTACGCTTGCACTCAGCCAGAAACCCAAAGCAAACATGACAGCAGTTTGCCAAATTGGTCTCTTCAATTCAAAGGTAGAAAGAGTATTCATATAGATAATTGCTTGTGTCGTATTTTTAGTTTGTAACTTTGAGGGTATTTTGACAACATATATCAATTATCTTTTACAAACACAGTTGTAAACTCAAAAAGTAATGATTGTTATTTTTTTGATGAATTAATGCTAAATATTAAGTTTTTTGTAAAATATTTAAATTATTAAAATACGCATAATAGTAAGGGCGTAACACTTTGCGCTTTTGTTGAGTGTGATTGAGAAGTGTTATATTATCTAATGCTGTCATCTGGGTAGAGCAATGCGCCTGAGAATTTTGTGGGGCACAGCGATCGCAACTACAGCGATGATGGCAGGATATGCTTTCCAGCCGAGTCACGCAATTCAGTTACAAGATGGCACAGTATATTTTGCCGAACCACCGCGCCTCGTTGGAGCAACAACTACTTACAACGACGTTTATGTATGGGGTGCGACGTACTATTTTACCCTAAGTTTGCCAGAGAATGCGGGCGAACCATTGCAGAAGATAACGATTAACCAGCGCGAGGGAGCAGACTACATTCGCTTTGACCTCAAAGATAGTTTCGCTTTTGAGGGTAGCCGCTCGCACAAAGGACAAAAAATAGGATTGAGAGATGCGATAAGCGATCGCAAAACGCAAACAGTATCGCTAACATTCGATCCAGCAGTATCTCCGGGTACAACCATCACAATTGGTCTGAAACCAGTGCAAAATCCGACAATTTCAGGTGTCTATCTATTTGGAGTCACAGCTTTTCCTCCAGGTGAAAAGTCTCACGGTCAATTTCTCGGCTTTGGACGGCTGCAATTCTATAGCCGCGGTTTTGGCTATTTTCACTCTCCTTTTGGGTGGTAATTATGGAAACGAGAGGGATGAGGAAGTTGGGGGAGCAGGAGGAGAATAATAACTTTTAACTCCTGCCTACTGACAACTGACAACTGACAACTGACAACTGACTACTTCTCATTAAACGTCCAAACACCATCATCCCAATCAAAGTCTGTTGGAGGTGATTGCAACCAATGCTGACAACGTAAAAGATGCAACATTGCAGCTTTATCTTGGTTGTCAGCTGCTAAAACTAGGGCAAATTCAGCTCTGGCACGGTTAAAATCGCGTTTGAGGTAATATTCACGGCCTTTGTGATAATGTTCAATAACTTGTAATTTTTCGCTACTAATTGGATCGGAACGCAAACCTACCAGTTCGTATATAGATACTGGCTCATTTCTACCTTTGACGCGAATGAAATCTAGTTCTCTAGCCCAAATATTCTCTTGGCATGGATGAAAAGTGTTCTGACTGATAATAATGTCACAACCGTACTGTTTACTAACACTTTCTAGCCGAGAACCAAGGTTAACACCATCGCCAATAGCAGTAAATTCCATTCGCTTACTAGAGCCAATATTGCCACTAATTACAGTATCGGAATTGATCCCAATACCAATATTAATTCTGGGTTTATTAGCTGCATAACGACGATGATTAAATTCAGATAAGCGATAGCGCATTTCTAATGATGTTTGTACTGCCATCCAAGCATGTTCTTCTAATGGTAGAGGCGAACCAAACACAGCCATGATGGCATCACCGATGTATTTATCAAGTGTACCTTTATGTTTAAAAACTGCTTCTACCATTGATTCAAAATATTCATTGAGCATACTCACCACCTCTTCTGCTTCCAGGTTTTCCGTCAAAGTGGTGTAACCGCGAATATCAGAAAATAAAATCGAAACTTCTTTGCGATCGCCTCCTAATTTAGCATCATCTAATTTCAATAATTCTTCTGCTAATTCCTGAGTCATGTAGCGATACATGGTACTTTTAAGACGCTTTTCATCACTGATATCTTCCATGACAACAAGTGCGCCTCGCACTTGTTGATGATCGCTGGCATCAGCAATTGAGTTAATTGATAAATTAATACTATGCTGTTCTGGGCCGCTACTCACAAGCGTGCGATCTGGATAATATTGCTGACGGCATTTTAAGTCGGTTCCATGCAAAGCATTCTGAAACCACTTGCTAAAGTTGCCTTCTTTAATCGCGATCGCATCACTAATCAATTGACCTTCTAAACGGTCTTCAGATTCTAATCCTAATAAGCGTTTAGCACTTTCATTAGCCGCAATAATTGACCCTGATTTATCAGTGGAAATCACACCATTGGAAAGACTACGCAAAATGTCTCGCTGCATTTGCTCTTGTTGCTTAACAGTGGCGAACAACTGAGCATTTTGTAATGCTACCCCTGCTTGAATATTAAAAGCTTCCATGAACTCTTCATCATTGCGGTCAAAACTAGCTTGGAAGCAATCGGGAGCTTTCGGCCAACAAGCCGGATCGTAAGCAGGAAAATCTCCTGATTTTTTTTTATTTACTAGTTGAGTAACGCCAATCAATTCTTGGTCGGCGTTAAACACTGGCATACAAAGTAAACTACAGGTACGATAGCCATTTTGCTGATCCAGTTGTTTAGCAGTTTCCGAGTCAGCATGGTCATATAAGTCAAAGGGAATATTTAGTTTTTTCCCAGATGCCGCGACGATACCAGCAAAACCCTTACCTATCGGTACTCGTAGTTCTTTGGTTGAACCATCATCTTGGGTAATTTTTGTCCACAATTCATGGCTATCGCGGTCTATAAGCCATAAGGTACTGCGATCGGCATTCATCAATTCCTTGGCTTCATCCATGACTCGCTTTAAGGTATCTTCTAAGTCAAGACTGCTTTGACTGAGAGATTTAATCGCTTTCATCAATGCTGCTACCGCTCTTTGCTTTTGCGTAGCCATATAAAAGGAGCGGGATGACTCTAAAATCAAACGAATTGAAGGCGCAAATTCCTGAAATAATTGTTCGTCAGCTGCGATAAAGCCGATAGTATCAATGCGCTCTGATAGTGGAGCCTCTGGATTGGGGATCGGTTTTAATTTATTGAGTAATTGCACCACTGCTACTAATCGTCCTTGTTCGTTCAGTAGCGGCAAAGCTAGCATTGTATAGGTGCGGTAGCCAGTTCTTTTTTCTTGCTGTTGAGCAAATACTGAACGCGGATCGTTATAAAAATCAAAAGGAATATTAATTACTTGTTTGAAAGTGGCAACTTCACCAGCAATGCCTTTATCTGCTGGAACGCGAATTTCTGGAGAGCGATCGCCTTCTCCCTCAGCTACAATTGACCAAAGTTCTTGTTTTTCTTCATCTAATAAAAAGATAGTTGTCCGGTCTGCTCCTAATAATTCTCCAGTTTTTAAGGTAATTGAGTGCAACATTTCTTGCAATATTGTCTCAAATCCATGAGAATCCAACATTGACAGAGTTTGATGAACAATCTGTAATTTTTGCTCAACTTCTGTGACAACTTGTTTAAATGTATCCTGAGTCAGGGGAGCAAGAAACGTAGATATAGTTCCCTTTCTTCGGGCAAGAGCACCCATAGGGGCAGAATTTGGTTGCAAGTGGCGACTTTCTTGGTTATTAACACCAATAATCAAATCAGCGGTCTCGCCAAAACTACGTTTATGCACTGACATAAGTAATTTTTGATATAGCAGGTTTAGAAGTTAGAAATAATTAACAATGTCATTAAAAATATCTAAGTGTTGTTTTTAGCAACAATCGATTGACACTAACCACAGTGTAATCGCTTGTTGAGCTAGCGTCATCCTAGCTCCACTACTTGTCTTTCACAATCCCTAGTTTGCCTGAGAGATAGCAATGATAGACAAATAATAGTCAGTATTATTGCGATGTTCTCTACCTGGAATCAAACTAAAATCAAGGGATAATCCTCTGTAATAACTCTATGCAGAGTAAAATTGTCAGAAGCTCAAAGGAAGGCTGGAAGAATTCCCAAGTCCAGAATAGCTGACATCACAGTTAGCTTTGTAGGTAATTATTGCGCTGCTTACTAAAAAATGTTCCCGAAAGTTAGGAATTTTGAAGTATTCAAACTATTACACTGGGCAAATGCTGTTATAAAATAGAAAAACATGACCTGCGATCGCCTGAATCGGTATGATTCGATATTGAAAATTTGTCGATTGTCTTATCTTACCTCTTAATTTCTGCTTCGATTGATGATGCTTAATTAACCAATAAATACTATTTTCTAAAAAAAATTAAGTTCTCATATTAGTGATGATTGGCTAAAAAATATTGTCGCTTTGCATGAATATTTTTCATATGTTTTTTCACTGTATTTAAGGTAATATAAAGCTTGGCAGCCATCTCTTTACAACTATAATTTTCTCGATATAAATACCATATTTCCGCTTCTCGCGATGTTAATTCATATTTTTTGATTTCTGCGATCGCAGTATTTTTCAAAGACTCATATCGATTTTCAATTGTAACTAACAAACAAGAAAGCTGGAATTTATCTAAATATAACAATCTTACCCGGATGTGGAAAATAGTTGATTTATCAAGGGCAATCTCATCAGACAACATCATGAGCCGTGGAGAAAGCAAACTTCGGCTATCAAGTAGGGATTGGCAAAGATCCCAAATAGCTGACGGGACGAAATGAGAGTTATAATTAGCTTGATTTAACTGATAACAGATGTGGTAAGCAACTGCATTAGCATGAACGAGTTCTCCAGTTTCAGTAACAATTAAAATACCATCTCCTAATCCTTCTAAAACTTCTTGCAAAAAAGCAGCTTGTTGCAAAGTATGTAATTTCACACTAGGCTGTTGTGGTTTAATTGCTGTTTGTGTCAATGTCTTGGTGAGGGCAATCATATTAGTTCCTGCAATTTTGACAAGATGGCTGATAACTACACAGATACAGCATTAAGATTTATACACCGTTAAAATAATCACAATAACCAAAGTAGCTATTTTTAATAGGTATAAAATTTAAACCTAAAAATTGCTATTAACGATTATTTTTACAGCTTTATAGACAACACGATTTAAATACAACCTACATTCCGCACCTGAAAGTGCCACAAAAGAAATGATAGGGAATATGTCCGCTAGTTTTTAATAAAAAACCAAAGTAATAAGGTATGGAAAGTCAAAAATCAAGCTGAAGTTGAGAAAAAAATGGATGGTTATAAAAAATACTGCATAAAAAAGTAGAGTTACTGAAAATAGAG
>NZ_JAECZA010000118.1 GCF_016056275.1 Dendronalium phyllosphericum CENA369 | reverse complement strand
GGGGAGCAGGGGAGCAGGGGGAGCAAGAATAATAACTCTTGTAGAGACGCGATTAATCGCGTCTGTGCTTGTAATGAGGAATTATAATCATAGTTTAATATTTTACGCAATCATCTCCCCAAACTAGATAATATAGCTTAAACTAAACACGAAAATGCTACCAATTAGCAAAAGGTGATTTCCGCATCAAGCTGCTTCAGGAGTGAGTTTTGGGTCGGGAGTCTGCCGGAAAAAAGTCGAGTGGGTCACAAGGAGTAATAGTGTCAGAGTCAGGTGACAAACTAAGAGCTTTCCCGCGGCGGCAACCCTTAAACCGCCGCGAGCGATCGCCAAAAGTCCAAAAAGCAGAAGCGAAAAAAGTAAAAGTTCCCAAGCAGCAGCGACCTGTGGTAGGGGAAACAGCACTAGCACGCCTCAATAATAATGTTGTTATGCCTCAGCCAGTTGCTAGTGGGGTACGCAAGTCAAAAGCAGGGGTAGTCATGCCAACGGTGGTAAAACCAATCCCTCATGTGAAGGGCAAAGCTTTACCTGCGTACTCCAGTACTGTACCGATGAAGACAGTGCGAGTACAAAAGCAGCCTTTACAAAAGATCGGCAGACGAGTATCGCGCAAGACGCGGTTAAAGCCCATGGCAAGAACTCTGTTATATGCCCTGAGATTGTTAATTGTGGGGGTAGGGATGGGTGCAATTGTCGGTACGCTGTTGTCAGTCTTAGACCCTGCTACTCGCATGACTCCAGCTCCTTCCGCCCAATCTAATACTAATAATGTTGGTCAAGCTCAACC
This sequence comes from Dendronalium phyllosphericum CENA369, assembly GCF_016056275.1. Taxonomy (GTDB): domain Bacteria; phylum Cyanobacteriota; class Cyanobacteriia; order Cyanobacteriales; family Nostocaceae; genus Dendronalium; species Dendronalium phyllosphericum. Next base: position 16,817 of record NZ_JAECZA010000118.1, on the reverse strand, counting down.
ACAACCTACGCCAACTACTCCAGTAGCGGGTACAAGTCTATACTTATCCCAGGAAATTACTTCTTTAAAAGATGCGGTACAGAATTTAACGACAAGCAACCCAAGTCTTTCACCTGGGGTTTTCTTAGTCGATTTAGATAATGGTAGCTACGTAGATGTGAATAGCAGCACCAGCTTTCCTGCCGCCAGCACGATTAAAGTGCCAATTCTGGTTGCTTTTTTCCAAGATGTAGATGCTGGGAAAGTTAGGCTAGATGAAATGCTAACCATGCAACAAGATATGGTGGCTGGTGGTTCTGGACAACTGCAATATAAACCAGTGGGAACCCAGTATAACGCTCTGGATGTTGCCACTAAAATGATTACAATCAGCGATAACACGGCTACAAATATGCTGATTGCCCGGCTGGGAGGTATGGATGCGCTAAATCAGCGTTTCCGCAGTTGGGGATTGACAACCACAATGATTCGCAATTCACTTCCAGATTTGCAAGGAACAAATACCACCAGCCCCAGAGAATTGGCGAACTTGATGGCTATGGTAAATCAGGGGAACTTTGTGAGTATGCGATCGCGAGATTTAATGCTCGATATTATGCGTCGTACTCAAAGAGACAATTTGCTGCCATCTGGTTTGGGAACAGGCGCAAGGATATACCACAAAACAGGCGATATTGGCACAATGTTGGCAGATGTCGGTTTAATCGATACCCCCACAGGCAAGCGGTACATAGCATCTGTAATGGTACAACGCCCCAATAACGATCCTCGTGCGGAAAAACTCATTAGCTCGATTTCTAGTGCTGCTTATCAACAGTTCAGCCAAAATGCTGTTATGCCCAACAACAGTACAAGCACTGTACCCCCAACAGGTTATCAGTCTCCAATTATTAATACTCCTGTACCTAACAGCACGACTACCATACCTATGAACGGTTATCAGCCGCCAATCATTAATACTCCTGTACCTAACAACATGGGAAGTACGATGCCTGCAACAGGTTATCAGTCGCCAGCCATCAATCCACAGTATTATCCTCCAAGATAGGAGCTGGGGGAGCTGGGGGAGAGAAGAATTTGATAGTTATGTTGGATGTAGGAATTGAATACTTTGAATTAATTACGAATTATACCAATTCTATAAAATCCAGCAACAGATTCAAATCCTGAAACTCCTACTGAATCTGACTTTTTTAATTACGAATTACAAATTACCCTTCGGGTTCGGCAGTTCCTCTTTGGGGAAACCACCAAGACCGGACTGCCTCACGAATTACGAATTGATATTAGTACTACCAATTGCGGTAGAGCTTTTCTGCATAAAACATAATCTCTTCATTTGGTAGTCTAATTTTTGGTTTTTGCCTAGGATATAAACTTTCAACTGCACCTGTATCCTGTTCAATAACTGTAGCTGCTGCTTGTAAAACTGAATTTTTAAATAGAAACTTCATTAAAGGATTGCCTACCTGAGCATACATCAAAATAAACGTCTTAGTTCTTTTTTCGGTTTCAGGGTAAAGTATATGAGTTTGAGCAATCTTACCAATAGGTGTTTTGGTAAAGAAAACAGTAGTGGAAGGAAAAGAGTATTCAAGAGTGTTACTGAGATTTTTGGGTAAGATCCCTAAAATGGGGTTTTTGATAATTTCTCCTAGCTTATTGTTAGCTCTCGCCAAATCTTGTTTTACTGTGGCATAATATCCATTTTCTTCAAAAGAAGTGACATGACACGATGTAATTTTAAATAGTTCTTTATGAGTACCATTTTGGTGGTTATAGTCATAGTTAACCATGATGTTACTCAATAAGTCACCCTGAATACTTTTTTCTCCAGATACTCCCATAAATTCATATTCATCTACTATTCTCTGATGCAAATCTGGAATAGGTAATTTTGGCTCAAATCCAGCATATGTCCAAATACAATCGTTGCTAATTACTAGTTTTAAGGGCTTGGTAATTGGCTGAGTATCTTGTTTATCCTTTTGGTAAAGTCTGCCTTGTCCATCAAATTCTAATGCATGAAAAGGACATGTAATAGTATCTCTCTCTTGACATACCCAGCCATCTGATAAAGGTGCTTGCATATGCGGACAAATATTATTAATGGCAAATATTTCTCCTTGTTGGTTTTGCCAGATGACATAATCCTGAGCATTTAAAGTTATTTTATGAGGTTTATTTACTCCCAGCATCGATCTGTGAGCAATCAACCAAGGCGCACCAGGTAAAATAGGTTCCATGTTGCCTCTAATGTATTTAATATGTTTAGAATTTCAATGCGTCTATATCTGCTGTTGATGATAGTTTTAACGTTTCATCAACTTTTAAATGAGTAAAATTAAGCCCACCGATTTTTGCTCGGCTAATTTTAGTCAATATACTACTGAATTACGAGCAAAGTTAATTAACTAAAAATTTAGTTAATTAATAATGTAATCAATCTTATCTTTAATGTCAACTACTAAGCAATTTTTTAGTTAAGATATTTTCGTAATTCTGATGGAGAACCGTGGGTCGTTCAACGCAGTCAAAACTTTCATTAAAAAAACCGCGTCAAGTGCGCGATGCAGAGGCTACAAAAAAGCAGATTCTCGATGCAGCAGAAGCAGAATTCTCTAGATACGGACTCAGTGGGGCGCGGACAGAAGCGATCGCCAAAGGTGCAGGTGTCACCACGGCGATGATTTACTACTACTTCCAAAGCAAGGAAGGACTATATCAAGCTGTGCTACAACGCCCTGCGGTGGAAATGCACGAAGTGCTTCAACAGCTAAATCTGGATCGCTTACCACCAGAAGAAGCCTTGAATTTACTAGTCAAGGAAGCGATCGCTTACGAAGCCGCACACCCGCACCGAGGGATACTTTGGTTTCAAGAAGCAAACCAAAATCAGGGAAAGTATTTTAAACAGGGGAACTGGCAAGAAAATTTTGCATATCTCATCGAAATTTTAGAACGAGGAATGGCAGAAGGTTGTTTCCGCCAGCTAGATCCATTTCTTACCACCCTGCATATTATCGGAGTTTGTAATTTATACTTCAACGCTTACGAAAACATTAAACATACTAGACCCGATTTGCAACTACTGAGTCCAGAAATGATTGAGCAGCATACTCAAGCAGCAGTGAAATTTATTTTGGCTGGTGTACGAAATATTGGGGATTAGACAGACAACAAAAGAAAAGTTTTTCCCCTACACCTCTATACCCAGTCTCACAAGGGTTTCATCTTTACAATCGTGCCATTAGTTCTAGCCCTTAGCCAATTTCTCATTACTAGGCTTCAACTTGGGATAAGCAATACGTTTGTGATGGAATTGCTGCCAGACTTCCACAAAGATTTGGGCAATTTCTGTCATTTCTTCCCGCGTTAGTCCGGAATCTACCATTTGATTGTCTTGCCAACGAGCACGCAGGATATTATTGAGCATTGTTAATGCTTGTTCTGGTGTCGTGTCTTTGAGCGATCGCAACGCTGCTTCGCAAGAATCTGCTAACATGACGATTGCTGTCTCCCGCGATTGGGGAATTGGCCCGTCGTAGCGAAAATCTGCTTCGTTGACTGTGATGCTGGGATCTGCCTGGGCCATTTGTTGTGCTTGGTGATAGAAATAAGCGATCGCCATTGTTCCTTGATGTTCGGGAATAAAAGCTTGAATCGCTGTCGGCAACAGGTGTTTTCGTGCCATCACTAACCCTTCATTAACGTGCTTTTTAATTAGTTCTGCACTCTTCCAAGGGTCTTTAATTTCTGTTTCGTGTTTATTTGGCCCTCCCATTTGATTTTCAATAAAGCCAAGAGGGTCGTGCATTTTGCCAATATCGTGGTATAGTGTCCCAGCTCTTACCAATTCGACATTACATCCCAATTTTTTCGCAGCAGCTTCGGCAAGGGTAGACACAAATAAGGTATGTTGAAATGTTCCAGGCGTTTCAGTGGCAAGTCGTTTTAACAAAGGGCGATTAGGATTAGCCAATTCTGCGAGGCGAATTGGGGTAACTAAATCAAATAGTTTTTCTAGATAAGGACTCAAGCCCAAAGCCACAATACTCCAAATTAAGCCGGACAGAGCAAATAACCCCGCTTCTCGAAGTACGAGATACCAACCAACTCCAAAGGCTGTACCAACGAGTATCTTGGCGATTAGGTAAACACTACCTTGAGTTACAGCTATGGCAATACCTAATAATGCTAGTTCTTCACGCGATCGCAGTCTTTGGGCTATGCAACTGCCTAAGATGCCTCCTGCCACTCCAGCCAAAAGTGCAACTATACTGACTTCCATGCTGACTGCTAACAATACCAACAGCAGTCCCATAACCGTTACGCCCAAAGTCGCCCCATAAAAGCTACCCAACAACAAACCTACACCACTCCAGGTTGTATATGGTATGCCCATGACTAGCACTCCTGGCGTACTGAGTGTCAGCAGTAGCACCAACAGGCGATCGCGTTGCCGCACTTGGCATTTAAACCGTTTTTCTACCCAGACAAAAATACCAATTGCAACCGTGACAAATCCTGCTAACTTTGCCAGTTCCAGCCAGTTATTTTCTCTGCGAATCAGTTGATAATGTTCCAGAACATTAAAGCGCCATGCAGTAATCAACTTTCCTTTGGTGACAATTACATTGCCTTGTCCCACTTCCACCATCACTGGTGTAACTCCAGCAGCAGCCTGTAGTGCTTGTTGTTTCGTTTGTTCTTCATCTTGCTTCAAATTTGGTTGCAGCACAGCCAACAACAGTTTAGTTGCCAATGGTTCGGCGTTTTTTGGTACAAGCATTTGCACTTGTAAATTCACTGCATTTTGTAAAATACTTGGTGGTAGTCCGGAGGGAATGCCTTGCGCGAGAATTCGTTCTGCACTCTGGCGAATTCCTGTTTGTGTTTTTGCCCAATCGTCATCTGACAAGTCTAAAAGAATAGTTTCGTTGTATATTGTCTCTGATTTGTCTGAGTTGGCAATCTCTTGTTGTAAAAGTTGGACGCTGGCTTGGACGTATGCTTGGCGTGCTTGGGAAACTTGTAGAATCAGAGAAGACAAATTTTGCTCTGAAGTCGTACTGCGGTAAGCTTCTAGTTCTGCTAATGCTTGAATAAAGTCAGTTTTTTTAGTGCTGAGTTCTGAGTTTTGAGTGCTGTAGACATTTCGGTGCTGAGGAGATTGCAGTCTGGGAGTTTCCCAGCGATTGCTATCCCCGGAACCCAAAGGGCTTTCCACATCGTGGAACCACTGCGTTGGAAACACCTCGACTTGAAGCGACTCTCGTTGGCTTTGCTGACTTTTAGAGGCGTTTGGCGCGGCTTCGTGCAGGGTAGCAAGTGGCGTTGCTAAGTTAGGAGAATCCTGTAATTCTTTAATTTTCTGCTTTGGAAGTGAGAATTCTGACTTTTGTTTGCTGGTATTTTCTAAAGTTAGCAGTAGTGCTTGCCATTCTGAGACAGTACAAGAGCGGAGATAATGCTGAATATATATAGACAAAACTGATGTGTCAAAAAAAGGAAAAGACCCAGCAGTAGTCCGAATTTCATTACCCTGGGTCAAAATTTGTTGCAAATTTTTGTTAATTTTTTCAGTGATTCGCGCATCAATCATCAACACTGGCATAGAACTTTTACTCACGGCTTGGCGTTGAGCATCAGTTTCTTTTTTATCTTCGATAACATCAGTGTAGGGCGCTCTAATTGTCTGTGGTGCATGAGTTCCTACTTTTAGTTGGGGTTGGTTGTATAACTTATGCCCCATCACTCCGGTGAGCGATATTACTGCGATCGCCAAAACAGCAAAAGAGCGCTGTTCGTGAATCCAGCCTAAACCTGATGTATCAATTCCACCGTGATTTTTGACTGATTTTGCCATCGCTGGGAGCACTATCTTTCGTTTTTGGTGTTTGCTGTTACTAGTAATTTTTAATAAAAACAGGATAATACAATTGAAAATATCCCTTTTAAATCCCCTACGCCGATTTTTACTACTTTGACTTTTCAGCGTTCTCAGCAACTGTCTTTTACGGCGTAGTGCTTCGTACTGTCGTCGCCAGTTAGTCAATTGTTCGGTAAAAGACTGAAAAAAATGCTGAGTTTTCATTACTTTTGGCTGCTTACTTTGATAATTCAAAACAAGACAATCCGAAGAAAAGTTTCAAGGGTGGTGCGATCGCAATTTCTGTAGTTTGACAGCGATCTGTTGAACAGGGTGTGGGGGGTAGGGTGTGGGGTGTAGTGAAGGCGGCGTTGAAAGAGGATTCTGACCCCTTAGGGCGCAAGCGCCCTGAAAGGGCGGGGCTTTTACCCTGGAGGTTGTTGGGGCTATTTCGACACGCAACCCCACACCCCACAACGCCACTTCCTCCACTTGGGGAAACCCCAAGACCGGAGTGGCTCCCCTACACCCCGCCCCAACGGGGCTTGGTAACACTTGGTACTTCGCACCTATATTAAACGGTGATAATAGCATTAACGCGATCGAATCACGCGAGGAGCTGCATAAACGCACAGCAGAGCTTGTTCTTCAGACATCACAGATTCCTCTGGTAGAAACTCACTTGGATATGGGGCAATACTATACACTCCTGACCATACAGCCACAAGTGCATCTGCCAATTTTAGCATCTGGGAAAAACTAGTCAGTTCCCAGGCTGAGGAGTTAGCTTGCGACAGCGAAACCTGCCACTTGACAGGAATACCCACAGTGCTGTTGTATGCTCCTGATAAAGCTCCAGTAATTGCGCCGATAATCTGCGGGCGTAAAGGCCAAGTTTCTTGCCGCCAAACATTGCTATTATCAGTAGCTCGCAAAACCGCCAGACGAAAATCTTCTAAGGTACTGAGAAAGCAGTAAAATGCTACAGCAATAGCATTACTCCACTTTTCTTGTTTGCTCAACTCAGCTTGCACCCTTTCTAATCCAGCTCCTTGCTCTAACAAATCATTGACTTTTAATAACTGCTCCGGTAATGATGTCGATGTTTCTCCGAGAAAAGAAATTGTTTGTGGGATGAGGGTTCGAGGTTCGAGGTTTTCAGTCAGGGATTGAGCGATCGCATACCCAATAGCTAGTGTTGCATCCCGAATAACAGGGTCATCCTCCCAGATTTTTAACACGCCTAGCAAGTTTTGTCGCAGTTTTATTTTATTTTCGTGAAAAAAAAGTGCCACTGGTATTGTGGCAAGTATAGCTCGTGGCGATAGCTCGTCAGTTGTATCTAAATGAAGAGATTTTTGTTGCTGACGCTCTAGCCAATCATCTAAATCTAGTTTCCCTAGAGCAATTAAACTCTCGGTTCCCAAAATAGCCATTTTACTCAAATTCAAGCAACTTTGAGACTTATGGTTATAGTCTTTTGCCAAAGTTTGCCCCAGCAATACCCCCAGTAAAGTACCTCTAAAGCGACTGACAAGTGAATAGCGCATAAATGATCCACACTTAAAAGTTAGAAGTCAAGAGTTAGGAGTCGATCGAAGACAGCTAACTCATAACTCCTAATTTCTAACTCCTAACTTTTCTCTCTTAAATAATGCACTAATGCCTGTAAGCCTAACAAGTAGCTCTGAACGCCAAAACCGCTGATTTGCCCGATAGCTACTGGAGATATGTAAGAATGATGGCGGAATTCTTCCCGACGGTAAATGTTGCTGAGATGCACTTCTACTGTAGGCAAGTTAACAGCCGCGATCGCATCGCGCAACGCCACACTAGTATGAGTGTAAGCCCCAGCATTAATCAAAATTCCTTGATGTTTCCCTAATGCTTCATGAATAGTATCTACTAAAACCCCTTCATGATTTGACTGCAAAGAAATAATACTCGCCTGTAATTTTGATGCTTCTTCTTCTAACAGGCGATTAATTTCGGCCAAACTCAAAGAACCATAAATACCTGGTTCTCGCAGTCCAAGCATATTTAAGTTTGGCCCGTGCAGCACCAAAATATTTAAGGGTAGCAATGTCAAGTTCAGTACCTTTTAGCTTTTAGCGGCGACGCGAGCGATCGTCTACTGGAATCGGAATCAATTCCGGTTCTGGTTCAGCCTCTGGCCCCAGCAGAGCCTCAATTAGCTTGCGTGCCAATTCCTTTAGCTTTTCCAGCACCTTTTCTATATAATCCATTGAACTGACTGCTCCTGAGATACTACCTCAAATTTCAACTAATCCTACGCAAAAAAAGCCTATTTTTGCACCTCTGCCTGGCAAGGGGGCGATCGCACCTAAATTTTGGGCATCAGCCACATCTAAAAATTTGGTGTTGTGATTTCCCTTACTTTTTAGAGTATCACATTAGCAACCTACAAGACACCATCCTACCAAGGATGGGTATTTTGTATTAATAGTCAATAGGAATTAATCATTAGTCAGTCATTAGTTGTAAGTAGTTAGTAGTAAAAAACAACTGACCGCTGACCACTGACAACTGAACTATTGACTATTGACAAATAACTAACCTTTTGCATCTTTTTGCCTGCCAGCAGTCGTTGACGACTTAGCGGTTTTGGCTCTCGAAGTTGATTTGCTTGTCTTGCGAGTGGATTTAGTTGTTGATGCTTTGGCTGCCAACAATTCCAGTGCGGCAGAAAGCGTTATATCTTCAACTGATTGACCTTCTGGAATACTGACATTAGTTTTTTCATGCTTGATGTAAGGGCCATAAGGGCCATCGTAGATGTTAACTGGCGATCCATCTTCAGGATGTGCGCCTAATTCGCGTAAAGCTGCCTTAGACTTGCTATTACTAGAGCTACGTCCCTTTTTTGGTTCGGATAATAATTCTAGTGCCCGTTCTAGAGAAATTGTTAAAACATTATCGGCAGCTTTCAAGGAGCGATAATCTTTACCTTCTTTACCCTGGTCGTGAACTACGTAAGGGCCAAAGCGTCCTAAACTTGCTTGGATTTTGCCACCAGTGACTGGATGAACGCCCAAAGTTCGGGGTAATGCCAAAAGACCAACAGCCATTTCTAAGGTCACGGTTTCTGGGGTAACACCTTTAGGCAAAGAAGCTTGTTTGGGTTTGGGATTTTCATCGGACTTATCACCCAACTGAACGTATGGGCCATAAGCACCAATTTTCACGTAAATGGGTTCGCCAGTTTCGGGATGGCGACCGACTTGGTCGGGGCCAGCGGTTTTTTGCCGTAGTATTACTTCTACTTGTTTGGGGTCAAGGTCAGCTGGAGTCAAGTCTTTGGGAATTGAGGCAGTGACAACACCATCGCCATTTTCGACTTCAATGTAAGGGCCATATTTACCAATACGGACTTTAGCAGCTAAATTTTCTAGTTCTACCGTTCTCGCTTTCGTGGCATCAATTTGATTTTCTTGTTCTTTAACTAGGGTTTCTAAACCTTTGTCGCCTAAATAAAAGTCCCGCAGGTAGGGAAGCCATGCAACTTCACCTTCAGCAATGTCATCCAAGGTTTGCTCCATTTTGGAAGTAAAGCTGGGATCGACAATATCCGGGAAATATTTTTCCAAAAGGTCAGTAACGGCGAAAGCGGTGAAAGTCGGAATCAGAGCGTTATTCACCAATTGGGCGTAACCCTTGTCAATAATTGTGCCGATAATGCTGGCGTAGGTACTGGGACGACCGATACCTTCACTTTCTAAAGTTTTTACTAGAGTAGCTTCGGTGTATCTGGCTGGCGGTTGGGTTTCGTGACCGACTGCTTCCAAGTCTTTACAATCTGGGCGATCGCCCACTTTCATACTTGGTAAAATTACTTCTTGGTCTTCTAATGCCGCTTCGGGATCGTCTGAACCTTCCACATAAGCCCGTAAGTATCCGGGAAAGTCGATACGCTTGCCAGAAGCACGGAAACCAGCATCTTCAACTTGCAGTAGTACGGTAATTTGAGTTTGCCGAGAGTCAGCCATTTGACAAGCGACGGTGCGCTTCCAAATCAAGTCGTAGACAGCAAATTCTCGACCGCTCAAACCAGTTTCTTGGGGAGTGCGGAAAGTGCTACCCGCCGGACGAATGGCTTCGTGTGCTTCTTGAGCGCCTTTGGATTTGGTGGTGTATTGCCTGGGTTGGGGGCTGAGGTATTGTTTGCCGTAAAGTTGTTCTACACAGCTACGAGCAGCAGCTACAGCCTGATCTGACAAATGCACCGAATCTGTACGCATGTAGGTAATATATCCTTGCTCGTACAAATTCTGGGCAATCCGCATCGTGTCTCGCGCTGAGAGGCGGAGTTTGCGGTTAGATTCTTGTTGCAGTGTCGAAGTTGTAAATGGTGGTGCGGGTTTGCGCGTTACTGGGCGTTCCTCTACATCCGTGACAGCCCAAGGTTTATCTGTTAGGCGTTCTTTGAGGGCTACGGCATCTTCTTCAGAAAGCAATACGACATTGCGACCAGCAATGATTTTCCCAGTCGCGGGGTCAAAATCGCTGCCAGTTGCTACTTTCGTGCCTGCTACTGTCACCAATTGGGCGGTAAAGGGATTTTTTTGTTGCTCTAAGTAAGCTTTCAAATCCCAATAAGTTCCTTCATGGAAGGCACGGCGTTGGCGTTCTTTGTTGACCAAAAGTCGCACGGCTACAGATTGCACCCGTCCAGCAGATAATCCCCAGGCAATTTTCTTCCACAACAAAGGAGACAGAGTATAGCCAACCAATCGATCCAAAATTCGCCGCGTTTCTTGGGCACGAACTAGTTGCTCATCAATGTTGCGGCAGTTTTTCAAAGCTTTTTTGATAGCGTCTTGGGTAATTTCGTGAAACACCATCCGCTTTGTGGGAACTTTTGGTTTCAGCAACTGGTACAAATGCCAACTGATGCTTTCACCTTCCCGGTCTTCGTCCGTTGCCAGGATCAATTCTTCTGCATCTTTGAGCGCATCTTTGAGCTGGGTGACAACTTTCTTTTTGTCTTTGGGGATCACATATACCGGTTCAAAGTCAGCATCCACATTTACTCCCAGCTGCGCCCATTTTTCTGCTTTGACAGCGGCGGGAATTTCACTAGCCGATTGCGGTAAGTCACGCACATGACCCATAGACGCTTCCACTCGATAGCCTTTTGGCAAGTAGTTGCGAATGGTACGAGCTTTGGTTGGAGATTCGACAATGACGAGAGTTGACATGGAAATTTTAGGAAAAAGAGTAGCTGTGAAGCTAAACAGTCAAATTGAGGCAATTTTGGAGAAATGTCAAGATAAAACTTAGCTAAAGGGTGAAGTTATCAAGGGACGCAAGACCCTACACCCGTATTAGCGATTCTGAAATTTTTCATCCTTTACCCTTTTGTGGGACTTATACCGCTTTTTTCATTTCATCCTTCATCTTTCATCCTTTTTCAATGGCGCTGATGGCTGTGATTTTATCCTTACACAAACTGCTCGTTAGGGCGAAAATTCGCGCTTACTTACGGCGCAGTCTTTCTTAGACGATAAGGTAGAGCAACGCTAGGCGTGAATTGCCAGCTATTTCAATCTTTAACTTATCTGAGACATAATTGGCGACTACAGTATTTAAAATACCCCTCAAGTGTAATACTGTGTTACTTTCGGTGATTGGCAAGCAAGAGAGCAACAGAAGCAGGGGAGCGAAAGAATTAATTGAATTTCTTCCCAATCCCCAATCCCTAGTCCCCAGTCCCCATTTCCCCAAAGGCTGTGCCAAAATTAAACCAAACTTGAGAATAAAAGCGAAGTGGGGTTTATACCGAATCCTTAGAAGCAAAACTATGCAAGCAATTCGTCAAGGTGATGTTATCTTATTGCCTGTGCAACAGGTTGAAGGACAAAAAATACATCATTTAATTTTGGCAGAAGGCGAAGTTACGGGACATAGACATCGCATTTCTGAAGGTGAGGCAGAATTATCAGAAAAATATGGCACGCTGTATCTGCGTGTATTTTCATTAAATGCGTTGCTGACTCATGAAGAACATAAAGCGATCGCAATTCCTCAAGGTCATTGGATGGTGAAAATTCAACGAGAATACGAGCCTGAAGGTTGGCGATATGTCGCTGATTGATAAATTAACGCCTGAGCAAGAAGCTTTAATTCCAGTTTATCGGGAGAAGTGGCGAAAAGTAGCGCTTTCAACTGAGCGGATTAATCATAAACAAGCGACAGAAGCTGTAAAATCTGGGTATGCAGCAATTCGTAAACAAGAGCCTGAAATTATTTTTTGTGATAGCCCTTACGCTGGTCTAAAAATTGTTATTCAAAGGCAACTAAAGCAACAATCAAATACCGAATTGTATAACCTGCTATGCGAATGTACAAATGAATTACGCTGCCAGATAGCATATCAACTAGAAAGCCAGGTTATGAGCCAAATAGTTACTGTAGCACAACTAGATTTTACTATCTTAGAAGATATATTAAGAAGCGAATTAAAGCCTCAACTTACACTTCAAAAAAATCTTCGTAGTTCTTGGTTTAAAGCTCAGTTATATTCGGGTGCGTTCGGTTTGTTAGATTTTTATGTTTCAGTCTTAAATTGCTTTTACAACCAAATGAAATAGCAAGCTTTGCAGTCACTAATAGAATATTGTAGCTGGATTTTGCCTTACGAGAAAATTTGCATTGTATGTGATCGCCCGCTTCATCTTCGCTTCGATAACCAAAATCGCCTCCACGCAGAAGGCGAACCAGCCATTGAATTTATCGATGGATTTAGCTTATATTCTTATCACGGTGTCACCTTGCCTGAAAAATACGGCAAAATTCACCCAAATCAGTGGCAAGCTAATTGGCTGCAATCAGAGAAAAATGCCGAACTGCGGCGAGTTTTAATTCAAGGTATTGGTTACGCTCGAATTTGCCAAGAATTACAAGCAGTAGAATTAGATACTTGGGCTGAATATACATTATTGAAAATAGATGCTGATGTTGATGAAGAACTTATTTATTTATTAAAAATGACTTGTCCTAGCACAGGATTTATTCATGCTTTACGAGTTCCACCTGATATGGAAACAGCACAAGAGGCAATCCGCTGGTAAATTGGGAAATTTCTCCAGAAGAATTTTCTATCCAAACTTAATTTTTCAATTGATTAATAAGCTAAATAAATAGTAAATATAGTTAAAAGCGACACACTATACCATATATATAAACAACTGAACATAATCAAGTTTGGTAATTATAAAAGTTGTGCTAGCATAAAATTGGAGAAGTTAAGTTCGGCGATACGGATCTTGTTTTTAGTAATAATTACAAGCGGCTCTCCGGATATACATCTCTGCATCAATGGATTCTGGAGAGTTTCATGTCAATCTACGTAGGGAACCTATCCTACAACGTCACACAAGACGACCTCAGCAAAGTATTTTCCGAGTATGGCACTGTAACGCGAGTTCAATTACCCACAGATAGGGAAACAGGTCGCGTTAGAGGCTTTGGTTTCGTAGAAATGGAATCATCAGCCGCAGAAGATGCTGCCATTCAAGCTTTGGATGGTGCTGAATGGATGGGTCGTGTAATGAAAGTTAATAAAGCTAGACCAAGGGAGGAGAAAACAACTCGCTCCGGCGGTGGTAGCTGGGGAAAAAATAGTGATGGATACTCACGACAGTATTAAGTCTTGAGACCATTTAGCAAGGCAAAAGCATAAGAATTATTTGCCAAGCACAAATTATTTTAAAATCAGCAGTTCAGTAAATAATTGACCTGCATATTTGTATATAAGCAGTTCAGTAGATAGCTGAACTGCTTATTTGTGCGAACATGACTCTTTAACAGTCATCTGTCATTCGTTAACAACTCAATAGAGTGATTTAAAGTGCTGAGTGCTGAGTGCTGAGTGCTGAGTAATCACAACTGTCCTAAATGTTGTGGCTACGGCTTTATTTGTTGAAATGTAGATTTTGTGTTCTAAATTTTAGCATAATTTAATCTGATGGTAAGGATAGTAGAGATAGTATCAATGTCTGGTCAGATGCGCGATTTCATTTACCATTAGCTGCTTTTATGAAATCATGTCTGTACGCTCGCATATAAAATTAAATGCAACTTTGGCCAAGAACAATAGATAGAATTAACTCAGCTAGCCTTAATGTCTAATCGCCAAAACCTATATATCTCATGGATTTTGCTAATCTTGCATCCCAGTTAAATGCTGGAACGATTTTGCCAGAGGGAATTGTAATTGTCACCCTCTTGGGGGTTTTGATTGTTGATTTGATTTTGGGGCGGACATCCTCACGCTGGATTGGATATCTAGCGATCGCAGGTTTACTTGCTTCGATTGTCGCCCTGTATGTTCAATGGGATTCTTCCAATCCCATCTCCTTTAGCGGTGAGTTTAACAGCGATAACCTCAGTATCGTCTTTCGCGGTATCGTGGCATTATCTGCTGCTTTTACTATATTGATGTCAATTCGCTATGTCGAGCAGAGTGGCACAGCTTTAGCAGAATTCATCGCCATTTTGATGACTGCTACCCTAGGGGGGATGTTTTTATCCGGGGCTAGTGAGTTGGTAATGATTTTCATCTCTCTAGAAACCCTCAGTATTTCCTCTTACTTGCTCACAGGTTATACTAAGCGCGATCCCCGTTCTAATGAAGCAGCGCTGAAATACCTGTTAATTGGAGCTTCCAGTACGGCAGTATTTTTATACGGCGTTTCCCTGCTGTACGGGCTATCAGGCGGAGAAACAGAACTGAGTGCGATCGCTGATAAAATTGCCAGTGCTAACGCTGGTCAATCTTTGGGTTTAGTAATTGCCCTTGTTTTTGTGATTGCAGGTATTGGCTTTAAAATCTCTGCTGCACCGTTCCACCAGTGGACACCAGACGTTTACGAAGGCGCGCCCACTCCAGTGATTGCCTTTTTATCTGTTGGTTCCAAAGCAGCTGGATTTGCCTTAGCCATCCGCTTGCTGACAACAACTTTTTCTCTCGTTGCTGATGAGTGGAGATTTGTCTTCACCGCCCTTGCGGTTCTCAGCATGATTCTGGGTAACGTTGTTGCCCTCGCCCAAACTAGCATGAAACGGATGCTAGCTTATTCATCCATTGCTCAAGCTGGGTTTGTGATGCTGGGCTTGATTGCCGGTACTGAGGCAGGATATGCCAGCATGATATTTTACTTGCTGGTTTATTTGTTCATGAACTTGTGCGGTTTTACCTGCATCATTTTGTTCTCGCTGCGGACAGGAACCGACCAAATTGCCGAATACTCTGGGTTGTATCAAAAAGACCCACTTTTAACACTGGGGTTAAGTATCGCCTTACTTTCCTTGGGTGGTATTCCACCATTAGCTGGATTTTTCGGCAAGATTTACTTATTCTGGGCTGGTTGGCAAGCTGGCCTTTACGGATTAGTTTTACTGGCCTTAGTTACTAGTGTCGTCTCCATCTACTACTACATTCGCGTAGTCAAAATGATGGTAGTCAAAGAACCCCAAGAAATGTCCGACGCAGTGAAAAATTATCCCGAAGTGCGTTGGAATCTGCCTGGATTCAGACCTTTGCAGGTGGGGCTAGTAGTAACTTTAATCGCCACTTCCATAGCAGGGATTTTGTCAAATCCGCTGTTTAAACTGGCTAATGACTCTATCTCCCATACTGCAATTTTGCAAGCAACAACAATTAATAGCACTCAAGTTAGCGCGATCGCTACCGAACAATCAAAAGGATTGTAAGCTGAAATGTTGCTAATGGCTAATAGCTAATCGCTAACTGTCGAATAGCTATTAGCCATTTTTCACAATCTGAATTTCTTAATTACGAATTACGAATTGGTATAGCAGGAGGCAGAAGGCAGAAGGCAGGAGGCAGAAGGCAGAAGGCAGGAGGGAAAGTCTTACTATTCCCTGCATTCAAGCTTTGAAAATGTCCTAAAGGGTGTGGCTATAGCTGTATTAAACTTCTACACGCGGGTCAAAACTTCTAAGTTATGCCCATCAAGGTCATAGAAATAAAATCCACGACCTCCGTTTCTATGATTAATCTGACCTTTATTTTGATGCATAGGGTCGCTACTATATTCAAGACCTGCATCTTTAACTCGTGCGAAGATGGCATCAAATTCTTCATCGCTGACATAAAATGCATAATGATGCGACTCGAATTCTTCTTGGTCGGCAAAATCGAGTGTCAGTTGGTCGTTGACATGCACAACAGCAAAGTGACCAACAGAGGATTCAACCTCTAAACCAAAGATTTGTGCAAAAAACCGTGCCGATGCTTCTTTATCGTATGCTGGCACTATAGTGTGATTTAGCGTAATTGTCACGTTACACCTCTTCTTCCCATTTGGGTAGTAGTCAAATCAACTCTTTATTTAGAGCCAAGAAAAAGAAAGTTCTTAATTGGCGTTGGTGTAGTTATTCTTCTATCTTACTTATCTTTTCTGCACTGCCATCATATAGAAAAAAGCTTTCAAATAAGTGCATTTTGACAACTACTCGGTTTTATCCCCCTGAGGGGTAGTAGAAGGAAAACTTTGTGTCGCCGCTGACGAAGCCGACCACGGGATCTTGTTTCCATCCCCGTGAGGGGTAGTAAAAGGAAAACAAATTATAAATTTCACGGTAGCCCTCGCTACCAAAAAAGTTTCCATCCCCGTGAGGGGTAGTAAAAGGAAAACCCCCCACCTGCCGCTCCTTGGAAAATTTCTTGTTCTAAGGTTTACTGGGTAGGGCAGGGATATTGCTATCCCTTTCCCCCCGACAAACCGGACAAGCAAGTTCACCCTGCATCCGGCTTTAGCAAATCCTAGAGCTACCAAGGACTCAATTCATTCTCAATTTCAGAAAGGTGATTCTGTGCATGAGAATGTATTTGTTGATGACAGTAATAATGCACTAGTTCTAAATTAGCGTAACTTTCGTTACCCCCATCACAAAAAGG